>CAXTOT010000115.1:0-13601 GCA_964245915.1 uncultured Lichenihabitans sp. | reverse complement strand
TGCCTCGCGGCCTTCGGCTTCGTGCTCAATCGGACGGTGTTCGGCCGCCACGTCCTGGCGGTCGGGGGCAATCCCGACGCGACCCGGCTGGCCGGCGTCGACGTGGCCCGCACCCGCATCTGGATCTTCGCGATCCAGGGCGTCATGTGCGGGATCGCAGGCGTGCTGCTCGCCTCCCGCATCACCAGCGGACAGCCCAATGCCGCGACCGGCTTGGAACTGTCGGTGATCTCGGCCTGCGTGCTGGGCGGGGTGTCGCTGGCGGGGGGCCGGGCCGCGATCTCGGGCGTCGTCGTGGGCGTGCTGATCCTGGGGATCGCCGAGAACGCCATGAACCTGCTGAACATTCAGGCCTTCTACCAATACTTGGTGCGCGGGCTCATCCTGCTCCTGGCGGTGCTGCTCGACAACTTGCGCAGCCACACACTTCGGCGTGGTTGACCGATACGTCCCACAAACTCGCAGGAGATCCGCCGAGCGTGACCTGAAGGGATGCGACGGATGCCGAAGGAACGACCGCTTTCAGGCGCGGCTTGGGGTACCCGCAATGACGGTCTTGGGCGCCAAGCCGTCCGGCCGCTCTTCAGCTGAGGCTGGCCGGTTTCAGCCAGGCCGCTTCGGGGAATTGACTACGGGGAAGCAGCCCTTCGTTTCCCCAAAGAAAGCACGGCGTCGGGGCGCCCCGTGTACGGCGCCCCATCGATCAATTTCATAAGCAGGCTTTAGATCAGCGGACCTGATCGTTCCAGCGGGCGCGGAACAGAGCCATTCTTGGCAACCTGTATGAAGCGCTGCTTCTATTCGAGCTGAGGGAAATCCTTCACCGACCACGATTCAGAAGCGCAGCCACGATGGCACATAGGCCGATCGTGCAGCCCGAAAAATACGGGCCTAGGGCAGCAATCCACGTCACAATCACATGCTGGTTCATGACCGCCTCCAGGCAACAAAAAACCCGCCTGGTGAGGGCGGGTTGGGTCAGATCCAGGACGCCCGATGCGGGTATCCAACCTGGATCAAGTGGATCACATAGCCGCCCAGAAGTCAAGTTTGTTCTCTATTGGTTCCAACCAAAGGAATTGAGCTTGCAAGCTCACCATCGCAGAGGGGAGTTGATCGGGACGAGGGTGATCAAGGGCGTGATATTCGGTTCCGAGACCCTTTCCGCCACGAGCGTCGACAGCATCGCCCACATTCCCCCGGTGGAGCAGCCTAAAGCACCACCTAGTCTAGGTGTCGCGGATGGGGCAGCGAACGGCGTTGAACCCTGGTCACAGTCAAATGGCAGACCTCGACATGGGCATAGGCCGCGTTCTACGACGCGCATTTAGGCCCTGGTCCCGTAGCTTGCAACGCAACTGTCGGAACCGCCGTCGCTTAGGATGAAGCTAACCTCCGCTTCGGTAATTCGCCATTGCGCCCCTGGATATGCCGCCCTAACGCTGTCTCGATCATCGCGAGTGCATCGAAGACATGAAGAAGATCCGGCTATTGACGTCCGTCTCTGCCCTGAGCTTTGCTCTTGCAGCTCCCGCTTTTGCCCAACAGGCTGATGTGCTGCATTATTGGACCAGCGGCAGCGAGTCAAAGGCGCTGAGGGTCTTCGCGGATGCCTACAAGGCGCGCGGCGGCGCCTGGATTGACAGCGCCGTGGGCGGGTTCGACGATGCGCGCGCGGCGGCGCTCAATCGTGTGGCCGGCGGCAATCCGCCCTCTGCGCTGCTCGACAACATCGGCGAAGTGAAGCAACTCGCCGAGCGCGGCATCCTAAGCCCACTTGATCCGGAGGTCGCCGACTCAGTAACTAAGCACATGCCAGGCTTCCTGGTCCAGCGGTTGACCTACGAGGGCAAGGTTTACGCCATTCCGGTCGACATCGGCGGCGGCAACTGGATGTGGTATTCGACCAAGGCCTTCGCCGACATCAATGCGAAGCCGCCGACGACCTGGGACGAATTCTTTGCCGTTGCCGACAAACTGAAGGCCAAGGGCTACATTCCCTTGGCGCTCGGCGCGCAGCCGTGGCAGGAAGCGTCGCTGTTCTATGCCGTCATGCTGTCAAACGGTCGCGACTTCTACAAGAAGGTGCTGATCGACCACGACCAGGCCGCGGCGACCGGCCCGCTCGTGGTCAAGAGCTTCGAAACCTTCCGCAAGCTGACCTCCTATGTCGACGAGGGCAGCCAGGGGCGGAATTGGAACGACGCCACGAACCTGGTCGTGACCAATAAGGCGGCGCTCCAGATCATGGGCGACTGGGCCAAGGGCGAGTTCGTCGGCGCCGGCCTGACGCCCGGCAAGGAGTTCGGATGCCAGCTCGCGCCTGGAACCAACAACGCCTACCTGATGGTGGTCGATCTGTTCGACTTCCCGAAGGTCGGCAACAAAGACTTGGTGAGCGGCCAAAAACTTTTGGAAAGCGTGCTGGTCGACAAAGACTTGCAGACCAAGTTCAACCTCATCAAGGGCTCGCTGCCCCCGCGTCTCGACGCCGACCTCTCCACCGGCGATGCCTGCCTGAAGGCCGGTCAGAAGGTGTTGAGCGATCCCGACGCGCAGGTGCCGAACTTCGAGTTCGTCTTCAGCGCGGATCAGGAAGGCCAGATCAAGGACCTCGTTTCGCGCTTCTGGAGCACACCGGACATGAGTGCGCAGGACGCGGCGAAGCAATTCGGTGCCATTGTCGCGCAGTCTCAGTAAGCGGCGGAGTGGAGGAGCAGGCCGGATGCGGAGACATCTGTCGCAGACCACGGCGAAGATCGTGGTCGCGCCCGTCGTGGCGGCGATGATCGCCTGCTTCTACGCGCCGATCCTGTGGAGCGCCTATATCTCCTTCACGCGCTCCACGCTCTTTCCCGACTACGGTTTCGCCGGTCTTCTGCAGTATCAGCGTCTGTGGTCCACGTTGCGCTGGCACATCGCCTTCGAGAATATGGTGATTTTTGCCGTTCTGTTCGTCGCCTTTGCGCTGACGATCGGGACGGTGCTGGCGATCCTCATCGACCAGAACATCCGGTTCGAGGGCCTGTTCCGGACGGTCCTGCTCTATCCTCTGTCGATGTCCTTCATCGTCACGGGCCTCGCTTGGCAATGGCTGCTCAATCCCGCCATGGGCGTGCAGCACCTCGTGCGGGAATTGGGCTGGACGAGCTTCCGCTTCGACTGGATCATCCAGCAGGACATGGCGATCTACACGATCGTCTGTGCGGCGATCTGGCATTCGTCCGGTCTGGTGATGGCCATCATGCTGGCCGGCCTACGCGGGGTGGATGGCGACATCTGGCGCGCCGCCAAGGTCGATGGCATCCCGAAATGGCGAGCCTACGTCAGCATCGTCCTGCCGCTGTTGAGGCCCGTGATCGTCACCTGCGTGGTCCTGCTCGTGATCAACGTGGTGCGCAGCTACGATCTAGTCGTCGCCATGACCCAGGGCGGCCCCGGCGTCGGCAGCGACGTGCCCGGCAAGTTCGTCGTGGACATGGCGTTCGAGCGCGGCAACATCGGTCAGGCTTCTGCGGCCGCTATGACGATGCTGCTGACCGTGCTGGCCGCCTTGACCCCGTACATCTACCTGGAAACGCGGCGGAAAGCCTGAGATGTCGGCGGACGCGACAGCCATCGAGCTTCGGGCCATTGCCGGGACGGTCAGACGGACGTCGTTCGGCGCCCGTTTCTGGATTTATGCGGTGCTGGTGAGCGCAGCCGCCCTGTTCTCGCTGCCGCTGGCGATCATGCTGATCACCTCGTTCAAGACCATGCCCGAGATCCGGCAGGGCACGCTGTTCAGCCCGCCCCAGGGGCTCAACTTTGCCGCCTGGATCAAGGCTTGGAGCAGCGCCTGCACGGGGCTGACCTGCAACGGCCTCTCGGTCGGCTTCTGGAACTCCATGCGCATCGTGGTGCCGGGCGTGATCCTGTCGATCTTCTTAGGAGCGATGAACGGTTATGCGCTGGCGATCTGGCGGTTCCGAGGGGCCGACTTCCTGATCACGGCGCTGATGCTGGGCGCGTTCATCCCCTACCAAGTGGTGCTGTTCCCCTTGGTGAAGCTGACCGCCTTCCTCCGGATCTATGACACGCTCGCCGGCATCATCGTCTTGCACGTCATCTTCGGCATGCCGCTCATGACCATGCTGTTTCGGAATTTCTACGTCGGAATTCCACCGGAACTGGTCAAGGCGGCGCGCGTCGATGGTGCAGGGTTTTTCCGCATCTTCTTCGAGATCATGCTTCCGATGTCGACCAACATGCTGATCGTCGCCTTGATCCTGCAGGTGACCGGCATCTGGAACGACTATCTGCTCGGTTTGATCTTCGCGGGATCGCAAAACCTGCCGATGACGGTGCAGCTCAACAACATCGTGGTCAATGCCCACGGCACTGTCGAATATAATGTGAACATGGCCGCCACGATCCTGACGGCCCTCCCACCCTTGGTCGTCTATTTCGTGTCCGGCCGATATTTCGTTCGCGGCATCGCTTCCGGCGCCGTGAAAGGCTGAGTGCCAATGTCCGGTATTGCCATTCGTCGCATGAACAAGTCCTACGAGCATGTTCATGTTCTGCGCGATATCGATCTGACCGTCGAGCCGGGCGAGTTCATCGTCCTGCTCGGGCCCTCCGGCTGCGGCAAGTCCACACTTCTGAACGCCATCGCCGGGTTGGACACGATCTCGTCCGGCGAGATCCGCATCAAGGGCGCCGATGTCAGCAGCCTTGATCCCAGCAAGCGGGGGATCGCCATGGTGTTCCAGTCCTATGCGCTCTATCCGACGATGACGGTCCGTAGGAACATGGCGTTCGGCCTTCGTGTCGCTCGGACGCCGAAAGCCGAGATCGAGAGACGGGTGTCCTGGGCGGCCAATCTCCTGCAACTCACGACGTTGCTCGATCGCAAGCCCAGCGCCCTGTCCGGCGGCCAGCGCCAACGCGTGGCGATCGGCCGGGCGCTGGTCCGGCAGGCCGAAGTCTACCTCTTCGACGAGCCGCTCTCTAATCTTGACGCGAAGCTGCGGACGGAGATGCGCGTCGAACTCAAGAAGCTGCACCGGGATCTGGGCTGCACCATCCTCTACGTCACGCATGACCAGGTGGAAGCGATGACGCTCGCCTCTCGCATCGCCGTGATGAACAAGGGCGTCGTCGAGCAATTTGCCGATCCGGCGGCGATCTACGACCGTCCCGTCAGCCTGTTCGTCGCTGGCTTCGTCGGCTCGCCGGCGATGAACTTCCTGTCGGGCCGCCTCGCCGTGTCGGGCGCTGGCCTCGCCGTGGAGGCGGGCGGCGTGCTGCTGCCGGTCGGGGCCTATCCCTTCGAGGAGGATGTCACGCCCGGCGTCGAGGTCGTCCTCGGCATCCGGCCAGAGGACATCCATCTTGGTGCTGCGCCCGCCGGCGAGGCCTCGATTCAGGCCGAGCTCTCCTTCATCGAGCCCATGGGCGCCGACACGCTGGCTTGGTTTGATCTCGCGGGCAAGCGGCTGTCCGTGCGCCTGGAGCCGCGGCAGGCGCGTCAGCTCGCCGGCCTGCAGACGCTGCACTTCAAAGCGAGCAAGGCCTCCATCTTCAGCGCAGCGACCGAGCGACGCCTCTAGGCAACCCGCCGGTCGCCCACACCCACCGGAATTCAGCGCATGACACAGTCCAGCCTCGCCCCCGTGACCGCGAGCATCGTGGCGCAACTCACCGAGGAGGAAAAGGTCGACCTCCTCAGCGGCTTCAACATGTGGAAGACAAGGGCGATCCCGCGCCTTGGCATCCCCTCGGTCGTCATGACGGACGGCACTTACGGCGTCCGCTACTCGATCGACCAGATCGACAACGACGTGCCCGGCGGCCAGGATCTCGATGCCTTTCTCGCGGTGGTGAACCAGCGCGCCGACCATGTCGCAACAGCCTGGGGCCACATGAAGCCCGCGACCTGCTTCGCCAACGGTTCGAATTTTGGCTGTTCCTGGGATGTTGATCTCGCCTACGAGCTCGGCACGGCGCTCGCGCAGGAGTGCCAGGCCTCGAACGTGCAGCTTCTGCTGGGACCGGGCATCAATATCCGCCGGACCCCGCTGGGCGGCCGCAGCTACGAATACTATGCCGAGGACCCGGTGGTCTCCGGCGACATCGCGGCAGCCGTGATCAACGGCCTTCAGCACAATGGCGTCGGTGCCTCGCTGAAGCACTTTGCCTGCAACAATTCCGAGGTCGAACGCACGACGATGGACTCGGTCGTGGACGAGCGGGGGCTTCGCGAGATCTATTTGCTGGGCTTCGAGCGCGCCATCGCCAAAAGCGATCCCTGGACGGTGATGAGTTCCTACAACCGGCTGAACGGGGTTCAGGCCGCGGAGGATCCGTGGTTGCTCAAGACTGTCCTGCGGGAGGATTGGGGCTTTCAGGGTCTCGTCGTGTCGGATTGGAACGGGATCAAGGATCGGCCGGCCTCCCTGGCGGCCGGAAATGAACTCGACATGCCGGAAAACAGCGTCCGCAAGGCGACGCTGCTCGAGGCGATCCGGTCAGGCGCGGTGTCGCGCGAGATCGTCGACGAGGCCTGCGGGCGTGTTCTGGCCCTGGTGGACCGCGCCGTGGCGGGCAAGCGCCAGGGCGTGGTGTGCGATTATGTGGCCCACCATCGTCTAGCGCGAAAGACAGCCTCTGAGTCCATCGTGCTTCTCAAGAACGATGGCCTGCTGCCGCTCGCCGCCGACCGCCTCAAGCGGATCGCGGTCGTGGGAATGGCGGCGGTTGACCCGGTTATCCAGGGCTCCGGCTGCGCGACCACCACGCCGACCGAGGTGGACATCCCCCTCGAGGAGATCGCCTCCCTCGTCGGCGACGCTGTGATCGTCGATCACTTCCGCGGCACCTCGACCAACCCCGCCGAGATCGACGCCCTCAGGGCCGAGGCCCTGGCGGGGGCGGCCGGCGCGGATGTCGTGATCATCTTCGTGAATACCGAGGTCGGCTATGACGGCGAGGGCTCCGACCGCCGCGACCTCAGTCTCGCTCCCGGCCATGACGCGCTTGTCGAGGCATTGGCGGCGATCTGCGGCAAGGTCGTGGTTGTTCTCGCCAACCCCGATGCAGTGCTGATGCCTTGGCTCGGGAAGGTCGGGGCCGTGGTCGAGACGTTCTTCGCCGGCCAGGGCATGGGCGGAGCCGTGGCCGACATCCTCTTCGGCCGGGTCAATCCCTCGGGCAAGCTCACCTCGACCTTTCCCGCGCGGCTCGAGGATATCCCGGGTTATCTCGATTATCCCGGCGAGAATGGTCGGCATCTCTACAGTGAGGGTAACCTGGTCGGCTATCGTTACTACGACAAGCGTGCCGTCGAACCGCGGTTCCCCTTCGGTTTCGGCCTGAGCTACACGCAATTCGCCTACACCAACCTCCGTCTCTCGCGCGCAACGGTGGAGCCCGGGCAAGACCTTGTCGTGACCTTCGACGTGATGAACACGGGCGTGGTGACGGGGAAGGAGATCTGCCAGATCTACCTGCAGCACGGACAGCCACGCCTGCGCCGGGCACTGAGGGATCTTCGCGGCTTCAAGAAGATCGCCCTGAAGGCCTGCGAAACCCGCACGGTCGAGATCAGGCTCGAGCCCAGGGACTTCGAAGTCTACGATCCCGCCCATGGCGGGTGGGTGCTCGACAACGATGCGATCACGATCTGCGTCGGTGCCTCGTCACGCGACATCCGGTTGAGCGCGCCCTTGTCGACCGATGCGGGGCTGACGCGCCACCGCCGGGTCGCGCGTGACACGCAGCCGGCCTATCTTCTCGACAACCCCATCGCGACGCAGGCTCTCGCAGCCTTTCTACAGACGCAGGCCGGGATCACGGCGGAGGAGGCCGAGCGCACGCTCGAACACTGCCGAAACTCCTTCATCGGTATTTTCACGACCCTCGACCGCCGTCTGCGCATGACTTTCGACGAAGGGGCGATCGACGCCGTCTGCGCCGAGATCAACGGCGCGATTTTGGCCGAGGAGCGGCGGGCGAGTTAGCTCCGCCTCCGAAAGCAAGGCGTGACGACGTTCAAAATGGAGAGAACCCGACATGACGGTTCACAAACGAATTCGGCAGTTCAACACCAAGACCACCTATCCCGACCAGAAGCTCGACAACGATCTTTGCCAGACCGTGGTGGCACGAGGCACGATGGTGTTCGTGCGCGGCCAGATCGGCCAGGATCTCGACACCTCTGAAAGCGTGGCGATCGGCGACGTCGCTGGCCAGACCGAAAAGGCCATGGCGAACATCGAGATGCTGCTAGAGGAGGCCGGCTCGCAGCTCGAACACATCTGCAAGATCACCATCTACATCGTCGACCCGCGCTATCGTGAGGCGGTCTACCGTGTCGTCGGCAAATGGTTGAAGGGCGTCTTTCCGGTGTCGACCGGGATCGTCGTCTCGGCCTTGGCTCGCCCCGAATGGCTGGTCGAAGTCGACGCCATCGCCGTCATCCCGGATCAGGCCACATGACTTTCTCGATCGTTGCGCGGTGCGCGGCCACCGGCGCGTTCGGCGTCGCTGTCGCGTCATCCTCTCCGGCTGTCGCGGCACGCTGTGCTTACGCGCGAAGCGGCGTCGGTGCCGTGGCGAGCCAGAACGTGACCGATCCGACGCTCGGGCCCCGCAGCCTGGACCTCATGGCGCTGGGGGCGAGCGCCGACCAGACCGTCAATGTGCTCCGGGCCTCGACGGACCACATGGATTACCGGCAGGTGCTCGCGGTCGACGCCCAGGGGCGGACCGCGATCCATTCCGGATCGAAGGCGCTCGGCGTCTGGTCCGCGGCGCATGATGAGAACGTCGCCTGCGCGGGCAACCTGCTGGCCGATGCCGCCGTGCCTGGGGCGATGGTCAAGGCCTTCTTGGCCGCGCGCGGTCCTGTCGGTGACCGTCTGATTGTCGCGATGCGCGCTGGCCTGCAAGCCGGCGGGGAAGAAGGACCGATCCACTCGGCCGGCCTGAAGATCGTTGACAAGGTCTCGTGGCCAGTCGCGGACCTGCGAGTGGACTGGACGGAGGACTGCCCGATCGCGGGCTTGGCTCGCCTCTGGGACGTCTACAAACCCCAAATGGACGCCTACGTCACCCGCGCGCTCTATCCCGCGGGCGCACCGAGCTACGGGGTTCCCGGCGACCTCTGATGGTGGATCGCAGCGCATTCCATCGCCGCTCATCCAGGCCGAGCGGCGACCATCAATCTAGTGATGCGCGAAGCCGTCCAAGCAGAGTTTCCGCGGCAACGGCTGAAGATACGACCATGCGTGGGTAAATCGGTAATGCGGCAAATCACAGGCCTACCGTTGCACACCTTCGTAGTTTTTGACCCGCGTTTCGGCTATTCGTTCTTTGCGAGTCGCCTGCGATTGCAAGGATACCGGTCTATTTAACTGCTCTTCTGATCTGCGGATGAAGCTTCCGTCGCATTTATACACGCCTAGAGAGCCAGAAAGGAATGCTGAAATGTCGGTGGAACAGATAGACACGGTGGTCGTGGGTGGCGGCCAGGCGGGCCTGGCCATGAGCGAACACCTGGGCAAGTACGACGTCCCTCATCTCGTACTCGAGCGGCATCGCATCGCCGAACGCTGGCGGTCGGGACGGTGGGACTCGCTTGTGACGAACGGTCCGGCTTGGCACGACCGCTTCCCCGGCATGACCTTTCCCGATGCAGATCCGGACAGCTTCGTTCCCAAGGAGAAGGTTGCGGATTACTTCGTCGACTATGCGCAGATGATCGAAGCGCCTGTCCGCTGCGGCGTGGATGTCAGGAGGGTTCAGAGGCTCTTCGGGAAGCCTGGCTTCCGCGTCGAGACCTCGGACGGCGTGATCGAAGCGATGAACATCGTCGCCGCGACAGGCCCGTTCCAGATCCCGCTCGTCCCGCCCATCGTTCCGGACAACGCGGGAGTGACGCAGATTCATTCCAACGCCTACCGGAACCCCGGTCAATTGCCCGACGGGGCGGTGTTGATCGTCGGAGCGGGATCGTCCGGCGTGCAGATCGGAGACGAACTGCTGCGCGCGGGCAGACGCGTCTACCTCTCCGTGGGGCCACACGATCGCCCTCCGCGAGCCTATCGCCAGCGTGATTTCTGCTGGTGGCTGGGCGTGCTCGGAAAGTGGGACGCCGAGGCCCCGCGCGTAGACACCCAACATGTCACCATCGCGGTGAGCGGTGCCCATGGAGGCAAGACCATCGACTTCCGGCGCCTCGCTGACCGGGGCATGATCCTCGTCGGCCTGACGGAATCCTGCAAGGTCGGGACGCTGACCTTCGCGGGCGATCTCGTAGAAAACTTGGCCTGTGGCGACGCCAATTACCTTTCTTTGCTTGATGAGGCCGACGCCTATATCGCGCGCAATGGTCTCGATCTTCCGG
This sequence comes from uncultured Lichenihabitans sp., assembly GCA_964245915.1. Lineage (GTDB taxonomy): Bacteria > Pseudomonadota > Alphaproteobacteria > Rhizobiales > Beijerinckiaceae > Lichenihabitans. Next base: position 3,211 of record CAXTOT010000115.1, on the reverse strand, counting down.
AGGAACCCGAGGCGCGGGCGATCGGCCCTGATCCGGCATGCGTGACGGACCCCGTCCGAGAGCTGGATTTGGCGGAGGCCGGCATTACATCGATCATCTGGGCAACCGGGTATGCCGTCGACTACAGATGGCTGGATCTCGATCTCTTCGATGCTGATGGCAAGCCGAAGCAGAAACGCGGCGTCTCGGTCGAACCCGGCATCTTTTTCCTAGGCCTGCCCTGGCAGACCCGCCGGGGGTCCAGCTTCATTTGGGGCGTGTGGCACGATGCGAAGTATCTGGCTGATCGGATTGCCACGCAGCGCAAATACCTCGCCTATAAGGGGCCAGCATGAGGCGGCGAGCGGGTGGCCTCGTCCAGACCGTCCTCGCCTTAGCTGCCGAAATCTAACCGCGTGAGGCGCCTCACCTGATGAACACACTCGAGGTGCTGGATCGGCTTATCGCCTTTCCGACCGTCAGCCGCGACCCCAACCGTGATCTCATCGAATTCATCCGTCATCTCCTCGCCGAGAACGGGACCGGTTCGGAGGTGTACGTGGGGGAGAGCGGCCGCAAGGCCAATCTGTTCGTCACCCTTGGTCCGACCGACAGGCCGGGCATCATTTTGTCGGGGCATACGGACGTCGTCCCGGTCGACGGCCAGATCTGGTCGACCGACCCGTTCCGCATGACGCTCGGCGACGGCAAGGTCTTCGGCCGCGGCACGGCGGACATGAAGGGTTTTCTGGCCTGCGCCCTGCGGTTGGCCATCCGCGCCGCGCGAGAAAGTCTGGCGATGCCGATCCATCTAGCGTTGAGTCATGACGAGGAGGTCGGCTGCATTGGCGTGCGCTCGATGATCGACGGATTGGCGCAGCGTCCCGTCCGCCCCCGCTTCGTCATCGTGGGCGAGCCTACCGCGATGCGGATTGCAACGGGCCACAAGGGCAAGATCGCGGCGCGGGCCACCTGTTGCGGCGTGGAGGCGCATTCTGCGCTTGCCCCGCAGTCGCTCAACGCAATTCATCTCGCCTGCGACTTCGTCGACGCGGTCCGAGATCATCAAGACCATCTCGAACGCGCGGGGTCGCGAGACGAAGCCTATGATATCCCATATTCCACGCTGCACGTCGGGCGTATCGACGGGGGCACGGCGCTCAACATTGTGCCGAACCGTTGCACGGTGGATTTCGAGATCCGCAACGTCGCGCAGGACCATGCAGGCGCGATCCTCGACCTTCTGGTGAAGGATGCCGGCAGGATCGCGGCGCGGCGGCGCGAAGCGTTCCCGCAGGCTGACATCCGCATCGATGTCCTCAACGCCTATCCGGGCCTGGCCACCCCGGAGGACGCGGAGGTGGTGCGCTTTGTCGGGTCGCTGCTCGAGGTTCGCGGCCTCTCGAAGGTCGCGTTCGGAACGGAAGCCGGCCTATTCTCGGAGCGCCTCGGCGTTCCGGTCGTGGTATGCGGACCGGGGTCGATGGAACAGGGCCACAAACCGGACGAGTTCATCGCCCTCGATCAGCTCGAAGCCTGCGACCGCATGATGGACCGATTGCTGCAGACGTGCCTGTGACGCTGCGGCACGCCCCTGTGGCCCCCGCCTCACCCCTTCTGCTTTCTCTCCATCCCGACTCACGGCCGCCAGGCACGGCCTGTCGGCCCGGAGCGTCCCGCACCGCGGCGGACGCGCCGAGGCGATCACGCCCGATCTGCGCGACGGCATGCATGGCGGGACAGGCCGCCAGACCCGTGCTACTTCTTTTCGCCTCGCCCGTTCGAAGGGAGGCGCACGCATGCTCATCGTGACCTGGCCGCCAGGATCGACGACCGAATAGCGCGTGCGATACACCCTGCGCCAGCTCGAATATTTCATCGCGGTCGGCGAAACGGGGAGCATCACCCTCGCATCCGAGCGGGTTCATATCTCGCAGCCCTCGATCTCGACGGCCATTTCGAACCTCGAACAGGAGCTCGGCGTCCAGCTCTTCATGCGCCACCATGCCCAGGGCCTGTCGCTCACGCCGGTGGGGCGCACCGTGCTGTTTGAAGCCAAGAAGATCATCGCCCAGGCCGAAGGGCTTTACGCCAGCGCCTCCGAGGCCCATGGGCAGATCAGAGGAACGCTCTCGTTCGGCTGCATGGTGACACTGGCGCCGATGCTGGCGCCGGAACTCGCGCATTCCTTCACCACCGCCTACCCGGCGACACGCATCCGACATGTCGAAGGTCACCAGGAGGAACTGCTGGAGGGGCTGCGCCGGTCAGAGGTGGACATAGCTTTGACCTATGACCTGCAAATCTCGAACGACATCGATTTTTGCCCATTGGCGAGCCTGCCGCCCTATGTGCTGCTGAGCGAGGCGCATCCGCTGGCCGGCCGGTCAGCCCTGACGCTGCAGGAGCTTCGTTCCGAGCCGCTGATCCTCCTCGATCTGCCGCTCAGCCGCGAATACTTTCTCAGCCTTTTCATGAAGGAAGGGCTCAACCCCGACATCGTCACCCGCTCGGCCCACCAGGAAGTGATTCGCACCATGGTGGCGAACGGCTATGGCTACACGCTCTTCAACGTGCGCCCCCGCTCCGACTACGCCCTCGACGGTCGCAAGGTGATGCGTGTCCGCCTCGCGGGAGACCATCGCCCCATGGTGGTGGGATCGGCAACGCTCAAAGCCCTTACGCAGACCAAACTGGTCCGCGCTTTCGGTTCGCACTGCCAGGCTTTCGTCTCCGATAGCTATATTCCCGGCATGGTGGCCCCGAACTACGCGGCGCGACGAACCGATTGAGCCCCGCCACGTCATCGTTGGTCTCTACCGGACCATATCTCATTGTCGGCCATGCCGCGTCGCGGAGGCCGTCCGACATGCGAGGGCCGCCGCGCAGAACCGGTGCCGATCTGCCCGGCGGCCCACATGGCCGCGACGTCGCCGCCCGGAGCTGGCGAATAGCCGCCAGTCCGCTCGAATCTGCCGTTTGTTCTGTGTGCCAAGTGGGTGGGCTTTCGTCAGGCTGCGGTCAGCGTCTCCTTTCGCGCAGGGAAGCCTTGTGCAGAAGCGTCGTGCATGGGGCACTGCCGTCCAGCCGATTCTTCGGCTCGAACTGGCGAAAGCCGTCCGTCCGCTTAGAGCGTGATGAGATTATGTTTGGGCATATCCGGCGTTCACCAGATAGTTTGCGCATTCGTTTGGTGAGACGGTGTCGAGGACCTCTGCGATGGCGTCCGAGA
>CAXTOT010000114.1:0-13729 GCA_964245915.1 uncultured Lichenihabitans sp. | reverse complement strand
CTCGGCAAGAACACGACGAGCCGGATCATCTCCAAGGGCATCGCGGCCGGCCGGTCCGACAACACCTATCGGGGGCTGGTCTCGGCCCACCGCAAGGCCACCAATGCGCGCAATTTCACCAATTGCGACAGCCTTCTCATCGGCGAGCATTGCGGCGCACATACGGTCCCCTACATCGAGGCCAAGACCTCGACGGCGGTGTTCGAGCACGAAGCCACCACCTCGAAAATCTCCGAGGACCAGCTGTTCTACTGTCGTCAGCGCGGGCTCTCGGCGGAGGAGGCCACGGCCTTGATCGTGAACGGCTTCGTGCGCGACGTGCTGCAGCAGCTGCCGATGGAATTCGCGGTCGAGGCGCAAAAACTGATCGCTATCTCGCTCGAAGGCAGCGTGGGCTGAGCCCGCGCCATCATCATACACATTGAGGGCGGGGCCGCACCGGCGGCTTTTGGCTCGTTGAAATTGCAGGGACGATAATGCTGGAAGTCAAAAACCTTCACGTCGAGATCGACGGCAAGAAGATCCTCGACGGACTGAACCTTACCGTGAAGGACGGCGAGGTCGCGGCCATCATGGGCCCGAACGGGTCGGGCAAATCGACCCTCTCCTACGTGATCGCGGGGCGCGCCGATTATGAGGTGACCGAAGGCGAGGTGCTGCTCGACGGCGAGAATATTTTGGAGATCGATCCGGAAGAGCGGGCCGCCAAGGGCATTTTCCTGGCCTTCCAATACCCGGTCGAGATCCCGGGCGTGGCCACCATGACGTTCCTGAAAGCCTCGCTGAACGCCCAGCGTAAGGCGCGCGGGGAGGGCGAACTCTCGACCCCCGATTTCATGCGCGTCGTGCGGGAAGCCGCGGCCAAGCTCGAAGTGCATACAGACATGCTGAAGCGCCCGCTGAATGTGGGATTTTCCGGCGGCGAGAAGAAGCGCATGGAAATCCTGCAGATGGCGTTGTTGCAGCCGCGCTTCGGCCTGCTCGACGAAACGGATTCCGGCCTCGACATCGACGCGCTGCGGATCGTCGCCAATGGCGTGAACGCGCTGCGGGCGCCTCATCGCGGCTTCGTGGTGATCACCCATTATCAGCGGCTGCTCGACTACATCGTGCCAGACACGGTCCACATCATGTCCAAGGGCCGCGTCATCAAATCGGGCGGCCCCGATCTCGCGCTGGAGCTCGAGAAGAACGGCTACCGCGACTATGTCGCCGATGCGGCTTGAGGACTGACCTCATGGCCGACATCACCTTCATGAAGACCCCCGCCGAAACCAAGCTCGGCGAGCAGTTCGAAACCGTTCGGGCGGCGCTGCCGGCCGGACCGATGACGGTCGAGCGCACAGAAGCCTTCGGCCGATTTGCCGACAAGGGCTTGCCGCATCGCCGCATCGAGGCCTGGCACTATACCGACCTGCGCGGCATGCTACGCGACGTGTTCCCTCCGGCCGCCGTGCCGAGCGTGGCCGCGATCGCCAAGGCGAAATCCTACATCGACACCCTGCCGCCTTCCGTGGGTGCCCGCGCGGTACTGCTGGACGGGACCTTCCAGCCGGACCTCTCCAAAATCGACGGTCTTCCGGTCGGCGTGACGATCGATTCGACCATGGACGTCCTGGGGCAGGGAGCCTCAAGCGCGACCGATCTGCTTGCGGCCGAGAAGCTTGGGACCGGCGAATCCATGCTGGCGCTCAACGCCGCTTTCATGCAGGGCGGTGTCGTACTGACCTTGGGCGAAGGCGCCTCGTTGGACGAGCCGTTCGAGATCCTATCCTTGGTTTCGGGCGCGATCGGCTCTGCCATCGCGACCCGCTCGCTGATCCACCTCGGCGACCATGCTTCGGCCACCGTGATCGAGCGTCACGTCAATCTCGGTTCGGCCGCTAGTCAGGACAATCACGCCCTGATCTTCGCGCTCGGCAATGGAGCCAAACTCGACCACGTGGCCGAGATCGAGGGCTTGCCCGCCACCTCGCTGCATCTTGGAACCTGTCTGGTCCGGCTCGGCTCGGACGCCCGGTTGGCTTCGTTCACGCTGATCGCCACGCCCGGCATCACGCGCCGGCAGAGCTTTGTGGAATTCGTCGGTCCGCATTCCAGCATCGACCTGCGCGGGGTCTCGCTGCTGGATGGTCGGGCGCATGCCGATACCACGCTGGCCGTGACTCACACGGCCCCGCATTGCGAGAGCCGGGAATATTACAAGACGATCCTCGACGGCGAATCCACCGGCATCTACCAGGGTAAGGTGATCGTTTCGCCGGGCGCCCAGAAAACCGACGGCAAAATGCTGAGCAAGGCGATCTTTCTCGCGGACGGCGCCAGCATGTACAACAAGCCCGAACTCGAGATCTTTGCCGACGATGTGGTCTGCGGCCACGGCGCCACTGTGGGCAATCTCGACGAAGACCAACTCTTCTATCTCCGAGCGCGCGGTATCCAACTCAAGGATGCCCAATCCCTGTTGCTGAACGCTTTCGCGGCGGACGCCATCGAAGGCGTCGGGACGGAAGAGATCCGCGACCACCTGACCGGGAGTGTCGAACAATGGCTGCGCAAGCGTCAGTCCTAAAAGAGAGCGGGTTCCGGCCGGCGTTCGACGTCGAGCGGGTCCGCGCGGACTTTCCGATCCTGCAGGTCAAGCCCTACGGCAAGCCGCTGATCTATCTCGACAATGCCGCCTCGGCGCAAAAGCCGCGATCGGTCATCGAGCGGATCACCTATGCCTATGAGCACGAATATTCCAACGTGCACCGCGGGCTGCATTATCTCGCTAATGCCGCCACCGAAGCCTTCGAGGGCGCGCGGGAGACCGTGCGGGCCTTTCTGAACGCGGCTTCGACCGACGAGATCGTGTTCACGCGGTCGGCGACCGAATCCATCAATCTCGTGGCTTCGTCCTTTGGTCAGGCCCATATACGCGAGGGCGACGAGATCGTGCTCTCGGTGATGGAGCACCATTCCAACATCGTGCCCTGGCATTTTCTGCGCGAGCGCAAGGGCGCGGTGCTGCGCTGGGTCGATGTCGAGGATGACGGGTCCTTCCAGATCGAGGCCTTCGAGGCCGCGCTGACGGAGCGCACCAAGATTGTGGCCATCACCCACATGTCCAACATGTTGGGCACGGTCACGCCGCTCAAAGAAATCATCCGGATCGCCCATGCGCGTGGCATTCCGGTGCTGGTCGATGGATCGCAGGGCGCCGTGCACCTCGATGTCGACGTCCGCGACCTCGATGCGGATTTCTACGTCTTTACGGGCCATAAGGTGTATGGGCCGACCGGCATCGGCGTGCTTTACGGCAAGCGCGACCTCATGGCGGCCTTGCCGCCCTTCAACGGGGGCGGCGAGATGATCGACGTCGTCACGCAGGACAGCATCTCCTACAACGAGCCCCCGCACAGATTCGAGGCCGGCACGCCGCCCATCGTCCAAGCGATCGGGTTGGGCGCCGCCATCGACTATATGGAGAATGTCGGCAGAGCCGCGATCCGGGAGCACGAAGCTGCGTTGACCGCCTACGCCCATGAACGGCTCGGCCGCATGAACTCGCTGCGCATCTTCGGCACGGCGCCCGGCAAAGGCGCGATCGTGTCGTTCAACGTCCGCAACGCCCACGCCCACGACGTCGCCACGGTGATCGATCGATCGGGCGTGGCGGTGCGGGCCGGCACCCATTGCGCCATGCCGCTGTTACAGCGGTTCGGCGTGACCTCGACCTGCCGCGCGTCGTTCGGCATGTACAATACGTTCGAGGACGTCGATAAGCTGGCCGAGGCGCTTGCCAAGGCCGAAACCCTGTTCGCCTGAGGTTCCCATGTCCGACACCACCACCACGGCTGCGGCCAGTTCCATGTCGGACTTTCAGCCGAACCGACCCGACATCGCGCCGACTGCCGATATCCCGCCCGAGGAGATCGATCGTCTCACCGACGGGCTCGTGGCGGCCCTCAAGACCGTTTATGACCCCGAGATTCCGGTCGACATCTACGAACTGGGCCTGATCTATCGCATCGACATCGACGACAGCCGGTTCGTGTCGGTCGATATGACGCTGACCGCGCCGGCCTGTCCGGTCGCGGGCGAGATGCCGGGCTGGGTGGAGACGGCGGTCGCGGGCGTGCCTGGCGTTGCGGGCGCCAAGGTCAACATGGTGTTCGACCCGCCGTGGGATCAGAGCCGCATGTCGGACGAGGCCCGCGTCGCGCTGGACATGTGGTGAACAAGCTTCGGTCCATTTGATTCGGCCCAGCCGTTCGACACGCCCGGCTTGCCGGGCTGCTCAGGATGAGGGCTTCTCGGTTGATCGGAGCACCAAAAGTCCCTCATGCTGAGCCTGTGGAAGCACGACAACCCGCATGGAGCATGTCATCCCCCGCCGCTCCGCGCCGCCCTGAACGACAGCCTCTACTCGACCGGCAGCAAGTCCAAGTTCACTCGCTGTACCGGCGCGTCGCTGATCTCGATCGTGAGCGGTCCCGTCTCGATTTTGAAGCGGACGCTCTTGCGCACCCCCGGGCAGCCCGTCTTTCCGGAAAAGGCCGTGGAGCGCAGCTTCGTGCCGTTCTGCACCAAGTCGATCCAAGCATCCTCCGAGAGGGTGACCTGATAGGTGCCCGCAGCCGCCACGGGCGGCGCCGAGACAACGGCGCCATAGGCCGGGTTCGACTTCGGGGACCGGGCGGGCGGTTGCGGGTAGGTCACCGCGGTTTGCGGATCGAGCGCCACGGTGACGCCTGCCAGCATGCCCGGATATTGTGCGCCGGATTTGATGATCGGCAGCGCGCCGCCGAAGGCCTGCTGTTCGCGCGCGACCGGCCATTTGAATTGGGAGCAGGCGTCCTGCGCCTGAGCCATTGCAAGGGAGGTCGCGAGGGCGGCCGCGACGAGCGCCAGATGCGGGACCAAGCGCGCGCCCATCAATCCACCGCCACCATGACGTCGGAGGACTTCACCACCGCATAAGCCTCCATGCCGACCTTGAGGTTGAGGTCGTCGACGGATTCGTTGGTGATCGAAGAGGTCACGATGGTGCCGTTCACGTCGATGCGAACATGGGCCGTGGTCTGGCCCTTGCGGACCTCGACGATCTTGCCTTTCAGCATGTTGCGCGCGCTTATTTTCATGGCTTTGGTCCCTTGGCCGGGTATGCGGCCGGTTTCTGCCAGCTTACGAGTTCGGAGTCACGCCTGCCGATGCCCACGATCCCGTGCCGTGGCGCCGCCATCAAGTCCTCGCTTCGACCCGCGCTGCCGATCTTTTCCGCATTTTGCCAAAGCATTCACGCCCATGAAACCGGCGTAACGTCGCCTCGCCGGGCAGGCTCGGCCACGTTTGACCATTCGGTCGAACTCACGCTAGCTTCCCGCCGAACCCGCCCCGATCGAGGCGGGGAAAAGCCCAGGACCATGAATGGCCGACCTGTCGAATGTCCGTGTCGATCCCGTCCGGCTGTGGGACAGCTTGATGGAGATGGCAAAGATCGGTGGCACCGCCAAGGGCGGCTGCAACCGCCTCACCCTCACGGACCTCGATCGACAGAGCCGGCAGCTGTTCACCCGCTGGTGCGAGGCGGCGGGCCTCACGATGACGGTCGATGGGATGGGCAATATGTTCGCGCGCCGCGCCGGGCAGGACGACAGCTTGGCCCCGGTGTTGATGGGCAGCCATCTCGATACGCAACCCACGGGCGGCAAGTTCGACGGAGTCCTCGGCGTGCTCGGGGCGCTGGAAGTTATCCGCTCGATGAACGACCTCAAGATCAAGACCCGGCATCCGGTCGAGATCGCCAATTGGACCAATGAGGAAGGCTCGCGCTACGCGCCCGCCATGGTGGCGTCGGGTGTCTTTGCGGGCGCTTACGACCTCGATTACGCCTATGGCCTCACCGATCGTGACGGGCTGCGGTTTGGCGACGAGTTGGAACGGATCGGCTTCAAAGGACCCGAGCCGGTCGGCAAGCCGGTGCATGCCTTTTTCGAGCTGCATATCGAGCAGGGACCCATTCTTGAGGACGAGAAGATCGACGTCGGCGTCGTGACGCACGGGCAGGGTCAGCGCTGGTACGAACTGACGCTGACCGGCTTCGAGAGCCATGCCGGTTCGACCCCCATGCCGCGCCGCAAGGACGCCCTGCTCGGGGCCGCCCGCATCGTGCAGCTCGTCAACGAGATCGGACTCGCGCACCCGCCGCTCGCGGTCTCGACCGCGGGGATGCTGAACAATTACCCGAACTCGCGCAACGTCATCCCCGGCCGCGTGTTCATGACCTGCGAATTCCGCCACCCTGACGATTCCGTGCTCGATGCCATGGATGGTGCCGTGCGGGCGGGGGTGACCCGCATCTGCCACGAAATCGGCCTGGAGCTCGATCTCAAGCTGGTCTTTTCCTATCCGCCGGTGCCTTTTGATGCCGACTGCATCGCGGCGGTTCGGCGTGGCGCGGAGGCTTACGGCTATTCGCACCGCGACATCGTCTCGGGGGCCGGGCACGATGCTTGCTACCTCGCGCGGGTTGCCCCGACCTCGATGATCTTCACGCCCTGCGTGGACGGGATCAGTCATAACGAGGCCGAGGACATCAAGCCCGAATGGGCGAGCGCCGGCACCCAGGTGCTGATGCATGCGGTGCTCGAAAAGGCCGAAATCGTGGACTGAGCCGCCACGGAGTGAAGGATATGGGGAGCGCGCGATGGCGGTGGTGATCAAGGGCGGAACGGTGGTGACGGCCGACCGGGTGTTTGCGGCCGACGTTCTGATCGAGGGTGAGACCATCGCGGCGGTCGGCCCCAGCCTTTCGGGCGATAGGGTGATCGACGCCGCGGGCTGTTTCGTGATGCCGGGCGGCATCGATCCCCACACCCATCTCGAAATGCCTTTCATGGGCACCACCACCATCGACAACTACGAGATCGGCACCAAGGCGGCGCTGTCGGGCGGCACCACCATGGTGGTGGATTTCTGCATCCCCGATCATGGCCAGCCGCTGATGGACGCCCTGGCCGACTGGGACCGGCGCGGCACCAAGGCCTGCACCGACTATTCCTTCCACATGGCGGTTTCCTATTGGAACGAGCAAGTCAGCGCCGACATGGCCAAGGTGGTGGCGCGCGGTGTGACCACCTTCAAATATTTCATGGCCTACAAGGGCGCCCTGATGGTCGACGATGGCGAGATGTTCGCCTCGTTCGGGCGTTGCGCCGAACTCGGCGCCATGCCGCTCGTCCATGCCGAGAACGGCGAGGTGGTGGCGGCGCTCCAGCAGCACTATTTGAAGGCCGGCATCACGGGCCCCGAGGCGCATGCCTATTCGCGCCCCCCGGAGGTCGAGGGCGAGGCCGCCAACCGGGCCATCATGCTGGCCGATCAGGCCGGCGTGCCGCTCTATATCGTGCATACCTCCTGCATCCCCGCCCATGAGGCGATCCGGCGCGCACGGAGCCTGGGCCAGCGGGTCTATGGCGAGCCGTTGATCCAGCATCTCCTGCTCGACGAGAGCGAATACCAGAACCCCGATTGGGACCATGCGGCCCAGCGTGTGATGTCGCCGCCGTTCCGCGCCAAGGTGCATCAGGACGACCTGTGGAATGGGCTGCGTGCAGGCTCGCTCCAGGTCGTTGCGACGGATCATTGCGCGTTCAAGACCGAACAGAAGCGGTTCGGACGCGAGGATTTCACCAAGATCCCCAACGGGACCGGCGGCCTCGAGGACCGGATGCCGCTGCTGTGGACCTACGGGGTGGAAACCGGCCGGCTGACCCCCAGCGAGTTCGTGGCCGCGACCTCGAGCAACATCGCCAAGATCCTCAACCTCTACCCCAAGAAGGGCGCGATTCTGCCGGGCGCCGACGCCGACGTCGTGGTGTGGGACCCCAAAGCCACCAAGACCATCACCGCAAAGAAGCAGATGTCGGCCATCGACTACAATGTCTTCGAGGGCTTTGCCTGCGTGGGCCTGCCGCGCTTTACCCTGTCGCGCGGCGCGGTCGTCTATGCGGACGGCAAGGTCACGGCCGAACCCGGCCGCGGCAAGTTCGTGCCACGCGCGCCGTTCCCGGCCGTCGCCAAGGCGCTGACCGCCTATAAGGCCCACACGGCACCCAAGAAGGTCGCCCGCTGACATGGGGATCGACGTCGCGGGCAGCCTGAAAAGCGCCGTCACATCGGCCGCGCCAGTGATCGACGTCGACGATCTGTCACTCACCTTCGAGACCTCGGACGGACCCGTGCAGGCCCTTTCGAACATCTCGCTGCAGATCAAGCCCGGCGAATTCGTCTCGCTCATCGGCCCGTCCGGCTGCGGTAAGACCACCCTCCTGCGCATCGTCGCCGACCTCGAAACGCCGACGGGTGGCCGCATCCTGGTGAAGGGAAGGACACCGCGCGAAGCGCGGCTCGCGCGCTCCTACGGCTATGTGTTCCAGGCGCCCGCTTTGTACCCTTGGCGAACGGTGGCGAAGAATATCGCGCTGCCGCTCGAGATCATGGGGTTTTCCAAGCAGGACCGTCGGGCTCGCGTCGAGGCAGGATTGGCGCTGGTCAACCTGAGCGGCTTCGGCAACAAGTTTCCCTGGCAGCTGTCGGGTGGCATGCAGCAGCGCGCCTCCATCGCCCGCGCCTTGTCCTTCGATCCCGACCTGCTGCTCATGGACGAGCCCTTCGGGGCGCTCGACGAAATCGTACGCGACATGCTGAACGAGCAGCTCATCCGGCTGTGGGAGCGCACCGGCAAAACGGTGGTGTTCGTCACGCATTCCATCCCCGAGGCGGTATTTTTGTCGACCCGGATCGTGGTCATGTCGCCGCGGCCCGGCCGCGTGCAGGACATCGTGGATTGCGATTTTCCGCGCGACCGCACGCTGGACATTCGCGAGACGCCCGCCTTCCTCGAGGTCGCCCATCGGGTCCGGGAAGGGTTGCGGGCGGGGCACTCCTATGTCGAGTGAGACCGCGGCGCTGCCGCGCTCCGCCACCCTGTCGCGGCGGAGCGACTTCGCGCGCTTCATGGACGGACGCGTCTTGCCCGTGCTGGTCGTCGTGCTCGCGATGCTGGTGGCCTGGTATGCGGCCGCGATCGGGATGAATTCCGACCTGCAGCGCGACGCCTTTTCCAATGCGGGTGTGACCCAGTATACGGCCCGCGCGTTCGTGCAGGGCACCTGGTCGCAGGAGCGTCCCAGGCTGCCGGCGCCGCACCAGATCGCGGCGGAATTCATAAAAACCGTGTTCGGCACCGCCGTCACCTCGAAGCGCAGCCTCGTCTACCACGCCGGCATCACCATCGAGGCGACGGCGCTCGGCTTCGTGCTCGGCTCGCTGTTCGGCATCGGCCTGAGCCTCCTCGTGGTGCATGTTCGCAGCCTCGACCGCAGCATGATGCCCTGGATCATCGCGTCGCAGACCATCCCGGTCGTGGCGCTGGCCCCGATGATCGTGGTGATTCTCAACCAGTTCTCCATCACCGGCATCCTGCCCAAGGCCATAATCGCAGCCTACCTGTCCTTCTTTCCCGTCACGGTCGGCATGGTGAAGGGTCTGCGTTCGCCCGATCCGCTGCAGCTCGAACTGATGCGCACCTATTCGGCCTCCATGGCGCAAACCCTTCTCAAGCTGCGGCTTCCCGCCAGCCTGCCTTTCCTGTTCGCCAGCCTGAAGGTCGGCGTTGCCGCGAGTCTCGTCGGCACCATCGTGGCCGAGGTCACCAAGAGCGAGGATGGCGGGCTCGGGGCGCGGCTGCTGGCGGGCTCCTACTACGGCCAGACCATCCAGATCTGGGCCGCGCTGTTCATGGCGGCCTTCTGCGGCGCCGCGCTGGTGATGCTGGTGGGCCTCGCGGAACGATCTTTGGGGTGGGCAAGGCGGGGCGCACGATGACGCGCTGGCCCGAGTCTGGCCCGCTCTATTGGTTCGCATGCATTCTGGTGTGGCTCGTCGCCTGGGCGGTCGTGGAGGTTCTCGTCGCCAAGGGGCCGCGCCGGGGCTGGCCGGGCCACGCCTGCTCCCTTGCCATCCCGCTGCTGTTCGGCGCTACCGTGCTGTTCTGGTGGGAGGCGATCGTCCGCGGGCTCGATGTGCCGGGCGTCATCCTGCCGCCGCCCTCGGCGGTCCTCAAGCGTCTCGTCGGGTCTCCCGGGGTGCTCGGGCTCGATGCCGTGCAGACCTTCAAAGGGCTGCTCGCCGGTTATCTCGTGGGGTGCGGGGCGGGGGCGCTGGTGGCGGTGCTGATCGACCGCGTGCCGTTTCTTCAACGCGGGCTGCTGCCGCTCGGTACGCTGGTGTCGGCCCTGCCGATCGTCGGCATCGCGCCCATCATGGTGATGTGGTTCGGGTTCGACTGGCCTTCAAAGGCGGCGGTCGTGGCCGTGATGACCTTCTTCCCCATGCTGGTGAATTGCAACGCCGGGCTGGCCGCGACCGGCCAGATCGAGCGCGATCTCATGAGCACCTATGGCGCCTCCTATGGGGCGACCTTGAGCAAACTTCGGCTTCCGGCGGCTTTGCCCTTCGTGTTCAACGGGCTCAAGATCAACACGACCCTTGCGCTCATCGGCGCCATCGTGGCGGAATTCTTCGGCACGCCGATCGTAGGCATGGGATTCCGCATCAATGCCGAGGTCGGGCGCATGAACATCGACATGGTGTGGGCCACCATCGCGGTCGCGGCCGTCACGGGATCGGCTTTTTATGGCTTGGTGGCGGCGCTCGAGCGGCGCATCACCTTTTGGCATCCGTCCTATCGCGGGCGGGTGTCCTGATTTCATGGGAGGGATTGACGCATGAGACATCTGGTTTGCGGTTTGCTGGCTCTGGCCGGTGTCGGGGCAGCGGGCTCGGCCTTTGCGGCCGATCCCGTGACGCTGCAGTTGAAGTGGGTCGCTGATGCCCAGTTTGGGGGCTACTACGTCGCCAAGGACAAGGGCTTCTACAAGGACGCCGGCCTCGACGTCTCCATCAAGCCGGGCGGCCCGGACATCAATCCCGAACAGGTGTTGGCCGGTGGCGGCGCCGACGTCGTCATCGATTGGATGCCATCCGCACTCGCGACCCGCGAGAAGGGTTCGCCGGTGGTCAACATCGCCCAGCCATTCAAGCGCTCCGGTTTGGAGCTGACCTGCCGCGCGGATTCAGGGATCAAGACCCCGAAAGAGTTTCCCGGCCACACGCTGGGGGTCTGGTTCGCGGGCAATGAATATCCGTTCCTCGCCTGGATGGCCAAGCTCGGCGTCAAGACGGACGGCTCGCCCGCGGGCGTCACCGTGCTCAAACAGGGTTTTAACGTGGATCCCTTGCTGCAGAAGCAGGCGGCCTGCATTTCGACCATGACCTACAACGAGTACTGGCAGGTGATCGAAGCGGGGATGAAACCCGAACAATTGGTCGTGTTCAATTACACCGACCAGGGCGTCTCCACCATGGAGGACGGGCTCTATGCGCTCGAGGGCAAGCTGAAAGACCCGGCCTTCGTCGACAAGATGGCCCGCTTCGTAAAGGCCTCGATGAAAGGCTGGGATTACGCGCGTCAGCATCCCGACGAGACCGTCAAGATCGTGCTCGACAACGACGCTTCGGGTGCCCAGACCGAACTGCACCAGAAGCATATGATCGACGAGGTCAACAAGCTCACGGCCGGCACCAGCGGCACGCTCGATCCCGCCGACTATGATCGCACGGTGAAGACCCTTCTGGCCTCCGGCTCGGACCCCGTCATTACCAAGCAGCCCCAGGGCGCCTGGACCCACGCCGTGACCGAGAAGGCCGGCCTGCACTGATCTCGAGCTTCGTCGACCGGTCCCGCAACGCGAACACCGCCTTTTCCTGCATGGGGGAGGGCGGTATTCGGCAAGATCGAACGAAGACCTCTCAGCGGCTCCCGCCGCGATCCAAAACCCCTGGCGGAGTCGTTATGGCGGCCTTGTTTTATGCCGCCATGGCGGTCGGCGGCGGTATTTTGTTCGCGATACAGGCCGCCATCAATGCCAAATTGGCCCGACTCCTCGGTGGCGCCATCCCGGCCACCATGGTCTCCTTCGGGGTCGGTTGGGTGGTTTTGACGGTCATGACCCTGGTCACCGTGCGGACAATCCCCTCGACCGCGGATCTGCGTGAAGCTCCGGCTTACGTGTTCGTGGCCGGCGGCCTGCTCGGTGCGACCGTCCTGTCGCTCAGCGTCTTCTTGGTGCCCCGCATCGGCGCTGGCGCCACCATGTGCCTGGTCATCACGGGTCAGGTCTTGTCCGGGCTCCTCCTCGATTCTTTCGGCCTGTTCGGCCTCACGGTGCGCGAGCCGACTGTCTGGCGCATCCTGGGCGCCGTCTTGGTGGCCGGCGGCGCCTTGATGGTTCGATTTTTATGAAGATCATTATGGCGGCGCGGGCATTTTGCGGTCATTATGCGGTCTGGATGAGGGTCTAGGCATCAGACCGACTTTGGAACAACCCTGGCCCGTACGGGTTCCAGGATTGTCTCTCCAAAAGTCACGATCCCATCCGTGCCTACGGGAGGTCTCGATGCTCGTGTCAGATCTATTACATTCCTGCGCCAATGAGGGCGTGGCAGAAGCTGCGGTCGCCTCGATCGGCGGCTCGGTAGCCTCGACGATGCAGGCCGAGGCCCAGGAACGGGGCGTCAGCGTCGGGTTTCTCGCCGCAGGTTTTGTGCGAAGCTTCGCCCGTGAAGCGACCGAGCGGGATTGGCGCGACCTCGTCGAAGCGGTGCGCAATCAGGATGCGCCGGTGTTGTCCGGCCTGAGGGTCATCTTGACCAAGCCGGTACTCAGCAGGCGCGTCAAGGAACGACACGTTGCCTTGCCTTCGGCCGCCTTCGTGCAGCTTTCAGACGACCGCGCGAGGTTCAGCCGCTGACCTCGTGAACACGCGGCGCGCTCGCCCCGTTGACGGGCGTGGTGTCGATGCCGTAGGCATGGCCCATGGACAGCAGGTTCGATTGCACCGGATCTTTCATCATTATCGGCTAGCAGTTCCTGCTGGCTGACGCTGTCTCGTCCTTACCCTCGACCGGATTGCGCTTCCGCCAGTAGGCCGGGGAACGCCATGGCCTTGCGGCTCTACAACAGCTTGACGCGGCAGAAGGAAACCTTCGAGCCGATCGATCCAGCAAGCGTGCGTATGTACGTCTGCGGCCCGACCGTCTACGACCGAGCGCATATCGGCAACGCACGCCCGATCATCGTGTTCGACGTCCTTTTCCGGCTGTTGCGTCATCTTTATGGGCCGGATCATGTCCGCTACGTCCGCAACATCACCGACGTCGACGACAAGATCATCGACCGAGCGGCCGAGCGGAACATTCCGATCGAAGAATTGACGGCAGCCACGACACGGGAGTTCGCCGAGGATGTGGCCGCCCTCGGCTGCCTGCGCCCCACCGTGGAGCCGCGCGCCACCGACCATATCGCCGAGATGATCGCCCTCATCGCGCGGCTGATTGCCTCCGGGCATGCCTATGCGGCGGCGGGCAACGTGCTGTTCGACGTGCCGTCGATGCCGGCCTACGGCGCTCTGTCGCGGCGGCCGCTCGACGAGATGATCGCGGGCGCGCGCGTCGAGGTTGCGCCCTACAAGCGCTCCGATACCGATTTCGTGCTGTGGAAGCCGTCGGATGCGAACGAGCCCGGCTGGGACAGCCCCTGGGGCAGGGGGCGGCCGGGCTGGCACATCGAATGCTCGGCGATGAGCTGGAAGCACCTCGGCGAGACCTTCGACATCCACGG
>CAXTOT010000113.1:0-13943 GCA_964245915.1 uncultured Lichenihabitans sp. | reverse complement strand
ATCGCAACTCGAAACGCTACCCCGCCGATTCAATCAGCGCGCAAACCGCTCTAGAAGCCGCCAGTCCGCTGTCGGCCAGATGCGGGCCCCCGATCTGAACCAGGCTGCCCTTAAGCGGACGCTTCGAACTTCAGAGTTGGGTCGACTGCTGCCGGAACGCCTTGGCCGAACGAACGTCTGCTTTCTGGCGAACTGCCGATGTCCGGTTATGGCGCATCCCGGCCGAAAGAGGACTCAGCTTTCGAGCAGCTGATCGCGGAAGCCGGAGTCAAGCCATCGCGGTGCTGCTCCGCCTCAACCAGGCGCTCGTGACCGGCCGAGATCGCCTTCGTTGGCTACACGGCCTTCGCCGCGGTGCGATCGACGGCCGCAGCCGGCGTTCAGTAGGTGGCGTGCCGGTTGCCCGGCTGCACGGCGCCTTGCCGCACCGCGGCCAGACAATCGGCAAGGTCCGCCAGATAGACGCCGACAATAGGCTCGTGGGTCAGATTGAGCATGAGGTGCAGGCCGGGTGGCGCGGTCAGGCGGCCGGTCATCCAGCCCCTGGCGTCCATCGCGTCGGCCACGGCCGCCATGTCGAGGGACGCCGTCCCGAAGCTCACGATGCCGAGCTGCGGCTCGCCCCAGACCTCGAGGCCGAGCGCCCGGACCCCGTCCTCCAGGGCGCGGCGGACCGCCAGGATACGCGCCGTGATGCGCAGGTAGCCGTCCTCGCCGAGGTAGTTCATGACCGCCCAGGCCGCCGCGATCGCCCCGCCCGGACGCGTGCCGACGAGGGTCTGGGTCGCGTAGGCGCCACGCGGCCAGTCGTCGAACCGATACGCCTGATGGGCGAAGGACTCCTGATCGCGGTAGAGAATCGTCGAGGCGCCCTTGGCCGCGAAACCGTATTTGTGCAGGTCGGCGCTGATCGAGCGCACCCCCTCGACCGCGAAATCGAACGGGGGGACCGCCGCGCCGAGCCGCTGCGCGAAGGGTGCGATGAACCCGCCCACGCAAGCATCCACGTGCAGCCAGAGGTCCCGCGCGACCGCAATCGAACCGAGCGCCGCGATCGGGTCCATCACGCCGTGCGGGAAGGCCGGCGCCGCGCCGACCAGCATGATGGTTTCGGGACCGACGGCGTCCGCCATGGCGACAGGGTCGGCTCGGAAATCGGCGGCAACCGGGACGCGGGTGACGCGAAGCCCCAAAAAATGCGCCGCCTTGTCGAACGCCGGATGGGCGGTCTGCGGCGCGATGATCTCCGGCACGCCCAAGCATCCGCGGCGCGAGCGCGCCCGGTCGCGCGCCGCCTTGACGGCGAGCAGGATGCTTTCCGTTCCGCCGGTGGTCATCGCGCCGCGCGCATGCGGCCCACCGTGCAGCAGGCCCAGGGTCATGGCGAGGACCTCGCGCTCGAACCGAGCCAGGCTCGGAAAGGCCTTCGGCCCTAGCCCGTTCTCGCTGAAGAAGGCGAGATAGGCCTGCTTGGCGACGTCCAGCACGTCGTCGCCGGCAAAATGGATGTAGACTCCGATGCGGCCGCCCCGCCAATCGACGTCGCCGGCTTTGGTGGCCGCCAGTTCGTCCTGCAAAGCCGCCCAGCCGACGCCGCGGTGTGGCAGGTTCATGGCGTTGCTCCTTAGCGGCCTCGGCGCGATCGACGCCGTGCATGGCGTGCCTAGCCGTGGCACCAATTTTGCTTAATTCTGGACGTTCGTCGAGCGGTTCCGGGATGCGGCGTGTGGGGGAGTGGCATCTGTCGAGACCGCTGATCGGCGCCGCGTCCGTGCTGACCGGCGTGCTCATCTGGTATTTTGTGTGCGCAGGTGGCCTGGTCTCGCCCGACCTGCTCGCCAGCCCGCAGCAGGTTTTTGCCGCCTTCACGGACATCCTGCACAACGGCTATCGCGACACGACGTTGGCCGAGAATATCGTTGCGACCCTGTGGCGGTGCTTTGCCGGCTTCGCACTGGCCGTGATCGTGGGCGTGCCCCTGGGGCTCTGGATGGGCACGAGCCCGGTCACCGCAGGGGCCTGCAACTATATCGTCCAGTTCTTGCGGCCGCTGCCGCCGCTGTCCTACCTCGTGCTGCTGATCCTCTGGTTCGGGGCCGGCGACCTGTCCAAGATCGTGCTGCTGTTCATGGGCGCGTTCCCGACCATCGCGAGCGCCGCTATGGCGGGCGTTCGGCAGGTCAGCCGGCAACGCATCCAAGTCGCGCAGGCGCTGGGCGCCTCGCCACGGCAGATCTTCGCGATGGTGGTGTTCCCCTCGTCCCTGTCGATGATCTTCACGGGACTGCGGATTGCCCTGGCGGGTGCCTTTTCGAGTGTCGTGGCGGCCGAACTCATGACCGCGAGCAACGGGCTGGGCTGGATGGTCTTTTCGGCGAGCCGCTTTCTGCGCAACGATGTCATTTTGCTTGGCATCATCCTGCTCGGCATCTTCGGCATGGCGCTGAGCCGACTGCTTCTCAGCGTCGACCTGCGGGTCGTCCATTGGCGCGGGCGCGAGTGAAAACACGCGCCAATCCCTGGATCGCGACAGCTGTCAGCGCCCTCGTCCTGCTGACGCTCTGGCTGGGCGCGACCTTGAGCGGTGCGGTCAGCGATCTGTTCGTTCCGCCGCCGGGCGAGCTCTGGTCGGCCCTGACCGATCTTGTTCAGGACGGCTACAAAAGCCGCACATTGCTGGGGCATATCGAGGACAGTCTCGTGCGCATCGGGGCGGGCTTCGGCACCGGCGCGGTCGTGGGTACGCTGCTGGGCCTGGGGATGGGCTATGTGCCGCTGATCGACGCGATCTGCGCCCCCTTCGTCGAGTTCCTGCGGCCCTTGCCGCAACTCGCCTATCTGGTGCTGCTGATCATCTGGTTCGGCATCGGCGAGACCTCGAAGATCGTGTTGCTGTTCCTCACCGCCCTGCCGGTCGCCGCGGTGGCGGCCCGGGACGGGGTGCGCAACGTGTCCACGATCCGCGTGCAGGTGGCGCAGACGCTCGGCGCGACCCGGTGGCAGATCTTCCGCTACGTGGTGTTCCCGTCGGCGCTGTCCGAGATCTTCACCGGGGCGCGCCTCGCCATCGGGGTGGTCTACGGCACCTTGATCGCAGCGGAGATCATCGCGGGCAGTTCGGGCATCGGCTGGATGATCTTCGACGCCAGCCGCTTTCTGCGATCCGACTACGTCTTCGTCGGCATCGTCATCATCGGCCTTATGGGCATCGCGCTCGACCGCCTGCTGGTGGCGGTGGAGCGCCGGACCGTGCACTGGGCCGGCCATTGAACCCCACAGGAGTCAAAACCGTGAACCACGATCTCTACACATCTCTAAGCCCCATGGGTCGCCGGCATTTTGTCGGCACGTTCGCCGCGACCCTCGGCGCCATCCTGGCCAGCCCACGCTTTGCGAGGGCGGCCGTGCCGGCGCAGATCAACGTCGCCTTCTTCGTCGGCACCAGCCCGTTCATGATCGGCAAGGGCGAGGGCTGGATTCAGGATGCCGCCAAGACCAAGCTGAACTGGATCGAGGTGAGCAGCGGCGCCGAGATCAACACCGGCATCGCTGCCGGCAGCATCGACGTCGGGTTCGGCATCGGCTCCTCGCCGACCGCCGCCGGACTCGCCCAGGGCATCCCCTTCGAAGTCGTGGCCATGATGGACAACATCGGGCCGGCCGAGGAGATGACGGTCCGCACCTCCTCGAACATCAAAACGCCGGCCGACTTCAAGGGCAAGAAGGTCGCGACCCCGTTCGGCTCGACCTCGCATTTCCGCACGCTCGGCTTCCTGAAGACCAACGGTCTCAGCGAGCGCGACGTGACCGTGCTCGATCTGCGGGGCGATGCGCTCGTGGCTGCCTGGATCCGCGGCGACATCGACGCGGGCTACATCTGGAGCCCGGCGAAGTCCAAGCTGCTCGCCAACGGCGGCGAGGTCTACAAGACCTACGACAAGCTTGAACAAGCGGGCTATGTGATCGCCGACGTGATCATCTCGCGGACAACATTGAACGCCGAGAACCCGGACACCGTCGCGGCCATGCTCATGGCCTACGGCAAGACGCTCGATCTCTATGTGGCCAAGCCGGACGACGCGGCCACCATGGTCGGAAAATATGCCGGCGTCACCCCCGCGGTCGCCAAGGCCGACATGGCGGAATACGACTTCATTGCCTTGAAGGAGCAGCTCACACCCGCCTGGCTCGGCCTGCCGGGCCAGCCCGGTAAATTCGCCAAGGTGCTCAAGGACACGGCCGACTTCCTGGTCGTGCAGAAAAGCATCCGCTCCGCCCCGCCACTCGCCACGTTCGAGAAGGGAATCAACACCGCCCCGCTTGTCAAAGCCGTCGGATGAACCAACCGGGTTTCGTCGTCGTCGACGACGTCAGCGTCCGCTATGGACGGGATGCGGGCGCCGTACAGGCGCTCGACCACGCCTCGCTCCGGTTCGGGCGGGGCGATTTCATCTGCATCGTCGGCCCCTCCGGCTGCGGCAAGACCACCTTGCTGCAGACCCTGGCGGGTTTCCTGCTGCCGAATTCGGGGACCGTGTTGGTCGGCGGCGTGCAGGTCCGCGGCCCGGCGCCGGACCGCGGCGTGGTCTTCCAGCAGCCGGCGCTGTTCCCCTGGATGACCGTCGCCGATAATGCGGGTTTCGGCCCGATGGTGCGTGGCATGAACAAGCCGGCGCGTGCCGCCAAGGTCGACCAATGGCTGAAGCTCGTCGGTCTTTGGGACTTCCGCGACCGTTACCCCTACGAGCTTTCGGGCGGCATGCAGCAACGGCTCGCCATCGTGCGCGCGCTCTGCAACGACCCGGAACTGCTGTTGATGGACGAGCCGTTCGGCGCCCTCGACGCCCTTACGCGCGAGAAAATGCAGGAGGAGCTCCATGCCGTGTGGCGGCGCAGCGGCATGACCATCGTGTTCATCACCCATAGCGTCGAGGAAGCGGTCTACCTCGGCACCACGGTCGTGGTGATGTCGCCCCGGCCCGGACGCATCGTCGAGGTAATTCCCTGCCCGTTCGCGCGGCTGCAGGGTGACCGGGACATCCGGGCCATCAAGTCGAGCCCCGATTTCGTCGCCATGCGCGAACGCATCCTGTCGATGATCTGGGACATGCCGCATGCTTGAGGACGCTCCCGCCGCGAGCCGTCTTAGCCAGACCATCGCACGTGACATCGAGCGCGGATCCTACGACGGCGCCGTCACGATCGTGACCGTCAGCGGCCGGGTGGTGTTCGAGGAAGCCATCGGCTTTGCGGATCGTCTCGCTGGCCGGCCGATGCGGACCGACAGTGTGTTTCCGATCTTCTCGATCGCCAAGCCGCTCACCGCCGTCACCGTGCTGCAGCAGGTTGAGCGCGGCAGGTTGCGCCTGAACACGCCCGTCTGCGAGATCGTTCCCGATTTCGCCCGCAAGGGAAAACAGCGGGTGACGATCGGACAACTCCTCTGCCACACCGGCGGCATGCCGGCCCGAGCCCCCGACGTGCCGCCCGAGCAATTGGGCGACCTCGACGCCGTGATGGCGTCGATCTGCGACGCGGGCCTCGAGGCTGCGCCCGGCGAGACGGTCAGCTACTCGCCGATGATGGCCTATGCGGTGCTGGCGCATTGCGTCCGCGTGGTCGACGGCGGCCAGCGGCGATTTCGCGCGATCCTCCGCGACGACGTCTTCACGCCGCTCGGCATGGCGGACACCGCGCTCGGGATGCCGCCCGCCCTCGCGGACCGTGCAGTCACGCCCCGAGTGTCGGACCCGAGCCCCGGCCTGTTCGACCTGGCCGGGCTGATGCAGCGCGCCACGCTGGTCCTCGACCCGGCCCGCGACGTCGAGATCCCCGCCGGCGGTGTCGTGTCGACGGCCGCCGACATCAACCGCTTTGCGCAGGCCCTGCGGCAGGGCGGGCAATTGGACGGCAAGCGGATCCTGTCGCCCGCCACGCTGGCGCTCGCGACCCGGAACCACACCGGCACCCTGCCCAACAACCTGTGGACTTATGCGCGCGAGATGAAGAACTGGCCGCTGTTCGCGGCCAACCTCGGCCTTGGCTTCTTCCTACGTGGCGAGGGACTGGCGCCGACCTACTGCGGCCACCTCGCCAGTCCGCGCACCTATGGCGCTATGGGGGCCGGCACCACGAATTTCTGGGTCGATCCGGAACGCGACATCACGATGGTCTGCCTGACCACGGGCTTCATGGAGGAGGCCAACAGTGCGCTGCGCTTCCAGCGTCTGTCCGACGTGGCGATCGCGGCATTCGCTTGACGGATCTGCGTTCCGGACCGTGAGTCGAAGTCCGAGCCTCGGGAGCAGGCCGCCGCCGACCGAAGCCAGGGCGCCACCGAGTTGGAGGGAGTTAATGATCTGTAGGAGCGGATTACTCTGACATTCGTTGAGGTCCTCATCCCCGTGACAAAGCAATAGCTATAGGCAAAATCGGCCACGCAAAGCTTGTTCCGGCATTGACGTGGCGGCTCTGGCCTCCAACGAGAACCCGATGACCTTGCTTCCTGTGCCCCCTGCGTGCTTAAGCCGAGTGGTGGCGTGGACCGAGGGTGATCGTCTCCCAGGGACCGACCGGATGTTCAGCAGGCAGGAATGAGTGGAAGCCAGACATGGCGGATAGGCGTGCTGTTCTCACAGACGGGCGTCACCGCGGCAATCGAGCAGACTGAACTGAACGGCACGCTGTTGGCTATCGATGAAATCAACAGCGCGGGCGGTGTCATGGGGCGGCCGATTGAGCCGATCATCTATGACCCTGGTTCTATTCCTAAGAACTACCGTGCTCTTGCCGAGAGACTTCTTACAACGGATCAGGTTCGTTTGATATTCGGTTGCTATATGTCGAGCACCCGGAAGTTAACTATTCCTGTCGTTGAGGCGATGAGAGGCATACTGTTCTATCCAACACCCTATGAGGGTTTCGAATATTCACCGAATTGTTTTTATACGGGAGCATCTCCGAACCAAAATTCACTGCAATTAGCGCGATATCTACTGGAGGCGTATGGCAATCGCTTTCTGATGATTGGTTCCAATTATGTCTTTCCCTACGAGTCGAATCGCATCATCGCCGACCTCGTCGTCCAGTCCCGGGGCAAAGTTTTGGACGAGATCTATCTGCCGCTCGACGCCGGCGACGAGGATTTTCGCAAGCCGATCCGCCAGATCGAGAAACTCAAGCCCGACGTCATCTTCTCGACGATCGTCGGACAGGCGACGCCCGGATTTTACCAGGCCTATTATGAAGCGGGGTTTGATCCGTCCGTCATGCCCATCGCAAGTCTCACGACCAGCGAGGCCGAGGTGGCGGGCATGTCGCCGGCCGTTGCCGAGGGACACATCACGGCGGCACCCTTCTTCGAGACTCTGTCCACGCCGGCCGCCGTCCGCTTCGTCAAGGCCTACAAGGGCCGGTTCGGTGCGCAGGCCCCAGTGACGGCCTGCGCCGAGGCGAGCTATTTTCAGGTCCACCTCGCCGCACGGGCGCTCGCGCGCGCCGGCAGCGACGATCCCGAGCACATGATCCGCGAATTGCGCGGCGCGGAATTCGACGCCCCGCAAGGGCGGGTTCGGATCGACGCCGAGAATAACCACACATTCCTGTGGCCGCGTGTCGCCCGCCTCGACGCCGCCGGCCGCTTCCAGACGGTGTGGAATCCCGGCATGCGGGTCAAGCCTGACCCCTACTGCATCGTTCAAAGCCTCGATGATTGGTCGGCGGACGACGTGCTCCCTGTCCGACGCTGACCGGCGAGACCGCATGGCCACCAACGTCCTTCGCGATCTTCGCAACCTCCGCGTTCAGGTGATTCATCCGCCCGACGTCGAGGGGAAGAACCTCGTCGACCATCTGCGCCGCATCGGCTGCACGGTCGACACGGCCTGGCCCATCCCAGAAAGCCCGGCCGTCAATGCCGACGTCCTCATGCTGGCGATCGACTACGACCACCGCGATGAGATCCGGCGGCTGCTGCGCTCGCGGGAGGAGCGGGCCGCGGCGCTGATCGCGATCGTCGACTATGAGAACCCGGCGACGCTGCAGGTGGTGCTTGAATGCGGCGCCCTCGCGGTCGTAGACAAACCGATCCGTCCCTTCGGGCTGCTCACCAACGTCATTATCGCCCGCACGTTGTGGATCGAACGCAGGGAGGTACAGAGGCGCCTGCGCAAGCTCGAAGGCAAGCTGTCCGGCATCCACAAGATCCAGCGCGCCAAGGCGATCCTCATGCAGGGCCAGGGACTCAGCGAGGACGAGGCCTACGAGACGATTCGCCGGCAGGCCATGGCCAAACGGTTGGCCATGGAGGACATGGCCAGCGCGATCATCAACGCGAATGAGCTCTTGACAACGAAACTGAGCCGTTCTTAACTCTGCTTGTCTTCGGCGCTCAAGCAATGGTGCTGCGTCGAATGATTTAGCGAAGCAACAGTGTTGTTGGCTTCTGCATGGCTGTGTAGCCCGTAAGACCTTTCACGAGGTCGTGCGGGCTTTTTTCGTTTTGTCCTGCCGCTGTTCGTTGCGGCCTGCTTCCGAGCGGGCGGGAACGGGCCGACACCTCGCTGTTCGTCGATCGGCTCAAGAGGTCTGGCTCAATTCTGTACGACACGTTTCTTCGCTCGACCCCACAAAAGGACAACACGATGGATCTCAATCGTCGCGCATTTCTGCAGACAGGTCTCGGTGGAGCTGCCGCATTCGCGTCGCCCTCCCTCTTCACGAGCGCGGCGCAAGCGGCGGACACCATCGACGTCGGCGTTTTGTTCTCGCTGACGGGTGGCCTATCGATCATCGAAAAGTCGCTGCATGATGCGACCTTGATGGCGATTGCGGAGATCAACGCCAGCGGCGGCGTCATGGGCAAGCAAGTGCGCGCGGTCGAGGAGGACGGCGCCTCCGATCCCAAGACCTACAACGAGAAGGCGTCCAAGCTCGTCATCGAGGACAAGCTTCCGACCGTCTTCGGGTCCTACACCTCGGCCAGCCGCAAGGCCGTACTGCCGGTCTTCGAGAAACGCAACGCGATGTACTTCTACCCCACCTACTACGAAGGGTACGAGTGCTCGAAGAATGTGGTCTATACCGGCGCAGTTCCTAACCAACAATTGTCCAACTTCATTCCCTGGATCATCAAGACGCTCGGCAAGAAAACATTCTTCATCGTCGGCTCGGATTACATCTACCCGAAGGAGATGGCCAAGGTTTGCAAGATCTTGATCGAAAAGAACGGCGGCAAGTACGTGGCCGACGAATACCTCGAACTTGGTCATTCCGAATGGGGCTCGATGGTCAACAAGATCAAAGGGTCGGGCGCCGACGTGGTGCTGTCGAACGTGGTCGGCGATTCCGTCATCTCGTTCTACAAGGAGTATAAGAACCAGGGTCTGACGATGGACAAGCTGCCCATCTGCGCGACCGTCACGTCCGAGATCGAGATCGCCGCCATGGGGGCGGAATATGCCGTGGGGAGCTACACGTCGTTCCCCTATTTCATGGCCATCGACACGCCCGAGAACAAATCCTTCGTCGAGCGCTATCGCGCCTTCGTGAAGGATCCCAAGGCGGTCACCCACCACGCCATGTGCTCGGCCTACTTCCAGGTGTTCCTGTGGAAGCAGGCGGTCGAGAAGGCTAAGGACACCAGTCCGAACGCGGTCCGTGAGGCGGTGCGCGGCCAGACCTTCTTGTCCCCGGGCGGCATGGTGAAGGTCGAACCCGAGAACCTGCACACCTGGCTGACGCCGCGCATCGCCGAGTGGCAGGCCGATGGACAGGGCAAGATCGTCGACGCCTATCCGGCGCCGATCATGCCCCTCCCCTACTCTGCCTATGGCGAGACCGAGCAGAACCTTTTCTGCACCCCCAAAGGCGTCGACCCACGCAAGCTCAAGGGCTGACTTTCGCCATCTGGCCGTCGGCACGGTGCCGTCGGCCATAATCTTTTGCCTGAGTGGCACGTCACGATGACCGAAATCATCCTCATCGGCCTCAGCCTCGGGTCCATTCTCCTGCTCATCGCGCTCGGATTGGCCATCACCTACGGGGCCATGGGGGTGATCAACATGGCGCATGGCGACCTCGTGATGGTGGGGGCCTACACCACCGTGATGAGCGGCATCTGGCTGCATGTCGGTTTCTTGGCCTCAATCCCGCTGGCCTTCATCGTCACCGGGCTGATCGGTTTGGCGATCGAGAAGTTCATCGTGCGTCATCTTTATGGACGGCTCCTCGACACCCTGCTGGCGACCTGGGGGGTGGCTATCCTGCTGCAGCAGGCGGTGCGGCTCGAGTTTGGGGCGTCGTTCTTCGGCCGGCACATCGAGGGGCTCGGATCCGGCCTCCAAAAGGTCGATGTACCCGCCTGGATGACGGGTTCGATCACGATGCTCGGCGTCGACATCAACGTCTACCGGGCTCTAGTCATCGTGATCGCGCTGCTGCTGACGGCACTGACCTGGTTCATCCTCTATCGCCTGCCGATCGGGACTCAGGTTCGCGCCATCATGCGCAATTCCAAGATGGCGGCCGCCTGCGGAATTGATGTCGAGCGGGTCAACGCCCTGACTTTCGCCTACGGGTCAGGCCTGGCCGGAGTGGCGGGGGTGATGCTGTCCGGCCTGAAGACCGTATTCCCCGACATGGGCACGCCGCTTGTTGTGGATGGCTTCCTCGTCGTCGTCGTGGGCGGGGTCGGCAGCCTGTTCGGGACCCTGGCGGCCTCCGGGCTTCTTGGTCAGATCAACGGTTTTGTGGCCGCCGGCAGCAACGATATCCTGGCGCGCGCTGTGGTGTTCGCGGTGGTCATCCTGATCATTGTGTTCAAGCCCAAGGGCCTGTTCTCCTACAAGGGGCGCTGAGCCATGCTCTCCAAGCGAAGCGTCGAACTGGCCGCCTATGCGGTCTTCATCGCGCTCATCCTGGTGCTCCCCCTGTTCATGGGCGAGTTCTGGATCAACCGAATCGCCAAATACCTCGTTTACGGGATGCTCGGCGTCGCCATCTGTCTGTCGTGGGGTTACGCCGGCATTCTCAATCTCGGCCAAGGCCTGTTCTTCGGCGCCGGCGCCTACATGATGGCGATGTCGCTGAAGCTCGCCAGCAACACGAGCATGCAGGGCGGTTCCGACACCCCGGTTCCCGATTTCATGTTCTGGAACGCCGAGCCTGGCGCCAAGGCGGATCTCTGCTGCATCACCAAAACCTCGTTCCTCTGGATACCCTTCCAGTCGGAGTGGTTCGGCCTCGTCATGGCGATCGTGGTGCCCACGGTCATTGCGGCCTTGATGGGGACCATCATCTTCCGCAAGCGCATCGCGGGCGTGTTCATCTCCATCATCACGCTCGCCTTGGTGCTGCTCGTGCGCCTGCTGATCATCAACGGCCAGCCGCTCACGAATGGCTTCAACGGATTGACGGATCTCGGCAACTTCGCGATCGGCGATCTGTCCTTCGACTCCTATAGCAAGGTCACCTATTACACCGTGGCCATCGCGCTGGCGCTGGTGCTGATCGGCACGCGATTGCTTGTCGAGACCCGCGCAGGCCTCGTGCTTCAAGCGGTCCGCGATGACGCGAACCGCGCACGGTACCTCGGCTTCGACGTGCCGAATTACCAGATCTTCTTCTTCGCGGTGTCGGCCGCCATCGCGGGCTTGGCTGGGCTGCTCTACGTGAACGTCGCCGAGTTTGCCTCGCCGACCTTCATGGACCTCGGCTTCTCCATTACCATGGTGGTCTGGGCCGCGGTGGGTGGGCGGAACTCGATCCTCGGGGCCTGCATCGGCGCCATCCTGATCAACATGATCGAGGCTGGGATGAGCGAAACGCAGGCGCTCGTGGAATCTTGGCGCGCCATCATCGGCGTGATCTTCATCGCGGTCGTGCTGTTTCTGCCGCGGGGCCTGGCGGGGCTCGCCAACGATGCGCTAGACGCCCTTCTCGGCCGCGCGGAGCGGAGCGACGTGCCGGGCCGGGCCGAGCCGACGCGGGACGCCCTTCCGGTAACGGAAAGCAAAGGGGCCGCGTGATGGCTATCGCTCTCACGCTCGACGGGCTCGGCGTCAGCTTTTCCGGGTTCAAGGCGGTCTCCAGCGTCTCTACGACCGTAGAGGACGGGGAGCTCCGGGTGCTGCTCGGCGCCAACGGGGCTGGCAAGACGACGCTGATGGACCTCATCTCGGGCAAGACCCCGAGCACCGAAGGTCGCGTCTTCCTTTTCGACCGGGACATCACCAACCGGGACGAGCACGTCATCGCCCGGGCCGGCCTCGGTCGAAAATTTCAGATTCCTAGCGTCTTCAAGGAGCTGACGGTCCGCCGCAACCTCGAAGTCGCCAGTTGCCCTGGCCGCGGTGTCTTCTCCAATCTTCGCTTCGGTTTTCCGAAGCCGAGCCGCGACCGTCTCGAGGAAGTCATGGATCTCGTGGCCTTGCGTGACGTCGCGGGCGAGACGGCGGCCAACCTCTCGCATGGGCAGACGCAATGGCTCGAACTCGGGCTGCTCATCGTGCAGAATCCCAAGGTCCTGCTGCTCGACGAGCCGACCGCCGGCATGACCGCGGGTGAGACGCAGAAGACGGCGCAGATCATCAAGGACCTCAAGGGCCGGCACACGCTGATCGTGGTCGAGCACGACATGGCCTTCGTGCGTGAGATCGCGGAGCGGATCACGGTATTGCACCTCGGTCAGATCATCGCCGAAGGCAACATCGCGGCGATCGAGAACGACCCCAAGGTCAAGCAAGCCTATCTCGGTTCGGGAGGGATTCACTGATGCTGGCCCTCTCCGACGTCAACAGCTTCTACGACCGCAGCCACATCCTGCACGACGTTTCGCTGGCCGTTGGCGAGAAGCAGATCCTGTCGGTGCTCGGGCGCAACGGCACCGGCAAGACCACGCTCTTGAGGACCCTCATGGGCCTCACCGACAAGGCCACCGGCCGCATCGAACTGAGCGGCACGAGCATCGGCGACAAGCCGACCTACCTGCGGGCGCGATCGGGCATCGCCTACGTGCCGCAGGGCCGCCAGATCATTCCGGACTTCACGGTGCGCGAGAACATCCTGATGGGCGCCTTCGCTCGCCCCGACGGCAAGCAGGCGATCCCGGACCTCGTGCCGATGCTGTTTCCCTACCTGATCGACAACCTCGGCCGCGCCGGCGGCCTCTTGTCGGGCGGCCAGCAGCAGCAGCTCGCCATCGCCCGCGCGCTCGCGGCCCAGCCCAGGGTGCTGTTGCTCGACGAGCCGACCGAGGGCATCCAGCCCAACATCGTCGAGGAGATCGAGGCCATCATCCTGCGGCTCAACCGCGAGGAAGGACTGACCATTGTCCTGGTCGAGCAGAACATCCCGTTCGCCCGCAGGGCGGGCGACGTCTTCGTCATCATGGAAAAGGGACGCGTCGCGGCGTCGGGCAGCAAGGCCGAACTCAGCGACGACCTCATCCACCGTCATCTTGCCGTGTGAGCCGCCGGTCTCATCCAGCAACGTATCATCCCACCACCGGGCTAGACCAACGACGAACCTAAAGGACACGTCCCATGTTGCACGGCGATATTTCCTCGAGCAACGACACTGTTGGCGTTGCTGTTGTCAGTTACAAGATGCCCCGGCTGCATACCAAGGCCGAAGTCATTGCCAATGCCAAGAAGATTGCCGAAATGCTGATCGGCATGAAGTCCGGTCTGCCCGGCATGGACCTCGTGATCTTCCCCGAATATTCCACGCACGGCATCATGTACGATGCCAAGGAGATGTACGAGACGGCCGCCACGATCCCCGGCGAGGAGACCGAGATCTTTGCCGACGCCTGTCGCAAGGCCAAGGTCTGGGGCGTGTTTTCCCTCACCGGCGAGCAGCACGAGGAGCATCCCCACAAGGCGCCCTACAACACGCTCATCCTGATGAACGACCAGGGCGAGATCGTCCAGAAATACCGCAAG
>CAXTOT010000112.1:0-14533 GCA_964245915.1 uncultured Lichenihabitans sp. | reverse complement strand
CGCGCTTGCCGCTGTTGACCTCCGCCTTCTTCACCCACTCATGCAGCGTCTGCGGCACGCAGCCGATCTTCTCCGCGATCGACACCACCGCTGCCCATCGCGAGGAATGATCCCGCTCGTGGTCAAAAACATCCGTACCCCGCGTTCGCGAACTTCCGGCGCAACCTTGTTCGTTGTATTGCTCACACAGGCTCCACCTTCTCAGGAGTTGGAGCCTCCGGCAAACCCGGGGCGGTTCATGCGGCTAGCGCGTCGGCTCACAATTAGACTGTGATCAAACCCCGATAGACATCGTCGTAATCACGAAAAAGGCGGTCAACGTAGAGATGCTCCGAGCCGGCTTTGGCCCTGGCGCGCCACTCCAAAAGCGTGGCCTTGGTGCTCATTAAAAGGCCGAGTTCTCGGGCAATCTGATCAGGACGGCCGGGATCGACGAGCCGCCCGGCCTCGCCGTGTTGTAGAAGTTCCGGGGTTCCGCCGACCGCAGTCGCGACAATCGCGCAGGCAGACGCTCGCGCTTCGCCTACCGCAAGGCTACAGGGCTCCGCATGAGACGCGAGAACGAAGATTGCGGATTGTTTGAGAATGCTGCGGGGCGATGGAACCGAACCTAGGAAACGCACACTGCCCGCAATCCCGATATCATTCGATATTTTCTTGAGAGCCTCCCGATCGGGCCCGTCTCCAACTATGTTTAGCCGCCACTCCGGATGCTCCGCGTGAACGACAGCGAAGGCAGTGAGAAGATCGCCGACGCCCTTGCGTTGGTGGAGCCCGCAGACGGTCGTAACACAAGGCGTTTCGACCACAATATCGGGACCGTCTTGTACGGTACTTTCCCGCGGCGAGCCGTTGGGACCGTTCAGGACGACCTTGAGCCTGCGTGGGTTGTACCCCCTGGATATAAGACTATCGCGCTCGGCTTCGCTGACGGCGACAACTCGATGGCCGAGCCGCATCAGGAACGAGTGCCGATCAAAGGAATTGTGCACGGTCGTGACCAGCGGAACACCCGTAGCGAGTGACGCGCCGTAACCCACGACGGCACCGGACATCATGTGAGCGTGAAGGAGATCCGGACGGAACCGTTTGCAGATGCCAACGAGCTTAGCGACGGCGCTCGCCATGCCAAGCATGCTTCTCTGATTCTGTGGTATGTTGCTCAGCGTCACCCCGGAGTCAATGAGAAGTCCTTCATAGTCGCCCCCTTCGCTGGCATACACCACCTTGTACCCTTCGGCAGACTGCACGCAAGCCAGATCAATTGCCACGTGCGCGTTACCGTGACCATGTTTACAATGTTTAACGACATGAACAACTCTCATGGTTATCACAACTTATTGACACTGAGCGGTGGATATCAAATAACGAGGCGTTCCAGGGTTGCTAACAAACGAACTTATCTACTCATAGTCGTTGATCATCGCGGCCCGCCGTTCGAAGATCATCAGCGCGCTCCATAGCGCGACGAACCACAGCAGACACAGTGTTGAGACAGCAATCTCGTAAGCCGCAGCGCAGGAATTTGTAAATCCCACGTTTCTCCAACGAATGATGATCGAAAACAAGAAAAGTGTGAATAGTTCATAAGGGCCATACATTAGGCGTACCCTTCAACGGCAGAGTTGCACTTCGCTCCTAACGGTCTAGAAGCTGCCCCTTCGAGAAAGCACAACCTTTGTGGTCTTGCCGATGATCATCAGATCGCGCGCCATCGACCACTCCTTGACGTAGTTGGCATCGTGCTGAATGCGTTCCGCATAGGAACAGTTGCTTCGCCCGCTGACCTGCCACAGGCCAGTTATGCCGGGCCTCGCCGTCTTGTACCGTTCAAACTCGGGCCCGAACCGTTCGGCTTCGCTCGCCACAATGGGCCGCGGTCCAACGAGGCTCATTTCACCTTTGATGACGTTGAACACCTGTGGCAGCTCGTCCAAGCTGGACGAGCGTAGGATTCTGCCCATCGGAGTGATCCTTGGGTCGTTTTTAAGCTTCTGATCTCGCGCCCACTCGGCGGCTGCTGCAGCATTGTCCCGCAGATGAGCCTGAAGAACAGTCTCGCTGTTCTCGATCATGGAGCGGAACTTGTAGCAGCTGAATTCACGACCACCGAAGCCAACGCGTCTGTGTCGAAACAAAACACGGCCCGACCCGGAGAGGTAAATAGCTGCAGCGATTGCGGCGAGAACGGGAGCGATAATCACCAAAATTAATATTCCGGTTGTGAGGTCGAAAGCGCGCTTGGTGGCGCCTCCCACTGGGGTCTCAACCCGCTCTGTTTTTTCCAGTTCATATGGACTGTTCGAGGCACTCAGCATGGATTGCTTGCCCTAAGCAAAACTAAGGAATGCCGTAATAAACTGTTAACTATTTGCCTTGTCAAGGAAGTATTAATTAACTTGCAGGTTAAATAATTCTTTCCACAAGTCCGCTTGCGCAGACATGTCGCAAGCTTGATGGCGTATCGAGCAACCCACCAAACGCATTGCGAAATGATTATCAAAAATTGTGGCGCGAGGGGCCATTCCGTCCAAATTGCGAGCGTTGATTTAGGCACAGCTTGGCAGAAATTACCTATGCTCGCGATCTTCTTGTT
This sequence comes from uncultured Lichenihabitans sp., assembly GCA_964245915.1. GTDB lineage: Bacteria > Pseudomonadota > Alphaproteobacteria > Rhizobiales > Beijerinckiaceae > Lichenihabitans. The sequence continues at coordinate 11,937 of CAXTOT010000112.1, read as the reverse complement.
TTAAGGACAAGGCCGTAGGAGCAATCTTTGAGAAAGGCGGAAGGGCCGAGTGCTGTTTTGGTATAACTTCGATAAGAACCACGAACAAGCATCCGGCAGAGCGTTACACAGCGGGACATCATGCTTGTTTCACTAAAGATCCTAGCCCGTTCTCGATAGAGGTCCGCCAGACGGGAGTATTCTTCGGATGCATCGATCGCCCGTTGTCGTTCGGCCCCTTCAGTACGACGCGCGATAGCTCTGAAGATTAATGCGCGGGCTTCGGCGTCGCCTTCGATTCTGAGATATTGAGCAGCGCCCATGTGTGAGGCTCGGGTCAGATAAGAGCGCCAGTCGGTCGCACCGGGAAAGCCCACGACGTTCCCGCCATGCTGCCGATATCGAACGAGGACATCCGGCATGTAGCGCACCTTGCCAAGGGCCAGCGCCAAAGCAAAAATCCATTGATCATGAGCCAAGGGCTCTGAGGCTTCGCTGCGGTGGTCGAGGCTACAAAATCTCAGATCTGAAAATCGCAAAAGATCGGCCCGAAAGACCTGCGCCAATCCGTGCGCATTAAACCAGAAGTCTTGTGCGCGCCGTACCAAAAAAATGTCTTTCGCGCTTTTATAGTCGCCCAAGTCGCCGATCGCGTTGCCGCTTTCGTCAGTGACCACAGCATTATGGTAACATAGGAGCACCTCAGCCTGATCGAAGGCTCCGACACATCTGCGCAGTTTATCCCGGTCCCAGACATCATCCTGGTCGCAAAACGCGATCAGGTCCGATCCACAAAGGGCAGCGGCCTGCATGAAATTTGCGCGATAACCCAGTTGTGCAGAATTCGTGAAGATCCGGATTGGGACGGGTGAGGTTTTGGCGAACTCTTCCACGACAGCAACGGTGTCGTCGGTCGACCCATCATCGCTCACGACGATCTCGGTGGGTGCGTGGCTTTGATCTACAATGCTGTCCAACTGCTGGCGAACGAAGCGCGCGCCATTGAAGGTCGCCATGGCAACGGAGATTGACATCGCGCTCACCTCCGCAATACGGCCCTGTTTAGGGGTGCCGCGCCGGCCGACTCACCCATCAGCGCCTTTCGCGCAAGGGGGCGAAGCGGCAAGCTGGTGACACCAGCGGCAACGGGTTGGCGCGCCGCAGTCGGCAGAATGCCTTCCCCCGATAGAAGAGTTTGACGGATCGATTGATCAAGAGAGTCCATTCCTCCGTCTCCCGCGTCACAATGAGAGGATCCGTCGGGGGTCGAGACGACCGCGCGCAAGCTCTCCGATGGCTTTGATATTCCCCTGCAATCGGCCTCTTCGATCGACGTAGGGTTCGGGACTGAATGACTTCCAAAGATTCATGGCCAGATTTCTGATCATCTGCGACACGGCACGACGCAAGGTGAAGTGTCCCTTTCCCAACAAGTACAGTGGGTTGGCGATTTGCGAGTAACCCAACAATATGCCGGGCTGTCGACCAGATTTCACCCCAAGGTGAACACCGCGAAGGGATTGACTCTTGACGATGCGCCCTTTCGAAGCGAGACGGCGACTGAAATCTACATCCTCCAGCCAACCGTACAGGGGCAGATTTTCATCGAAGGCAGCCCCGGACGCACTGACGACACTCATCCGCACGGCAAAATTGCATCCGTAGACATTGTACGGATACTCGAAAGGCGCTATGGGCCGCTCTTGCGCGACGTCCCCCTCCAGCCTTCGAACGCCCTCGATGACGGAAAATCCCGGCCCGCCGATGCCGTCCGCGATGACATGACCAGTGGCAAGCACCACGTCGCTGTGCGCGGTCAACAACGCCTCTAGTTCGGCCAGATAGGTTGCAGAAGGTAGGAAATCGTCGTCAAAGAACACGACAACGTCGAAGTGTGCCGCCGCCTCGAGCACCGCGTTCCGCTGCTTCGTTAGCCCAGGTTGAGCCAGGATAAGTGCATGGGATAGCGAGAGCTTCTCAAGCCCGACGGCGTCGGCTGAAGATGCGGCAGCGACGATGACGTGATCGGCGGCTCGCGTTTGGCGCTCGATCATGTCGAGCGAGGCTCGAAGAACGGCGGGACGACCGCGTGTCGCCACTCCAACCGCAATGCTCAGATCATGCCGCTCATGCTTGATCTTCGGCCCTCCGGCGGCTTGCACGTTCATGTCCCTTTCAATATTTGGCGAGGGCGCAAGCGCATAAATCGGAAGAGATCCGGTGCGGTCCAGATTGCCCAGCCGAGGCAGGCGAGCTCGAACAGACTCGCCGCCAGAAGACTCGGTAGAGCAGCAAGGTCAGCAAGTAAAGGGAAGAATTCAGCGACGGCTATGAAAGCGATACCGGGCAACAGACAGCGTAACTGTTGGCCGTTCATCGCTGCTCCCCGAAACAGGAGAAAGCCATCCAGCATTGCACGCGCCGTCCAAGCGAAGGCCGCCCCGAGCGGCCCAATAAGCTCGACGCCCACCCAGAGCGTTAGCAGGAAGGGGAGGAGCTCTAGAAGGTGATATTTTGCGACGAGGTCGGGCCGGCCCTGGGCTTGTAGCAGGCTGAACGGGATAACGCTGAGGCCATTGATCCAGATCCCCACGACGAGAACGTGAGCGATCGGTGCGGCACGTGCGGCGAAGTCTGCGCCGACCCACAGGTCAAGAAACGGCTTGGCTAGGAGGATGCCCGGGACGCACATCAACGTCAGAATGACGCCCAGCACGCGCGTAGAGGAATCCGCCAGCTGACCTGCATGCGCGGGCTCTGAACGCGACATCTTCGGAAAGACAGCTTTTGCGAGTGCGTTGGGCACGATCAACGCCTTGGAAACGAGGCCAAACGGCACGACATACCGCGCGACCCCGACGGGCCCATAGATGGCTCCGATTACCAACTGATCCACGCTAGCCAGAATGGGCCCGACAAGATTTGTCAGCGTGATCCAGCCCCCATAGCCCAGCAAAGCGGCCGTTTCAGTGCGGTCGAGCGGTCGAATTGCCCTGACGGGCAGAACTCGTATAGCGGCTATCGCAAAGGTCAGTGCCATGACGACCCGTGTTAGGACCGAAGCCACGATGATGTAGCGCAAATCCGGCCCGAATATAAGCGCCGTTGAAAGCGAGAGTAGCTGGACTAAAACTGTCGACGTGGACTGAATAATGTTGGACAGGAGGAAGTGTTCGCACCCCTCCACCACACCGATGAAAACGCCCATAACTGTTCCAAGTGGGACGGTCATCAACAAGATGGGTAGGATGCCCGCGAGCTCTGGGCCTAACCCGCCTGACCATAGCCCGACACGTGTGCCGCTCCAGAAGCCGGCGTAGAGCACCAGCGCACCGACCAGGCCGAGTGCCGAATTCAGATAGACGGCGGTCCAAAACACGCGCTCGCGAACCAGACCCGGCGCGTCTTGCAACTTTGCAATGCGATTGGATGCGGCTCGGGATAACCCTAAGTCGAACAGCCCAAAATAGCCCAGAAGTAGCCAGACAAGGGCAAGAACGCCATAACGCGCGTCTCCGATCGTTCGCAGAAAGATCGGAACCGTAATGACTGAAACGACTATCGAGACGACTGAACCGGCCAGATTATAGATCGTGTTCAGGGTAACAGTTGATCTCGACTGCAACATCTCGCGCTTTCTGATCCTAATGTCCAAGGCCATAGTGTGACAGAGCTGCAACACGAGCTTTTTGCCCGAGCCTTGGCGATTGCGCCGGGGTCAATCTTGATTACTCTGCCCTGGAGAGGCCGCCGGCGCAAATTTAATCCAAAATTAAATTGCGCTCCTAACAGCCTGGCTTAATGATGATCACATCAAACGCCCTATGCCCCTCTAACTCCTTATGCGCCTCTAACAATGTGCGACCAATGACACTCGAGGCGGTCGGAGTTATGACGATCTTAGCTGGCGTCTGGTGTCTTATTATTGGACCTAGGTTTGCGACATATGCGTTGTTGAACGCAACGCTTCTGGGCGCCTCGGCCGCGACCGTTCTCACCGCATTTGGAGGTGCAAACCTGCCGCCCGCGCAGCTTCTTCTCCTGTTTTTGGGCCTTGGACTAATCTTACGGCCCAGGCTGCTGCAGGCGAGCCTTAGCAGCCTCTCGGACTTTCGCGCAGGTTTCTGGCTATTGTTGACCCTCGCCTACGGCTTGATGTCGGCAATTGTGCTGCCGCGTCTATTCGCTGGTACGTTCGACGTCTTCATCGTGGGCCATTCTGAGGCAGGTGACCAGAGCCTGATCGCCGTGCCCCTCGCCCCCGTGTCAGGCAACATCACGCAATCGATTTATTTCATCGGTGACTTCTTTTGCTTTCTGATCTTCTACGCCTACAGCCACGGCGGCGGGCTGAGAACTCTGGCCAGAGCCGGTATCATTTGTGCCTTCGTCAACGTGATTTTCGCGGGGATTGACCTTGCCACGTATTGGGGAGGCGTAACATACACGATGAGCTTTCTGCGTAATTCCAGTTACCGCATGTTGGACGACGCCGAGATCGCGGGGTTGAAGCGGATCGTTGGCTCCTTTGCGGAGGCGTCTTCGTTCGCCTATGCGACCCTCGGCTTGCTCGCTTTCACGCTCACGTTATGGATGAAGGGGGTTTATACGAAGTCTGCGGGTGCCGCGGCATTTTTGTCGGTCGTCTGCCTCGTATTCACGACCTCAACCACCGGTTACGCCGGTCTTGCGGTGATGGCGATCTGGTACGAAGCGCTCGGGCTCGCCCAGATCATCGGTCGCCGCGCCACTCGGAACACGATCATAATGGTGGTCCTTGTACCTCTAACGATAGCTGGACTCGCGACTTGTCTTTGGCTGTCACCACCCCTTCGAGCAACGGCGGAAATGGTCTTCGCAAAAACGATCAGCAGCAAGCTCGAGTCACAATCCGGGGTTGAGCGAGGTTCTTGGAACCGGCAGGCCGGCGCAGCTTTTTTTGGCAGTTACGGCCTTGGTGCGGGGCTAGGCAGCGTCAGAGCGTCAAGCTGGCTGGTAGCAGTCCCAGCTAGCATCGGCGTCTTTGGCTCGATCACATACTGCCTATTCATAATATTCAGTCTTCTACCGCGCCCACCCATGACGACCGAACGTTGGACAATGGTACAAAGGACGGCAAAGGCATCGGGCAGGCCACTCAAGCCTGCCCAGCGACACCGGACAACTCCGGCGACGTATGACGAGAGCGAAGCCGTTATCCGCGCAGCGTGCCGCTCGGCCAGCTTCGCTTACATGGTCGCAAGTTCTATCGCCGGAAGCTTTGTGGATCTAGGTTTGCCGTTCTTTCTTTTTGCTGGCGCTTGCTGCGGAAGTTCTCTTGCGGCGACGGGTCGCAGGGCACTTGACCTGGGAAGGCGACACGACTCTGTCATTGGCCCGATCTATGCAGGGCTGGAACTTGCGGGCGAGTGACTAAGGTTTCGAGTGGAGAGTTTAATCATGAGCGACAAGCGTGCGCAGGGCAGGCCTCTTCGCGGCGCCGACGAGGTAGGACGATTGAAGATCGTAAATGGCACACGCGATCTGATAAGGGCGCAGTCATCGAGCGAAATCAGTCGAAAGGACATTGCACAGTTTGTTGGCGTGACCCCAGCCCTTGTTAGCTACTATTTCCCATCTCAATTTGACTTGATAGAAGCCGTAACGAAGCCAGTAGTGAAGATCTACTCTGAAAAAGTTAAGGCGATTGTCCAATCGGACAAGACGTCACTCGCCAAGCTCCAAAATTTGGTCTCGTTGTTTGTCGAATGCCACATGGTAGATGGTAAGATCATCGAGTCATTTAGCCGCCTAGTAAGACCATCACCTGGCTACAGTGACCAAGATTATTTGCTGTTGATGTCAAATGATGTTGTGAATTTTCTGCGTGATTTTCTGAGGGAAAACACAAGGGGGTTTTACGATGCAGAGTTTGTAGCAAATGCATTGTGGGGAGCCTGCAAGTTTGTAACATTTGACAAGACTGCCCTAGTTCCTCCTTCTGAGGGAATGTTGGCGACGAGCGCGGATCTAGACGGTTTGAGTTCCAGGCAGTCAGTTCTTGTTTATTCGCTGATAACGGGTGGTATGGGGCTCCCTGAATGATTCGGTCTTGTTTCGCCGTTCTCGGTGAGGCGCCTGACTCATTCCGCGCGGGCCGTCGGCGTCAGTCGGGCGACGCTGTACAGTTGGAAAGCCGATGCCGAGCCGAAGTCGTGCCGGCCCCATTGCGTGCGCAAGCCCGCCTGGTCTCCAGACCTGGCCAGGGCCGTGGAGGATCTCCGCGCGGACAACCCGATGTACGGTGAACGCAAGCTCGCGGCTCTCTTGCGGCGATGCGGTGCAGACGCATCGGTCTACACGGTCGGGCGTTCCTGCGCAAGCTCATGGACCGAGGCGTCGTGATCCGGGCGCCGACATTGCGCCGCAATCCCACCGCACGTAGGATCCGCCTCACCACCAAAGAGCGCTACGCGCGGCGCTTGCCGAAAAGCCTCAAGCCCAAAAAACCGGGCGGGTTTGTCCAGATCGATACTCTTTTGGTCGACGAACGACCGGACTGTGCGGTCAAGCACTTCACCGGCCTACGATCCTGTTGCCAAATCGGCCGTCGACCCTGTCAGCACGGCCGTCTCGGCGCAATCGGCCACCGCCCTCCTGGACGACGCGCCGGATGCGAAAGCTCCGCCAGAAACCGACCAAGCCATTGCTCCAGATGACCCCGCCAGCCCACGACCACCGCAGGTCAGCCCGTCAGTCGATGCTGACACCCGAATCTACGGTTACTCCGGCTGGTTTAGTTACCCGTCAAAGTAGTGCCAGGTATCGAACCGTCACACAGAGCGCAGGAGGGGTCGACACCACGGAGCAGCCTGTGGCTGGAAGACATGAATTAGCGGCTCCAGGTCCCTCACGGCGCTGGAGGATATTCTCACCTTATGAGGTGCATCGAGATCCCAATTTTTTGCAGCCGATCTAAATATTGTGGCCCTTGTTTGATGCATTTCGCTCATGCGGGTCATTGGGTGCAAGTCCGACGACATCGCTGGGTCAGGCAACTTCAATATTCACAACTACGGCTTAAAAGGCATTGCCCACCCTCACACCACCGCCCTGCCGCCGCTACAGATTCATAGTTGACGCAGCCCGAAAATGGATGTCTAACTATTAGAGGAAAAAGCATATTATTTCTTCGGATAAATTGTGGAATATGGCCCTTGGGACGGTATAAATGTCTGCAAATCCGACACTATCCCTAGAGTACACTGAAAAATTCGATGTCATTCCCAACGACGTCGAACGAGTTGGCCTCAATGAAGTCCTAACCTTCCTTCGGAGCTATTCATTGCTGCTACTTGCCTTTCTGATCCTAGGGGCGGGTGCTGGAATCGCATACCTGAAGTTTGCGAATTCGTCCTATGTAGCAATCGCCGAGATCCTGATCGACCCGAAGCAGCCCCGCATCCTGAATCGGACGGATGAGGCGGGTCTGATGCAATTCACCATCGATAGCTCGCAAATTGAAAGTCAAATTGAAATCCTGAAGTCGGACAGGATCTCGCGAAGGGTGCTAAAGGATCAGCATCTCGATGCCGATGGTGAGTATAGCGATATCATCGCGGCGCCAGCCGGCAAAACCGCGTCGTTCGGTGGTGCGATGTTGAAATCGGTGGAGGCGTTGTTCTCCATTGAGCATCTTCGGGGTATTGTGGAGTCGACACCAGATTCGTCGGCCGAACCTTCAACGCCTGAGGACGGCCTCGATTCGGAGAGCCGCCGACTGGCGACCTTTGAGCGAAACCTAAATGTTCGGCGTCTGGGCCAATCTTATGTCTTGGCGATTGGGCTTTCCTCGCGCTCTCCGCGAAAGGCTGCCCGACTGGCGAACTCGGTTGCGGCTGCTTACATTCTCGATCAACTAGGCGCTAATCTTGAGGCGGCAACCAACGGAGGTGAGCTGCTACAGAGCCGTATTGATGATTTGCACGAGAAGCTGGCTGTCGTGCGGCAAAGCGTGGAATCGGGTGAAATCGCCGTCGACACCTTCCCTTCAGCAGACGCCCGGGTGATAACAGCGGCTACGGTTCCGCCTGGGAGAAGTTGGCCGAAAACCGTTCCGGTGCTACTCCTTTCCTCCGCCATGGGGTTGCTGGCAGGTATATTGTTTGCAGTTGTAAACCGTGCCTTGGACAATTCAACACAGGTGAGACGGGACATTGAGAGAGTCGCAGGGCTGAAATTTCTCGGTTCCGTTCGGAAGCAGAAGCGAGGAAACAGCCGTATTGGGATGCTAACGAAGGTGGTTGACGATCCGAACTCGGCGTTTGGAGATGATATAAGAGGAATACAAACGTCGATAAAGTTCGCGTGCTCAGAGTCGAAAGTGAGATGTATCGGGATCACATCCTGCTTTCCGGGCGAGGGTAAAAGCACAATAGCCTACAACCTGGCAAACGCTTATGCGATGCAGGGTCATCGAGCAATTCTGGTCGATTCTGACACAAGATCGCCGAGGCGGGTCAGCCGGATTCTTGCAGGTGAGAGCGCCTTCAGGCGCAGCAAATTGGAGCAGGAAATAGTCGACACTAGTCGAAGTGACTTATGCGAGGTGCGTGGTGTTCTTGTCGGCGAACAATCTCGGAAGCGCACGTATGTCTCTGCCGAAGAGAAGACACGACAGCTCCTTGAATTGCTACGAAAATCTTACGACATCATCATTTTGGATATCACGGCCTTATCTGTCGCTCAGGATGCGAGATCCCTATGTCCACAACTCGACGGTCTAATTATTGTTTCTAGGTGTGGCCACACTCCCAAAGACGCCATAGCCGACGCCGTCAGTTTGACATCGCAGTCGCGGGTAAGAATCCTTGGGTGCGTTTTAAACGGTACCCCGCGGCCTCGCGGCCGGTCGTTGTTCTGACGGACGTAAATTCGAGCAATCGATGTTGCTGCTTGTTGTGACGGGGTCAGATCTCTTTTCCGGCCTCTGCAGACCACAGTTCCGTCAGGGGCGGGTTCGTTGACCTGTTCCGATGAATGTTGGCCAACTCGAGGAGGATAAGGGGTGGCGGTCGGTATTAATCCTACAAAGGCCCAGGAGGCAAAGGCCAGAACCGAGGCAATGTTCAAAGGCGAGCGGGGCATTGAAAGTCAAGCTGCAACGGGCCAACAGTCTGCAAAATCCAAAGAAGTTGGAGCCCAAGCGACGCCGGCGGAAGCCAGGTTGGATCACCTTGGCGGCTGTGTTTCGTAGGTTCACCGGTCGGGCAGTTTGTGTCCTTTGAAATCCACAGATGGGAAGGAGTCCTGTCCAGCTTAGGCCACTTCAGTAGTGGTGAAGGAACGGCATAGGTCGCGACGATGTTGAGCATGCGGCCGCTTAAGCCAAGGCAATTTGTCTAGCTCTGGGTGACTCATATGAGAGTGGCGATCGTACATGAATGGCTGACTACATATGCTGGCGCGGATAAGGTATTGGTAGAGATGATCGCGGTCTATCCTTCCGCTGATGTCTTCTGCTTGATAGAAAAGCTGTCTAAAGAGGATAAGCAAAAATTAGAGGGGACTACAGTTGCGACATCATTCCTTCAGAGCGTTCCGTGTGTCGGGTCGTTGTATCGATGGTTGTTACCGTTAATGGCTGTAGCTGTTGAGCAATTCGATCTGTCTGGATACGATGTTGTCATATCCAATAGTCACGCTGTTGCAAAGGGCGTGTTGACCGGACCGGATCAGTTGCACATCTGCTACTGCTACACACCGATGCGCTATGCGTGGGACTTTCAGCATCAATACCTTGCAGAGTCGAGATTGGGAAAGGGTTTTCGGAGCGCTCTTATCCGATACATTCTACACAGAATGCGGATCTGGGACGCTCGAACCGCGAATGGCGTCGACCACTTCATAGCCTGCTCATCCTACATAGGGCGTAGAATCTGGAAGGTATACCGCCGCAGATCGAGCGTAATCTATCCACATGTTGCTACCGACAGGTTCGTGATCGGAGCGCAACTGCGGGAAGAGTTTTATCTCACGTCATCCCGCCTTGTTCCTTACAAGAAAGTCCAGCTGATAGTGGAGGCGTTCCGAAGCATGCCGGGCCGCCGCCTGGTCGTGATTGGTGCGGGACCACTACTCAAGTATATCCAGGCGAGAGCGTCATCGAATGTGCAAGTCTTGGGCTATCAGCGCTTCCCGGTTCTGCTTGACCACATGCAACGCGCCAAGGCGTTCCTCTTTGCGTCCGAGGAGGATTTTGGGATCACACCACTGGAGGCACAGGCCTGCGGGACGCCGGTTTTGGCCTTTGGTAAAGGCGGCGCGAGCGAGACGGTTTTGGATGGGGTGACGGGACTGCACTTTTGGTCTCAGACGGTTGAGGCCGTTCATGATGTGGTTGACCGGTTCGAGCGTGATACAATTCGTTTTGATCCGGCCCGTCTTCGGGTCCACGCCGAAAGGTTTTCAACCGAGACCTTCCGTCGCAAGTTTCGGGACTTTGTGGAGGCTAAGTGGGCCGAGCATCGGCTTCAGCCAGAAGTCGAAGGTGTGTCACTGGAACTCGCGCCATGAAGGTGGCGATCGTGACCGGGATTACGGGGCAGGACGGAGCGTATCTCGCAGAACTCTTACTCAGTCGGGGATATCGGGTTCACGGCACCTACCGGCGGAGCAGCACACTAAACTTTTGGCGCCTCCAGGCGCTCGGCCTAGTCGACCATCCCAATCTTCAATTGAGAGAGTATGACGTTACAGACGCCGGCGCTAGCGTGCGACTGATCCAGAAGACCGAGCCAGAAGAAATTTACAATCTCGCGGCTCAAAGCTTCGTGCATGTCTCATTTGAACAGCCGCTCACTACTGGGGCGATTACTGGTTTCGGTCCGGTACATCTGCTCGAGGCAATACGCGCCATCAATCCCCGGATACGATTTTATCAAGCCTCCTCGGCTGAAATGTTCGGGGCGGTTAGGGCAATTCCTCAGGACGAAGAGACACCGTTCTACCCTCGCAGCCCATACGGGGCAGCAAAGCTCTACGCCCACTGGATGACGATCAACTATCGCGAGGCATTTGGGATTTTCGCTGCATCCGGCATCCTCTTTAATCACGAATCCCCGCTGCGCGGCCCCGAATTTGTGACGCGCAAAATCACTATGGCGGTAGCCCGCATCAAGGCTAAACTTCAAACTCAGCTGAAGCTCGGCAACCTCGATGCAAAGCGGGACTGGGGCTTCGCGCGCGATTACGTCCGGGGCATGGCAGCAATGCTCCAAGTGAGTGAGCCGGACAGCTTTGTCCTGGCGACCGGCCGCACCGAGACGGTTCGCGACTTTGCCGCTCTATCGTTCCGCGCCGCAGGCATGGAGTTGGAGTGGAGAGGTAAGGGGGCGGAAGAGCGTGGGGTATCTGTACTGGACGGGTTACCCTTGGTGGTGGTCGATCAAAGCCTTTACCGCCCCGCTGAAGTTGAGTTGCTGATCGGCAACCCGGCTAAGGCTCGCCTAGTGCTCGGATGGGAGGCGGGAACACGCCTTGAGGCGCTGTGCGGCATGATGGTCCAGGCCGATCTTGAAAGTATCGGCCTGCCGGGTGACCGTGGAATTGAAATGGTCTCTGCCAAGGTTGCAATTAGCTCACCGGCCTGTCCATTGAACCGGTAGCAGCCCACTGTGGTGGTCATGGCTGAGCTTTCGATAGTTCTAGCGGTCGATCATCGGGCTTCCTGGGTAAGCCGAGCTCGGTTCTTCGTTGTGGGATCCGACTTCCGACATGAATGTTGGGATTGATCGGGCCGCCCAACCAGGTGGCGCAGGTCTTTGTGTCTTGCAAGACCTTTCGCTCATCCCGATCGAGAGCGGCCCCTTCGAGCGGCGTTGCCAGGTGATCTTAGCGTCGACCTCTAAGAGCGTGTTTGAGGAGGATTGAACGAACCCGCTGGCGCGGGAGGTGAGCCCTTAGCGGGAAGTATCCTGT
>CAXTOT010000111.1:0-14755 GCA_964245915.1 uncultured Lichenihabitans sp. | reverse complement strand
CGGTCAGCACGAACTCGCCGCCCTCGAACTCCTCGCCCGGCTCCGACAGCAGGATTGCCACCTGCAGGGGAAAGACGTGCTCGCCATACAGGTCCTGGTGCAGGCAGTTGTAGTCGTCCGGCCCGTACTGCAGCAGCAGCGGCGTCGGCCGCGTTTGGCCCGCTGCAAGGCAGCGGTCGAGAAAGTCGGAGTGCTCGTCCGGGAAGCGCGCGGCCACCCCCATCGCCTCGTTCCAGCGGTTGGCGACAGGCGCTAGGCGGGCGTAAAGCGCGCTGCGCAGTGCGGCCACCAGCTCCGGCAAGGGGTAGGCGAAGTATTGATATTCGCCCCGGCCGAAGCCGTGGCGCGCCATGATGACCCGGCTGCGGAAGTGGCCATCGCCCGCGTAAAGGCCGGCGGTCTCCTCGCACTCCGGCCGGGTCAGAAGACTCGAAAGCATCGCCCAGCCCTGGCTGTCCAGGTCGGCGGCGACCGCGGGCCAGTCGATCGCTTGGACGCGCTCCTCGACGTCGTGCCCGGCCACGGTGCGGTCCCGCACGGTCGCGCTCACGCCCGTGCCTCCCGGATGAGGAGCTCTCGCTTGCGCTCGACGCCCCAACGATAACCGGACAGCGCGCCGTCGTGCCGGACGACGCGGTGGCAGGGGATGGCCACGGCCAGGACGTTGGCGGCACAGGCGCCCGCCACGGCCCGCACGGAGTTCGGCGCTCCGATCCGAGCGGCGATGCCGGTGTAGGTTGCCGTCGCGCCCGCAGGGATCTCCCGCAGTGCCTGCCACACCCTCTGCTGGAAGGCCGTCCCGCGGACGTCGAGCGGCAGGGCCAAGCCGATTTGAGGCGCCTCGACGAACCCGACCACCTCCGCCACCCGTTGCTCGAACTCTGCGTCGCCGCCGACGAGGTGAGCCTTGGGGAAGCGATCTTGCAGATCGCGGGCCAGGACATCCGGGTCGTCGCCGATCAGGATGGCCGCGACCCCCTTCGTGCTGGAGGCCACCAGGATGGCGCCCAGCGAACACTGGCCGATGGCGAACCGCAGTTCTTCCTCCACGCCCCCGGACCGGTAGCGACTAGGCGTCATGCCCAGCATGGTGGTGGATGCCGAGTAGAATCGGCCGTTGGAGTTGAACCCGGCTCCGTAGATCGCCTCCGTCACGGTGTCGGTCCTCCCCAGTTCTTCCCGGACCCGCGTTGCCCGGCGTGCATCGGCGTAGGCCTTCGGCGTGACGCCGGCGACGCTCTTGAATAGACGATGGAAGTACGACGGGCTGAGGTCCGCGGCTTCCGCCATCTCGGACAGCGAGGGTGCCTGGTCCGCATCGTCGATCGCCCGGCATGCTCTGGCAATGATCGCGGTGTTCTCCGCCTCGACCGACAGCCCGTTCGGGTTGCAGCGACGGCACGGGCGGAAGCCTGCCGCTTCGGCGGTGGCGGTCGTGTCGAAGAAACCGACGTTCTTCGGGTTGGCCGGCCGCGACGGGCAGGACGGCCTGCAGTAGATGCCCGTCGTCGCCACCGAGTACCAGAACAGGCCATCGGCGCTCTTGTCTCGTGCGACCACCCGCGCCCAGCGCGGATCCTGCACGACAACCGTCCCGTCCCGGGCCGGCCTCCTCGTCATCGATGTGCTCATCACTCTCGATCCTTCGTTGCTTTCACCCTCAATGTGCGCCGATCGGGGTATCGCCGCGCTCCGTCTCTTGCTTTCGAATCGAAAAGACCTGTCGCCCAGCAGCCCACGCATTCGATTTGCGCAGCGAAACGGTGTGAGTGGATTCGATCCGGCCAGCATATGAACGGCACTGCCACCCGAGGGCTGTTCGTCTCCAATTGGTCAATGCCGTTGGTCGTCGACTTGGGCCACTGCGCTCGTCCAGGCGGCGCGTATCAGCCCAAGCTGCGTCAGTGCAGTCACTCCATCGTCCAAACCGATCTCCTCTGCGATCTTGCCGTTCTCGACACGAAGCACGGTCGTGCCGGTGAAATGCATCTTCCGACCAGATGAGGCCGGGAGGGAGCCCATGAGGAAATCACTGAAGGCCGGGCCGGTGTGCGTGCCTCCACCCTGCCAGCGACCCACCACGACCTCGCCCTCGGCAATGAGATCGGCCGCACCCTCGAACTTGAGATCCGGGAACGCCTCGCGGAACCCGGTCATGAACGCCTTGATATCGGCCTGACCGCGGCGCGGATTGTGCAGAGAATACTGCAAGAGCATGTCGGGCGCGGCGAGTTCGTTGATGATCTCCGGCTTCCACGGGTTACCCCAGAAGCCCGCGAACCACTGGCCGATGATCGTCTTGTTTTCCTGTTCCTTGGACATGGTTCTTCCTTCGCGTTGCTGCCATGTGCTTGAGGGAGCCAGTGAACACCGGGATGTCTACTGATCCATGGCGACCGGTAGACCGCGAAGGCATGGAAGGAACTCCGTTTCTTGCCTTGGATTTCGAGTCGGCATCGCAGCCTATCTCGTGAACGCCCACCGAGAGTGCGGTACAAGCGCTTCCTCACCACTCTGCGCCAATCTACCGAGGCGTCGCCCCGTCCGGGGTCGGGACGTCCGCGAGCCTTGTAACCAGCTCGTCGTGAGCGGCGATTCCCTCGTCGACTGCTCTTAGCTCGGTATCGTTGAGCGGGATCTCCTAGTGCAGCCGCAATAGGTTCGCCTTGCCCTCCAGCAGCAGCGCTTTCGCGGAGCTCTTGGGTAAGTAGGACGCATAGCGTGCACATGCCATCCGATGCGGGCACTGGTCGTAGAAGTCGTAGGTGCAATGGCGCTATAGAGCTGGGTCGCGATGGTGGCCCGCGTCCGGTGGCGAAGTAGCAATTAGTAGGTTGCGATACGGATGGACGGGCGTCGGCCCTCTGGTGCGGTCGGCAGCGGCCCGTTGGATCGCTTGGTCCAGTTCCATGGCATCAGCTCGTCGATGCGCGCATTTGGCCAGCCGTGGACGAGGCGGGTCAGCAGGTAGCCATGCGCCTGCACGCAACGCCGGAATGAGATCTAATGCGCAACATTTGCCCATTTACTTGCCATGATCGACCCTATGCAAGACGGTACTGATCACAGGTAGACACCTATCTCCGGAGATCTGCGATGTAGCGGAGCCGGATTTGATCGGCGATAACGGCCAGGATCAGTATCACGCCGATTACGACAGTCTGAAGGTAAGATTGGATCTGTCCCAGGTTCATCCCATTCTGAACGAGGTTTATGAACAGCGCGCCAAGAACCACGTTCTCGATTCTGCCCAGGCCGCCGCGCAGGCTCACGCCCGCGATGACGCATGCAGCGATGGATTCCAACGGCATCGAGTTGCCGATGTTTGCTTCCCCGGAGTCGAGCCGGGCCGTAAGGAGGACCCCGGCGATCGAGGCCAGCAACGCCGACAAGACGTAAACAAGGAGCTGGGTGCGGGTCGTGTTGATGCCCGAGAGCAGCGCCGCCCGGGGATTGCCTCCGACGGCATACAGCGTGCGGCCGAAGCGGGTCCAGTTCACGAGCAGGTAGGAAACGGCCACCAGCAGGATCGCGGCCCAGATCGGCGCCGGAACCAAAAGGAGGGTGCCAAATCCGATCACGTCTCCGAAAACGGGCGGCATGCCATACACGGGTGTGCCGCCCGTCAGGAACAGCGCCACGCCGAAACCGATCGACGACACGCCAAGCGTCATGATGAATGGCGACACGCCGAAAAGTGCCACGCCGATCCCGTTGACCAAGCCAATGGCAGCGCCAGCCGCGACGCCTGCAAGGCAGCCCAGACCGATCGCCAGCGGGATGAGATCCGGCATCGCCGCCGCCGCCGCCGCCATCGCCGTGGCTGTGACGACGGACGTGAGCGCCAGGATCGTGCCTACCGACAGATCGAACCCGCCGGTCAGCAACACCATCATCTGCCCGAGCGATACGATCGCGAGAAATACGGATTGCCTGACGACGTTCATCAGGTTGGCTGGACCCAGGAACTTCGAGGACATCAAGGAAAATATGACAAAGGCAAGGGCGAGCAGAAACGGCAACACGCCCAGCCTGACGAAAATCCTCTTTAGGGTCTGGCCAGAAGGTTGCTGCAAACGGGGCTGATCGGTGACCGACATTCTACTCTCCAAAGCCGAGCTGACGATACGGATCGGCGTCCTGCACGAAAAAGTAGGGCAGTATTTCTTGCTCGCTCAGCTTGCCTTGCGGGAGCTCCGCGCGAACCTTGCCACCCGCAAAGACGTAGGCCCGGTGCGCCAGATTGGTAATCTCCGGCAGGTCCGATGAGATGAGGATGATGGCAGCCCCGGCCTCGCAAAGACGGCCGATGAACCGGTAGATCGAGGCCCGCGTCCCCACGTCCACGCCGACCGTCGGCTCATCGAAGGCATAGACCGAAGTTGGCCGCGACAGGCTTCGGCCGAGCAGGACCTTCTGCTGGTTGCCTCCGGAGAAGCTTTCCACCGCCTGTTCCGGCCGCAGCGGTTGAAGCTCCATCTGTCGCAGCATTCCCCGGGCCGTCGCCGACTCCGCCCCGCGATCCAGGAACACGCCGGAGCGGAGGTTCTGGTCCAGGGCGGCCAGGGCGACGTTCTCGCGGCAGGACCGCATCATGACGAGGCCCTCAGCCTTGCGGTCGCCCGGAAGATACATGAAGCCCGCCGAAAGCAGGTCGTGCTGTGATTTGCCCGCAACGTCCCGCCCGTGGAGAAGGATCCTCCCCGCCGCGATGCGCTCCAACCCGAAGGCGGTGCGGATGACCTCGGACTTGCCTGAGCCGATCAACCCGGCGAATCCGACGATCTCGCCGCGCCGAACCGACACCGACGCGTCCCGCACCGACCCTGAAGTCGTGGTCAAGCCCTCGATCTGGAGCAGCACCTCGCCGGGGGCGCATCGGATTTGTGGGAAGATCTGCCCGACAACCCGACCTGTCATCAGCCGGACCAAGTCGTCGCCGCTCACGTCCGCGGCCTCCACCGTCGTGACGTGCTTGCCGTCCCGCAGGACGGTAATCCGGTCGGCGATGCGCTCGATCTCGTTCATGCGGTGGGTGATGTAGATGATGCCGACGCCACGCGCCTTCACCTGGGCCACAAGCTCGAACAGCCGGTCGGTTTCCTTGTCGGTCAGGCTGGCCGTCGGCTCGTCCAAAATGAGGACCGACAGATCGGATCGGAACGCGCGCGCGATCTCAACCATCTGCTGCTCGGCCCGCGACAGCGTCGAGACGATCCGGCGGGGATCGAGGTCGAACGCGAGCTTGTGCAGGATGTCCATGCACGCGGACTGCAGCGCGCGCTTGTCCAGCAGCCCACGCTTGGTGATCTCCGAGCCGAGGAAAAGGTTCTCCTCGACCGACATCGATGGCACGAGAGAGAATTCCTGGAATACCGTGGTGATGCCAAGCGCGCGGGCCTGGTGCACCGACGAGAACTCGGCGGCGTATCCGTGCATCAGCATGTCGCCGCTGGACCGCTGGGTCGCGCCGGCGATGATCGAGATCAGCGTGGACTTGCCAGCCCCGTTCTCGCCGAAGACGACGTGCACCTCGCCCATCTTGAGGTTGAAATCAATACGGTCGAGGGCGACCACGCCGGGATAATGCTTGCTGACCTTGACCAGTTCAAGCAATGGCGGATCGCCGGGCTTACGCGACCATGTCACGTCGGGAGACATTCGACGACCTTCACCAGATGCCGTTATCGCCCGCCGGGCCAAGTGGCTGCTTGAACTTGGCGGATGCAAGGAACAGGGCTCGGCCCCGTGGTCAGCACGGCGGCCGCGCTTGGGTTCGCTCATTCGACCGAAAAGGTCGGCTTGAACGAGTCCGGCGCCAGGGTCGTGGTCATGTCGAGCGACTTCACGCTATCCTTGTCCACCATCTCGATGATCGGGCCCGCGTGAGCGTATTCCAAGCTCCCCTCGATGACCCGCACGGCCTCGTCGACCGCGAGCCGGCCCTGGATGACCGGCTTGTCCGTGGGAGCCGCCAAGATCCTGCCGCTGCGGAGCAATTGGTCGATGCCGGGCGTGTAGTAATCGGCGACGACCTTGATCTTGTCGGTTAGGCCCCGTGACCGCAGGATCGGGATCGCAGCCTCTGCCGTGACGGCAGTCCCGACGATGTAGTCGATGTCGGGATGGGTTTGCAGCATGTCCTCGACCAGCTTGGCCTGGACCTCCTTGCCCGTATCTCCGTACTTCACGTCCACGACCTCGACGGAAGAGCCCTTGAGCGCCTGGAGGAAGCCGATGTTGCTGTCCTCGACCCATCCGGCGCCGGCTGGACCCGGCAGCCAGACGATCTTGACGGGCGGCGATCCCGCCGGATGGCGCGACGCCATGTAGTTGCCCACAATGCGGCCAAGCACGACCCACGACACCAGTGCCTTTGCGGCCACGGGGGCGTGAATGCCGTTGATGACGTCGATGACCGGAATGCCTTTCGACTTCAGGCTGGTGACGAGGTTGGTCAGGCCGTCCTGGGAGATGCCTCCGACGATGACAGCCTTCGCGCCCGCGGACACGCAGTCCTCGATCTGCGCAAGTTGCTTGCTGAGGTTTGTGTAGCCGCCGGCCTCCAGCAACTGCACCCTGACCCCTTCGTCCCGTGCCTGTGCGATGATGCCGTAATCCACCCCGATCCAGTATGCGTCCTTCATATGGGGGAAGGAGACACAGAGCGGGTATCGCTCTTTCGCCCGCATCAAGGGCGTGTATTCGACTTCCCTGACCTTTGCGTCTGCGGAAAAGGCCGGCTCCGACACATCCACCAGCAGCGGATACCAATTCTTGGCATGGGCACCGGCCGCCGAGAGTAGGATCGTGGATGCAGCAAGTAGCGATAGCATCCTGGACATTATTGCACTCCTTTATGTAGCGACACAGACGGACTTGCCGGCCACGAAACACCCAGCCTGGTTGACTGTGGCGACGCCCAGCCTGCGGCGATCGTCAGCAGAGATGTGGTCATCAGGCCAAGCCAGCCGCGGTCTGGATACCTGGTCCAGAAGCCAATGAGGGCGGGTGTGCGTAAAGAGCCAGACAGGGCCGGATTGATGGTGCCACTGCCGAAAGTCCAGGCATCCTTCAATGTACGCACACTATAAAGGCTTATAGAGAGTAAAATCTGTGCAAATAATGTTTCTTAACGGCAGAACATAGAACGATTGAATGCCGGTGATGCATCCAGGGTTTTGACCCATTCGCGACGCGCCTGGTGGCATCATTGAATTTCCCGCTTCTGGTCCTTGATCTCCCGATGCTGTCGGAAGAGGGTTGTGGGGTCGACCGAGACGCTTATCCGGTATTCATACAATATTGATGAGACTAAAGCTTAACATTCACGCCCAACCGCCAAGTCACGCTCGTTGTACTTTCGTGGGGCGCCGAGGTGCCGTCGCTCTTGCTGCGCCACGCCGGTGCACGCGCTGGGGTGACTTGGCCTAACTGCGAACGACCTAGAAACGGAGAATGCTGATGATTGGCGACCAAGCCCGGTTCATCGAACGCCACGGCCTGTGGACAGAGGACCAGACGAAGCAAGCCGAGGCGGTGATCAAGCGTGTCGAGAAGGATGGCATCCGGAATATCCGCATTGGCTGGGGAGATCAGCACGGCATCGTCCGGGGCAAGACGGTCACTGCGGAGGAGTTCAAATCCAACCTGCGCAGCGGCAAGGATTTCCAGCTTCTTCCGGCGATCGTGGACACCACCAACCATCCGATCGTGCCGCCCTTCAGCGCGGAGAACGCCCTCAACATTCCCGAGCTTATCGGCCTTGGCGACGGCGTGCTCGTCCCGGACCCATTCACTTTCCGCGTGCTGCCGTGGGTGAAGGACACCGGCTGGTGCCTGAGCGACGCCTACTTCTCCAACGGCAAGCCTTGTGTCCTCTCGACCCGGCAGGTCCTGAGAAACCAATTGGAGCGGCTGGCCCAGGACGGTTTCGACATGACGGTCGGATTAGAGTTCGAGTTCTACATCTTCCGCATGGTGGATCCGAAGCTCGAACCGCGCTTCTCCGGTTTTCCGCCTGCGGCGCCTGAGGTCTCGATGATCTCCCATGGCTACCAATACTTAACGGAAAGCCGTGGAGATGAGATCGAACCCATCATGTCCATGCTGCAGGAGAACGTCGAAAAGCTTGGCCTGCCGCTGTCTACGGTCGAAATCGAATGGGGGCCGGGCCAGTGCGAGGTAACGTTCAAGCCGATGGGGGCGCTGGAGGGGGCCGACTCCGCGTTGCTGTTCCGGTCCGCGGTCAAACAGCTCTGCCGCCGCAACGGCCTGCACGCGAGCTTCATGGCGCAGCCCAAGGTCGAGGGGGCGTTCCCGAGCGGCTGGCACATGCACCAATCCTTGACCAAGGGCGGCCGGAACGCCTTCGTTGCGGATGACGGGCCTGGCCCGCTGTCGGCCACCGGCATGTCCTACCTGGGTGGCCTGCTAAAGCACGCGCCGGGCACGTCGGTGCTCACGACGCCCACCATTAACGGATACAAGCGCCAGCGTCCGGACGGCTTCGCGCCCTATAAGGTCGCGTGGGCGCATGAGAACCGGGGGTCCATGCTGCGTGTGATCGGGGGACCCGGAGACCCCGGCTCGCGGATCGAGAACCGCATTGGGGAGCCGACTGCCAACCCCTATTTGTACATCGCTTCGCAACTGATCGCGGGCAGAGACGGCATCCGGCTGGGGATGGACCCGGGCGAGCCGGTTCGGGCGGCCTACATGGCCGACCGTCCCATCCTGCCGGGCAGCCTGATGGAGGCCTTGGACGCCTTCGCCGCTGACGAGGTGATCGAGGCCGAGTTGGGCGCGGAGTTCCGCAACTACATGCTTTTACTGAAGAAATGCGAGATCAACCGCTTCTTGTCGGCGGTCACGGATTGGGAGCAGACCGAATACTTCGAAATGTACTGACGGCGGGCAGCCTGGGACCGCGTCGCGCGGTCTCAGCCTCAGCCACAAGGAGCTCAGCCTATGGTGCTTTACCGCCAATTCGCCACACAAGAGCAGCTCGACGACCAGTACGACACGGAGCGTACCGTCACGACCCCAGAGGGTTTGGTGGCGCTCCGTGCTGGCCGTGCAGAGGTGAACCGGGGCTTGCTGGCGATGCCCGGACGGATCGCGAACCACCATTACGGCCCAACCCTTGCCGAACGCCTCGATATCTACCCGGCCGCGGAGCCCGGCGCGCCGATCCTCCTTTACATGCATGGCGGCTACTGGTCCGATCCACGGCCCGTCAAGGAGACGCTGGGATGGATCGCGACCGCGCCGCTGCATCACGGTATCACCACGCTGGTCCTGGATTACGCCCTGTGTCCCTGGGTGACGATCGACGAGATCGTGCGCCAGTGCCGCGCGGCCCTGGCCTGGGCGTATCGCCATGCCGAGAGCTTCGGCGGCGATCGTGACCGGATTTACGTGACCGGAAACTCCGCGGGCGGCCACCTCGCCGCCATGCTGGCGCTGACGGATTGGGAGGCGATCTACGGGTTGCCGGCGGACGTCATCAAGGGCGGTTGCCCGTTCAGCGGCCTGTATGACCTCGCGCCTCTCCGCTACACATGGCTGCAGCCCAAGCTGCAACTGGACGGCGACCAAATCCTTCGGAGCAGCCCGCTGGCACAGGTGCGCCCGGGCGCGCCGCCGCTTCTGATCCTGTGGGGCGCCGACGAGACGCCGGAGTTCTGGCGCCAGTCGGAAACCTTCCATGACGCCTACGCCACCGCGGGCAACCGGGCAGAGGTCTATCCGGCTGCGGGCAGGGATCATTACTCCGTCCTCAGCGCGTGGCGGGAGCCGGACAGTCCTCAATTCCTCCGCATCCTCGACCACATGAAATTGTGCTGGGACGCAAGGGGAGGCTAGCGGTCCCAACCGGGTCCGGCACTTGTCGCCGTCCCAAACCAGTTCGGTGGAAGCGGTCGCATCCGGCCAGACACTAAATACACAGCGGTTTAGATATTTGCACGGTTCAGGCGAAGACTGCGGAAGCCGACAATTCCGATTCGGCTCGTCTCACTGATGTTCCCAAGCGCCATGCCTCATACGAATACCCAGAAAGGCTTCCATGTCCGAAAAGACCTACGTGAAGACGACATGCCCGCGGGACTGCTACGACGCATGCGGCATCACGGTGATCTGCAAGGACGGCGTGATCGACAAGGTGCTGGGCGACCGCGACCATGCCATCTCGCGCGGCGGTCTGTGCGGCAAATGCGCGCTGGCCTATAACGGCTCCTGGCGGGCGGGGCCGCTACGCCTCGACACTCCACTAAAGCGGGTCGGTGCCAAGGGTGCGGGCGAATTCGTCCCCATTACCTGGCAGGAGGCGCTCGCCGAAATCGCGCGCCGGTTCCGGGGCCTGGTTGATGCCGGCCAGTCACGGAGCATCCTGCACACCCACTACACGGGGACGGTTGGGCTGATCGGGGGCTGGTTCCCGAGCCGGCTGTTCAACCGGATGGGCGCCACCGAGGTTGATCCGGACACCGTGTGCAACAAGGCGGGCCACGCGGCCCTGGCGCTCGTGTTCGGCGACTCCCTCGAAGGTTTCGATCCGCGGACGGTGAGGGATGCCTGCTCCATATTGGTCTGGGGCGCCAACCCGTCGCACTCGGCGCCGCACCAAAATCGGGTCTGGCTGAAGGCTGCGCAGGCGGCGGGCGTCAAGGTCGTCGTCGTGGATCCCGTCGGTCACGGGACGGCGCGCGACGCCGACGTGCATCTGAAGCTCCTGCCGGGGACGGACAGCGCGCTGGCCTTCGCGTTCCTCAACGTGATCTGGACGCGAGGGCTCGCCGACAAGGCGTTCCTGGAGGCGCATGTGCTCGGCTGGGAGGAGTTGGTTGCCGCAATCGAGGAGATGACGCCCGCGCGCGCCGCGCTGCTTTGCGGGCTAACCGCCGAGACGATCGAGGAGGCGGCGCTCGCTTATGCGAACGGTCCTTCGCTGCTATGGCTCGGCCAAGGAGTTCAGCGCCAGCCGACCGGCGGCAACGTCTTCCGCGCGCTTGCGGCTCTGGTGGCCTTCACCGGCAACCTGGGGAAGGCCGGCGCCGGGTTGCTATATATGAACGGCGCGGCCATCCGCGGGGTGGACCTGGAGACGCTGACCGCGCCGTCGCTCGCGCGCGACGGCGTGGGGTCAATCAGCCACATGGACCTCGCGGCGGCGCTGGAGGCGCCGCAGCAAGTCAAGGCGTTGGTGAACTGGAACAACAACCCGGCCGCGTCGTCGCCCGAGCAAGCGCGCGTCCGCCAGGCTCTCCTGCGAGAGGACCTGTTCCACGTCGCTATCGACCTGTTCCATACCGACACCACCGCCTACGCCGACATCGTCCTTCCGGCGGCCAGCTTCCTGGAGTGCGACGACTTGGTGCTGCCCTACTTCGACCTGACGCTGTCGGCGCAGGTCAAGGCCGGCGAGCCGCCCGGCGCCGCGTTGCCGAATGCGGAAATCTTCCGCCGGCTCGCCGCCGCCCTGGGCTACGACGACGCCGAGCTACACGAGACCGACGCCGACCTGATCGCGCGCCTGCTGGCGCAGACGCCGTTCACCGGGTCTTTTGCGGACCTGGCCGCTGCTGGGACCGTGACGCTGTTTCCCGAGCCGCGGGTGCAGTTCGCGGACCTTCGCTTCGCGACACCCTCCGGACGGATCGAGTTGGCGAGCGCGAGGGCCACGGAACAGGGCCTGCCCCGCGTGCCCCAGCCTTACGCCGACGAGCGGTCGTGCAACGGTCTGATCCGGATCCTGTCGCCGGCGTCGCCATGGCTGATGAACTCGAGCTACGGCAATGATGAGGCGATCCGAAAGCGCATCGGCCCGCCAACCGTCCTGCTGCACCCCGACGACTGCGCGCGGCGCGGACTTGCCGATGGCGATCCGGTCATGCTCGTTAACGCGCATGGCCGGCTGCCGCTCACCGTGTCGCTGTCGGATGCGGCGCAGCCGGGCGTGGGGATCGTTTACAAGGGACGCTGGCCGAGCGCCTCCGCGGGCAACGCGAACGTCAACATATTGGTTTCGGGACGTAAAAGCGACATTGCGGAAAGCACAACGGTGCATGGCACCGAGGTGGAGATCGTGCGCGTTCCGCAGGTCCTCGATGCCGCTGACTAATAAGCGTCAGCGTTGCATCATCGCGGTCTCAGGCTTGGCGCCGCCGGCTTTGAAACACTGAACGGAAGCACAATGCGCATTCTTGTTTTCCAGCACGTCGACGTCGAGCATCCCGGCGTGTTCCGGGACTTCTGGGACGCGAAAGGTTGCACGCGCCACACCGTCGAGCTCGATGAGGGCGAGTCGATCCCGGACCTCGAGTCGTTCGACCTCCTTGCCGTCATGGGCGGGCCAATGGACGTCTGGCAGGAGGACCAGCATCCGTGGCTGATACCGGAGAAGGCGGCAATCCGCCGTTGGGTGAGGGACCTTGGCCGGCCCTACCTCGGCATTTGCCTGGGCCACCAGTTGCTCGCGGAGGCGCTGGGCGGGAAGGTGGGACTGATGGGGACGCCGGAGGTCGGGCTGATCCCCATCGAGCTGACCCCGGCCGGGCGGGAAGACCCGTTCCTCACCGGGCTGGGGCCGACGGTCCAAACCTTGCAATGGCATGGCGCGGAGGTGCAGCGCCTGCCGGAGGGCGCACAGGTTCTTGCGGCGAACGCGGCCTGCCCGGTTCAGGCGTTCCGCTGGGGGCGGCACGCCTATGGCGTCCAGTGCCACATCGAGATCACCGCATCGACCGTCGCGGACTGGAACCGCATTCCCGAATACAAAGCGACACTTGAGGCGGCGCTCGGATCGGAGGGTGCTGCGGCGTTGACGGCGGCGGCCACACAGCAACTTCCCGCGTTCCGCAAGACAGCGCAGCGCCTCGACGACAATCTGGCCGCTATCGTGTCGAAGCGTGGCGGGCCGGTAACCACGGGCGGTGAGGCCGGCGCGTGATGGAGGTCGCCTACAGCGCGATGCGGGCTTCCGCCGGGAACGCCACGGTCCCGGGGTGGCGGTCGCTTTGCTTAATAACCTTCGCGACCCGGTTGATCGCCTGCTCAATCTCCGACGGCGTCAAGGCGGCATATCCCAGGACGAGCCGCCGTTCGGTCGGGTCCCGCTGCCCCGCATCGGTCGCACCCGCCTGTTCGAGCGTGTATAGGGCAACGTCCAGCTTGTGCGCTGCCGCCACCACGTATTCGGCAGAGGGAAAGCCTTTGGGGAGATGGACGACGAGGTGCAAGCCCGATTCGCTGCCGGTGATGGTCACATCCTGACCTAGCCAGTCGCGCAGAACCCGGATGAGGGTGTCGCGGCGGGTTCGGTAGAGAGTTCGAGTGCGGCGCAGGTGGCGATGGAAATGGCCCTCCCGGATAAAGGCCGCGAGCGCCGCCTGCTCCGTCCAAGGCTGGCCGTAGCTCGACAGGCTTTTGATCGCCGTCGCCCACGGGCTGAGCTCAGGCGGCACGACCAGGAACCCAACCCGAATGCCTGCGCCAACCGATTTGGAGAAGGTGCCGATGTAGATCACTCGGCTGTGGCGATCTAGCGCGGCGAGCGCCGCCAAAGGCGGCCTGTCATAGATGATCTCTCCGTCGTAATCATCCTCGATGACGTAGGCGTTGACGTCCTCGGCAACGGCCAGCAGCGCTTGGCGACGCTGCAACGACATGACGGCCCCTGTCGGGAACTGATGGGACGGGGTCGTATAGATCAGCTTGGGTGCGGCTGCGGCCAAGGCGGACGCGACAATGCCCTGGTTGTCGATCTCAATCGGCGCGATCACCGCACCGTAGCTCCGGAAGACCGTGGCAGCGGATCGATACCCCGGCGTTTCCATGGCAACCGTGGTGCCGGGCGCGACAAGCAGGCGCGAGATGATGTTCAGCGCATCCTGGGTGCCAGCAGTGATCAGGATGCGTTCGGCCGAGGCAATCATGCCTCTGGCTGTCGAAAGATACGTGCTAATCGCGTCCCGCAAGGCCAGGAGGCCCGCCTGCGGTGCATATTCAGTGAGGCCGCCTCTGGGAAAAGCCAGGCTGTCTGCAACCAGACGGGCCCAGATCTTCGCCGGAAATTCGCGCGCATCGACGCGGCCGTACCAGAAATCAAATTGCGGCCGCCTGCGTGCAGTGTCGATCAGCAACGGCGCCTCAATCTTTAGCGAGATCGACGGGCGTGCTCCCGGCAGCGCCGCGAAAGCACCGGTTGGACCGATCTCGACATCTTCCGAGATGACCTGGCGCGTGTAGGTGCCGGCGCGTTGCCGGGTCTCGATATAACCCTCGCTCGACAGCCACTGGTATGCGAGGACGGTCGTGTTGCGGGACACCCGCAAACCATCCGCAAGCTCCCGGGTCGAAGGAAGCTGCAGGCCGGCGGGATAGCGACCGGTCAGGATTTGGTCGCGAACGAAACGATAGATCTGCTCCTGGAGAGTCAGCTCGCTGCCGCGTTCGAGCGCGATGGGCAAGGACACGTCGTGGCTCCTTAGTGGTCGATCAGACCTTGGGATAAGCATGCACTAATCGTACCATTATCCTAGCGCCGGCATCACCGCGTCGGGCTGCCGGCGTGTTGCACAGACCTGGAGAGCGGGCGCAGTAACCCCAGCCTCGTCTAGAATTAGGCGGTGCGGACGTAACTCGAGCGTCCGAGGTCCACCATGCGGTTGAGCGCGTGAACGGCGATGTCCACCTCGTTCGCCCGACGGTCATCCGTGCGCGAGCGCAGCCCGTCCCCGATCACCTGCTTAAA
>CAXTOT010000110.1:0-15242 GCA_964245915.1 uncultured Lichenihabitans sp. | reverse complement strand
CCAACTATCTGAGGAACTCAGGATATGCTTCAACCTAAATGGAAACGACTCTAGACGTTCACACGCCGCTAGGGTGACAGACGCGGGTGGCGTACTGGACAAGGCCTGCGCTGCGGGCCCGCTATGGCGGGCAGCCTCGACTGGCAGGGGAGGCGGACCCAGATGGGGTCGGGCGCCCCGCTTCGTCAAAGCAGGTTGTCCATGCCTTCGCCAGGTCCCACGGGTGCGCCAAGGTGCGTTTCGAGGCAGCTCCCCACGTCGATATTGGCGCGCTGGTTGACCTGGTAAAGCTGCAGCAGGCGACGCGCCCCATTTCGGCTCCGCAGATTTCGGGCGCAGCATCTGGCTCTCACGACTCGCATCGAGGAGGCCCCGGCGGCTTCAACCGGTTGTCGCAACGCCCTCTCACCGGCCCCCAATACGCTTTCCATTGGCGTCGATCACCTCGACGCTGCCGAGTCCCAGCTGCCTGACGCTGGCTTCGATCTTCGCCAGGTCGCCAACCACGATCCACGTCATCTCGTCGGGCCGGACCAGTTTGGCGGCGGCCCGCTCGAACTGGCCCGGCGTCATGGCTTCGACCCGGTCCGCATGGCCGTTCCAAAAGCTATCGTCCAGGTCGAAACGGATTACCTCGGCATACAGGTTCGCCATGCTTTCCGCCGAATTCAAATTACGAGACAGCGTGAAAATATCGGCGTCTTTCGCCTGCCTGATTTCGGTCGCGGTCAGACCTCGAATACTCAGCAGGTCGCGCAGTTCCCGGTCAATCTCATGGAGCGAAGCCGCTGTCTTGTCGGTTTGCACCGACGTGCTTACCGAGAACATTCCAAAAAACTGCTGCGCGGTGAAATTGCTTTCGGCACCGTAGGCCCAGTGCTTGTCTTCGCGAAGGTTCTGGTTCAGGCGGCTGAGGAAACTGCCGCCGACCACGCCGTTGACAATCGACATCGCCTCGAAATCGGGGTCGCTGCGGTTAGGAGTCAGGTCGCCGATGGCGACGACAGACTGTTCGGCACCCGGCTGATCGATCAGGAAGATCCGCGGCTTCGGACTCGCCGGGACCCGCGGGAGCGGCGCAAGCGCCGGCACCGGTGCGCTCTGCCCCCGCCATTCGGCGAAGCGTTGCTCTAGCATCGGGCGAAGTTTCGCCTCGGTGACATCTCCAATGACCAGCAAGGTGGCATTCTCGGGGCGGACCCAGCGACGATACCAGTCGCGCAGTTCGTCCGTCGTCATCGCGGCGAGCGTCTCGGGAGTCGGCAGCACGGCATAGGGGTGGCCGGTGCCCAGGATCAGCGGGAGCTGCGTCAAACCGACCTTGCCGTTCGGCGTGCTCCTCGCTTGAAGAACGCTGGCGATCGCCAGCGTTTGCTGCCGTTTGAAGGCCTCCTCCGGAAATGTCGGATGGATCAGAAGATCCGCGTACAGATCCAGCGACGATCCGAGATTGGCGGACAGAGCACTCATGACATACTTCATGTTTTCGGTCGAGCTCAGCCATGCGACACGACTTCCCAGCCGCTTCTCTTGGTCAGCGATCATGATCTCCGACAGCTTTTGCGATCCTTTCAACGCAAGGGCCGTCGCCATCTTGCCGGTCGACGGGGGCGCCGCGCCCCGATCCGCCTGCATGCCTGTCTTGAAGATCAGCTGAACCGCGACGGTCGGAGCGCCATGCCGCTCCACCATCTGGACGTTCAGGCCGTTAGACAGGGTGAACCGCTGCGGCGCTCGGATTGACAGGGGGGCAGGTTTGCCGACGGGCGGAAGGGCGGTCCGGTCTGCATCCGCCGAGGAGACTGCGGGGAGCAGCGGCGTCGCGCTCAGAACGTACGCACCGTCGGACAGCCATGTTTTCGCAGCCGCTCGGACCTCGGTGCCCGTCGCGTCGTACCTGCGCTGCAGGCTGCTCCTATAAGATCCGGCGTCGCCGGTGTAGAGAAAGTTCTCCGCAAGCAGATGCCCCATGGGCCCAGGCTGGTCGGCCATATGAACCATGGCGGCATGAACTCCCAACTTGTACCGCTCGAGTTCTGCCTGCGTCGGGCCGTCGCGCATAAAGCGGGCCATCTCCTCGTCCAACGCCTTTTCCACGCTGACCGGGTCGATGCCCTGCCGGATGGTGACATCGACGCTGAACAGGCCGCCCAGCTGCCGGGACTCGTTGTTCGCGCCCACGGCCGTGGCGCTCTGGTCGCGGTTGACAAGCCGCTCGTAAAGCCGGCTATCGATCCCCTCGCCGAGCGTCGCCGCCGCGATGTCGAGCCGGTCTGCGTCGGCAGTTCCGAACGCCGGCACGTTCCAGACTTTGATCAGATGCCCTTGCGGCGCCGCGATCTGGAGCGAGGCGCGCCTCTCACCCGTCCGCGTGGCCAGCCATTTCTCATTCCGCTGCAACGCTGGCCCGTGGGGAACGAAGCCGAAATACTTCCCGACCTTCGCGCGCATTTCCGCCGCATCGACGTCGCCCGCGATGACCACCACCGCGTTGCCCGCGCCGTACCAAGTCCTGAACCAGTTCCTGACGTCGTCCAGCGAGGCCGCATCAAGATCCTTGATGGAGCCGATCGGTTCCCAGCTATAGGGGTGGTCCGATGGATAAACGCCCGCGCTGATCATCTCGGGAATGGACCCGAGAGGGGTGTTGCCCCGCTGGCGCTTCTCGTTCTCGACGACTCCGCGTTGCTGGTCGAGCTTGGCCTGGTCGATGCCCTCGAGGAGATGACCCATCCGATCGGACTCGAGCCACAGGATCCGGTCGATCGCTCCTACCGGAACGGTCTCGTAAAAGTTCGTGCGATCCTGCGCGGTCGTACCGTTCACCTGGGTCGCGCCGATCGCGTTCATGAATTTGTACCAGTCTCCGTTCGCATGTTGGGAACCGTTGAACATGAGGTGTTCGAAAAGATGCGCGAAGCCGGTGCGTCCTCGCGTTTCGTCGCGGCTGCCGACATGGTACCAGACGCTGATCGCAGCGAACGGCTGACCGTGGTCCTCGTGTACGATCAACGTCAGTCCGTTTGGCAGCACGAACTTCCGAAACTGGATCGTCTCCGCCTGCAGCGGCACGGGCGCGCTCCTCGCTTGCGGTGCAGTCGAGAGAGGACGTGCCAACCGGGGACTGGCGGAGGTTCCCGTCAACGGCAACAACACGAGACTTGCGATGGCTACGCCCAGAGGTTTCATGATTTATCCTTGCGCGCCGAGGAACGATGCGAATTCAGATACGGTGTTTGATCAGGCGTGACGCTCCTGCGGAACTCAGCGTCCGAACGCCTTTTTCAGCGTCAGCGTGAAGCGTCGCAGACGGGGATCGCCATAGCCACTGTACCCGCCCTGTGAGTAGGCCTGCGTGGCAATTATGGGGGGCGACGTGTTGAACAGATTCTGCAGGCCAGCCGCGACCCTGATACCTTTCAGGACTCCCGACGACACGGGTATCGAATACGATATATAGATGTCGTGATAGATCTGGCTGCGGATCTCGCTCGATCCTTGCAACTTGACGTCGGCAATAATCTGGTCGGCGGTCTCAAGCGGACTGTAAATTCGATATGGTCCGTAATATTGCACGTTATACTGGACACCAATGCGTCCGAAGGTCCAGTCAATTCCCGCGTTTCCCTTCCATTCGAGCGGGCCGTCCGCAGCGCCGCTGAAGTTGAAACTGGGCACATCGACGGTGTTCTGGCGATAGAAGTCCGGCTCCCACGACGCCGATGCATACGCATGGAACTGACCTGCCTTTCCTGCGGTAAACGTATAATCAGCCTGGAAATCGACCGACGTTATGGACGACTTGAATAGGTTGACTTGGGTAATATCAAAACTCGTAAAGACTCCGCCGCTGTAACCGAGAGCGATATCGGTCGCTGTCAGCGGCGCTCTCACAATGCGACCGGGATATCTTGAAGGATTGTTCAACAGATCATTGATGTTCGGAGATGTTATCTCGTTGGATTTGTTTATCTTCGTGTAATCAGCCGAAATACGCAAGTCGCCTTTTACAAAATTTGGCTGCAGGATAACACCGAACGAATAACTTTTCGAAGTTTCCGGTTTGAAATCGAAACCCAATCCACCCCTGACGACCGTGTATGTTCCGTCTTGAATTGTCTTGCCTCGTAAGACGTCCGGAATCTGCAAGTTTCCTGGTGCAGCGTTTGCCACGACCTGATTGACCGTGGGCTGAAGGTATCCTGTGCCGTAACTGCCGCGGAAGGTGATACCTCTGACCGGGGAGTATTCGCCGGCGATCGTGTAATTCGTCGTCGAGTTGGTGGCAGACTGGGTGAGGCTCCCAATGGTGGCGATCGCCGGGCCAAAGGAGATCGCCGATACGCCGATACCTGTCTTGTACGCTGTCGTCTTGTAACTGTCGTGTCGGACCGACGCCTGGAGTGCCAGATTTCGCAGCAAGGTGGTCGCGTTACGATCCGAGAACAGGGGAATTCGCATTTCGCCATATATCGAAGTTGCCTCCTGCTCGGCGGGAGCGAACACGACGAACTGCTGCCGGAGAGGAACCGGGTTGGACGCGATCCCCGGCGTGTCGGTTTGCTGATACCCCAGGTTCGTATTCGTCATGTCGCGTTGCAGGAAACCGGAGAAATTGACGGCCCCCCCGGGAAGCGTGAACAAAGGCCCCGATAGCCTGAGTGCGGGCGTCCAGAGCGTTGTCGAGTACGTGCTATGGACAGTTGGATTGGGCAGTATGTATGGCGTGAAGTCGGGATTGACCAACACATTGATCGGGGAACGCGTGTCTGTGGTTACGGCGCCGAATGAGGGATTGCACTGGTTCAGCCCGGTTCCGACGTTCGCGGGGGATATCCCGCGCAAAGCGCACTGAATTCCGACCTGGTCGAGCGGGAGACCGCTGAACACGAACGTCGATTTCGACCAGTTCCACGTATAGTCGAAACCCAGCGCCCACTTGCGCGGCAGGTGAACCGCAAAACCCAATGTCGCCCGATTGGTGTCCGTCTCGGTTCGATAAGGCGTCGCCAGGTTACCGTTGTCGAACACGACGTTGATCGCCTGGTTGAACGGATTGGTCAGCGCCGTCGCGGCCAACGATACCAGTTCGGGCGCCGCCGTCGCCGCAAGCGCCGAACCGCGGTTGCCGAACATGGAGAAATCCGCGTAGATATCGAGCCAGTTGGCGAATTTACGGCGGACATTGACGTTGAACGACCGCGTCTCGGGGGCCGACAGCAGGCTTCTCTGGGCCCCTGCATTACCAAGTGGCTGATCGAGATTGAACTGGCCGGCATTGGCCTTTAACGCGTTGCCCAGCTCTATCAGCGAGCCGCTGAAGCCGACTGGCACCGTCGTGATCGCGCTACCGATCGAGCCGCCACCATAGGCAGGCTTGAGCGTCAGCGCTGCTCCTGAATTGCCGAAGATGTTGACGCCGCGCGCGACCGCGGGCCGCAATATGGAGCCGGCGGCAGGCGTAAAGAGTTCCGGACTGTTCTTCAGTCCCAACGAAAATCCCTCTTGGGAAAAGGGACGATCACCCACTTGGAGAACACCGGATCTGCTTATCGATCCACCGAACGTGATGTTGGTCCTGCCACCTTCGAGCGCGAGACCACCCGCCACGTCCAATCGACCGATCGGATAGTCTAACTTCCCCGTATCCTGGTAGTTCGCGCTGATTTCGAGCCCGCGATAGTCGTGCCGCAGGATGATGTTGATCACTCCGCCCACGGCGTTGCCGCCATAAATGCCGCCCGCCGTGGAGGACAGCACCTCGATGCGCTCGATCGAGGCTAGCGGAATTCCGTTGATGTCAGGCTGACCGGTGTTGGCGAACGCTTGTCCGACGTTCTGGATCGACAGGTCGCCCAGACGACGGCCGTCGACCAGGATCAGTGTCTGATTGGCACCGAGACCGCGCAGATTGATGCTCGAGCGCGTCGACCCGACGCCGCTGCTCGTGAAGCCCGAGGTGCGTTGTGCCTCGCTTCCTTGCGACGTGTTGCTCGTCAGACGCGTGCGGAAGAAATCCTCAAGCGTAACGGCTTGGGAAGCCTCTATTTCCTTCTGGCTGAAAACGCGATACGGTTGCGGGTCATTCTCGCTGCGCCGAATGTCGCTGTTCTGACTCCGGCTGCCGACGACCAGAATATCCGCGATCCCGCGATTATTGTCATCCGGCTCCCCGCCCTCGGCGAGCCCTGTTTGCGACCGCGTGGCAATGGATTGCGCATGACCTTCTATAATCAGCACGCCTGACTGGCCCGCGCGGATCGAAAAGCCACTGCCCATCAACAGTCTCGTGAGGCCGTCCCTCGCGCTATAGCCCCCCTTCAGGACGTTGCTGCGAACGCGGCGGACCTCCCGGCCGTTGTAGATCAGTTGTACTTTTGTCGTCCGACCGAACTTCTTGAGCGCGGACTCCAGGTCTTGAACAGGAATATCGAACTTATATCGCGCCTCTTGCGCTAAAGCCGGCGATACAACCGCAATACACATTGCGGTGGCTACGCTCGATGCCAGAGTTCCGCGCAAGCGTGATTTACAGGCTGCCATATTTCCCCCTTATTCCAGCGCAACTACGCGCCCCCTTGAATAAGACGCGGGGCATCACAAATGATTCATCATTCGGTAATAATATTTTGGCCGGGCGAACTGCTCAGCTCTGGGTCGCGCGCAGCTCGATATCGCCATTCGGTAGCGGGACAGCCTTGACGGGGAAAACGGAGGTGACCCCCTCAACGAAGGCGTCCGTGTTACCGCCTTCGAATTGCCCACTGATCGCTACCGTCCGCACCGAAGCGCTATCGATGCGGATTTTGTGCGTGCCGTAACGATTCATGCGTTCGGCCGCGCTGCCGAGCGGCTCATCGGAAAATTCGAGGAGCCCGCCTTCCCATTCCAGGGATCGTCCGGCATCGACCACAACGACCCTTACGGCCGCCGGCGGTCGCGGGCCGAGCGGGCCTTGGCCGGACGATGAGCCTGCAGCTTCGTCCGCAATGATCAACTCCCGTCCGGGCACCAAGGCCTGATCGACTGCAGCCCTCCTGGGCCCAAACGTCAACGCCCGCACCCTGGACCGGCTCGTATCCATAACCGCTACGTGACCTTCATAGAGGATCACACGAACGTCTGCCGAAAGCTTTTCCACGCTGAACTGGGTTCCGGTCGCGATCACCATGCGATTGGCGGCCTGCACCGAAAAGGGGCGCAGCGGGTCTTTGGCGACGCTGAACTTGGCGCGGCCATGATCAAGCCAAAGTTCTCGCCGGTCACCGCGATAACGTACATCGATCCGCGTCGCGGCATCGAGTGAAACGGTCGAGCCATCAGTGAGCGCGACGACCTGCCGCTCACCGACGCCCGTCTCATATACCGTCGGCGCGTAACGCCACCAAATTGCAGTCCCAATAAAGAGTACAAGACTTGCGGCGATCGCTAGTGCCTCTTTCCAACTGATTTTGGGTTTTTTCCATCGGAGACGGCCTGCTCGATGTATTCTGTCCAAAGCGTCGCCACGCATACGGAGCATTTCGGGCTGAGACGCCTGATCTTCGATAGCCATCCACGCCACGACAGTACGTTCGAACAGCGCAGGATGCCGGGGGTCACTGTCGAGCCAGTCCTGAAAGACTTGCTGATCAGAAAGACCGAGTGGACCTTCGGACAGCCGCCCGCACCAATCGGCTGCCGCCTCGCGAGCGCTTTCGAAAACTGGCGGAGAAGACGGGTTCACGACTCTGACTCCTCGAGGCGCTTCGTGAGAAACGCTGTGGCCTTGATGATGTGCTTGTCGATACCGCTGATCGAGATGCCGTACATTTCCGCGATTTCGCGCTTGCGCATTCGCTCCAGGCGGAAAAGCAAAAGGATTTCGCGTGAGCGCGGCGGCAGTTCCGCCAGCGCCTTCGATACCTGACCGACCGCTTCGCGTCCCTCCAGCAAGCGAAGCGGATCTACATAATCGGCGGCCCCCTCGTCGCGATGTGCAACATCTGTACGCCAAGAATCCCGCACTTGAATCCTGCGGTAGCGGTCGCGCACAAGGTTGGCTGCAATACGGAATATGTAAGCTTCGGGGTTCGCCACTTCATCGCTGGAAAATTCCATCAACCGCACAAGCACTTCCTGAGTTAAATCTTCGGCCTCGGCCGGATTTTGAATGCGGCGCACGAAAAAGGCCATTAGCGCCGGACGATAACGTCGGCCCAAGGTGACGATTCTTTCGTTGACGCGCTCGGCCATCCGCTACCCCACCAGCACTGCCGCCCGCGCAGCCGCCTCTCGTTATAAGACGCGGCTCGACCAGCAATCTACACCTGGGCGCGTGGCGACTGCCGAGCACTCATTGGTTGACCAGCTTCTGTCAAATGACAGAGCCGGGCAAAAGACTATCATCCGGTCATGCCAATTACCCAAGCGAGCGGATTCCATGTAATGAAATTATCTCTGCACGCCCTGCGGGCCTGAGCGAGGCGAGGCTGCTACGCATCCGCTCAAGAGCGCATTGCAGTGGTTATTTGCCGGACAGCGTATCGTATCGTAGTGAGAGACGAGTTGGGCTAGCTGCTGCTGGTCGTGATCCGGGTGAGCTGTTTGCAAAAGACGGTCTGCTAGACGAGCTGAAGAAGGCGCTTTCGGAACGGATGCTGGCCGCCGAGCCGGACGAGCATCTGGAAGCGGAAAGCGCCAAAGGGGTAATAATGTCAACGCCGGTCAGATTCCAGGCCAGCGGGGCGGAGTAAAAGCAGTCCATTGTTGATGCAGGCCTGAGGATATGAAGAGGGCCCCGATCGGGGCCCTCTTCATATCGTTGTCGTCGTCGATCAGGTGGTGGTGATCTCGCCGGTTTCGGGATCGATGATCTCTCGGTGGCCTGGTTTTGCTCCGCCCTGGCGGCGGAGCGTCGGCGCCCGGCGGACTGCTTCAGCCGGTAGCTGTCGCCGTTCATCGTCAGGATGCTGACGTGGTGGGTGAGCCGGTCGAGCAGCGCCTGCATCTGGTTCGTTATAGGCACCCAAACCCGTAGGTCCGACTGTCAATCCTTTGCTTTAAAGTCTCGCGGATCATAGTGGTAAACTCTTCCTAGTCATTCCTAATGCCCATGGTGTTCTGCCACGCAGCCCCAGCTTCCATTCCTCTAATGCAATCGACATTACGACATCAGCTTGCGAGTGTAGCAGTTTCGCGTGAGTGTCCTTGTCCTCACACGACAGCCCCCTTACGAAAGAAATCGCATGCTCCCGACGCTGGTCGTGCAAGGTCATGACGATACGCCCTGATTGATCGACCACATAACTACCATGCGGAACGATCCCTCGCAGTATCGGACGATCCCCGATCGTCGCGACTTAGTAGTTAAATCGGTCTGCCCACCTGCCAAAATGGTCGGAGCCTTTGCATAAACCGTCACCAGTTTAGCCGCATGGTCACACCGTACGTGCGCGGGTCATTCAAGTTTACGAGCTCGTTTGATGCCGAAGGGTAGGGCGGAGCGCCTGCGGAGGTCGGGATGATAACGTTCGGCGCTGTCACGGTCGTTGAATTGAGAATGACTGTTTTGTCCGTGAGATTTTTGGCCCAGAAAAGAAGTGATATGCGGCTGTGAGGAAGGTCAAGACGGGCACTGGCGTTGAAGATTTCATAGGATGGACGGTAATTCGTTGGGTTCGAATTCAGAATGTCGAGGTAGGTATCACTGGTGTGTTGCGCATCGAAGCGGATGGTCGCCGATGCGCCACCGGAGAAATCTATCTTCTTCTCGATACCGGCGTTTACGTTGAATTTTGGAGCGAAGGCGAACCGGTTACCCTTGATGTTGACCGTCGGCGTACCCGCCAGGTTCGGATCCTGCGTGAAGAAGTCGCCAAGTCGGCTATCCAGGTAAGTGAAGTTGCCGTCCACGGAAAACCCGGCGGGCAGTCGCGCGACAGCCTCTCCTTCGACTCCGAAGATCCTGCTTTTCGGAACGTTCTCGAGGAAGGTGAACGGGGTTTGCAGCCTCTGCACCTGGAGGTTGGTGTAATCGTAGTAGAAGCCGGCGATGCTCATCCTTAGAGCGTGGTCGAAGAATGTGCCCTTCAAGCCGACCTCATAATCCCAGAGCGTCTCGGGCAAGGCGTATTGATTGGTGCCTGCGATGAACTCTCCGCTCTTGAAGCCGCGGCTCGCGCTGGCATAGACGTTCACCTGACTGGTGAGATCATACTTGATCGACACCTTGGGCGTGAACGCGTGCGATGATCGTGAAGCATCCACAGTCTCGTAGCCGGTCCTCGGATAGTCGGTGAAGTCCGGGAAGAACGCCACCTCATATCCGCGATTGCTCTTCGTCTCGTCGCTGTAGCGCAGGCCGCCCGTCAGCGTCAGCCTGTCCGAGAGCTTCAGGTCCACGTTACCGAAGATGGCCTTCGCGTCGGTATGCAACCGGCTCACTTGGTTGAACGCTCCGAACGGAGCTGGAAGCAGCGGTGGAACTCCCAACGACGGTAGGCCTCTGGCGAGATAGCTGTTGATGCTGAGGTCCGAATTCGTCGTCTCGTCGAAATAGTAACCGCCCAAGATCGCGTATACCGGCCCGGAGTCGTAACTCAGTTGCAGCTCCTCGCTGAATTGATTGGAGCGCGCCGAGAGGCCGAAGGGATCGAAGACCGGGAGCTGCGTGCCGTCGGTGTCCGTTGAGTAGCTTGATACGGTCCGACGATAGCCGGTAGTGGATTTGACGGACAGGTGATCGGCGAGCTTATAGTCCACGGCAGCGGAAAGACCCCATATGTCAGCATAGCGGTGGTTGGGGTCGTTATAATTGGTATCGCGAATGTCCGGAGAGGTTATCCCGCCGATCAGCGCCTGGAACGTTGGCGCTCCTGGATACGGCTGTCGAACGGTTCCGAAATTGTGGTACAGACCATAAGCATCCGATGCGTGGTAGTAGTCGCCACGCACTGTGAGCTTCAGGCGGTCGGTGGCCTCGGCGACCACTGCACCCTTAAAGCCATACTCGTTGAGGTTGTCCACATCGGACCCGTCTACCAGGTTGGTTCCAAAGCCGTCGCCGCG
The DNA here is from genome assembly GCA_964245915.1 of uncultured Lichenihabitans sp. Classification (GTDB taxonomy): domain Bacteria; phylum Pseudomonadota; class Alphaproteobacteria; order Rhizobiales; family Beijerinckiaceae; genus Lichenihabitans. The sequence goes on along the minus strand of CAXTOT010000110.1, from coordinate 4,193 downwards.
CCGGTGATAATACCCGCCAAAGCGGCCGAGCACAGAGTCGCCCGCGATTGGCCCGCTGACCACCGCCTCGATGTCGGTGCGATTGTAGTTCGCTCCGGTGGCGGAGATGGAGCCAGAGAAATCGTGCGTCGGATCGTTGGAAACGATGTTAATCGCGCCTCCCGTGGCGTTTCGCCCATACAGCGTGCCCTGCGGCCCTCTCAGAACCTCGATGCGGGACACGTCGAAAAACGCGCTCTGCGCCGCGGCCGGTCGGCTGAGGTAGACGCCGTCGAGGTGCATCGCGACGGAATTTTCCGCCGCCGGCGAGAATAATGTATGGCCAACGCCGCGGATTGTCACGGACACGTCGGTATTGTTCGGCGAGATCTGCACGCCGGGGACCAGTGCGTTGAGGTCCCTGACCTCGACGATGCGCCTTTGCTCGAGAGATGCCTCGCCGATGGCCGTGATGGAAGCCGGTATCTGCGTCGTGTTCTGGGCCCGCTTGGTCGCCGTGACCACGATATCCGCGACAGCTGCGTCCGAGGTCGCGGACTGGGCAACAGGGGCCGACGAAGGAGCCGTGGCGTTCAAGGTGCCGGTTGTTTGCAACGCCGGTTCGCTAGACCCGCGCCGCGGATTTGTTGTCGGCGCTTCCTGTGCCTGCGCGGTGCTATAGCAGACGAATAGCGCCGCTCCCGACAGCAGCAGTCCAGCATGTTTGTGAATCATCGCCCTCTCCCAAGAGCCGTTATGGCTTCAATATGACCAATCATTGTCACACCGGGAGATCGCTGTCAATCTAACGCACGTCGATCGGCTGTCGGAATTCGTTTAGCCATGTTCCAGGAGCGTCAGGACGCAAGCGGTTGGGAAGTTGCGGCGATGACGAGTAGGAGGAAGGCAGTTAGGCCTGTCAGGCTGCGCAACGCGTGGAACTTGCTCCATCGACGCATCAGTGTAAGCGCGGGCGGAACGTCCCTTTCCACCAGTCGTGTGGCAAGGATCTTCTTATTCATCGGAATGATGAAGGTAAAGGTGACCACACCGACGAGCATGAAGAGCAGAGCGGCCGCTAGATCGAGCGGGCGATGGAGCACGAAGTAGCCGGCGAGCGACGTGGCGGCGGAGAGCGCCGCCAGAGTCGGCATGTAGGGATCCGCACGGCCGAGGCTGCGCTGCATCTGATCGACGCTCCCCACACCGCTCATCGCCACGCGCGCCGGATGGTCGACGAGCGACTGCATGGATGCTCCGCCTGCAAACATTCCGGCAAGAACGACCGCTGCAGCTTGTATGATTTCGGCCATCTGCTCCTCCTCAAAGAGTACACATTTATCACTATCGCAGCTATCTGTCATGTCGTTAAATAGATGCTTTATAGGTCGTGGCGAGGTCGGCGATATCGGGGCCTCCGTCCAGGAATGCCTGGCACGAGCATTCGGAAATACCACGCTGTGGACGCAAGTCGCACTTGCGGGTGCTGCCTCTTGCGGAATTCGGGATCGGTGCGCAGACAGCGTAATCGCGGCTTAGCTGACAAGAACCTCTCATTGTGGCATAAGCTTGCCGAATGTCTTTGGCGTCGGTGGCGGGGGGGAGGGCATACGTGGCGATGTCGCTAGTCTGCGACGGTTCGATAAGGACATGGGATGAGGGTTATGGCGGAGCACATCGAGCCGAAGGACAGGACCGCTCAGGGGATCGCCGTCACGCAGCTAATCTTCCAGATATTCATAGCGAACGGAAGGCTGATCCGTGTCGGGGACAAGCTCTCGTCCGAATACGGCCTGACCTCTGCTAGGTGGCAGGTGCTTGGTGTCATTTCGGATCGGCCGAGGACCGTGGCGCAGATCGCCCGACAATTCGAACTTACCCGGCAGGGCGTTCTGTGGGTGGTGCAGGCACTCGAGAAGGACGGCTTGGTCAGGCTCGTACGCAATCCCGACCACAAGCGCTCGAAGCTCGTGCAGTTGACGCCGGAAGGCGAGCTCGCCTTGCGGGGGGCGCTCGATCGACAGATCCGGTGGTCCAATGATTTGGGGTCCTCGTTCGACGCCCAGAGCGTGGAGGCCGCGATCGACGTTCTTTCCCGCTTTAACGATCTGCTGGAAGACGCTGAAGGCACCGAGGAGACGGACGAATCCGCCTCGTAAAGTGTCGTCGCGATGAACCCCGCGCAACTGTGCCTGACGACCATCGAAAACGGCGGTAGGCTTTTCGGGCCGCCGCCGTCGACTTGCAGGCTATGGGCTTCGCTTCCTCGGAAGCGGCTGACCTTTCGCGAGGTCGCGATCCTCGGGACCAGCCCCGTTTCGGCACGACTATGTCCGCCCCACGATCGCCTTCAGTTCGAGGAAATCGGCGAAGGCGTGCTCGCCCCATTCGCGGCCGTTTCCCGACTGCTTATAGCCTCCGAACGGCGCACCGAAATCCAGGGCGGCTCCGTTCAGCATCACCTGGCCCGCCCTGAGACGTTCCGCGACCCGGACAGCCTCCTGCGGTTCGCCCTGGACGTAGGCGGCGAGACCGTAGGGGGTATCGTTCGCGATAGCGATCGCCTCCTCCTCGTCTTCATAGCCGATGAGCACGAGCACTGGCCCGAACACCTCCTCTCGGGCGATCGTGGATTTGTTGTCGACGTCGGCGAAGATCGTCGGCTTGACGTAGAAGCCGACCTTCCTGCTTTCGGGGCGACCCGCGCCGCCGGAGATCAGCGTTCCTTCGATCGTTCCGATCGCGATGAGATCCTGGATGCGCTTCCATTGGGTCGCAGACACGACCGGTCCCATCCGTTCGTCCGTGGTCGAAGGCGTCCAGCGTTCGGCCGCGTCTCCGGCGATCCTGGCGGCCTCGCCCATCCGTTCGGCGGGGACGAGCATCCGGCTCGGGGCGTTGCAGGACTGCCCCGAGTTGAGCATCAGCAGATCGACCCCTTGCGACACGGCGGCCGTCAGGTCTGCGCTTCGCAGGACGATGTTGGGGGACTTCCCGCCGAGCTCTTGGTGTACCCGCTTCACCGTAGGCGCGGCGTTGCGGGCGACTTCGACACCAGCGCGCGTAGACCCTGTGAAGGATACCATGTCGACATCGGGGTGCGAGCTGAGGCGGCTGCCAACGCCTGCGCCATCGCCATGCACCATATTGAACACGCCGGATGGCACGCCCGCCGCCTCCAGGATTTCGGTAAAGATCGTTGCCGAAATCGGTGCTGCCTCCGACGGCTTGAGGACGACGGTGCATCCCGTGGCGAGCGCCGGAGCGACCTTGCAGGCGATCTGATTCATCGGCCAGTTCCAAGGCGTGATCAGCGCGCATACGCCGACCGGCTCGCGAACAATGGCGGTCGAGCCGCCGAGTTCACTGAAGCTGTACTTCTCCAGGATCGAGCGCGCGGTCTGCAGGTGGACCAGGCCAAGCACCGCCTGCATCTGCTCGGCCAGCCACTTGGGCGCACCCATCTCGGCTGATATCGCGAGCGCGAGGTCTGGGAGGCGTTCCTGATAGGCTACGATGATCCGGTCGAGGAGGATTAGACGCTCCTCGCGTGTCGTCGTCGAGTAGCTTCCAAAAGCGCGGCGGGCGGCGGCGACGGCAAGATCCGCGTCTTTGGCGGTGCCAATGACGACCGATCCAACGCGCTGTTCCGAGGTCGGATCGATTACATCTGCAATCCGGCCCCCGCTGGACTCGATCCACTCGCCGTCAATGTAGTGCCTGTCACAGTTGTACACGCTCAGCTCCTTTGTTCGTATGGATCACCACTGACGGATCGGTGCAAGGCTGTCCCTGGTCTCAGCGGCGAACAGCGGGGGAAGGAAGCCGGCAAGGATGAGGAACTCCTCGTAGGCGTGCATCACGATCGCCGGACCCATCGCGTCGGAGAATGTCTCGGCTATCAGGGCTGGCGGATGACCGCTGTCGGCCATGTCCTGACCCAAAAAGAAGTGCTGACGAAGTGCGCACCCCCAGGGAGTGTCTCTGCAGACGTGCAATAGTCTTCCACCGGTCACGTTTCCATCATTGTCGCGGATCGGATCGTGCGAAAAGCCGACGTTGGCGCAGATCGCGGCGCTAACTTCGCCAGATGCGAGAGCAGCATCGTACGTGTTGCGTCCGAAAAAATGGCCGGGATCGCGGAACTGGATCGCCAAGGCCGTCAACGGCAGTCCGCCGCATGACTCCTCGACATAGTGGACCGATCCGACGTG
>CAXTOT010000109.1:0-15793 GCA_964245915.1 uncultured Lichenihabitans sp. | reverse complement strand
GATCCGTCAGATCGTCGAGAATGCCGGCGTCGAAGGCTCGATCGTGGTCGGCAAGGTGACCGACAATAGCTCGGCGACCTACGGCTTCAACGCCCAGACCGAGCAATATGTCGACATGATCGAGGCCGGAATCGTCGATCCCGCCAAGGTGGTGCGCACGGCTCTGCAGAACGCCGCCTCGGTGGCGGGCCTTCTAATTATGACCGAGAGCATGGTGGCCGAATCGCCCAAGGAAAAATCCGGCATGCCGATGGGTGGCGGCGGTGGCGGCATGGGAGGAATGGGCGGCATGGGCGGAATGGACTACTAAGTCCACGAGCCCTTTACCAAGGGTCCAAATCGGGCGAATCCGGTTTGGACCGGCGGCATCGCCGAGTGAGGCCGCGGCTCGGCTTCAGTGTGAATCGGAACATTCGAGTGAAAACATCGCTGGCGACCCACCTCTACGCGGTCGGAGACATCGTCTCCCTCGACTTCTACGAGGGACAGGTTCTCACGAAACTCAATCCATTCACGATCGAGGCGCGGATGCCGCCCCTCGGCGACGCGCTGCAATATCGAATCAAGAGTGGCGCAGAAACGTGCCGGCGCGTCGTTTCCGAGTACCAGCTCACACCGGTCGGGGTTCTATAACTTTTCGACTGCTGGTTGCCTGCAGACCTGGCTGCGCTCAGATTTGGCCCTTCCAGGGCACGAGCCAGCGTTCCATCGCGCGCATCAGGGCGGTGAGTGCGATCACGACGAGTCCGACTTTGGAAGAACAGCGACCACACCACCCTATAGCCGAGCAGAGACACCATGCCGCGAAGAGAGCCAAGCCTGTTGCGAGGCTGATGGGCGGCGTGCCGCTCGGCGCCCAGACCCGATGTCGGCGCAGCGCGCCGCCGCGACATCTCGATTTGTAAGCTCCGCGAGCGGGATAGACTAATGCCCGGGCGGCTCCGGCCGGGCGAGATCGGCGACGGCGCGGCGTGCGCCAAGTGAGGCCAGCGCTTCGTAGGCGCCCGTGATCGCAGCCACGAAGACGGGATTGGCCGGAAGATCGCGGCCGAACACGGCGTCGATCCCCAAAAGAGCGCCGACGCGTCTTGCGGGGTCGGGGCCGGCCACATCCAGTCGCTCGCGAAAGCGCTCCGCCAGCGGATCGCGCACGTCGATCGCGGCGCCGCCCTCGTCCACGCCGCCGACGTAAATCATCCAGCCCGCCACCGCGAGCGCGAGGCAGGGGAAGGGGCGGCCGCGCTCCAGGTCCTCGCGGATGGTCGAGAGCAAACGTTGCGGCAGCTTTTGCGAGCCGTCCATGGCGATCTGCCAGGTGCGGTGTCGGATGGCGGGGTTGGCGTAGCGCTGGAGCAATTGGTCCGCATAGGCGCCGAGATCGAACCCATCGGGGGCGGGCAGAACCGGCACGACGTCGTCGCACCAGAAGCGCTGGACGAAGCCGGCATAGGTGGGGTCCGACACGGTGTCGACGATGGTCTCATGACCCCCGAGGTAGCCGAGATAGGCGAGCGCGGAATGCGAGCCGTTCAGCATCCTCAGCTTGATGTGTTCGTAGGCCGCGATATCGGTGACGAACTGCACGCCGACGCGCTCCCAGGCCGGCCTGCGGCCGTCGACGAAACTGTCCTCCAGCACCCATTGGCGGAACGGCTCGTGGATCACGGGTGCGGCATCGTGAAGCCCCGTGAGGGAGACGGCGAGGTCGGCGTCGCCGGGCGCTTCCGCCGGCACGATGCGGTCCACCATGCTGCTCGGAAAGGGTACGGTGGATTCGATCCAGGCCGCGAGGCCGTCGTCGCGCAAGGCTGCGAAATCGCGCGCGAGACCGGCCACGAGCCGGCCGTTGCCGGGGAGGTTGTCGCAGGTCGCGACCGTGAAGGGCCGCAGGCCCGCACCATGCCGCCGGGCGAGCGCCCCGACCACCAATCCGATGGCGGATCGTGGCGCCTCCGGATGGTCGAGATCGTGGCGGATGTCGGGGTGGTGTGGGTTGAGGCGGCCCGTCGCGGGATCGTGGCAATAGCCCTTTTCGGTGACGGTCAGGGTCACAATGTCGGTGTCGGGGGATGCCATTCTGCGCAGCAAGGCCTCCGGGTCCTCGGGCGCCACCAGTATGTCGAGCAGACAACCCACGATCCTGGCCCGGCTGCCGGTCCGATCTTTTTCCACCGTGGTGTAGAGCCCACCTTGGGGCACGAGGCGGTTGCGCTGGTCGGGCCGCTGCAGGCTGGCGCCCACGATACCCCATTCACCGCCCTCGGCGAGGCTGTCCTCGGTGAACAGCGCGCCATGGGCGCGGAAGAAGGCGCCGAGCCCGAGATGCACGATGCGGGGCCGGAGCCGCGCGCGGTCGTAGGTGAAGACCTGCGTTCCGGGCTTGGCCAAGGGAAGCGTGGCGGTCGAAAGGCGAGGCTCAAGGCTCATGCGGTCTGCTGCTTGGCCCGCGACACGATCTGGGTGGGACTGACGAAGCGCAGGGCGATCAGCAGCCAGACCAGGGTGGTCACCATGTAGATCACCGCCATCACGTCGACCTCTTGACCGGCCCGCACCCCGGAGGCGAACACCGCATAATAGAGCGCCACCACGAGCGTCTGACTGGTCGGCCCGGCGGTCAGGAAGGTCAGTTCGAACATCGCGATGGTGCGCACCAGCACGAGCAGCAGGGCCGCCAGCACGCCGGGCAGCAAAAGCGGCACGAGGATACGCAGGAACAGGCTCGTGGTGGAGGCCCCGAACACACGCGCTGCGGATTCGATGCGCGGGTCGATCTGCTCGATGAAGGGGATCATGACCAGCACCACGAAGGGCACGGCCGGCACCAGATTGGCCAGGATCACCCCCCAGATCGTGCCGCCGAGTCCCACCTGGTAGAGCAGCGTCGCCATGGGGATGCCATAAGTGAGGGGCGGCACCAGCAGCGGCAGCAGGAACACCAGCAGGATGGCGCGCTTGCCCGGGAAATTTCGGCGCGCCAGCGCATAGGCGGCCGTAACGCCGAGCAGGCCCGAGACCACCACCACGGCCGCCACCACCTCGAAGGTGACGGTGAGCACGTCGCCGAGCTGGAATTCGTCCCAGGCGTCGGCATACCAGTGCGTGGTGAAGCCCGCGGGCAGCCAGGTGCCGAGCCAACGGGTCGAGAAGGAATCCAGCACCACGGCGGCGATCAGAGCGAGGAGGTTGAGAACGAAAATCGCCACCACGGCCCAGATCGCGGTGCGCCAGAGTTTTGCCCCAAGGCCTGTGTCGCGGATCATGGGTTAGACCAGGTTGTAGCGGTAAGACGGGTGTCGTTCGCTCGTTAGGGTTGTCCCCTTCGCCCCGCTTGCGGGGAGAAGGTGCGCGAAGCGCGGATGAGGGGCTTTTTCGTAAGGATCCCTCATCCGGCCTGTCGGCCACCTTCTCTCTAAGGGGAGAAGGGCATCACGCCGGGTCAGGTCGCCATTGACATAAGCATGGCTCAGCCTTTCGTGCCGCCCACTGGGCCGCGATAAAACAGCCCGCGCAGCGAAAGGACCGCCACCACGATGATGAGCTGCACCGCCCCCATGATCATCGCGATCGCGGAACCGAGCGAGTAGTCATATTGCTCGAAAGCCGCCTGATAGGCCGCGATCGAAATCACATGGGTGCTGCCGGCCGGCGCCCCGAGCAGAACCGCGGATGGAAAGACCGCAAAAGCCTGGACGAAGGACAAGCAGAACGTCACCGCGAGCCCAGGCGCCAGCAGGGGAAGAAAAATATGGCGGAAGCGCTGGCGGGCGCCGCCGCCGAGCGTCGCGGCCGCCTGCTCGAGCGCGGGATCAACGCCGCTGACATAGGAGAGCGTCAAAAGGAACGTGAAGGGAAAGCCGGTGAGCAGCAGGGAGGCAAACACGCCCCAATAGTTGTTGGTCAGCTTTACCGGTGCGGCGATCACGTGGAGAAAGATCAGCGTGCGGTTGAACCAGCCCTGCGGGCCGAGATAGGTCAGCAGCCCTTGGGCCACCAGCACGGTGCCGAGCGTGATGGGCAGCAGCAGGATGGTGGTGAGCAGGCGTTGCCGCCGCATCAGCCGAACCCGGAACGCGATCGGCACCGCGAGCAGGATGTTGAGCAGTGTGGCGGGCACCGCCAATACCAGCGTGTTCCAGATCGTGCCGCGCAGAAACGGGTCCGCGAAGAATTTCTGGTAGTTGGCGAAAACCGGTCCCGCTTTCGGCTGCAACGAGACCGCCAGCCCGTAGACAAAGGGGTAGATGAACAGAGCCAAGAGGGCCAGCAGCGCCGGCAGGATCAGAAGCGTAGTTCCGTCGATCCCACGCCCCGCGAGACGCCGTCGCAAGGAGATCCTCTCGGGTCGAGCCGTGGCGAGCGCGCTCACGGAACCGCCTCGCCAAAGAGCAAGATCTGCGATGGCGCGGCGCCGAGCCACACGTCCTGCCCTGCCGCGAGGTGCCGATCGCTGCGGAAGAACACCTCTGTGCCGTCGCGCATCGAGGCGGTTCCGAAATAGGCGCGGCCGCGATATTCCGTGGTTCTGACGGTCGCCGGGACGCCTGAACCGTCCGGCGCGGCGACGAAATCCTCGGGCCGCGCCATCAGGGTTACGGGCTGGCCGAGGGAGACTCGGCTCTGCGGCAGGGCATCGAGGCGGGCGCCCGCCACCTCCACGGTGACGCGTGAACCCTCAATCGCCACCACCCGGCCCGTCATCCGGGTGCGGAAGCCCATGAATTCGGCGACATCGGCGTGAGCGGGGCGGTCGTAGAGGTCCTCCGGGGTGCCGGTCTGGCGGATGAGCCCGTCGCGCATCACTACGACCCTATCGGCCATCGACAGCGCCTCGTCCTGATCGTGGGTGACATAGATCGTGGTCGACCCAATGGCATCGTGGATGCGGCGGATCTCGGCGCGCATTTCCAGGCGCAGCTTGGCGTCGAGATTGGACAAGGGTTCGTCCATCAGCACCAGGGGTGGGCGGATCACCACGGCGCGCGCGATGGCAACGCGCTGCTGCTGGCCGCCCGACATCTGGCCGGGCAATTTGTCGGCCTGGGCTCTGAGCCGGACGAGGTCCAGGGCCTCGTCGATCCGCCGCGACGCCTCGGCTCTTGGGACTTTTTGCATCGCCAGCCCGAAGCCGACATTCTTGCGCACGCTCATGTGCGGAAACAGTGCATAGCTCTGGAACACCATACCGAAGCCGCGCTGTTCGGCCGGCAGGAGGTCGATCCGCCGGTCGCCCAAAAGGATGCGGCCGCCGGTGAGCGGCATCAGGCCCGCAATGCAGTTCAGCGCCGTCGTCTTGCCGCAGCCCGAGGGGCCGAGCAGGGCCACGAATTCGCCCGGCTCGATCGCGAGATCGAGCCCCTTCAGGGCCGCGTAGGAGCCAAAATCCCGCCGGATCGCGTCCAGCGTGAGCATGCCGACCCCGGCGAGGCCGGGCCGCCGCGCCGCACGGCTAACCGCCGCCGCGGTGGGCGGAGAAACGCGCTCGGACAGGGGTGCGTCGGTCATGACTCAGCCCTTGCCGGCCCCGATGCGCTGGTCCCATAATTCGAAGGCCTTCACCATCTGGTCGGCCGCAAGCGGGGTTTCGAGCGGATTGTTGGCGATCAGATCGGCATATTCGGGGCGGCCGAAGCTCCTGATCGCCTCTTGGGAGTCCTCGGGCGCCATGTCGATCGGCACGTCCCGGACGGCCGGGCCAGGGTAGAAATAGCCCTGGTCATAGGCATAGGCCTGCTGCTTCTTCTCCAGCATGAAGCCCATGAGGTCGATCAGCACGGTGCGCTTGTCGTCGGACACGCCCTTGGGGATCACCATGTAGTGGGCATCGGTGACCCAATGAAAACCCTTGAGGGCCGCGACTTTCGCCTCCTTGGGCACGATGCCGAGGACGCGGGGGTTGATGTCCCAGCCCGTGGTCGACACGATCATGTCGCGCGTGCCCTCGCCCAATTCCTTCATGGTCTGGGCCGTCCCGGCCGGATAATATTCGATGTTCTCGCCCAGGGCCTTGAGATAGTCCCAGGTCTTGTCCCAGCCTTTGACGGGATCGCGTGGGTCGCTGTCGCCTAAGAGATAGGGCACGCCCATGAGCCAGGTCCGCCCCGGCCCGGAATTGCTCGGCCGCGCATACATGAATTTGTTCTTGTTCTGCTTCGTCCAGTCGAGCAATTCCTGCGCGGTGCCGGGCGGGGCCGCGACCTTCGGCATGTATTCGAGCAGAGGGCCGGAGGGGTAATAGCTCACCACGATGCCGTGGTTCTTGGCGATGGCCTGCATCTTCCAGGCCTGCGGCAAGTAGACGTCCTCGAGCTTGGGCAGGTCGCCGAGATAGGGGGTGAGATCGAGCCAGATCTCCTGGTCGAGACCGGCCGACAGGGCATCCGTGCCGGTCAGCACCAAATCGATGTCCATGTGGTTGGCGCTCTGCTGCGCCTTGAGTTTTGCGGGCAGCTCTGGCGCGGGGGCCTTGGTGAAGGCGAATCGCGCGACCGCCTGGGGCTTGGCTTTACGGTAGGACTCGATCGCCTTCTGGGTCAGGGCCAGGTTGCCCGCCACATCCACCACGGTCAGGGTCACCGGATTTTTTGGCATGGCCAGCGCCGCGAAAGCCTTGCCGGGCAAAGCCGCGCTCGCCGCCACGGCTCCAAGACCGCCTACGACATCCCTCCGCTTGACCATGTGTCTCTCCCCAAAAATCGCGCCGTTCGGCGTCTCGTCAGAGTTTGTAGGCCTGCTTCACCAGACGGTAGGCGAGATCGTGCGCGACCTCGTGGGCCTCCTCCTCGTCGAGTCGGTGATCGGCCACCAGCTTGGCGAGATAGGCGCAATCGCAGCGCCGGGCCATGTCGTGTCGTGCCGGGATCGAGAGATAGGCCCGGGTATCGTCGTTGAAGCCGACCGTATTGGCAAACCCGGCGGTCTCCGTGGTGAGCTCGCGGAAGCGCTTCATGCCCTCCGGGCTGTCGAAGAACCACCAGGGTGGCCCGAGCCGCAGGGCCGGATAATGGCCCGCCAGCGGCGCCATTTCGCGGCCGTAGCTGGTCTCGTCCAGAGTGAACAGCACCAGGGTGAGCCGCGGATCGTTGCCCACGGCATCGAGGAGCGGTTTGAGGGCCCGAACGTAATCGGTAGCGGTCGGGATGTCGGCCCCCATATCGGTGCCGAAGCGCGCGAACAGGTCCGGGTTGTGGTTGCGATAGGCGCCGGGATGGATCTGCATCACCAGGCCATCCTCGGTGCTCATCCGCGCCATTTCGGTGAGCATCTGGGCGCGGAACAGTTCGGCCTGGTCGGGCGAAGCATCGCCCCGCGCCACGGTCTCGAACAGGCGGCTCGCATCGGCAGGATCGAGATCGGCCGTGCGGGCGGTGGGATGGCCGTGGTCGGTCGAGGTGGCGCCGAAGGATTTGAAGAAGGAGCGGCGCTGGCGGTGGGCGTCGAGATAACCGTCCCAGCTCATCGGCGTGGCGGTCAGGGCCGCGAAACGTTCGAGATTGGTCGCAAACCCCTGGCGCTCGGGATCGACCACGAAATCGGGGCGATAGGCCGGGATTACCCGGCCGCTCCAGCCCGAGTCGCGGATGGTTTTGTGGAAGCCGAGGTCGTCGAGCGCCCCGTCGGTCGTCGCGATGGCCTCGATGTTGAATCGCTCGAACAAAGCGCGGGGGCGAAACTCGGGACGGGGAAGGCAGTCCGCGATGGCGTCGTAGATGTGGTCCGCGTTGCTGGCCTCGAGGCGCTCCGTGATGCCGAAGATGTCTTCAAGGGATTGCTCGAACCACATCCGGGTCGGGGTGCCGCGGAAGAGTGAGAAGTGCTGGGCGAACAGCCGCCAGATGGCCCGGCCGTCGGTCTCGACCGGGCCGCCGTCGCGGCGGGGCACGCCGAGCGCTTCGAGCGGCACGCCCTGCGAATAGAGCATGCGGAACACGTAGTGGTCCGGCTTGACGAACAGCGTCGCGGGATCGCCGAAGGGCGCGTTCTCGGCGTACCAGCGCGGGTCGGTATGGCCGTGCGGCGACAGGATGGGAAGCTTGGCGACCGCCTCGTAGAGTCGTCGCGCAATCGCGCGTGCCTCGGGCTCGATGGGGAGCAGCCTGTCGGGATGAAGCGGCATATCTGATCCATCCTCCCTGGCGTTGCGTACAGTCGCCCTCTGATGGGTAATTGCCACCGTCTGGCGTGCCCCCGCTGGCCCTCATATTGAGCGGACCGCGTCCAGCGGGCCAGTCGAAGCACGGCTCAAGGTGCCGTCCTTCGACTCGGCCGCGTTACGGCCGGCTCAGGATGAAGGCCATGGGAGCAGGCCCCGCCAAATTTCTTGCCGCAATCTGAAACTGATATATTAATATGTCAAGGCAGCGATTTGGCCCGGAGATCTTCGAAGATGGGCGTAGAGGGGCGTGAGGGGCGCCTGACGCGGATCACCACGGCGAGCGCCATCTATGCCCAGCTTCACTACGATATCGTGGGCATGGCGCTGCTGCCCGGCTCACCTCTGCAGGACAAGGTGCTTTGTGCGCGCTTCGCGGTGAGTCGCACGCCGGTGCGCGAAGCGCTGATCCGGCTGGCGGAGGACGACCTCGTCGACATCTTTCCGCAATCCGGGACCTTCGTGGCGCGCATCCGGGGTGACGCTATTCCCGAGGCCGTGGTGATCCGCCAAGCGCTCGAAGGCGCCACCGTGACCCGCGTGGCCGCGGCCGGCCGGGCCGCGGACCTGGCCTGCCTCGATGCCATTCTGGACCAGCAGAGTCTTTTGGCCGCCCGAGGCGACACCTCGAGCTTCCATGAGGCCGATGAAGCGTTTCACCAGACCATCGCGACCCTGTCGGGCCATCCCGGCATCTGGCGTCTGTTGAAAGAGGTCAAGCTGCAGATCGACCGCACCCGCCGCCTGACGCTCCCCGTCCCGGGCCGCATGCTGCACGTCGTGGCCGAGCACCGCACCATCCGTGACGCCATCGCGCGTCACGACCCTGCCGCCGCGCAAGCCGCCATGACGGACCACCTCGGCGCGGTGCTGCCGGATCTGGAGCATCTGCGGCTGCGGTTCCCGAGCTACTTTGTGTGAAAGTCGTCGGTCGGTGGACCCACCCGCAATGATCCCGATCATGGCGACCGTTGGGCCGGCTCGCTGGGCGTCCTAGGGTCTCAACCCAATCAGAGTGGTCGTGCGAACGCCTGCTTGCGGACCCTGAGCAGACTCTCGCTGTTGCCAACCTTTTCTTTATGAGGTAAGGAAAGTTCCTTACTTACGCGGCGACGGAGGAAGTCATGGCCACCCTTGTTCACGAGCGGAGTAAGATCACCGCAAAAGGCCAGACGACGGTTCCCAAGGCCGTGCGCCAAGCGCTCGGCGTGAGCTACGGCGGCGAAATCGCCTACGTTGTAGACGAGGGCGGTCGTGTGAGCCTGCTCAGGGCGGAGGAGGAGACGGACTTGGTGATCGATGGGTTCCTGGCGTTCCTCGCGCAGGACATGGTCCGCAACCCGTCGCACATTTCGGCTTTGCCCGCGGGCCTTGCGGAACGCATGGCCGCGCTCACGGCCGGGATGAACGTCGATCTCAACGAGGAGATCGACGGAGCCGTGACGCTCTGAGTCATGGTCATCAAAGGCTGGACGATCTTCGCCCATCCTCTGTTGCTCGATCAGCTTGAGAGGGCGACTGCGGCCGTTGAGGAGGCCAAGGCGGCCAATCCGAACGGCTATCAGGGCACGGCAAAGGCGAAACTCCTCGCAATGCTCTCCAAGTTGATCTTTGAGACGGTCCCGGCCGATCCGACGCGACGGGAGTATCGCCAAGGTGAAACGCTCGGAAAGGCCCGGAAGCATTGGTTCCGGGCCAAGTTCGGCAATGGCCGATTCCGGCTGTTCTTCCGCTACGACAGCAATTCGAAAGTCATCATTTTCGCCTGGGTGAATGATGACAGCACGTTGCGGACCTACGGCTCGAAGACGGACGCCTATCGCGTTTTCAAGGGGATGCTCGACAAGGGCAACCCGCCCGACGACTGGAAGGCGTTGCTCGCGGCGGCCTCGGCAGAGGCGGTCGTCAAGCAGTTGGAGAAGACCAAGCCGAAATAGCGCTCGTCGTCGGGTCCGGATTGAAAGAAGACGGCCCCCGGAACGGGCTGCCCGCGACCCGCTAGGCAGGTCCGCAAACCACCCCAACCCGGACATTCGCACGGTCAAACTGATTTGAGTTCCGACCCTCGCGCGAGGCAAGCTTAATGGCCTGCTCGCAAACCGGATGCGGTGCGCTGCGGCGATCCCTTCGAGTCACCGGCCGCTTAGCCGTCATTGCGGGAAGCGGAGTGCTTCGCCTTCGGCTCGCAATCACGGCCAGGACCGCTCAGCTCGCCGCCGCCATCTTGCGAGCGGGGGGCGCCACCACATTGGCCACGACTTCGCCGAACGGGCCCGCATTCCTGGCCGGGCCGCGATCGCGTCCCGTGGTGGCCTTGAGGGGCAGTTTGGGGAAGACCAGTTCGGCGAACCTGTAGCATTCCTCGAGGTGCGGGTAGCCTGACAGAATGAACTTGTCGATGCCGAGCGCCATATATTCCTTCATGCGATCCGCCACCTCGTCCGGGTTGCCGACGAGCGCGGTGCCCGCGCCCCCGCGCACCAGCCCCACGCCGGCCCACAGGTTGGGGCTGACCTCCAGCTTGTCGCGGCTGCCCGCATGCAGCCGGGCCATACGCTGCTGGCCGACCGAATCGTAGCGCGCGAAGGTTTTTTGCGCCGCCGCGATAGTCTCATCATCGACGTGACGGATTAGGTCGTCGGCGGCCGCCCACGCCTCCTTGCTCGTCTCGCGAACGATGACATGCAGCCGGATGCCGTAGGAGAAGCTCCGGCCGCGTGTTGACGCCACCGCCTTGGCGGCCGCGATCTTCTCGGCCACGTCGGCGGGCGGTTCGCCCCAGGTGAGATAGGTGTCGACGTGATTGGCCGCGACCTGCATGCCGACCTCGGACGATCCCCCGAAATAAAGCGGAGGATAGGGATCTTGCACCGGAGGATAGAGCAGATGCCCTTTCTCGATCGACAGATGCTGGCCCGAAAAGGTCGTCTCTTCCCCGCGCAGCAACCCGCGGTAGATCGACAGGAACTCGTCCGTGACCGCGTAGCGGGCGCCGTGGTCGAGGAAAATACCATCGCCCTTGGCCTCGACCGGATCGCCACCCGTGACCACGTTGATGAGCAGGCGGCCATTCGAGATGCGGTCGAGCGTCGCGGTCATGCGCGCCGCCACCGCAGGTTCCTGCAGGCCGGGCCGCACCGCCACGAGAAAGCGCAGGCGTTCGGTCTGCGGCACCATGGCGGAGGCCACCACCCAACTATCCTCGCAGGAACGGCCCGTGGGCAGCAGGACGCCGAAATAGCCCTGATCGTCGGCCGCGCGCGCGATCTGGCTGAGATAGGCGAGCGAGACGTGCCGCGCCCCGATCTCGCTGCCGAGATGGCGGCCGTCCCCGTGGGTCGGCAGAAACCACAGCACGTCGGTTTCGGTGGCGGGCGGCGGGAGATCGAGCTTGCTCATGGGGGACTCGCTGAGTTTGGGGATACGGATCGTCCACTAGGGGAGGCGGTGGGAGCGTTATAGGCCCGGTCTGAGAACGGCGTCGGCGATGCTCACGGGTTTGGGCAAGAGCTTGAGGCTGGCGAAGGCATCGGCCACCTTCTGCTGCTCGACCACCACGCTCGGAGCGATCCGCACCACCCCATAGCTTTGCCGGCCAAGGGCCGTGGCGATGATGGGCGCGGGGACATGGATCGCGTCGCTCAACTGGTTCGCCACCTCGGCCGTGTTCTTGCCGGCCCAGCGGTCCACCTCGTCGAGCGCGGCAATCAAAGCGTCCACGGCCTTGCCGTCCTGGGTCGCGAAGGCGCGCGTCGCGAGATAGAATTGCACGTTGGGGACGAGATCGACCCCGGTCACGAGCGTCCGGGCGCCGGTCGCGGCCTGGGCGGCCGCATAATAAGGGTCCCAGATGGCCCAGGCATCGACCGAACCACGCTCGAAGGCGGCGCGGGCGTCGGCGGGGGCCAGGAACACGGGCTTGATGTCCGCATAGGCGACCCCGGCCTTTTCCAGCGCGCGCAGCAGCAGGTAGTGGACGTTAGAGCCCTTGTTGAGCGCCACCGTCTTGCCCTTCAGATCGGCAACGCTCTGGATCGGACTGGATTTCGGGACCAGGATGGCCTCGCCGAGCGGGGCCGGGGGCTCGTTGCCGACATAGACGAGCGGCGCGCCGGCCGCCTGCGCGAAGATCGGCGGCGCCTCCCCGGTCGAGCCGAAATCGATGACACCGGCGTTCAAGGCCTCGAGCAGCTGAGGGCCGGCCGGAAACTCGGTCCAGCTCACACCATAGCCGAGCGCCTGCAGTTTCTCGTCGAGGCCGCCTTTGGCCTTGAGCAGGATCAGCGTGCCGTATTTCTGGTAGCCGATGCGGACCACTTTGTCGGCCGCATGGGCCGACGGCAAGGCCGCGAGCGAAAGCAGGGCCGCGATTGCTAGCCAATGCAGCCGTCTGAAAGCACGGATCATCGATTCTTCTCGTTGAGAGGCGCGGGGGCAGGGGTGCGTCGCCGTTGCGGTTTGGTGACGTTGCAAAAGTCCACCAAATTTGTCAACTATGGCCGGGAATGTCGAGCGATAAGGCGAGTCATGAGCCACGCGAGCAAAGTTTTTGGCGATCGGACGGTGCCGGCCATCCCGGGATGGCGCCGGGGCGATGGGCTTCGGCAGACCGCGGGCCTTGTTGCGACGCAGCTGCAGGCCTGGCTGGTTCCACTCGGGATCCTGCTCGTCTGGCAGGCCGCCAGCATGAACGGGCTGGTGCCGGAAACCATTCTGCCGCGCCCCACCGCCGTGCTGCTCACGGCCTGGAAGACCACGCTCACGGGGGAACTGCCCGCCAATATGGGGGTGAGCTTCATGCGAGCCCTGGCGGGCTTTGTCGTCGGCGGCGGCATCGGTTTTCTGCTTGGCCTAGCCAATGGACTGTCGAGCCTGAGCGACCGGCTCACCGACACCACGCTGCAGATGTTGCGCAACGTGCCCCACCTCGCCCTGATCCCGCTCGTCATCGTCTGGTTCGGGATCGGCGAAGGCGCCAAGCTGTTTCTCGTTGCGCTCGGCGTGTTCTTCCCGGTCTATCTCAACACGCTGCACGGCATCCGGGCCGTCGACCCGCAATTGATCGAGATGGGCCGCAGCTATGGGATGAATACGCGCACGCTGTTCTGGCGCGTGATTTTTCCCAGCGCGCTGCCCGCCATTTTCGTCGGCATCCGGTTCGGCCTGGGCATCATGTGGTTGACCCTGATCGTGGCCGAGACTATCGCGGCGCAATCCGGGCTCGGCTACATGGCCATGCAGGCGCGCGAGTTCATGCAGACCGACATCGTGGTCATGGCGATCGTGATCTATGCCCTGCTGGGCAAGCTCGCCGATTGGGTCGCGACCCTTTGGGAAAGCCGTTGCCTGCCCTGGCGCTCGGTTCGCGGCGTTTCCCGATGAGCATCGCGGGCGCGCCAACGTCGCGGGCTGCGGAACCCGCAACCAGTCGCGGGATTTCCATCACGCTCGAGCGGCTCGGCAAGAGCTTCGGCCGTGCTGCAGTGCTGAGCAATCTCACGTTGCGGGTTCCGGCCGGGCAGTTCCTGGCCATCGTGGGCCGCAGCGGATCAGGCAAGAGCACGCTGCTTCGGCTGCTGTCCGGCTTGGAGCAACCGACCTTTGGGCGAGTCCTGTTCGATCGCGGTCCGGCCAGCGCCGGCCAGACCCGGATCATGTTCCAGGAACCGCGCCTGCTGCCCTGGGCCAAAGTTTTGGACAATGTCGCGGTCGGGCTTCAGGGCATAAGGTCCCGGGCGGAGGGACGGGCGCGGGCCACCGAAGCGCTGCGGGCCGTCGGGCTGGAGGGGCGGGCCAATGATTGGCCGACCGTGCTCTCGGGGGGGCAGAAACAGCGGGTCGCGCTGGCCCGCGCGCTCGTCAGCCGCCCTGGAGTCCTGTTGCTCGACGAACCCCTCGGAGCGCTCGACGCCTTGACTCGCCTCGAAATGCAGACGCTGGTGGCCGAGGCCTGGAGGGACGAGGGGTTCACCGCCATCCTGGTCACCCACGACGTGTCCGAAGCGGTCCGGCTGGCCGACCGCGTCATCGTGCTGCAGGACGGCGCCGTGACGCTGGACGTCGTCAATCCCGCCCCGCATCCCAGACCCATGCACGGCCCGGGGTCGGCCGAGTTCGAAGCGCGGCTTTTGGACCACCTCATGTCACGGCCCTGAGCCACGCGTCGTGGGGCGGAGTTTGCCCCTTTCAGGCCGCCTGCATGACCCGGCTTCCGGCCTCTTCGCTGGCTGGCGCCGGGCCGACGCGGTCTTCCAGGCAGTAGCCGAGGTAGCGCTTGGATTCGATGGGGTCGTAGCCGAGTTTCTGCCGCAGCTTCTTGCGTAGCTTGCTGACGTGGCTTTCGACGACATTCTCTTCGACGTGCTCGTCGTAAATCCCGTAGATGGCGCTGAAGATCTGCGCCTTGCTGACTCTGCGGCCGCGGTTCTTCATCAGATATTCGAGGATGCGGCGCTCGCGGCGCGGCAGCGGCAACGGGTCGCCGCGGACCTCCGGATCCCGCCCGTCGAAGAACACCCGGATCTCGCCGAACACCGTGTCGTCCTTCTTGGCCTGAGCCCTGCGGCGGATGGCGCTGATCCGAGCCAGCAGCTCGCGGACGTGGATCGGCTTGCGCACCACGTCGTCGAAGCCGGCCGCGAACAGGTTTAGGGTCTGCTCCAGGGACTGCGTCTCGTTGAGCGCGATGATCGGGGCGCGTGAGCGTTCCCGAATGAATCGCGGGAAATGGTTGCGCTCGCGGCAGTCGCCGATCAGGAAGGCTTCCACGGCCGCGATATCCCGTTCGGCCACGGTTTCGACCCAGTCGCGGAAGTCCGTCGGGCAAAGACCGGTGCTGGCCACCCCCTCGCTCTTGAAACCACCGGCAAATCCGACGGACACGATTTCACGATCGTCGATCAAGACCAGCATGTGCAAAGCACCTTTCCAGCGGGGCTTCCGACTCACGTTAGCCCCATTTCCAACAAGGGATTTTTAGTCCAAACATGCTTAACGAAAGGTTTCGGATGACGTTACGGAAGGTCGCTCGACCTCGAGAAATATCCCGACCGGCCGCGCTCGGCTCGCCGAGCCGGGACGCCCCTGTCCGATTCCCACCGAGCCTGAATCGCTAGCGATTTCATCGGGATGGATTTGCGAGTCGTTTACATTCGACTCGAAGTTGACCGAGCGTCAGAGGGGCACGGCGTAAAACTTGCGCCGCATCTGGGCCGCAAGGGTACGGTTGCGCACCGACGCTGCGGCCTTCGGTTTGAAGCGGATGCCAGTCTCGTGACCTTTGCGCCACAGCACCGTTGCATGATGAAGGATTCCGCTTTGGTCATCGTAAAGGTAGATGTTGGCCGGAAGCACCATTCCGGCCGGATGGCGGATCCGGCTGCCCGATGGCGAAAGGTCATGCAGCAAACATTCGGTGACGAAACGGCCTTCGGCGTCGACGATCTTGCCTGAACGCAGTCGGGTCCGCTGTCGGGGGCTTGTTCTACGCTCCCGTCCTGTCGCGCTCGGCCCGCCCATCGCGTCGGGGGCGAGCAGCACCGTATAGGTGACTTCGCCCGCCTCGGGGCGGCTACGGCCGCCAGGCCCGATCTTGCGGCCCTCGAGATCGATCTTCACGAGGCTCGATGCCGTTATCTCGTC
>CAXTOT010000108.1:0-16193 GCA_964245915.1 uncultured Lichenihabitans sp. | reverse complement strand
TTCCTGATCGGCGGCTCGGCGGCGACCGGGACCCTCCTCGACACCGCCCTGGACCTGGGCGCGATCCTGTCGAATGGGTACGGCATGTCAGAGACCGGCCCGTTGCTAAGCATCGGGGGGGTGTCGTCGCGGAACCGTGAGGCAGGCAAGCGACCCTCTCGTGTTCAAGGCCCATCGATCTTCCGAACGACATCCGAGAGAAAAACACGTCCACGAATCGTCGTGTTGACAGGTACTTGTCAATATGGGATGTAGCAGCGATCGGCTGCATCGCGACAATGCCGAGCGCAGAAGAGCATGGAGCAGGCGATCGCCTTCGCCAGTGTCCCAGGAGAGAGAGTTCCATATGGGGTCGAGCGTTGAACTGACATCGGGGACCGGTGCCTCATTCGGGGCGTACCTGGCTCAGCCCCAGAGCGACGCGATTGGCGCTGTAGTCGTTTTACAGGAGATCTTCGGCGTCAACGCGAGTATGCGAGCGGCGGCCGACTGGCTGGCTGAAGCCGGTTTTGCCGCGTTGGTCCCCGATCTTTTCTGGCGAATGGAGCCAGGGGTGGATCTCGATCCTGGCAAGGATTTGGACCGAGAGCGTGCGACCGCGCTGATGAAGGCGGTCGATGCGCAGTTGGCCATGGACGACGTCGGGGTAGCCGCTGACTATCTCCGCTCCCTTCCCGGACATCTCCGTGTGGCAGCGGTCGGCTTTTGCTTCGGCGGCAAGTTGGCTTTCCTTTCCTCCATGCGGCCCGACATCGATGCGGCGGTTTCCTATTACGGCGTCGCGATCCAAGGTTCATTGAACCTGGTGGGTTCAATCCGGGCGCCCTTGCTCCTGCACATCGCAATGGAAGATCATCTGTGCCCGCCCGAAGCGCAACAGGCGATCCGGGCCGCGGTGGCGCCAAAGGCCGAATTGGTAAAGATCATGGACCATCCCGGCGTGGGTCACGCGTTCGCCAGGCGAGGTGCGGCCAGCCTCGACCCGGCCAGCGCCGACCGCGCAGATGAGGAGACGATCCGCTTCCTAAAGGAAAAGCTGGCGTGATCATGGACGGCCCGGCGTCTGTGGAGGTAGCGGTGGCAAGCCGCATCCTCGCAATGCTCGGAATAGTCGATGCGTTCGGGCATGTTTCGCGTCGTGACCCGGCGGGCTCCGGCGGCTTTCTGATGTCGAGGAGTCTTGCGCCAGCCTGCGTCCAGCCGCATGACGTCCTCACCCTCGACGCGGACGGGGAGAGCATAGGGGGTGATGGTAAGCTCTTCCTGGAGCGCTTCATCCACAGCGGGATTTATCGAGCTCGGCCCGAGATCGGTGCCGTCGTCCATGCGCATACCGCGGCGGTCATTCCATATTCGGTGGTCCCGGAGATCAGCGTCCGCCCGATATGTCACGTCTGCGGCTTCCTCGCGGGCACCCCGGATCCGTTCGACCTTGCGGATCACGGAGGCCCGGAAACCGATCTACTAATCTCGACCAGGGACTATGGGGACGCGCTCGCGTCCCATCTCGGCTCCGCCGCGGTGGTGCTGATGCGGGGCCATGGCTTCACCGCCGTCGGTCGCGATCTGGTCGAAGCGGTATTCCGGGCGATCTACACCGTCCGCAATTGCGAAATCCAGTCAGCGGCGCTCGCCTTGGGAGTTCCTCGTTTTCTGACGGCTGGCGAGGCGGCCGCATGCGACCGTACCACGACCGCCCAGGCGACGCGTGCCTGGAACTTGTGGATGAGAGACGCTGCGGTCAGATTTCCTGACTTGAAGGCTACAATGGCAGGCACCTCATGACGACGGGTCCTCACAGCGAAGAGAAGATCATGTTCAAGTTCGATGACAACGATCGACCTGCCGAATGCCTGACCGCAACCCTGCACGCGTTGATTCTTGGCGCTCCCGATCCGAAGGTTATGGCAGACTTTTATGAACGCGCGATGGGATACCGCATCGCATTGCGCGGTGACGATGCCGTCGCGAGTGCTGCGGGGCGTCATCTTGTTTTCGCGCAAGGCGCTCCCAACACCATGATCGAGGCCGCGTTCTTACTTCCTAACGCTGGCGAACTTGCGCGGCTCCGCGCACGCATCGGCGCCCATGGCTGGCCTCGCGAGGATGGGCCCAGCGTGTTCTTCGAAGACTCCGTCGCCGTGCGCGATCCCGACGGGAATCGGCTGTCCTTCGGAACGCTCGCCCTGATTCCCGGAGAGAATAGACCCGATCAGGAGGTGACGGAGTTTTCCCTCGACGCGCGTCTGCAGCACGTCGTCATGGCAAGCCGAGATGCCGAGCGTATCGTGCGCTTCTTCGTGGATGTGCTGGGGTTCACGGTCTCCGACGACGTGCATGACGGGGAGGGTAGCGTCACGACGTCATTTCTCCGCTGTAGTGTCGAGCATCATAGCTTCGCCGTGTTCCGCGCGGGCGAGAACCGTTTCGACCATCATTGCTACGAAACCCGCGATTGGAACGCGATGCGGGATTGGGCCGATCACTTGGCGCAGGAGCGGATCCGGCTGCAATGGGGTCCGGGGCGGCACGGGCCGGGCAACAATCTCTTCCTGTTCTTCCATGATCCGGTCGGAAATTGGGTCGAGCTCTCGGCGGAGTTAGAACTTGTGGGCCACGACCGTCCGGTTGGCGCCTGGATGCATGAGGAACGCACCTTGAATAGTTGGGGTCCGGGCAAGCTCCGAAGCTGAGCTGCGAGCAGCGGAACCTCCCGGAGCGGTCGCCGGGATGACACTCTTATGTGGGATTGAGGATGAAGCTGGCGAGCTACAAAGTAGGCGGGCGCGACGCGTGGGGCGTGGTTGTGAACGAAAAGATCGTGTCAGACCTCAGCGAGCGATGGATAGATCTGCGGTCTGCGATGCCGCTGGACCTCGAGGAGATCTCCGAAGCGAGCCGGAGCGCGCCTCGTCATAATCTCCAGGACGTGGAGCTGGCTCCGGTGGTGCCGAACCCTGGCAAGATTCTCTGTGTCGGGCACAATTACGAGAGCCACCGCGTCGAGACGGGGCGGGACAGGACCGATCACCCGTCCATCTTCGTCCGCTTCGCGGACACCCTAGTTGCGAACGGGCGTCCGATAGCCGTGCCTCCGGTTTCGACGCAGCTCGACTATGAGGGCGAACTGCTCGTCGTGATCGGTAAAACCTGTCATGAGGTCGCGGAGAGTGACGCCCTTGATCACGTAGCTGGCTACAGCTGCTTCAACGACGCCTCGCTTCGCGACTGGCAATGGCATACCAAGCAGTTCACCCCCGGGAAGAACTTCTCCGCCACCGGAGGCTGTGGCCCCTATTTGGTGACTCCCGATGAGGTCGGGGATCCAGCCGGGCTGTCCGTGACTACCCGGCTCAATGGCAAGGTCATGCAGTCGCAGCCGACGGCCGAGATGATCTTCTCGATTCCTGCTGTCATCGCCTACGTCTCCACTTTCACGAGGTTGGCTGCGGGTGACCTCATCGCATCTGGGACCCCCGGCGGGGTCGGGGCGAAGCGCACTCCGCCCGTCTGGATGCGTGACGGCGATGTGGTGGAGGTTGAGATCCCGCGCGTCGGGTTGCTCGTCAATCCGGTGCGCGACCGAACCTGACGTGCCGCTGCCGATCAACCGAGACTATGAGGTCGTCGTGGTTGGTGCGGGACCAACCGGCTTGACGATCGCCAACCTGCTAGGCCGCCACGGCGTCCGGACGCTGCTGGTCGAGCGCAACGCGACGACGGTGCAGGCGCCTCGCGCGGTGTCGATCGACGACGAATCGTTGCGGACGATGCAAGCAATCGGCATCGTCGATGAAGTCAGGTCGGAGTGCGTGGGCGGATACGGCTCCATCTATCTCACTCCAGCCGGGCAGCCGTTCCTCACCGTCGAGCCGACGGCTGAGCCGTATGGCTATCCGAGGCGCAACGCGTTCCGCCAGCCGGTTCTGGAAGGTCAGCTGCGCCAGCATCTCGCCTTGTTTGACACCGTCGACACGATGTTCGGATGGGGGCTCTCCGCCTTGGAGCAGGGTCCCGACAGCGTTCGCCTAGAGATGTCGGGCACAGACGGTTTGGCGCGGACGGTCGAAGCTTCGTTCGTGGTGGCCGCAGACGGGGCAAGCAGCTTCGTCCGGTCGCAGCTTGGTCTGGAACTAGAGGGCGAAACTTTCGAGGAGCGCTGGCTAATCGTCGATCTCGAGCAGTCGCCGGCTCCCGACAAGCATACGATCGTGTTCTGCGACAGTCGGCGGCCCTGTATCGCGCTACCGGGACCTCGTGCGACCCGGCGATTCGAGTTCAAGCTCCTGCCAGGGGATGACGAAAACACGATCGTCACGGACGACCGGGTTTGGTCCCTCCTGCTTGCGCATGGTGCCGCTGAGGGCAGCATCATCATCCGGCGCGCCATCTACACTTTCCATGCGCGACTTGCTCCGACCTGGTCCAGCGGCCGCGTCTTTCTTGCGGGCGACGCGTGCCATCTGACGCCGCCGTTCGCAGGGCAGGGGATGAACAGCGGTGTTCGCGACGCACACAACCTTGCCTGGAAGCTCGCCCTGACGTGCCGTGGCGTGCTGCCCGACACTGTTCTTTCGACGTACGAGGAGGAGCGCCGAGAGCATGTCGGCGAGATGATCTCGCTTGCCATGCGAATGGGCCGCATCATGGGGCCGCGGAGCCCGATGCGGGGATGGCTGACGCAGACGACCTTTCGGCTTCTGGGCGTGTCGCCGGCGGTCCGCGACTATTTTGGGCAGATGAAGTACAAACCAAAGCCCCGCTTCCGGAGCGGCCTTTTGCTGGCTGACGGGCGCCCTGGACGCTTGACGTCGGTCGGCCGTCTCCTGCCGCAGCCTCGCTTGGACGGAGTGCTGCTGGACGACCTGCTCGGCGACGGCTTCTCGCTCATCGGGTTTGGTATGACCGCCGAAGTCGTCCAGTGGATTTCGCGTCTGCCGTCGCTGGCCGGGCTTAATCCCGCTTGCTTTCTGGTTCCCGCCGCCGACCATCGCGACATCAAGGCCGTTCAAGAGGTCAAGGCGCTGAACGACGCCACTGGGGTACTCGCTGCAGGACTGGACCGGCCGATCGGTCGCATCTTCCTCGTCAGACCGGACCGCTATGTCTTCGGTGCTTTCGAAGTGAACGAGGCACCGGAGTTCGATCGGCGACTTGGCGCCATTCTCCGGGGCGCCCGGCGGGGCGCGCGTGCGGAGAAAAAGATGGCGGCGGTCGCGTAGATTGCCGATCCCAACTCACTAGTCATTCAGCCCTCGATAGGATCGGACCTCCATGCAAGATCAGCGACTACTTCTCCCGTATCTGGATGGCCCAAAACTTGATCGGGCGTTTACGCTTCGCATGATGGGGGATTGGGGTGGTGCCAATATCCATTCGATTTGCGGCTGGCTGGCGCAGGAGTTCTGGGACAGATCTCCGCTCGAGGCACGCACGGCGATCTGGAACGGCCGTGGCGGGATGGACGGCATCCGGGCGCTGGAGCGGCGTGAAGTGGATCTGGCAATCGTCACTCCAGCGGAATTTGCCGCCATGGCGTATTGGGGAGAAGGCCCTTTTCATGGAGAGCCAAAGCCGTGGCTGCGGGCGCTAGGCCGGATTCCGCAGGACGACCGCTTTATCTTTGCGATCGATCGAACATTTGGGCTCAACACTATCGCCGACGTCCATCAAGTCCGTCCTGCATTGAGGATTGCGACCTCGCCGGACGACGGTACGAACTGGATTGGGTGGGCAGCTCGCCAGTCCCTTGAGTTCGCCGGAATTGATGCGAAGCTTTTCGCGGAGTGGGGTTGTTCTTTTGTGGAAGCCGAGCGTCCGCCGGATTGCGCGCAGCTCGTCATCGATGGAAAGGCGGACGCGATCCTCCACGAAGGCATTTCCGGTCCGTGGTGGGCGGAGATGGAGGCGCGGCGGCCGATGTCGTACATTCCCTTCGGACCGGAAGTCGGTGTGGTGGCTGACCGGATCGGATGGACCTCCGACAGGGTTCCTGCGGGCTTGTTCCCGGTGGAGCCCGACTTTACGACGCTAAATTTCGACGATTTCACGATCCTGGTCCGGGACGATTTTCCCGACGACGTCGCCGACGTGCTGGCCTGGTGCATCGTCGAGACTAGGGGATCACTAGAGCGCAAGTACCGCCACCTCGCGCCGGAACGGAGCCCCATTGGCCATCCGATGGTGCCCCATGACATGGTGACGACGCTCGTCCCGCTGCATCCGTCGGCGGAACTCCGCTACAGAGAGCTCGGTGTGCTGTGATCCCGCTCCCTCAGCGGTCCGGCCCAATTACCTTCGTGCAACGGGGAATGCTGGATATATGACATCTAGAGAAATGCGCGCGCCGGTTCGCTGGCCCGCCCGGGCCTGGCGCAGCATCCGTACCGCGATCTCGCCGGACGCGACGATCGTCAAGGCGCCTGCGCACCTTCGCGCGGATTGGGACGTGCCGGTCGTTACGCGTGACGGCACCACTTTACGGGTCAACCTCTTCCGACCCTCGGGCGAGGGGCCCTGGCCAGTGATTATGACGGCGCATCCCTATGGCAAGGATCGCATTCCCGCCAAGACCAAGAGCGGTCGGGGGCTGCCCATCCAGATGCGCCTGGTGCCCCAGCCGAAGGGGACAGAAATCTCGGAATGGACGAGCTGGGAAGCGCCGGACCCAGTGTTCTGGACCGAGCAGGGCTATGCGGTCGTCAACGCGGATCTCCGAGGATGCGGAACGTCCGAAGGTACCGCCGAGCTGTTCTCCGACCAGGAGGCGCAGGACTATGCCGATCTGATCGGATGGGCGGCGTCCCAGGCGTGGTCGAGCGGACGAGTCGGCCTTGACGGAGTGTCCTACCTCGCGATCAGCCAATACAAGGTCGCCGCATTGAGGCCCAAGGGCCTGGCGGCAATGTGTCCATGGGAAGGGTTCGTCGATCTCTACCGCGATTTTGCCTATCCCGGCGGGGTGAGGGAGGACGGGTTCAGCGCCCTGTGGTCGCGCGTGACGAAGCGGGAGGTGCGGAGCGACCGCCCGACGCTGCGGCAGGAAACTCTCGCCCGTCCAAACCGCGACGATTGGTACGACTCGGTGGCACCTCGCATCGAGGACATAGCTGTCCCGATGCTCGTCTGCGGTAGCTTCTCGGATCAGCTTCTTCACACCCGCGGGTCCTTCGATCTATTCAGGCGTGCCGGATCGACCGATAAGTGGCTGTACACCCACCGTGACGGGAAATGGTGCACCTACTACGGCAAGGATGCGACGAACACTCGGCTCGAGTTCTTCGATCATTTCCTCAAGGATCGGCCTAACGGCTGGCCAGAACGGCCGCCGGTGCGGCTCGCGATAAACGAGAGCGGGCCCGATGCGGTGGCTGTCACCTGGGAGCAAAACTGGCCGCCCAACGATCTCGATTGGCGCCGTCTGAGGCTTGAGGCCGGCGAGGGAAAGCTCACGACTCGTGGCGGGGCTCTCGCGGCAGCGACGGCGATCGTGCGAGCGCCACGTGGCCGCGTAAGCCTGGACTGGACGGTGCCAGAAGACCTTGACGTAATCGGCCCCATGGCCCTGTCGCTCGTCGTCGAATTGCTCGATGCCCGGGACATGAACCTCTTCGTTGAGGTTCGGAAGATCGACGCGGCGGGGGAAGTGCCCTTTGAGGGTTCGTACGGGTACGGCGCGGATAGCGTATCGAAGGGTTGGCTGAGGTTGGCGCACCGGCGTCTCGATGAGCGCCGCTCAGGCTTTGCCGAGCCCACTCACCTGCACGACATCGACGAGCTTCTCGAGCCTGGCGTCCGCGCGACGGTCGCGATCGCATTGAGGCCTCACGCTACCCGGTTTCGCAAGGGCGACGTGCTGCGCGTCGAGATTGGCGCGCGTTGGCCACGCTCCCGTAATCCGCTGTCGGGACAGTTCCCGGCCGGATATCTTGCTAGTCGGCGTGGCACCTGTCTGATTCACACGGGCGGGGAGTCCGATTGCCACCTGCTGCTCGGCACGAGGCCGACATAGGCCCGGACGGTCGGCATTCTCACTCGCCTTCGCTGATTGCGACCGTGCCGGAATGTAGTCGTGGACTGACTGCCTCCGTCGCAGCCGGCGGTATGAACCGGAAGCTAGGGTGGACCGCCTAAACCCTTCAGTCCTCTTCAGGCTCGACCAGGTGATCAGCCACGACCGCCCATCTGAACGGGGACAGGTCAATCTCTGGATGCTCACTCCCGCAGTTACGACACTGGCGCCGGTCGGAGTCCTCGTTGAAGCGTCGGGTAGCGGCGTCGTAGGCGAACTGGACCGGCCTGCCGTCCTCAATGACGTCGAAGCGGTCGAGCTCAACCCCGCACGCCAGACAGTTCCACGAGAGCGCCTCGTTGCCCGGTGCCCGCGCCTTGTAGCGGATCTGGACACCCGGTTCCGTCGTCAGAATACGGTGCACGGTACCTCCCGGAACGTAAACGAAATCACCGGGATCGAGGTCGAAATATCTGACCGGACCGTCGGCAAACTCGAGCCTTGAAGCTCCGGTAAGTTGTGCGATGACACTGTCCTTGCCGAGGGTGAGCAGGAACGGCTGATCAACCGTGTTGCGGCTGGCGTGGACCTGCGGGTCAATTTCGGGCCGGAGGACGGGGAATTCGTCGAACGATTCCAGTTTCTCGCTCTCGCGAAGGAGGTTGAGATTATTCTTGCGGCGGATGCGCAGTTGACGCAGGCTCATGCCGTCGCCGCCTCAAGCGCAGCGACCGCGCTCTCGACGATCCCTGTGTTCCGGCGGTATCGTCCCCAGCCCCAGATCGGCGTGGGAAACGGTGCGTTCAAGTGCCCGCAATTCGGGCAGGTGCGGTTGGCTTCGGAACTGTTGAAGCGTAGCGCCGCTTCATCGGACCCAATGAGCGTCGGGAACGCAGCGTATTCGCCTTCGCCTGCCTCCTTCGCGTCGAACGAATAGGAGAAGAGCGGCGCGCTGCACTCCTCGCATTGAAATGTGAGGGTCTCTGGCTGCTCTCCTTCGTCGAGCTGCCGCTGGGTGATGATCGCGACGGCGAAGAACGGAACGGCCGATTTGCCTCCCACGCCGTGCTTCCTCGGTCCGACCATCATGTCGCCGGTCCGCATCGTGCCTTGGGCACCGACGCTGAGCAAAATCTCGTCGACGCTATTCTCATGGAGGAAGTACCCCGGACTGTGGACACCGTCGCTTTGCAAGGCGGCGCAGCAGGGGACGATCGATCCTGGCCCCATGTACGGGAAGAGCGGTAGAAGCTGGGAATTGGCGCTGCGGGTCGCTTCGAAGGCGTTCGCCTTAATCGGCACTCTCTTTTTTTCCGCCATGTTCTCTCTCCTGCGCAGTTTCCTGGGACCCAGCGGCTCGTTGCCGTCGCCCTCGCGCTATTGACTGCAATCTTTCACAGTGACAAGTGGATGTCAATCAAAACACCTCACTTGAGAGGCTGGGAGAGCTGAATGCCGTCGTCACGAATAGGCGTGCTGATCGTAGGTGGTGGTCAGGCCGGAGCCCGAGCCGCCAAGACCTTGAGGAAAGTTGGCTATGACGGCAGCATCGTGCTGGTCGGCGATGAGCCTTGTCACCCGTACGAGCGCCCCGCCCTCTCGAAGGCCCTTTTGCTAAATCCGGCAGGGTCGGTCCCTTTTGTGATGTCGCCCTTGGAGTACTCCGAACTAGACGTCACCCTTCGACTTGGCGTGATGGTAGCATCGATCGACCGGAGCGAGAGGGTCGCACTTCTGGAGGACGGCACTCCGCTCGCCTACGACCGAATGCTTATCGCGACGGGAAGCAGGCTGCGCCCGCTGTTGATCGCGGGAGTTGCGCAGCAGCGGGTCGTCGGGCTGCGAACGTTGCAGCACAGTTCCAATCTTGCGGCACGCATGGCTGCGGTCGGCCATGTGACCGTCATCGGTGGTGGGTTCATAGGGCTTGAGGTGGCGGCAACCGCCCTGATGCGGGGCTGTGGCGTGACCGTGGTGGAAGCGAGCGACCGCCTTCTGCCCCGGCTCGGCTGTGCGTCAGCCAGTGCCGAGGTCTTGGCGCGACACGTCGCGGCCGGAGCGGATATCCGGCTTGGCGTCCGCGTGGAGCGTGGCTCGACGAACGGCCTGCACCTGACAGATGGATCCATCGTGCCTGCGGACCTGCTGGTGGCCGGCGTGGGCGTCAGCCCGGACACCGATCTCGCGAAGCGCAGCGGCCTTGAGGTGAACGACGGTATCGTCGTCAATGCCGCTTGTCGGACGTCGGACGAGAGCATCTACGCTGCGGGCGACGTGGCTCGCCAGCTTCAGCCCTCGTCCGGGCACCACGTCAGACACGAGAGCTGGCAGAACGCGAACGTGCAGGCGGACATCGCCGCTCGGGCGATTGCAGGCGTCGAGCCTGGTGAAACGCTGGTTCCCTGGGTCTGGTCTGACCAAGGGAGCCTGAACCTCCAGATTGCGGGCGACCTCGCGACCGCCGACGAGGTCGTCGTCCGGGACTTCAGGAAGGATGGCGACGGGATGACGCTCCTCCACTTCTCGCGACGATCTCTCGTCGGAGCGGTCAGCTTAGATCGTGGCAAGGACATGCTTCTCATTAGACGTGCGCTCGCCGGCTCCACGCCGGTACGGTGGAATGCGTCCCTGTGCGACACGTCGCGACCGCTTCGTCGCCTCTTGGATGGGATCGCGGCATGACAGACAAGCTCACCATTCTGGTCGCCACCATGAGTGGAACCGGAGAACTGGTCGCCGAAGAGATCGTCGAGCGCATTGAGGATCGGGACGGGGAGGCGCGCATCGTCAGGATGGAGAAATCGTCACCGGCAGCCATCGCCAAGCTGACACTCGCGATCATTTGTTCATCGAGCTACGGTGCCGGAGAAATCCCCGACAATGGCAAGGAGCTGTTCGACGCTCTGAGCGCGCAACGGCCGGACCTTTCAGCGCTTCGCTATGGGGTCATAGGCCTGGGCGACAGCGAATACGCCCAAACCTTCTGCTTCGGCGCTAAGAAATTCGACGAGCTATTTACAGCGTTGGGCGCGACGCGGGTTGGCGAACGCCTGGAATTCGACACGCGCAGCGGGGGCTTTCCGGAGGAGGCGGCGGGAGCATGGGCGGATGCCTGGCTCGATTTGGTTCAAGACTGACGAATAGACGGCATCGCGATCCGCGCGTATGGCCTGCTGGCCCCCCATCTCGCGCCCGCGTTGAAAGCGACCACCTCTGCCAGATCGAAGCCAGCATTGGTTCCGGCGCTCAGGTTTCACGGTCCGTCCGCGATGCACGAGGCCAACCTTGCCGGTCGCACAAACCACCGACCGCTACCGCAGGTCTTAACGGTCGGAGAGGGTTTTGTCATTTCGGCGCTATCGGTCTGGCTGCGCCAGCCTCGCGCGGCCGACACCCATCAACAAGCACGTTTGACAGATACTTGTCTAATTGGTAGAACAATGCAGTAACCGAGCAGGACGAGTGCAGGACGAGTGATGAAGCCAAAAATGCACCTCCGCGACAAGACCTTCAGCCGGGTCGCGCGCCGCATCAAGACTGCCGTTTCGCCGAATTTCGTCGCCACCCCCGCTCCAGAAAACGTCACGACGGATTGGGACGTCCCGATTACGATGCGCGATGGCGCGGTCCTCCGCGCGAACGTATTCAGGCCTAGTCATGGCAGGCCCGCACCGGTCATCATGACCGCGACGCCGTATGGCAAGGACCGCATTCCCGCGAATACGAGGAGCGGGTACGGCAAGCACCTTCAATCGCGTTTCCTGCCTCAGCCTCGAACAATTTCAACGTCGCAGTGGACAGGCTGGGAAAGCCCCGACCCGGCATTCTGGGTTCCGAAGGGCTTTGTCGTCATCAATGTCGATCTGCGCGGCGGTGGCACATCGGACGGCCCGGGCGATCTTTTTTCCGACGAGGAGGCTCTGGACTACGCCGAGCTGATCGAATGGGCAGGTACGCAGGCGTGGTCAACGGGTCGTGTGGCGCTCGATGGCGTCGGCTACATCGCCATTGCGCAGTACAAGGTTGCGGTGTTGAAGCCGAAGCATCTCGCGGCGATCGTGCCCTGGGAGGGCTTCAGCGACATGTACCGCGACTTTGCGCGACCCGGTGGGATCAGGGAGGACGGCTTCAGCATTCTCTGGAGCAATCTCACCGGCGCCAAGACCCGGATGCGATCGTCGATGCGCGACGGGATCGTCGCCCATACAGAGCTTGACGCTTGGTACAAGGAGCGGACGCCGAACATCGACGCGATCGAGGTGCCGATGCTTGTCTGCGGCAGCTTCTCCGACAGCAATCTACACACTCGCGGCGCGTTTGAGGTGTTTCGGCGCGCACCGTCCGAGCAGAAATGGCTTTACACGCACCGCGACGGCAAATGGACGGGATACTACGCGGCAGAGGCGCTCGCCTATCGCTTGAGTTTCTACAATTACATCCTCAAGGACGAGGATGACGGTTTTTCGCAGCGACCTCGGGTGCGACTGGTGGTTCATGAACGCGGTGCCGATCCGGTGACCGTCGAGGACGTCTCGCAATGGCCGCCGAGCGACGTTAAATGGCGATCGCTGGCGTTGGACGCGTCTACCTCGAGCATTCTAGAGACCGGTAGCCCCAAGGGGGACGCATCGCAGAGGTTCGACACGCATGGCGAGAGCCTCCGGTTCGATCTTGTCGTCGGCGAGGATACGGATATCGTCGGGCCGATGGCGCTCGAGCTTCATATCGAGTTGCAGGATTGTGAGGATGCCAGTCTCTTCGTGGGCGTCCACAAGGTCCACGAGGGTTACGAGGACACCTTCGAGGGCTCGTTCGGCTATCCTCATGATATGGTATCCAAGGGGTGGCTCCGCGTCGCGCATCGCGAACTAGAACCGACGCTCTCGTCTCCGGAGCGACCCACCCACAAGCACGATCGCGCCGTGCCGTTGCCCCAAGGCAAGATCGTGCCCGTTCAGATTGCGCTGCGCGAGCACTCGACCCGCTTCAAGAAGGGGGATGTGCTGCAGGTTGAAATACGCGGCACGTGGCTTTTCCGTACCAAGCAATTCGGACATTTCTGCGCGTTCTATGAACCTGGCCCCAAGGGGAAGGTGCGCGTGCACACAGGCCCGCAGTACCCTTCTACGCTTCTGCTGGCGACCCGTCGCATCAAGTGATCGCCTGCACGAGAAAACATTAAGATTGAGCGGATCGCGAGAAGGTCGCCGCCTCGACGAGAGGCAGGTGCGATTGGACCAACAGCAGCGGGTGCCGCGGATCAGATGTCGATCTCTTCAGCGACGGGGTACATTTTGATTCAAGCCCGACGTGCCTGTCACTCAAACTCACAGGCAAGGCGAACGTCACGCGTATCGAGCTCCACGGGCAGGGCGCCCGTCTGAACCATGCGCGGCGGTCGCGGAGCTTTTTGAACGCAGCCTCCGGCGCTGCCTCAACGACGTCCTCCGCGACCGCGCGGATATCGACATAACGCTTCATAACTGGAGGAGACGGACATGCCTGGTTGGGAAGAGGGAGACTGGCGCGACGACACGCTGTGCCAGTTCGAGCAATCGAACCTCTCGAATGCGATGGGGTTGGAGTTCTACGATCTGAGCCACCCCTGGGGTTTGGGCCAGCCGGCTTGGCCTTACTTCGAGGACGTGAAGATCGAACGTCTGCATTGCATGTCCAAGTCCGGGGTGCTGACACAACGGATCACAACCGTCATGCATTCCGGCACGCACATGGACGCGCCGGCGCATGTCGTTCCCGGAACGCCATTTATGGACGAGGTGCCGCTGCCCTACTTTTTCGGGCCGGGCGTGGTGGTCTCGATTCCCAAGAAAAAGTGGGAGGTCGTGACTGCCGAGGATCTGGAGAACGCCAAGCCAGAAATTCGGGAAGGTGACATCGTCATCGTAAACACCGGATGGCACCGATATTATGGTGATAACCGCCACTACTACTCTTACTCGCCGGGTTTTTACAAGGACGCCGGTGACTGGTTCGTGCAAAAAAAGGTTAAGATGATCGGCACTGATACCCAGGCCCTCGATCATCCACTGGGTACCGCGATCGGGCCACACGGATCCGGCTATCCAGACGGACTAGTTCCCGAAATCAACCGCGAGTATGAGCAGGAAACTGGTCGCAAGGTGATCGACGACTTCCCGTATTGGGAGCCGTGCCACAACGCGGTGCTGTCAGCCGGCATATGCGGCTTCGAGAATGTCGGCGGCGACATCGACAAAGTGACCGGCAAACGTGTCACCTTCGCTGGTTTTCCCTGGCGCTGGAAGAAGGGTGACGGTTGCATCATTCGTCTGGTCGCGATCGTCGATCCAACCGGTGGTTTTCGCATGGAGACCGGCGCGACCGACTAGCCAAACGAAAACCAGCGACGAGGAACTTTTATGGAAATTACCCGATTTGTAGACGCAAAGCCGTATCAGGCGTCCAAGCATCACGGCATGCGGGGGCTGCGGCTGCAAGGGTTCGACGCCTCGAACGCCACCTTCGCGTGGACCGGCCTTTCCCACTTCTTGCCTGGCGGTGGAGCCGAGATGGACTCAGGTCCGTTGGAGAAAATCTACATCGTTTTGGCGGGAGAAGTGACCGTCGAACTTGGGGACGGCACTGTCGAACGGCTTGCGCCGCTCGACAGTTGCTTCATTCCCGGAGGCGTCGCGCGGGCAGTCCGCAACGAGGGAAACGCGGTCGCGACAATGCTGGTCGTCATGCCCCACCCGGAAGGGGTACGGCCATGACGCTCCCGATCATCGATCATTCTGGCTTATTCGATGTCGCGGGCAAGTCAGCTATCGTGGTGGGCGCAACGGGATCTTTTGGAAAAGTGGTTTGCGCGACGCTCGGCGGGGCGGGAGCCCGGTTGACGATCACTGCCGGCAACGCCGCTGACCTCGAGGCTCTCAGTGCAGAGCTGCAAGAGGCGGGGGTCGAGGCGGTAGTGGTGAACCGCCGTCCCGACACGGCCGCGGACTGTCAAGCAATGGTCGACGCCGCGGTGGAGTCGTTTGGCGGCGTGGACGTGCTGGTTGTCGCATCCGGCGTTAACGACGTCGCGCCAATCGTCGACATGGCTCCGGACCGCTTTGACAGGGTGATGCGCGCCAATGTCGACGGTGCCTGGCTCATCGCTCAGGCGGCAGGTCGGAGAATGATCGAGCAAGGTCGCGGCGGCAAGGTGGTGTTCACTTCGTCGGCACGGGGGAAGCTCGGCCATCCAGCAGGCTATTCCGCGTACTGCGCCTCGAAGTCTGCGATCGACGGGCTCACGCGTGCGCTCGGGTGCGAATGGGGCAAGCACGCGATAACGGTCAACGCGATCGCGCCAACCGTCTTCCGCTCACCGCTCACCGCGTGGATGTTTGCCGAGGACGAGGCTGCGTCGAGCGTGCGAGCGGGGTTCCTGGCGCGGGTGCCTCTAGGTCGGCTTGGTGAGCCGGAGGATCTCGCCGGACCGCTCCTGTTCCTGTGCAGCCGAGCGTCGGACTTTCACACCGGCCACGTGGTGTACGCCGACGGCGGTTATACCGCAGGATGACCGGGCGTCCGGTGGCGGTAGTCGGCGGCGGTCTAATGGGAGCCGGCATCGCGCAGATGTTCGCTGCCGGTGGTCGCTCGGTGTGCGTCTACGAGCCGGCGAACGCGGTGTGCAGGACCGTCGTTGCGCGCATCCCAGAGAATCTTGGCGAGATCGGTGGAGATCCTGCGGCGGCGGAACTTGTCGAGGTCACGAACGATCCCGCGCGCGCGGTCCGAGGAGCGTGCTTCGTCACCGAGGCGGCGCCCGAGAAACTGGCGGTCAAGCAGGCGATCTTCGCCGACCTGGAGCGCTACGCATCTGAAGACGCCATACTGGCGAGCAACAGCTCCGCCATGCGTACAGCTGGCCGCTCCCGACCTCGTGCCTCTCGACCGTATCGCGCACCGGGCCGTTCGGTCCAAAAGCATCGCGCAGGATCGCCAGCTTCTGCTCGACCGTCCAGTGCCGCCGCCCCGAAACCCGCGCAACAACCTCGATCCGACCACTCATACGACCGGTCGCATGACCACTCGAACCCTCAACAACCTCATCGGACACCGCGACCCCAGCACAAAGGGGCCAAGCATCGCCGCTATTGGCGACGCCCCGAACGGACCTGGCCACCATCATTGGCGGGGTAAATAATCGACC
>CAXTOT010000107.1:0-16381 GCA_964245915.1 uncultured Lichenihabitans sp. | reverse complement strand
ACGCTGAAGGACGTCATGCTGATGCTCATCGACGAGCAGAACAAGAAGGGCGGCGTGCTGGGCAAGAAGCTCGAGGCCGTGGTGGTCGACCCCGCCTCCAACTGGCCGCTGTTCGCCGAAAAGGCCCGCGAGCTGATCTCCAAGGACGGCGCGGTGGCGACCTTCGGGTGCTGGACCTCGGTGTCCCGCAAATCGGTGCTGCCGGTCTTCCAGGAGCTCAATTCGATCCTGTTCTACCCCGTCCAGTATGAGGGTGAGGAATGCCAGCGCAACGTGTTCTACACGGGCGCGGCCCCCAACCAGCAGGCGATCCCGGCCGTCGATTATCTGATGAGCGAGGATGGCGGCAACGTGAAGCGTTGGGTGCTGGCCGGCACCGATTACGTCTATCCGCGCACCACCAACAAGATCCTCGAAGCTTATCTGAAGCTCAAAGGCGTGGCGCCCGCAGACATCATGATCAACTACACGCCGTTCGGTCACTCCGATTGGCAGACGATCGTGTCCGACATCAAGAAGTTCGGCTCGGCCGGCAAGAAGACCGCCGTCGTGTCGACCATCAACGGCGACGCCAACGTGCCGTTCTACAAGGAACTCGGCAACCAGGGCCTGAAAGCGACCGACATTCCGGTCGTGGCCTTCTCGGTGGGCGAGGAAGAGCTGGCCGGCATGGACGCCAAGCCGCTGGTCGGCCATCTGACGGCCTGGAACTATTTCGAGTCGATCGACACGCCCGAGAACAAGGCCTTCATCGACAAGTGGAAGGCCTTCACCAAGAACCCGAAGCGCACCACCAACGACCCCATGGAAGCCCATTACATCGGCTTTAATGCCTGGGTGAAGGGCGTCGAGAAGGCCGGCACCTTCAAGGCCGATCCCGTCATCGACGCGCTGATCGGCGTCTCGGTGCCGAACCTCTCGGGCGGCTTCTCGACCATCATGCCCAATCACCACATCACCAAGCCCGTCTATATCGGCGAGATCCAGGCCGACGGGCAGATGAACACGGTGTGGCAGACCCCCGGCCTCGTGGTGGCGCAGGAATGGTCGCCCTATCTCGAAGGCTCGAAGGACCTCATCGGCGATTGGCGCAAGCCGATGAGCTGCGGCAACTTCAACGTGAAATCCGGCAAGTGCGGCGGGGCCGCGTAGGCGGGCGACCGCCGGCCTGTCCGTCCCACAATACCGTCATGGCCGGGCTTGTCCCGGCCATCCACGCCGCCGTGAGACACCCATAAACCGTGGATGCCCGGGTCAAGCCCGGGCATGACGATACCGAGCAAGGGGGCATGCTTTGATCGCTAGAAGAGCCTTCGCGCCGCTCCTTCTCGCCCTCCTGTGGGCTCTCCTCCTCGGCATCACACCCGTCCGCGCCGATACGCTCGACGATGCGCTCGGGCATTTCGCGGCGGACAAATTCCCGGAAACCGAAAAGGGCATCGACGCTCTGGCGACCAGCGGCGCGCCCAGCACGGCGCAGGTGCTGAAGGCGCTCCACGACGGCCGCCTCTTCTTCGATCCCGGCTCGCACCAGATCTATTTCAAGGACGAGGCCGGCGCGTTACGCGACGCCAAGACCGGTGGCCCCGCTCCGGGCGACGTCGCGCTGGATGCGCTGAAGAAGGTTCGGCTGAACAATGCCGTGCGCAGCAAGCTCGATGCCGCCGGCGGTTCGCTCGATCTGGTTTCGCCCGATCCCGCCAAGCGGCTGGCGGCAGCCAAAGAGGTGTTCGGTTCGCACAATCCCACCGCCCTGCCAATCGTCGAGACGGCCCTTCCCAAGGAGACCGATCCGACCATCAAGGCCGCCCTTCTCGACGCGCGCGCCGCCATCCTGGCCACCCTCGCCAACGCAAGCCCGGCGCAGCGGCTCGAGGCGATCGGCGTGCTGATGGCTCGCGGCGACCAGGCCGCGCTCGGACTCCTCACACCGCTTTCGACCCTGTCGCCCGACGATGCCTCGATGGACCCGGTGCGCGCCGCCGCCAAAAGCGCCATGACGGCCATTCAGTTTCACCTCTCGATTTGGCAGGCGGTGCAAAACGTCTGGTACGGCCTGTCGCTCGGCTCCGTGCTGCTGCTGGCCGCCATCGGGCTTGCGATCACGTTCGGGGTGATGGGCATCATCAACATGGCGCATGGCGAGATGGTCATGCTCGGCGCCTACACGACCTTCGTGGTGCAGGAGGTGATCCGCACCACCGCGCCCGGCCTGTTCGATTTTTCTCTGCTCATCGCGCTGCCGCTGGCATTCCTGGTCTCGGGTGCGGTCGGCATCGGGATCGAGCGGCTGGTGATCCGCCACCTCTATGGCCGGCCGCTCGAAACCTTGCTGGCCACTTGGGGCATCTCGCTGATCCTGCAGCAGGCGGTGCGCACCACCTTCGGGGCCAACAACAAGGAGGTGGGAGCGCCCGCCTTCATGG
Source organism: uncultured Lichenihabitans sp. (assembly GCA_964245915.1). GTDB lineage: Bacteria > Pseudomonadota > Alphaproteobacteria > Rhizobiales > Beijerinckiaceae > Lichenihabitans. Next base: position 13,955 of record CAXTOT010000107.1, on the reverse strand, counting down.
CGGGCTCCTTCCACCTCGGTGGGCTCGAGATCACCTCCGGGCGGATGTGGATCATCGCCTTCACGCTGCTGGTCTTCGCGGCCCTGCAATTCGTACTGCGCGCCACCCCGTTCGGGCTGCGCATGCGCGCCGTCACCCAGAACCGCCGCATGGCCTCTGCCATGGGCATTTCCGCGGGCCGCATCGACGCCCTGGCGTTCGGGCTGGGCTCCGGCATCGCGGGAATTGCGGGCGTGGCGCTCAGCCAGATCGACAACGTGTCGCCCAACCTCGGCCAGGGCTACATCATCGACAGTTTTATGGTGGTGGTGTTCGGCGGCGTCGGTAATCTGTGGGGCACGCTGGTGGCGGCTTTCGCACTCGGCATCGCCAACAAGTTTTTGGAGCCGCTGGCCGGCGCCGTGCTGGCCAAGATCGCGGTGCTGGTCTTCATCATCCTGTTCATCCAAAAGCGGCCGCGCGGCTTGTTCGCCCTCAAGGGCCGGTCGGTGGAGGCCTGAGATGCGCGCCACCCCTACGCTCGACAGGCGCGGTTTCCTCTTCCTCGGCGTACTCGTCGTGGTCGCCGTCCTGGTGCCGATCCTCTCGCTCGCGACCCCGACGGGCTCGGCGCTGCATATGCCCACCTATGTGGTGGCGCTGCTCGGAAAGTATCTCTGCTACGCCCTGCTCGCGGTCGCGCTCGACCTCGTATGGGGCTATTGCGGCATCCTCTCGCTCGGCCATGGCGCCTTTTTCGCGCTCGGCGGCTATGCCATGGGCATGTATCTCATGCGCCAGATCGGCACCCGCGGGGTCTATGCCAACCCGGACCTGCCGGACTTCATGGTCTTCCTCAACTGGCACGCGCTGCCCTGGACCTGGTGGGGGTTCTCGTCGTTCGGCTATGCCATGCTGATGGTTGTGCTGGTGCCGGGCCTGCTCGCCGCCCTGTTCGGCTGGTTCGCGTTCCGCTCGCGCGTCACCGGCGTTTATCTTTCCATCATCACGCAGGCGCTCACCTATGCGCTGCTGCTCGCCTTTTTCCGCAACGACATGGGATTCGGGGGCAATAACGGCCTGACCGATTTCAAGGACATTTTGGGCTTCGACATCGAATCCGACGCGACCCGCGCGGCCCTGTTCTCGGCCTCGGCGATCGCACTAGGGCTCGGCTATCTGATCGCGGCCGCCGTGGTGGCATCGAAATTCGGCAAGGTCATCGTGGCGATCCGCGACGCCGAGAGTCGGACGCGGTTTTTGGGGTATCGGGTCGAATATTACAAGCTGCTGGTGTTCACGCTCTCGGCCGCCATGGCGGGGGTGGCGGGCGCCCTCTACGTGCCCCAGGTCGGCATCATCAACCCGAGCGAATTTGCACCCGCCAATTCCATCGAGGCCGTGATCTGGGTGGCGGTCGGAGGGCGCGGCACGCTGGTGGGCGCGGCCCTCGGCGCCGTTCTCGTCAATTTCGGCAAGACCTATTTCACCGGGGCCTTCCCCGAATATTGGCTGTTCGGCCTCGGTGCGCTCTTCGTCGGCGTGACCTTGTTCCTGCCCAAGGGGATTTTGGGGATGATCGATCGGGTGACCGCCAAGCGGCACCGGACGCCACCCGCCGAACATCCCATTGCGCCCGAGGAACAGATCCCGGCCTTCCCGGAGCAAGCCTGATGATTGCCCCCGGCCCCCTCACCTCCTCGCTGCTCTACCTCGACGATGTGAAGGTCTCATTCGACGGCTACAAGGCCCTGCGCGGCTTGTCGCTGACCCTAGAACCCGGCGAGATGCGTGCCATCATCGGGCCGAATGGCGCCGGCAAGACCACCATGATGGACGTGATTACCGGAAAGACGCGGCCCGACGAGGGCCAGGTCTTTTTCGCGGGCGGCAGCACCGACCTCACCAAGCTCGACGAGGCCACGATCGCGGAACTCGGCATCGGCCGGAAGTTCCAAAAGCCCACGGTGTTCGAGAACCACACGGTGGAAACCAACATTTTGTTGGCCCTCAAAGCGCCGCGCAGTGCCTTTGCCACCCTGTTCGGCCGGGCCGCGGCCGAACAGGACGCCCGCATCGACAGCATTCTCAAAACCATCCGCCTGACCGATCACCGACTGCGGCCCGCCGCCGACCTGTCGCATGGGCAAAAGCAATGGCTGGAGATCGGCATGCTGCTGGCCCAGGACCCCAAACTGCTGCTGGTCGACGAACCGGTTGCGGGAATGACGGATGCGGAGACGGCGACGACGGCCGAACTGCTCCGCGACATCGCCCGGGATCATTCCGTGGTGGTGGTGGAACACGATATGGCCTTCGTGCGCGAGCTCGGCGTCAAGGTCACGGTGCTGCACGAGGGCGCGGTCCTGGCCGAAGGCTCGCTCGACCAGGTCAGCGCCGATCCGCGGGTGATCGAAGTCTATTTGGGGCGATGAGGATGATCCCAACCCCTCATCTGGCCTTCGGCCACCTTCTCCCGCAAGGGGAGAAGGGCAAACCTCCCCTCTGCGCGAGCTGTTGCCGAGTTCCTCCTTCTCCCCCTGCGGGAGAAGGTCCGCGAAGCGGGGATGAGGGGTGCTGGTCATGCTGAATGTCGACGCCATCGACCTCTATTACGGCGCCGCCCAAGCGCTGCGCTCCGTGTCGCTCAAGGCCGAGCCTGGCCGCGTCACCTGCGTGCTGGGCCGCAACGGGGTCGGCAAATCCTCGCTGCTGCGCGCCATCGTGGGCCAGCAGCCGATCCGCGGCGGCAAGATCGTCTGGCAGGACCAGGACATCTCCCGGCTGCCCACCCACAGCCGGGCCCGGCGCGGCATCGGCTACGTGCCCCAGGGCCGCGAGATCTTCCCCCTCCTCACCGTGCGCGAAAACCTGATGACGGGCTTTGCGCCCCTGGCCCGCAAGCTGCACAGCATCCCCGACGAGATTTTCGAGCTGTTCCCGGTGCTGAAGACCATGATGGGGCGGCGCGGCGGCGATTTGTCGGGCGGCCAGCAGCAGCAGCTCGCCATCGGCCGCGCCCTGGTGACGCGTCCCAAACTCCTCGTTTTGGACGAACCCACCGAAGGGATTCAACCGTCGATCATTAAGGATATCGGCCGCGCCATCGACTACCTGCGCGGCAAGGGCGACATGGCGATCGTTCTGGTCGAGCAATATTTCGAATTCGCCCGCGATCTTGCCGACGATTTCGCCGTGATGGACCGCGGCGCCGTGGTGATCGCGGGCAAGCGCGCCGACATGGTGGAGCATGAGGTGCGGGCAAGGTTGAGCGTGTGAGCCGGTCTAATCGGAGGCCGGGCCGCCTTTTACCCAAGCCCCTATCCATACCAACATAGTCCACCCCGAGAGTATGGCGCTTGGCAACGCTAAAGCAAGGTCCCTGTGGCTCAGAGAGAGACAGATCACGATGAAGCAAGTGACCCAGACATAGATATAGCGAACTCGCGTCCTCAATCTTGAGACCAATGGTCCGTAGATCGCTGCTGTCCAGAAAAGCCAAAACCCTATGACCGGCAGTATTCCTAGAATGGTCGACGCGTCCCGTCTGACATTCCAGGTCAGGGCGAGAATGCCGCCACCAATCAGGAAACTCAGAGTGCTCCCGATTGCACTTTCTAAATAGTCTTCGACCTTCGGCGACCAGTTCGGCGTCCGACTTAATCGCCGCACCGTTTCCGGGACTACGTCGAGCACGCGCAGCCGAAGACGGGCTCTATCGGACTCAGTCGACGGCGTCCGCGCGCGATAACGTTCGGCAAAATGGTACGGATCGGCCAGGTGGTGCAGCATAGCTGCGTAAGCCCGCGCGAAAACCGACATGCGATCGATCCAGTTGCAGCTGAAGCCATTTTAACGAGAACGAGCCTCGGCTCAATGTCGGCCGATGCCCCCAACTGCCAGGTGGTCGGATCGGCGGCACGATGGTGCGTCCTTCGACTCGGCGCTGCCGCGCCGGCTCAGGATGAGGTCCGGGTTGGACATCCGCTCTCGTCCTCATGCTGAGCAGCCCGGCCAAGCCGGGCGTGTCGAAGCACGCACGGCCCGAACGGCGCTCCCTAGATGCGAGGCAGTTGCGCCATTACCTCATCGGCCGCCGCCACCCCCGACTCGTAAGCGCCATGCGCGGTTGAAAACCGGTGCGGCGGGCAGGCCTCCCCGGCGAAGAACACGCGGCCATCCACCGGCGCCGCCAGCACCGCACGGGCGGCCGCAAAACCGGGTTTGGCATAGGAATAGGAGCCGCGGAACAAGGGATCGCGCGCCCAGGCCGAGATCGCCCCGAACCCGAGGCGGCCCCGGATGTCGTTGCCAAAATGACCCGCGAGTTCGTCGGCCGCGAATGCCAGCGCGGCAGCTTCTCCCTCACGTTCCAGGTCATGGGCGCGCTGGCCGGCGAAATAGCATTCGATGACGGGACGGCCGAAGGGGCGGATGTGGTAGGCCGCCGTGCCGATGCGGTGGGCCGAACCCAGCAGATGGCTATTGGCCGGAAAATTCTCCGGCTCTGCCAAGCTCAGGAACATCTTGTCGGCCAAGCCCAGCGGCAAGTTGGAGGCAGCCTCGACCTTCCCTGGGAGCGGCGGGTCGAAGCGGACGGCCTCGGCCGCGAGAACGTCCGTGGACACCGTCACCACCACGGCGCGGGCCAGCAGCGTGCCGCGGCTCGTCTCCAGCCGGACTCCGGTCGCGCCGCCGTGCTCGACGCGCGACACCGCCGCGTCGAACGCCACGGGAACCGGCACCCCATAGGTCTCGATCAGGCCGCCATAGCCGTCGCGCAAGCGCCAATCCGGCCCCGGTCCTGGATCGTAGTTTTGATAATCGCGGATCGAGGCTCTATCGAGCTCCGCGCCGTTGATATAGGTGCCGATGGCGCCGATGAGGGCATTCCAGCGGTTGCCGGGCTCGAGCAAGGTGCTCAGGGGCGCGTCCGGCTCCGTATCGACCCATGTTTCGGCACGGGTGAAGAAGCGCTCCATCGCGGCATCGCAATCGGCGCGATCCTCCGGCGGCAGGCCGAGTTCCCGGCCGCCACCGTCCCAGGGCGCCGGCGTGCGGTCGACCGCGAGCCCAAGCTCCCCCGCAATCTGGGTCCAAGCGTTGGTGCGGGCACCGTGGAGCCACCCGCAACCCACATCCACCGGCACGCCCAGCGCCGACGGCACGATGGTGCAGGCGCGTCCGCCGATCCGCCGGCCGGCCTCCAGCACCAGCACGGAGAGATCCGGCCGCAGCGCCTGGATGCGCCGCGCGGCCGCAACCCCGGCCGAGCCCGCCCCCACGACCGCGACATCGATCGTCCCAATCCAGCCGTCAATGACCGGCATACCGTCCTCCGCGCGAGACCGCCCATAGACCAGCCCGACGTCAAACTGTCACCAAGAAGCCGCGGCCCGCGACACCAAAACGCTCCCCGCGGCGAGCACCGTGACGAGGCCGGCCGCGAGCGCCAGGGCCCAATCCTCGGACACCCTGGCGATCGCGGCCCCGAGAGCGGCGCCGGTCAGAAAGCCAATCCACAACCCGAGATAAGGGGCGCCGTCGAGCCAATCGGCCCTGCCCTGCAACGCCTTTGCAAGGCTTCGACCGACGTGAACAATGGTGCCGGTCACATAGGTGATGCCGACGCTGACGCGGCCGGCGTGGCGCGCCGGGGCATTCTGCAGTCCCATGGCGAAACCCAGGCACGATGCCGTCCAGACTTCGGACTGACCCGCCGCGCTGGCCCAGAATCCGATCCACAGAAGCGCGGCTTCGGTTCCAAGCACCAGGGCGCGTCCCCAGCGTCCTTCGGGATCGTCGAGCATTTCGCCCGCCACGACGCCGACCAAGAAGGTCGCGATGGCACGGGCGGGCGCCACGGCGGCAGACCAATCCCCTGACGCCGAGGCCCCCAGGGTCGTGCTGTTGCCGCTCATGAAGGACACGAACAGACCGTGCCAACGCACGAAGCCAACGGCATCGACCCAGCCCGCCAAGGCGGCGAGCGCGACGGCAAGCAGGAAACCGCCTCGATCCTGCCTACGCGTGCTCGTCACGCCGCCGGGCTCATCAAAAGTCCGAAAACCCGCCCCGCCGGGCGCCGCTCCGCTCCGCGACCGCCAGCACGACCGGGGCCGTCAAGGCCGCGAGTTCGTCCGTGTAGCGGTAGCCGTGAGCCGAGCCCGCGAAGGCGTTCGAGGTCGCTGGATGGGTGTAGATTTCGGTGAGGCCGGAAGGCAGGTGATCGAGCAGCGCGACCAGCCGATCGGCCGTCATGGCGCCCGACCATGCCAGCCCGAAGACTTGATCGGGGACGGTAAGCCCGGCCCGGCGCATGCGGGCGCCGAGCATGCGGGTGAAGGGCGCCGTAATGGCGGGAGTCAGCCAGGGCGCGGCCGGATCGATGCGGCGCACGATGGTTTGCGGTTCGAACGGCACGCGCACGGCCCGCATGCCGTAGCGCCGCCCGACCTCGATCAGGGTTCCGGCGATGGTCGGATGCAGATGAAAATGCTTGTGGGCATCGACGTGGTCGAGCGGCAGGCCGGTCTTGGCGTAGGCCGCGAATTGCGCCTCGATCTCGTCGGTTAGTTGGCGACGGACGCTTGGGAGAAAGAACATGGCGGCGCCGCTGCGCGCCATGTCGGCGCGAAAGAAGCCGCTGCCGTCGACGAGGTCGGGGATGCGCTCGGGCGGCAGCACCGGCCGCGCTTCGACCAGAACGAGGTGCAGGCCGATGCGGAGGCTCGGCAAGCACCGCGCGCGCTCGACCGCGTCCGCGCAGGCGAACGAGCCCACCATGAGGCTGGCTGACGTCAGGATGCCATGGAGGTGCGCCCGCTCGACCGCCTCGTTGACTTCGGTGGAGAGCCCGAAATCGTCAGCCGTGACGACGAGGCGTTTCATCCGCACCCAGTTCGTAGATCGGCCCCGCGGACCCCACCCGTCACGCTGCCGCGTGCACCCTCCCCGGTCCGGGGAGGGATGAGCCCCTCAGCCTCTCGCTCAGTTTGTAAGCCGTGGCTCCCCTCCTTCCCCGCACCGGGGAAGGTGGCTCGGCCATAGGCCGAGACGGATGGGGAACCAGCGACGCTTAAGCCGCGAGGTTGCGGCGATCCTTGAGGAAGTGGAAGAATTCGACGCCCTCGCGCAGGCGGCGCTTCATCATGTCGGGGCTGCGCACCATCTCGTTCACGATCGAGGCGATCTTGCCGGAGCGGAAATAGAAGCTCCGGTAGAAGGTCTCGACCGACTCGAAGATTTCGGTGTGGCTGAGATGGGGGTAGTGCAAGGGCGCGATCTGCACGCCGCTGTCGTCAACGAGTTCCGCGTTTTTCTCGTCGAGCCAACCGTTTTCCACCGCCTGCTTGAACAGGAAGGTGCCCGGATAGGGCGCCGCCAGCGATACCTGAATGGTGTGCGGGTTGATCTCGCGGGCGAACTTCATCGTCTCCTGGATGGTCTCGCGGGTCTCGCCCGGCAGGCCGACGATGAAGGTGCCGTGGATCGCGATGCCGAGTTCGTGACAATCCTTGGTGAATTTCTTGGCGACGTCGACCAGCATGCCCTTCTTGATATTGTGCAAAATCTGCTGGTTGCCCGACTCGTAGCCCACCAGGAGGAGGCGCAACCCGCCCTCCTTGAGCACCTTCAAGGTCTCGTAGGGCACGTTGGCCTTGGCGTTGCACGACCAGCTGATACCGAGCTTGCCAAGGCGGCGGGCGATTTCCTCGGCGCGCGGCAGGTTGTCGGTAAAGGTGTCGTCGTCGAAGAAGAATTCCTTGGTCTGCGGGAAATTCTTCTTGGCCCAGACGATCTCCTCGATCACGTGGTCGACCGAGCGGGTGCGGTAGCGGTGCCCGCCGACCGTCTGCGGCCACAGGCAGAAGGTGCAGCGCGATTTGCAGCCGCGGCCCGTGTAGATCGAGATATAGGGGTGCTTCAGATAGCCGATGAAGTAGTTTTCCATCACGAGGTCGCGCTTGTAGACCGGGGTGACGAAGGGCAGCGCGTCCATGTTTTCGAGGATCGCACGGTCGGTGTTGTGGACGATGACACCCGACGCGTTGCGGAACGACAGGCCCGGGATCGAAGCCCAGTTCTGGCCGTCCGCCACATCCTTGATGGTGAAGTCGAATTCGTTGCGGGCCACGAAGTCCACTGCCGGGGCGGCTTCCATGCTTTTGTTGGCTTCCACCGCCACCTTGGCGCCGATCAGGCCCGCCTTGAGGTTGGGGTTGGCCGCCTTGAGGGCCTCGATGGTCTTCACGTCGGACGCGAAGGACGGCGTCGAGGTGTGCAGCACCGCAAGGTCGAAATCTTTCGCCTGAGCCGTGATTTCGCTCAGCTTTGTCTTGTGTGGCGGCGCGTCGATCAGCTTGGAATTCTCGACCAGCGCGGCCGGCTGGGCCAGCCAGGTCGGATACCAGAACGATTTGATCTCGCGCTTGGCCTGGTAGCGCGAGCCGGCGCCACCATCAAAACCATCGAAGGACGGAGCTTGCAGAAAGAGTGTGCGCATCATGATCCTGTTTGATCGTGCGGAGCCATGGTCCCGTCGGACCGCACCGCGAATTCATGCCCGCGCCAATGCAGCGATCCGGGCCAAAAACTCGCGATGAAAACAGCGAACGAGACGATGTCGCGCAACGGCCCGAGCCAGAGATCTTTCGCCGGTGCGCGGATGAATTGCAAAACCTGTAGCTGCAGCACGAGGCGACAGGCAAGCGTAGCAATAAGCACGGTTCCCGCAATCGGGCCAAATCCAGCCGCGAGCCATGCGATTATCGCGAGGGGTAGCGGATTAGTCACGATCGAGCCCGCAAAACCCGCCGGATCGACGGCCCGGATGGTGCGTGACCAGCGCAAATCCTGGCGCAACAGGGTCCTCAGGCTCGTGGAGACACAGATATGGCCGAGCACCGGCCGGGCCGGGATAGCGACGCCAAGCCCGAGACGGCGGACCGCCTGCCCCATGGCGTTATCGTCGGCCAGAATATCCTTGAAGGCCGCAAAGCCTCCGATCCGCTGCAGCGTCTCGCGGTGCAACGCGATGGTCGAGCCGAAGCAGGGCTTGGCGAGCCCCAGGGTGAGGCCGAACACGGCGTTGGGCAGGAAGTGGAAATCGATTCCCTGGACGGCCAGGCGTGACCAGAAGCCAGGGATCGCGACGCCCCGGTACAGGCAGGTCACGAGCCCGACGTTCGGGTCCGATAGGGCATCAACGACCTCGCGCAGGTAATTGGATTCCACCACCATGTCGCTGTCGGCCAGCACCACGACCCCGTGACCGATCGCCGGCTCCATGTTCATGAGGTTCGAGATCTTGCCATTCTGCCCGTGGCGGCGCGGGTCGACCATCAGCCGGGCACGCCGGTCAGGAAACGCCGCCATCGCGGCACGGGCCACGCCAGCCGCCGGGTCGCCCTCGTTCCGCACCCCGAACACGACCTCGACCGCGGCGGGATAGTCTTGGGCCAGGACGCCCGACAGGTTGTCGAACAGGCGAGGCTCGTCGCCGTAAAGCGGCTTGAGGATGGTTACCGATGGATAATGGCCAGCGGGCGCGACCCTGCGGGCGCCATAGGATCGCAGGGCCCAGCAGGCTGCGATCGAATAGACGCAACCGATCCCGGCCAGAACGCCGAACAGCGCCGCAAGGGTCGAGAAAACGGTCAGATCGCCGCCAGGTCGCGGTCGGTCTGTTTCTTGATGGCCGCGAGCATCTCCTGCGGGCCGCCCTTCTGCAGCGTGGGGCCGAATTTCGAGCGCCACGCCGCGAGCTGGCTGATGGTCCCGTTGAGATAGACGTCCACGATCCGCCAATGGCCGTTCGCGTCATGCACCCGGTAGTTGAGGTCGACCGGGGCGCCGGTGGGATGGAATTTGGTCGAAACCAGCTTGTCGCTGCCTTGGTCCGCCACCTGGTCGTCGATGGTGAAGGTCTCGCCTTTGAAGTCGTCGAAATCGCTCGCGAAGGTCGCGACCAGAAGCTTGCCGAAGGCCACCTCCAGGCTCTGCTGATCCGCGGGGGAGAGCGACGTGAATGTGTGACCCACGGCCAACCGTGTCATGGCGGGCACGTCGAAGCTCTGCAGCATCACGGGCTCGAGCGTTTTATAACGCCCCGCCACTTTGAGTTCCTGGGCGTGGTGCATGCTGTCGAGCAGGGCATTGTAGAAAGCCGCGACCGGCTCGGTGGGGGATTCCGCCGCAAGAGCGGCACTGCCCTGAAGCCCCAAAGCCAAGGTCATCGTCATCGCGATCACCCGCCGCCTGGAAATCTTGACCATGGATACCTCGAAATGGTGTCGCGCGCGGGGCTTATGACGCCCGCCCGAATGCGCCCTAGCCCGGGGCGCGCTTGCTGAACAGCCCTTAACACCCATGACTTTGTCAGGAATGAGCACGGGCCGAGGGTTTCGCTGGATTCTCCTCCGATTTGAGAAGCCGTCGTCCTTCCAGTCCTTGCCACATCAGAAGGCCCGGAAGGCCGAGCACGATCTCGGGCAGGCGTTTGACCAAGGACAGCGCGATGGCGGTGGGGGCCGGGATGCCGAATACCGCGCAGAGCGCGATGAACCCGCCTTCCTGCACACCGATCGCACCCGGGACCACGAAGGCGGCCCCGCGGACCGCCTGACCGAGGCTCTCGATCACCAGGGCCTGACGGTAATCGACGGGGTGGCCCATGAAGCGCAGCGCGATCCATATTTCCAGCACGCCGAAGAACCAGGTCACGAGATGGATCGCAAACCCCGCCCCAAGCCGCGCGGGGTTGCGGTAGATCTCCTGCAGGCGTTCGTTCAATGACGCCACCCCCCCGAGCGCCGCCCATTTCGGGTCCTTGGCCAGGCGGAGCATGGCCCGTTCGAGGAGCCAGAAGCCGCCGTAGCGCTGCGCCACGAAGAAGCCAACCAGCGCCGGTCCGAGGATCACCAGGCCGATCGCCACCCAGCGCACCATCTGGGTGTCGCCGCCAGCCTGGATGAGACAGGCCAGCCCCACGAGCGTAAAGAAGAACTGCGTCAGCGTCTGAACGAACAGGTCCGCCACGACGCTGGCCCCCGCGGTGCCGCCCGGGACGCCCCAGAAGGTGAGCAGCCTCGCCCCGATGAGATCGCCGCCCACCTGGGCGACCGGCAGGAGGCAATTGATCGATTCGCGCAGCCAACGCAGAAGCACGCAGGTCTTGAGCAGACGCCCTGCCGAGCGCGGCAGCAGAAACCACCAGGCGAGCCCCGCCGCGCTGGTCTCGCCCATGCGCACGAGCGCCACCAGCAGCGCACCCCAGCCCACCGCCTCCACGGCGCCGAGGACCGGATCGAACCCGTACCAAGCGATCAGCCCCACCACGAGGCCAAGGCCCAGGATGCCGGCAAGAAGGAGGGTGATGCGCATGATCGGCAAAACGGTGTGTGAGGCGACGGACTGCGGCTTGTAGAGCGCAGGCGCGCAAAAGCAAAACGGGTGCGGCGTCGTTATCCAGGCGTGACGGTGCCGTGCGGATGGCCATTGGGCCTGCTCGCGCCAATTGGTTCGCCCGGTTCCTTCGAAGGGCGGAACGAAAGCGCCGTCGCCGCAGCGCCAACCTCGAATAGGGTGACGTCGGACCAAAAACGCGCCGCGAACTTCGTGGCATCGACCTGATAGGGTCGGTCGAAGGTGAAGCGCATCTCGGCGACCTCGCGCATGAACGGGACCACGAAGCCGAACAGCGGCAGCAGTCCGAGCGGCACGGTGCGGACCTTCAACTTGACGCCAAGCGCCTCGGCGCCGAGACGCAGGATGTCGCGCGGTGTGCGGGTCGGCGCGCAGGGCATGTTCCAGGCTTGGCCGAAGGCGTCATCGGAGGCATCGAGTAGCGTGACGGCCGCGCGCGCGATGTCGGGTACGTAGGCGAAATCGTGGGGGGTGTCGGGTGGGGCGATGAGCAGGGCGGGCTTGCCTTGCGCAAGCGCCCCGAAGGCCGTCGAGCCGAGATGCGACACGGTCACGTTCGGGCCGTAGAAATCCGGCGCCCGCAGGGCTGCGACGCGCACCCGGCCGGCTGCCGCCGCCGCCGTCCAAAGTCGCGTGATTTGCGACCGCACCGCGGGCTTCACGCCGAAATCTGAAAGGGGCATATCCTCGCGAAGCGGTTCACGCTGCGGCCCGAGCATGTACAGGCTGTCGATGAAGACCATGCGCGCGCCGGTCGCCGCGCAGGCCTCGACGAGATTGGTCATGGCCTGCGGCCATACTCTGCGCCACACGCGCCCGTCATAAGGAAGGCCGATCGCGACCACCACTTGACTTGCTCCCGCGATGGCTTGGGCAACGGCCGCTGCATCGAGCACGTCGCAGGCTCGGAACTCGACTCCCGGGGGCAGATCAGCGGGCCGGCTGCGCTGCGCGACACGGACCGCTGAGCCGCGCGCCAAGAGGGCCTGCGTCGTGGCGCGTCCGGTCGCGCCAAATCCGAGTACAACGGTCAATTCATCCATGGTCACCTCCATCAAGAGGATCACGATAACCCGCTCCCTAGGCATACTCAAAATGCATTGCTATGATCCTCTTCATGCGTGAAGTGAATATAGCGAGCCTCGATCTCAACCTCATACCGGCCCTGGAAGCGCTGCTTCGTCGGCGCAACGTCACCCGGGCCGCGGCCGACGTGGGGCTGAGCCAGCCCGCCATGAGCCGGGCCCTTGCGCGATTGCGGGACCTTCAGGGCGACGCTCTGCTGGTGCGGACGCGAAACGGCTACGTCTTGACGCCACGGGCGCTGGCCATTCAGCCGGACCTGGCCTTGGCCGTGAGCCATCTGCGCGATGTGTTTCAGCCCCAAAACTTCGACCCCGGAACGGAGCGTCGCACCGTGCATCTCGCGGCGTCAGACGCACAGACGATCCTTCTCGTGCCGGGCGTCATGGCACGCTTGGCGCGCGCGGCACCCGGGGTCGACCTACGCGTGCAAGCCTATGGGTCCGATCTGCTGGCCCGCCTCGACAGTGGGGCGCTGGACCTCGCTTTCGCCCTGGCGAGCACGCCGCTGCCGCCCGGCTTCTCCAGCGAGGTCGTGGGCGAGGACCACCTCGCCCTGGTGATGCGTCGCGGTCATCCCGCCGCGGACCGCGCTTGGTCGCTCGCCGATTACGGCCACCATCAGCACGTCGGGGTGGCTCTGCTCGGCGATGGCCAATCGGAGATCGACGCGCGGCTGGCCGCCCAGGGCGTGTCCCGGCGGATCGCGCTCGTGACGCCGCATTTCATGGCCGCCCTGGCGACCGTGGCGGCCAGCGACATGGTCACCACCGTATCGGCTGCTCTCGCCCGCCGCTTCGCCACACCCCTCGGCTTGGTGCTGCACGAACCGCCGTTCGGCCAAGTCGATCTGCACCTGACGCTGGTCTGTTCCCACATTCGATCCACCGACCCGTTCCTGGGCTGGTTCAGGACCTTGGTCCGAGAGGTCGCCCAGGCGACGAGCGAAGGCTCGGACCACGCCGATTTGGCGGCCGCGAACTCTGCCCTATAAGGAAGCCATGGACGCGAAACCGTCAGCTCAGACCGTACCTTAGGCCGAACGTCATGAGCGATCTGTTCTGGGCGGCTTCGGTGTTTTTGGCCTTGTGCGGCAGTGCGGGGCTCGGCCGTGTGCTGCTGACCCGGTTGCCGGAAGGCCACAGGTCACACGAGTCGCTGGAGTTCACGCGGGTCACGTCCGGGCTGCTCGTGACGTTCACGGCGCTGGTGCTGAGCCTGCTGCTAGCCTCCGTCAATGCGAGCTTCGAAAAGGCCGGCAACGACCTGCAGACCTATTCGGCGCAGATCATCCGCCTCACGGCCGATCTGGAAGATTACGGTCCCGCGACCTCGCCGATGCGCACGACCCTGCGGGCCTATGCGGCCTCGATGATCAATAGCACCTGGGCGAACGAGCCCGCGCCGGCGGGAACCTATCCCGACGCGGTGACGCAGGGCACCGATTTCGATGCGTCCAATCTCGG
>CAXTOT010000106.1:0-16619 GCA_964245915.1 uncultured Lichenihabitans sp. | reverse complement strand
ACTGGACCGTGCCCGCCTCGATCATCCGCAAGGATCTGATCCCCAAGATGCAGGCGGACGCCAATTACCTCACCGACAACCATATCAAGGTGATCAACAAGGACGGCCAGGAAGTGCCGCCCTCCACGATCAACTGGAACTCGCTGGACGCCGTCAACTACAAGTTCCGCGAAGAACCCGGCGAGAACAATTCGCTCGGTGTGGTTCGCATCAACATCGCCAATCCATACGGCGTTTACATGCACGACACCTCCACCAAGGGGGTTTTCGGGGACGATTACCGGTTCATCTCGTCGGGCTGCATCCGCGTGCAGAACGTCCGCGATTACGTGGCCTGGCTTCTGAAGGACACGCCCGGTTGGGATCGCGATCATATCGACGAGGCGATCCGGTCCGGCGGCCGTATCGACGTCAAGCTCGCGCAGTCCGTGGCGGTCTACTGGGTCTACATCACGGCTTGGGCCCAACCGGATGGCGTCGTGCAATTCCGCCCGGACATCTACCAGCGCGATGGTTTTGGCGCCGTGACGGCCGCCAATGCCAATCTCGAAGACCAGAATGCCAACGTACAGCCTGCCATCGAGCAGGAATAATCCCGGCCCAAATTTGGCCCTTAAGCCTCGCCCCGAGCGATCTTCACGAGATCGCCGGGGCGTGTTAACTGCCAAGACCTCGAAGCCGTTCGACTTGACCCCGGGGTCGGGCCGACCCAAGCGAGTGCTTGTCCGATGACCGAGATGATCACGCCGGAAGCCGCGACCCGTCTGGGCGAACTCCATCGTTCGAACAGCTTCTTTGGTGCCGAGCTTTCCGTGGCGGATCCCGAAATCGCTCGCGCCATCCAGCTGGAGCTCGGCCGCCAGCGCGACGAAATCGAACTGATCGCATCCGAGAACATCGTATCCCGCGCCGTGCTCGAAGCGCAGGGCTCGGTGATGACCAACAAATACGCCGAGGGCTATCCGGGCCGTCGCTACTATGGCGGCTGCCAGTTCGTCGACATTGCCGAACAGCTTGCGATCGATCGGGTCAAGCAGCTGTTCGGCTGCGGTTTTGCCAACGTCCAGCCCAATTCCGGGAGCCAGGCCAACCAGGCCGTCTTCCTGGCCTTGATGCAGCCCGGCGACACCTTCATGGGCCTCGATCTTGCGGCCGGTGGACACCTGACCCATGGCTCGCCGGTCAATATGTCGGGCCGCTGGTTCAAGCCCGAACCCTATACGGTCGATCGCACCACCCATCTCGTCGACATGGACGAAGTGGCGCGCAAGGCCAGGGCGGTGCGGCCCAAGATGATCATCGCGGGCGGTTCGGCCTATTCCCGCTTCTGGGATTTTGCCCGCTTCCGCCAGATCGCCGACGAGGTCGGGGCCTATTTCCTGGTCGACATGGCGCATTTCGCCGGACTGGTGGCGGGCGGCGTGCATCCCTCGCCGTTCCCCCACGCCCATGTGGTCACCTCGACCACCCACAAGACGCTGCGCGGCCCGCGCGGCGGCCTCATCCTCAGCGATGACGAAGGCCTGGCCAAGAAGCTCAATTCCGCGATCTTCCCCGGGCTGCAGGGCGGCCCGCTGATGCATGTCATCGCCGCCAAGGCGGTGGCGTTCGGCGAAGCGCTCAAGCCCGATTTCAAGGTCTATGCGAGGCAGGTCGTCGACAACGCCAAGGCGCTCGCGGGCAGCATCGTCGAGGGTGGCCTCGCGGTCGTGTCGGGGCAAACCGACAACCACCTCATGCTGGTCGACCTGCGACCCAAGGCCGTCACCGGCAAGGCCGCTGAAGCCGCACTCGGCCGGGCGCATCTTACGGTCAACAAAAACGGGATTCCGTTCGATCCGGAAAAGCCGGCCGTCACGTCGGGGATCCGGCTCGGGACACCGGCCGCGACCTCGCGCGGTTTTGGGGTTGCCGAGTTTCAGGAGGTCGGTTCCCTGATCGTGGAGACCCTCGATGGGCTCGCGGCTCGCGGCGAAACCGGCAATGCGGCAATCGAAGCGCGCGTGCGGGACAAGGTTCAGGCGCTGACGCGGCGGTTCCCCATCTACTGATCTTTGGAGCTCGTCCCGGATGTCCCAAACCGGGTTTCGCTCGGGCGACGACGAGCGGTTCATGCAGGCCACGCTGGCCTATGGACGCCGCGGTTTGGGCGCGACGGCGCCCAACCCTTGTGTCGCGGCGCTCGTGGTCAAGCACGGCGTCGTTCTGGCGCGTGGCATCACGGCGGCAGGCGGGCGTCCCCATGCCGAAACCCAGGCCCTGATGGCGGCGGGCGGGGCGGCCCAGGGCGCCACCCTCTACGTGACCCTGGAGCCCTGCAGTCATCACGGTCACACCAAGCCATGCGCCGACGCCATCGTGGCGGCGGGTGTTGCCCGGGTGGTGATCGCCGTGATGGACCCCGACCCCCGTGTCTCGGGCAGGGGCGTCGCGCGATTGCGGCAAGCCGGGCTGGAGGTCGTCATCGGGGTGTGCGCGCATGAGGCGAGGTTGCACCACCTCGGTCATATCCGGCGCGTGGCGGCAGGCCGTCCCGCGATCACCCTGAAGCTCGCCCAAACCGCTGACGGGTGGGCCTCCAGCGCTCCCGGCCAGCCGCGCCTGCTCATCACCGGTGCCGCCGCCAACGCCTGGGTCCACATGATGCGTTCCATGCACGATGCCGTCATGGTCGGCATTGGAACGGCGCTCGCCGACGACCCGGCACTGACGGTTCGGCTGCCCGGTATGGAGAAACGGCAGCCGGCCAGGATCGTGATCGATAGTGGTGCGAGGCTCGATCCGGAAAGCCGTCTTGCCGCGAGTGCGGGTGAGACGCCCCTCATCGTGGTGACGGCCCTAGGCGCCGAGGGCACGCGCCTCGAAGCTTTGCGACGAGCAGGTGCCGACATCATTCCGGTGGAGGTCGGAGCCGACGGCGGGGTGGAGCTTGGGACCGCGATGCGCGCGCTCGGGAGCCGAGGCCTCACCCGGGTCTTCTGCGAGGGAGGCCCGCGACTGGGGCAGGGGCTGCTCGGCGCCGGCCTGGTGGACGAACTAATGCTGCTGACGAGCCCCGATCGGTTTGGCGGTCCCGGTCTCCAGGCCCTTGACGAGGGGTCGCGCGTGGGGTTGTCGGCGTGCGATGGCTTGCGTCTGGTTGAGGATCGCGGGCTCGGACCCGACCGCCTTCGGCGCTATCAAAGGGATGTGTGATGTTCACCGGGCTGATCAGCGATGTGGGCGAGATCGTCAACCTGACGGTGGCGAGCGACACGAGGCGGCTTCGCATCGCCTGCTCCTATGCGGCGGAGACGATCGCGCTCGGAGCCTCGATCGCGTGCTCGGGTCCGTGCCTGACGGCCGTCCATGTGGGCGTCCAGGACGGGCGCACGGTGTTCGACGTCGAAGCCGCCCGGGAGACGTTGGAGCGCACCACGCTCGGAGCTTGGCGGATTGGCACCCGTGTCAATCTCGAACGCTCGCTGAAGATCGGGGATGAACTGGGCGGCCATCTGGTGTCCGGCCATGTGGATGGGATCGCGATCGTGCTGGCGAGGACCCAATTCGGCAACACCGCCCGCTTCGACATCGAGGCGCCCTGGCCGCTGGCGCGCTTCATCGCCGAGAAAGGGTCGGTCGCGCTCGATGGAACGTCGCTGACCGTGAACTCGGTCGAGCAGAACCGTTTTTCGGTTCTGCTGATTCCGCATTCGCTCGCGGTTACGACCTGGGATGCCGTCGAGGCCGGAAGCCCGCTCAACATCGAGATCGACCAGATGGCCCGCTATGCGGCCCGGCTGGCTGATCCCGCGGCGCTGGAACCTCAAGGCGCCTAAGCGCCGCCTCGCCTTGCACGCGGTCCGGCCCCATCTTATGAGCTTGGGGGCCGCGCGGCGTCCTCGCGCCTTCGCCGTTTTCCCGTCCACCAGAGATCTGCATGGCCGAACCAAGCCGACCCCGTCCGGTCACCATCGAATCCGTCGCGCCCGCTCATCTTCTCGTGGCCGAGGCACGTTTCTATGATGCGATCGGCAAGGCCTTGCTCGACGGCGCGGTCGCGGCGCTCGAGGCCGCGGGCGCCACCCACGATCTCATCTCCCTTCCTGGGGCGCTCGAATTGCCTATCGCGGTGTCGCTGTGCCTGGATGCTGCGGCCTCCAGGAGACGCCCCTATGACGCCGTCGTGGCGCTTGGCTGCGTGATCCGCGGCGAGACCTACCATTTCGAGATTGTGTCCAACGAGAGCAATCGCGCCTTGATGGACCTGGCGGTGGGGCGCAAGCTGCCGTTTGGCAACGGCATCCTGACGGTGGAAAACGATGCTCAAGCGATGGAGCGCGCCGACCCGTCCGGGGGCGACAAGGGGGGCGACGCTGCGCGGGCCGCGCTCGCCCTTCTGAGTCTGAAACGGAAAGTCGAGGACTGAGCCATGGCACGTGGAGAACAGCGGGCCGCGGCCCGGCTCGCGGCCGTTCAGGCCCTTTATCAGATGGAAGTCACCAAGAAAGGCCTCAACGAGATTTTCGCCGAATTCGAGGCCTATTGGATCGGCCAGGAGGTCGAGGGCGAGCAATATAAGCCTGCCGAGGTCGCCTTCTTCCGCGCCATCCTGCAAGGCGTGTTGGACGACCAGCTGGAGATCGACCAGATCACCGACGAAGCCTTGCAGAGGGGCTGGCCGTTGAAGCGCGTGGAAGCGGTTCTGCGTGCCGTTCTGCGATGCGGGACCTATGAGCTGATGCACAGAGGCGATGTGCCGGCCCGGGTCGTGATCACCGAATATGCCGACGTCGCGGGCGCCTTCTTCGACCGCGAGGAGGTCGGGCTCGTCAATGGCGTGCTCGACGCTTTGGCCCATCGGCTCCGCGCCGCCGAATTCGAGGACCGTGGCGCCGCGGTCCAGTCTTAACCCACGTCCAGCCCGAGCAAAGGACCCGAGCCATGAGCATCGCACAGATCATGCCCTTCGGAAGTATCGGCGGTGTGGACATCTTGCAGGTGACGCTGCGCTCGGCGTCCGCCGAAGCCAAGATCCTGACCTGGGGGGCGGTGGTCCGAGACCTCGTGGTGCCCTCCGCCCAGAGGCCGCAAAGCGTCGTGCTCGGGCTCAACTCGATCGAGGACTACGCGGCCTATTCGCCGCATTTCGGAGCCGTTCCAGGGCGATTCGCAAATCGGATCGCGGGCGGACGCTTCTCGCTCGATGGCCGAACCTACGACCTGCCGCGTAACGACCATGGGATTAACTGCCTGCATGGCGGCCCGCATGGGTTCGGCAAATCACCTTGGAGCATCAAGGACCATTCGGAGAATTCCGTGACCTTGACCATCCACTCGCCCGACGGCGACGCGGGCTTTCCCGGGGCGGTCGACGCCACCTGCATCTATACGCTCGAGGAGCCCGCGACGCTGCGGTTCGAGCTTTATGCGGTGACCGACAAGCCCACCGTGATCAATCTCACGAATCATTCCTATTTCAATCTCGACGGGTCGGCCGACATTCTCGACCATGAGGTCACGATCAACGCCGAGGCCACCACCCCCACGGACGCCAATCTCATTCCAACTGGCAGTCTCGCACCGGTTGCGGGGACGCCGTTCGACTTCCGCCAGCCCCGGACGGTCCGCAACCCGGCGGGCCAGACCTATGACATCAATTACGTCCTTTCGGCTTCAGAGAAGGCCGGAATCCTCAACCACGCCGCGACCGTACACTCACCCAAAAGCGGCGTGACCCTGCAGGTCCATACCGATCAGCCGGGGGTTCAGCTCTACGACGCCGCCAAGTTGAACTGTCCGGTGCCGGGGCTCGGGGGCAGGCATTATGGGCCGCATGCGGCCTTGTGCCTGGAGACGCAGCTGTTTCCCGATGCACCCAACCAGCCGACTTTCCCGTCGAGCGTGTTGCGTCCAGGCGAGCGCTACGCGCACCGGACGGAGTTCAGGTTCACCTAAGCCGACCCTTCTGTCGCCAGGTGGAAGGCGAGGGTTCAGCACGCGACGTCATGCCGGGCCGGCGCTAGGCGCTCCCCCGGCATGACAATGTCTGTCCCGCACCGAGATCGATGCAGGTCAGTATCAGCGGTCGCCCAGGCTGCCGTCGCTGTCGGCCAGCGCGGCACCGACTTCGAGGCCGAGATCGTCGAGCGAGGTTTCCTCGCGGACGTTGATCTCTTCGCCCTTGGCTTGGCGTTCGGCTTCCTGGGGCGAGCGGGCGACGTTGATGGTCACCCTGGCCTCGACCTCGGGGTGCAACTGGATCGGCAGGGTGTGCAGGCCGATCGTCTTGATCGGGGCCGATAGCATCACCTGATTGCGGGCGGCCGAGAAGCCGCCTTCGGTGATCACCTCCGCGATGTCGCGGGTCGAAACCGACCCGTAGAGCTGGCCCGTTTCGCCCGCCTGCCGGATGATCACGAAGCTCTGCCCGTCCAGGGTCTCGGCCACCGTCTCTGCCTCGGACTTGAGCTCGAGGTTGCGGGCCTCGAGCTGCGCGCGCTGGGTTTCGAACCGCTTGCCGTTGGCCACCGTGGCGCGCAGGGCCTTGCCGCGGGGCAGCAGGAAATTACGGGCGAACCCGTCCTTTACGC
This sequence comes from uncultured Lichenihabitans sp., assembly GCA_964245915.1. Taxonomy (GTDB): domain Bacteria; phylum Pseudomonadota; class Alphaproteobacteria; order Rhizobiales; family Beijerinckiaceae; genus Lichenihabitans. Next base: position 10,047 of record CAXTOT010000106.1, on the reverse strand, counting down.
GCACGCGTTCGCCCATCTGGCCGAGCCTGGCGACACGTTCGAGCAAGATCACTTCCATGGTGTTTCTCCGATTGGTTTGTTGGGAGGGGGAGGGGGTGAACGGCGCGACCTCAGCGTGAAGAGGCAGTCGATCATGCCGAGCAATGTCAGCGCGATCAGGGCCAATGGGATCATGGCGGTCAGAATGTAGATGAGCGCCAGGATGGCGCCGCGGCCCGTGAACCCGCGGGTCAGCACGTGTCCCGTGGCGAGCCCTTGGAGCGCGAAGGCCATGCCGAGCGCCGCCGCGATCGTGGCCAGGGCTGCGCCGAGCGCCCCATCCGAGATCCCCGGAACGAGACAGAGCCCGAAGCAGGCGATCGCCACGGCGGCGGCCTGCTTGGGCAGCCGCAATCCGTCGGGGACGCTCGCCCAGGGACGCACGAGGCGCTGCGACATTTCGCTGACGCGGCCGCCGAGCCAAAGATTGACGATGAGCATCAGAAATAACAAGGTCGCGACCGCAGGGGGGGCGAACCGGACCAGAATGTCGGCGAGGCTTGCCCGGTCCAGGGTCGTGTCGGGGCCCGACGGTCCGAGCGCCTGCGCCAGGCGGCGGGACAGCGCCACGACGGCTTGATCGTAGCCGCCAAAGCGAAGCAGGACGACGACCCCCCACAGGAGCACCGCGCCACTGGCGATCGCGGCCGCCCAGGTCACGATCCGGCCAACCGGATACCAGGTCATGGCCGGCGATCCGCTTGCGCCTGGGGTCGCTTGGGCGACCGAAGCCGCCGGGCGTGCCAGAAGCGCAAGGTAGGACAGCCACCAGCCGGGCAGGGCGAACGACAGAGCGTAGAAGGCCCCCAAAATGGGCCCGATCGCCACCGAAACGGCGGCCGACCCGATCAGGGCACCGGCGGCACCGGAGAGATGGCCATAGCCAAGCGCCGCGATCATGATGGGGAGGGCTGTAAGTAAAAGGATCAAGGTCGCGGCAGCGGTTCCCTTCGCGGAAACCACGAAGAGCAGCGCCGAAGCGAGACCGGCGCCGATCGCCACACCTGAATGTTTCATCATCTCGAGCTGTCCCGCCACAAGGAGCGGTTAGGGACGTCACGCCTGGCGGCCACACGTCCCAACCAAACCGTCCGGCGCATGCTCGGACGATCTTTATGAAACGCGGCTCCGGTCGGCGAGCCGCGCGCAAACAAGAGGCGCGCTCGCTTGGCGGCCGCGCCTCAGGGCATGATCCGCGATCAGCGGATCATGTAGGGCAAAATGCCGAGGAAACGGGCCCGCTTGATGGCCGTGGCAAGCTCACGCTGCTTTTTTGCCGACACGGCGGTAATGCGCGAGGGCACGATCTTGCCGCGCTCGGACACGTAGCGCGACAAAAGCCGGGTGTCCTTGTAGTCGATCTTCGGCGCGTTCGGGCCGGAGAACGGGCAGGTCTTGCGACGGCGGAAAAACGGGCGGCGAGGCGCTGTGGACATCAGAGTTCCCCCGCCGCCTGGTAGCTATCCTGCCGCGGCGGACGGGCCGGGCGGTCGCCACGATCGGGCCGGTCGAAGCGGCCACCGCCACCACCACGTCGCTCGCCACGGTCGCCGCGATCGTCACGATCGCTTTCCTCGCGCTTGCGCAGCATGGCCGACTGGCCTTCCTCGTGCTCTTCGACCCGCACGGTCAGGACGCGGAGCACATCCTCGTTGATGCTCATCAGACGCTCCATTTCGGCCACGGCGGCCGACGGCGCGTCGAGATTCATCAGGGTGAAATGCGCCTTGCGGTTCTTCTTGATCCGATAGGCGAGGGACTTCACGCCCCAATACTCGACCTTCGCCACGGAGCCGCCATTGGCCTCGATGACGCCCTTCAATTGCTCGGTCAGCGCTTCCACCTGTTGGGCGGTCACGTCCTGGCGAGCAAGGTAGACATGCTCGTAAAGAGCCATGATACTTTGCCTTTCGCTTGTACACGCACGCATCCGGCGCGGAGCCCTTCGAGCCCTCCGAAAGGCTCGAGCGGTTTCGTTCGAAGGCGGGAACACGGGAAGACGGGACAAACCCTACTCGTCGCACGCTTGCGCGTATGACAAAGCCTTCCGTTCAGCCCCCGGCCAGGACGCTGCGGAGCGCGGACCATACTGATTACTGGCCGTGGTGCAAGGGGGAAGTTCGCGATCGAGCCGTCGAGCTGCAGGACGAACGGACGCAGAGGGGCGACAACTTGACAGGGCCGAGCCCGCGATGGCACTCCGCTGCACCGCGAATCCTTAACATGAAGTCACAACGGCGCGCATGACCACCGCCCTCATCTTTCCCGGCCAGGGCTCGCAGGCCGTCGGCATGGGCAAGGCTCTTGCCGAGCGCTTCGCCGAGGCGCGCGCCGTGTTCGACGAGGTCGACGCAGCGCTGGGGCAGCCTTTGTCCCGCACCATATTCGAGGGCCCGGAAGCGGATCTGACCCGGACCGCGAATGCGCAACCGGCCTTGCTGGCCGTCAGTCTGGCGGTGGTTCGCGTGTTGCAGGCGCATGCGGGGCTGGACGTCGGTCGCGATGTGGCCTTCGTGGCGGGACATTCGCTGGGTGAATATTCCGCCCTCGCGGCCGCCGGGGCGTTGTCGGTAAGTGACGCCGCGAGGCTCCTGCGGCTGCGCGGGGAGGCCATGCAGGATGCGGTTCCGGCCGGTGTCGGCGCCATGGTGGCGCTGCTCGGCACCGATGTCGAACTGGCGAGCAGCATCGCCGTCGATGCCGCGCAGGGCCAGGTCTGTGATGTCGCCAACGACAACGGCGGCAATCAGGTCGTGTTGTCGGGGCATGCCGAGGCCATTGCGCGGGCGGTGGAGCTGGCCAAGGCCCGCGGTGTCAGGCGCAGCGTGATGCTGTCGGTGTCGGCGCCTTTCCATTGCGCCTTGATGAACCCGGCCGCGGACGTCATGCGCGAGGCACTTCGTTCCGTTTCGCTTTTGCAACCCGTCGTGCCACTCGTCACCAACCGGCACGCCGAGCCGACGTCCGACACCAAGGTCATCCGGAATGCCCTCGTGGCGCAGATCAGCGGTACGGTGCGTTGGCGGGAATGCGTCGGCGCCATGTCGGCCGCAGGCGTGGACAGCTTCGTCGAGCTCGGGGCCGGTGCCGTGCTCAGCGGTTTGGTACGAAAGATCGCGGCCGGCGCGAAGACCTCGGCGATCGGAACCCCTGCCGACGTCGAAGCCTACGGCGAGGCGGCGCACGGCGCATCGATGCAGGACGGCTGATGTTCAATCTCACGGGAAAAATCGCCCTCGTCACCGGAGCCACGGGCGGACTGGGGCAGGGCATCGCCCGCGCATTGCACGGGCAGGGCGCCATCGTCGTGCTGTCCGGCACCCGCCGCGAAGCCCTCGATGCCTTGCGGCTGTCACTCGGCGAGCGCAGCGTCGCAGTCGCTTGCGATCTCGCCGACCCCGAACAGGTCAAGGGTCTCGTCGCCAAGGCCGAAGAGGCGGCCGGGCCGATCGACATCCTCGTCAACAACGCCGGCGTCACGCGCGATGGCCTGTCCCTGCGGATGAAGGACGAGGACTGGGCCTTCGTGCTCAATGTCAATCTGACGGCCGGGTTCATGCTGGCTCGGGCGGCCTTGAGGGGCATGACCCGCCGCCGCTATGGCCGCATCATCGGCATCAGTTCCGTGGTCGGGGTCACCGGCAATGCCGGGCAGAGCAATTACGCGGCGTCCAAGGCCGGCATGATCGGGATGTCGAAGGCGCTGGCCGCCGAGGTCGCGTCGCGCGAGGTGACCGTGAACTGTGTGGCGCCGGGCTTCATCGAGAGCCCCATGACGGATGCATTGAACGAGAAGCAGAAAGCCGCCATCCTGGCCACGGTGCCTGCGGGACGCTTGGGCGTGGCCGATGACGTTGCGGCGGCCGTGGTCTACCTCGCGAGCCGGGAAGCCGCCTACGTGACGGGGCAGACCCTTCATGTCAATGGCGGAATGGCAATGATTTGAATGGGTTGCATGTGATGACAGGATGCCTTTCGGAGCTTTTCGGGCGCTCGCATTCGTGTTTGAAGTGTGTTACGACCCGTCGCATTGATGGCGCGCCTGGCCTATAAAGGGCGGTCGGTGCTTGAGGAATTGCTTCTTGGGGGCGCGGCGGGCCGTCTAGGACGTCGTCATGATCCGCGAGGGAGCAAGGTTTTCGTGTCGTCCGCGGTGATGATGCGCCAGCCATGACGTTGAATCGAATAAGGACTTGAAAAATGAGCGATGTCGCCGAGCGGGTGAAGAAGATCGTGGTGGAGCATCTCGGTGTCGAGCCGGAGAAGGTCGTCGACAACGCTAATTTCATCGACGACCTCGGGGCCGACTCGCTGGATACGGTGGAACTCGTGATGGCCTTCGAGGAGGAATTCGGCGTGGAGATCCCCGACGATGCCGCCGAAACGATCGTGACGGTCGGCGACGCGGTCCGCTTCTTGGAAAAGAACAAGAAGGCCTGACGGTCCGGACATCCGGGCAAAGCGCTCGGTTCCACGGGACTCCAGCCTGGCTGACGGTCGCGAAAAGCGAAACGGGCCAGGCATTTTTATCGTTTCCGCGCGCCCGATGTGACGGAGACCAGCATCGGTCATGTGAGCTTGATGAGGCGGGTAGTTATAACCGGATTGGGGATGGTGACGCCGCTCGGCGGCGACGTCGAAACATCCTGGCGAGCGCTGATTGCTGGCAAGAACGGTGCCAAATTCATCGATCGGTTCGATGTATCCGATCTGCCCTGCAAGATCGGATGCGAAATCATTCGCGGCGACGGTACCGACGGCACCTTCGATCCTTCGGTTTGGATGGAGCCGAAAGAGCAGCGCAAGGTGGACGACTTCATCGTCTTCGCCATGGCGGCGGCTGGCCAGGCTCTGGCAGACGCAGGCTGGGCCCCGACCAGCTATCAGGACCGGATCGAGACCGGCGTGATGATCGGGTCTGGGATCGGCGGGCTCGGTGGCATCTATGAGGGCTCCCTTCTCCTCAGTGAAAAAGGGCCGCGGCGGCTTTCGCCCTTCTTCATTCCGGGACGGCTGATCAACCTCGCGGGCGGCTATGTTTCCATCAAGCATGGTCTGAAAGGCCCGAACCATGCCGTAGTCACGGCATGCTCGACCGGGGCCCATGCGATCGGCGACGCGGCCCGCCTGATCCAGTTCGGGGATGCCGAGGTCATGGTGGCGGGCGGCACGGAATCGGCCGTGAACCGGCTATCCTATGCGGGCTTTGCCGCCTGCAGAGCCCTGACGACCGCCTTCAACGACCGACCGAAGGCGGCGTCTCGCCCATATGACCGCGATCGCGATGGCTTCATCATGGGTGAGGGTGCGGGCTGCGTGGTGGTCGAGAGCTACGAACATGCGCTCGCCCGAGGCGCCAAGATCTACGCCGAAATCGTGGGCTATGGGCTGTCGGGCGACGCCCACCACATCACGGCCCCGGCCGAAGACGGCGACGGCGCCTTCCGCTGCATGTCGTCGGCGCTGAAGCGTGCGGGCATCGGCGCCTCGGACATCGACTATATCAACGCCCATGGAACCTCGACGCCGCTCGGCGACGAAGTCGAGTTGCGGGCTGTAGAGCGGGTTCTCGGGGACGCCGCCTCGACCGTGAGTATGTCGTCGACGAAGTCGGCGACCGGCCATCTTCTCGGTGCTGCGGGCGCCGTCGAGGCGATCTTCTCGGTCCTGGCGATCCGCGATCAAATCGCGCCGCCGACGCTGAACCTCGACAATCCGTCCGTCGAGACGCGGATCGACCTCGTGCCCCATGAGGCGCGGCGCCGGCCCATCGAACACGTGCTGTCCAACTCGTTCGGCTTTGGCGGCACCAATGCATCGCTGGTGTTCAAGCGCTGGGCAGCTTAGTGTTCGGCCGCCATGTCCCTGACCGCGACAATGGCAGTATTACAACAACAGGTGGGCGGCCGCCGCGCCGTCCGTGACCACCGTTCCGACTTAGGGAAAAATAGCTTAGGATTGCGGCCAATCCGCCTCATCGACACCTACGGTTCTTGATATGGTCGATCCTTCGAATGACACGGAACCCACCAGGGACCCTTCGGCAAACGAGGTGGTCTCCCGCCGGGCTTTCCTGTCGGGGCGTCGTTCGTTGCGAAGCCCTCGCGAGGCTTTGCAGCCCGATGATGCGCCTCAGCCACCAAGCCCGCCGAAAAAGCGGCGACGTCGGCCCGTCGTCGCGACCGCGAGCGGAATCCTCTCCTTCATCGGGATCGCGATCATTGGCCTTGCGATCGGCTGGTCGCTGGCCGTGCAAAGGGTTGACAGCGCGGGACCTTTGGAGGCCGACAAAGTCGTCGTCCTGCCGCCAACCGACGTGTCCGGCATCATCGATCAGCTTGCCCAAGAGGGTGTTATCGATAACCGTTTCTTGATGAACGCGACCCTCTGGGCCGAAGGCCTTCGGCACGATGTCAGATTCGGCGAATATCTCTTCAAGCAAGGTGCCAGCCTGCAGGAGGTCATCGACACGTTGGTGTCCGGCAAACCAATCCTCCACGCCCTGACGATCCCCGAAGGTCTGACCAGCGAACAGGTGGTCGAACGGATCAACGAGGATGACATGCTGGTCGGGAAGATCGGTGCGATCCCGAGGGAAGGCACGTTGATGCCCGACACCTACAAGTTCGCTCGGGGCAGCAAGCGCGAGCAGTTGATCGCCAACATGCAGGCCGAGCAGAGCAAGGTGCTGGCTGAGGCTTGGGCGCATCGGTCGCCCGATCTGCCGTTCCATTCGTCCTACGAACTCGTCACCCTGGCGTCCATCGTCGAAAAGGAAACCGGGCGGGCCGACGAGCGCCCGCGCGTCGCGGGCGTGTTCATCAACCGATTGATGCGCAACATGCCGCTGCAATCGGATCCGACGATCGTCTACGGGCTCGTGGGGGGCAAGGGCACGCTCGGGCGCGGGATCCTCAAAAGCGAACTGGACCAGAAGACCCCCTACAACACCTACGCCATCACCGGGCTTCCGCCAGGCCCGATTGCCAACCCTGGCAAGGCGGCGCTCGAAGCGGTGGCCAACCCCTCGCGCACCAAGGACCTCTACTTCGTGGCGGACGGCACCGGTGGCCATGCGTTCGCGGAAAATCTCGATCAGCACAGGCAAAACGTCGCCCGCTGGCGGCAGATCGAGCAGAACGCCAAGGATAAGCTCGACCCGGACGCCGACAAGGCCGCCCCGCTCGCGGTGCCGGGGGCCGCTACGCCTCAACGCGGCAATCAGCGGGGCGACCTTGGTCAGGACGGCGCCGCCTACGGTGCGCTCGAGGGCGGCTTTGCGGTCCCGACCGCGCCGCAGCCGCTTCGGCCTAAGCCGCCCGCCATTGCGACGTTTCCGTTCGACAGCTTCGCGGCGACGCTTCCCGCCGCCCAGCCGGTTCGCTCGAAGCTTGTGGCGCCTTCGAGCGCCCCGGGGAGCAATTTCGATGAACTCGACATTGAGGTGGCGGGCGTGAGGTCCAAGGCCCCGGTCGAGGAGGCAGATGGGTCGGGCGTTCCAGTCGGCGGCGATGGGCCGTCCGGGTCGATGGCGACCTTCCCGGTGGCGCCGCAGCGCCTGTCCGAGGAGCGCGCCCGGGCACGTGCCTTGGGGCTCCTGACGAGCTCGGACAAGGCGCCGACCCCGCCGGCGGCCTTTGCTTCGACCAGCGACAACGCGCCAGCCATATCCAACGAGCGATTCGGCAGGGGTAAGATCTTCGATGCTTCGGAGGGGACCGTCTTCGATCCGCTCAAAGACAAGAGCTATGATCTAAATTCGGCCAAGACCGTGCCGGTGCTCAAAGCCCTCCCGGCGGGCACGCCCGTCATGTCCTACGCCAACTGATCGCCACATGCGCCGCGCTTCGCTCATCCAAACCCCATCAACGCCGGCCCGACGATGACGATCGCCAGCATGACGGGTTTTGCGCGGGCTGCAGCCGACATCGTGCAAGGCTCGGTGGCTTGGGAACTCAAGAGCGTGAACGGCAAGGGCCTCGACATTCGGCTTCGAGTGCCGAACGGCTTCGACGCCCAGGAAGCTGAGTTTCGGGCCAGGGTCGCGGCGGCGCTCGGCCGCGGCACGTGCCAGGCAACCCTTGCCATTCAGCGCGCTCCCCGAACGCCCGACATTCGCGTCGATCGGACGGCACTTGCGGCCCTGATCAAAGCCGTGACGGAGGTCGTTCCTCCAGGAAGCTCCATTGGACCCGCGACGCTCGATGGGCTGTTGGCAGTGCGGGGCGTGGTCGAACTCGGTGACCCATCCGATGCGCCGGAGGACCGCGAGGCCCTGCTCGAATGCGCGACGAGGCTCCTGGACACCGCGCTGACGGACCTCCGGGCGACCCGGCTGAGCGAGGGCGCGGCGCTGCGGCGCCTGCTGCTCGATCAACTCGGCCGTATCGCCGGCCTGACCGAGGCGGCCGAACAGGCGCCGGGACGTACGCCGGCCGCGATCCGCGCCAGGCTCGACCGGCTGATCGCAACCCTAATGGATCAGGTTCCCGCCCTCGATCCGAACAGGCTGCATCAAGAGGCCGTGCTGGCCGCCGCCCGCGCCGATGTGCGTGAGGAGTTGGACAGGCTGAAAATCCACAACACGGCCGCGCGCGACCTTCTCCAGCAGGGCGGCATCGTCGGACGGAAACTCGATTTCCTGGCTCAGGAGCTCGCCCGCGAGGCCAACACCTTATGCGCCAAATCCAATGATGCTGGGCTGACCGCGATTGGTCTCGACCTACGCAACACCATTGAGCAATTGCGAGAACAAGTGCAAAATCTGGAATGAGCATCGCGTCGGCCGCCACGCACGATCCCGCGCCGTTGAAGCGGCGAGGTCTCATGCTGATCCTGTCCTCGCCTTCGGGCGCCGGGAAGACCACGCTGACGCGCATGCTGCTGCAAAAGAAGGAATGCGACCTGACCCTGTCGGTCTCGGTCACCACCCGGGCCCGCCGTTCGAGCGAGGCGGATGGCATCCACTACCACTTCATCAGTCCCGAGCGGTTCGCCTCGATGCGCGACCACGACGAACTGCTCGAATGGGCCGAAGTGCATGGCAATCAATACGGAACACCGCGCGCGCCGGTCGAAGCCGTGATCGCGGCGGGTCGGGACGTTCTGTTCGACATCGATTACCAGGGCACCCAGCAGGTGCGCGGGAAGGCGCCTGCCGATGTGGTGACGATCTTCATCCTGCCGCCTTCCATGGGCGAGCTGCGGGCCCGCCTGGAGCGGCGCGCGGAAGATGGCGTCGATGTCATCCAGCGCCGTCTGCTGGCGGCCCGCCACGAGATCTCCCGCTGGACCGCTTACGACTACGTGCTGGTGAACGACGACCTGCAGCAGACCTTCACCGACGTGCTTCATATTCTTTCCGCGGAGCGGTTGAAGCGGTTCCGTCTCGAAGGCGGCGTCTCGAGCTTGGTGGCGGGCCTGCTCGCGGAATAGCGCGAGGTTGCAATCCGATTGATCGTCAAGCGCCGAACGTGCGCTCAGGCGCGTTGCCGAGCCATTTCGTCAAATGCCCGTGCGAGCGCGACGAAGCCCGCGACATCGATCTCCTCGGCCCGCCGCGCGCCATCCAGTCCCGCCCGCGCGAGGAGGGCGGGGACATCGACGGGATCCCCGCCGGCCGCGAGCGCCTTCAATGATTGTCGCAGCATCTTGCGCCGCTGGCCGAAGGCCGCCAGCGTCACCGCGGCAAGGCGCGGACCCGAACAGGCCAGCGGCTCGGCCCGAGGCCGGAGTTCCACCACCGATGAGGTGACCTTGGGGGCGGGCGTAAAGGCCTCGGGCGGCACGTCGAACAGGATGCGCGCCTCGGTGCGCCAACCGCTCAGCACGGCCAGCCGTCCATAGTCCGCGCGATCCTCCACGTCGGCCACGATTCGCTCGGCGACCTCACGCTGGAACATCAGCACCAGGCGGTCGAACCAGGGCGGCCAGGGATCGGTCTCCAGCCAGCGGATCAGCAACGCCGTTCCGATATTGTAGGGCAGGTTAGCGACGACACGCAGGGGC
>CAXTOT010000105.1:0-16955 GCA_964245915.1 uncultured Lichenihabitans sp. | reverse complement strand
CGGCGAATCACGACCGCTGCCAAGCGTCAAGCGACTGATTGGGTTTGGAGCCTAAACCAAGAAGCATCAAGCTCCGCCAGAAAATGGCCGGATGGAACAGCAACTACCTCAAAACCGCCCTCCAAACCAAAGCCCGTTAACCCGGATTCAAGGCCCTGGCGGACATATCGCTCTCTGAGCCGCTTGAATGGCAGGGCAGCTTCAACTTCCGACGAACGACCGGCGCCACGGCAGGTATCTCAAGTACAGCATCGGAGCCTTCGCCCGTTATTTGCCCTGTAAAGCGTCGATCTGAACCACGCTTTCACGAAGGCCGGAGAGAGCTGTATTCAACAAGTCTGGGGCACGGCTCTGCGAAGGATAGACGAGGTAGACCGGGCGACGAAAGGCAGGAGCATCGGCAATGAACAGCAAACGTCCCTCCGCGATCAGCGGACGCATCAAGCCGACAGGGAGGTAGGCTGCACCTTTCAGGGCCAACACGTACTGCAGACCTACGGCTCCCAGTCCGACCGAAAGCGAGGGGGTCGGCAGATGGGGGAAGGCTTCGCTGTAGTCAGCCCGGAAATCATGACCCCAATCCACGAAGATGAGGTTCTCATGCCAGGGTCCATTCATCTCCGGGTGGCGGACGAGCACAAGATCCTCCTGCCGGAGCACCTCGATGACCAGGCCGGGGCGCTGGCGTGGCAGGTACATGATGGCGGCATCCAACGTTCGCGACGCCACGGCTTCGATCAGGACGTCCGAATAGCCGGCCTCAAGACGAAGCGCGGTGGAAGGCGTGTTGCGCTTCATCCACAGAACCCAAGCGACGACCAGTTGATCCTGAAGGCCCACCGGACCGCCGAAACGGAACAGGTTCGTGTAGCCCGGCGGCAGGGCAACCTGCTGGCGAACACGATCCCAAGTTCGGATGATGGTCTCGGCTTCGACCCGAAACTCCTGTCCGGCCTGCGTCAGTTCGGTCCCGCTGCGCCCCCGGTTGAACAGGATGCAGCCGAGCCCGTCCTCGAGGGTCTGGATCCGCGCGCTGATCGTCGATTGCTTGATTCTTTGTCGCCCCGCGGCGAGGCTGAAGCTTCCGGTTTCAGCCACCTGAAGAAAGCTGCGGATCGAATCCAGGTTCATTGCGCCGTCCGAAACCTCACACTCCTGGCTTACAGACGCCACGTCGGGGGTGCAACTTGACGACACTCAGGCGTCACCGTCGATGAGCGCGCCAGGGCATGCGCGGCCTGGCGGAGGGAAGAGCTCCTCCCTGTCAGCAACAGGATGCTTGGCGGGCGCTTTCTTGTCTGATCGTCGTCCGGCGCGGCACCGGATCTGGCCGCAGCACCTGCCCGGGTCTTTCGCCGGTCGATGCGCCGTCTTTCCAAACAACCGCTCCGTTGACCATGACGCATTCGATCCCGGCCGAGGGTTGGCACGGTCGTTCGAACGTCGCGCGATCTGCGACGGTTTCCGGGTCGAACAGCACCACGTCCGCGTATCGGCCGACTTCGAGCCGCCCGCGACCCGCGATGCCAAATTCCCGCGCCGGCAATCCCGTCATGCGGAACACCGCTTCCTCCAGTCCGAACAAGCCGACATCCCGGACGTAGTGCCCGAGCACGCGGGGAAACGTTCCCCAGAGCCGGGGGTGGGGATGTTCGTCGTGCGGCAGGCCATCCGATCCCACCATGGTGCGTGGGTGGGCCAGGATGCGTCGCACATCGGTCTCGTCGAGCTGGAAATAGACCGCGCCCGCAGGGAGCAATCGCTCGGCCGCGGCGCGCTCGGTGCATTGCCACTCCCGGGCGATGTCGCCCAGTTGTCGATTGGCCATCTCTGGGTAGGGGTCCGACCATGTGATCAGAATCTCGAGGCCTGTGTCGCAGCGGTCGAGGCGCAACACGGTGGACGTCGCCGCGTAGGGATAGACGTCCATCGCGATATCGAGATCGCGGCGGGCCGCGTCGATGCGCTCCAAGGTCGGCCCGCTTTTCCCGAAATTGGCGCGTCCGGTTGCCTGGTGGTGGGAGATGACCAGCTTGCTCCCGGCGTGCTCCGCGATCGCGATGGCTTCCTCGATCGCTTCTTCGAGCTTCTCGAAATAGTTGCGCGTGTGCGTCACGTAAGGGCCGCCCAAGCGGGCCGCCGTGGCGGCGAGCGCCTTCACCTCGTTGGTCGAGGCGTGGACAGCGGGCGCATAGTCGAGGCCCGAGGACAAGCCGAAGGCGCCTTCGGCCATCGCGGCCTCGAGAACAGCCTGCATGGCGGCGGTCTCGTCCGGGGTGGCGGCACGGTCAAGCCGCGCCATGACCCGCTGACGCAGGGTCGTATGCCCAACCAGAAGCGCCGCATTGGTGACCATGCCGCGGTGCCTGAGTTCGGCGACATAGTCGGCGAAGCGGTCGAACCGGAAGTTCTCCTGGCCTCCGACGAGCGTAAACGGTGACGGCGGGGCCGCAGACAAGCGAAGCGGCGCCAGGCTGATGCCGCAATTGCCCGCGATCACCGTCGTGACGCCCTGGCTCGTCTTCGGCACCATCCCGTCCGCACCCAGCAGGGCACTATCATCGTGGGTGTGCACATCAATAAAGCCAGGCGCGACTATTTTGCCGCGGGTGTCGATTTCGCGGCAACCCTGCGCCCCGACCAGATCCCCGATGCCGGCAATTCGATCGCCATCGATGGCGACATCGCCCTTGAACCGGGGGAAGCCGCTGCCATCGATGATTGTCGCGTTGCGAAAGATGAAGTCGTGCTGCACGTCCAAATGATCCTAGTCCTGGTCTACCGGAGGCCGTTCAGCCCCGCGCGTGAGCGAAGGAGCGGCGTCGCCTCCCCGCTGCGGGGCGCTGAACAAATAAAGAAGACGATCGTCACCACGCATCGGCGTCGATGCAGTGCCTGAGTCGTCAGAGCGACTCGTAGAGGGTGTCGAGATTGGCCAGGGTGTAGGAAAGTCCGATCGGGCGGGAGCAGCACCACGCATCGTGCGGCTCATCCCGCAGGGCCTTGAGCGCCTCCGCGGTCCGGAGCACGCCGCCGCCGTAAAGCCGGTTGGCCATGTCGAGAATCGCGGTGCGATGCATGGTGGCCGTGACGCTCCCGCAGGCATCCTTGACCAGCCAGATGCGAAAACCTGCAAAAACGGCGTCGAACACCGAGGCTCTCACGCAGCTATCCGTCCAAACGCCCACGGTGATCAGATGCTCGATCCCGGCGGTCTTCAACCCTTCGGCCAGACCGGTCTCGCGGAAGGCGCTCGGCCAGCGTTTCCGAACCACCCATTCGCCCTCGGTCGGCGCCACCTCGGCACAGATTTCCGCTGCCGCGCTGCCGGCGACCGCGGACCGCAAATCCTCGGTCAGACAGGTCTCCAGGAGCGGGTAATGGTGGCGTTCGTCCGGTTCGACCCAGGCCTGCACATGGATGGCCGGGATGTGCATGGCGCGCGCCGCCTCAAGCAGCATCGCGGAGCGGCCGAGGACATCGTCGTAGGCCTCGATCGGATAGGCCCCGTCGTGCCGGTATTCGTTCTGCAAGTCGATCAGGAGCAGCGCGACGCCACGTGAGGGCACGGGATTGTTCGACATCGTTCGGTCAATCCTTGAAGTTGGTGACGAAATCCACGAGGAGGCGCACCGCTTGATCGAGATCGCCGACCTCCATGGCCTCGTCGGGATTGTGGCTGCCGTTCTGATTACGGACGAACAGCATGGCGCTGGGAACGCCTGCGGCCGCGAAGGCGGCCGCGTCATGGCCGGCCCCGCTCGGCAGGAGCGGGGCCGGCAAACCGTTGCGCTCAGCCGCGGCGCTCAGGCCCGCGATCAGAGCGGGATCCATACGGGCCGGCGCCCAGGCGAAGGAACGGCCGAAGACGAACCGAACGCCGCGCCTAAGCGCGATCTCCGCGGCGATCCGGTCGATGGAAGCGGCGAGTCGTTCGAGCACCGCCGGTTCCGCGCTCCTGACATCCAGCGTGAACCCGATGTCGCCCAGAATACGGCTGCCGCCGTGCTGCGTGGGATCGGACTCGACACGGCCGACCGTGATGGTCGCCTCGAACCCGTCGGCCTCGACCGCGCTCCACGCGGCTTCGAGGCCCTGCACGAGGTCCGCGAAGCCGAGCACGCTGTCACGACGGCTCGAGCGTGGCTCGGCGCCCGAGTGCCCGTAGCGGCCCAGGCAGCGCGCGTCCACGTAACGGAAGCCACCCGCGATGCCGGTGACGATGCCGAGCGGCTGGCCGGCCGTCTCGAGCCGGGGACCCTGTTCGATATGAACCTCCATGAAGGCTGAGATCGCCGCCGTGTCGATCTGGGCCACGCCGTCGCTGATGGGTCCGGGATCGAAGCCCGCCATGCGCATGTGCTCGCCCAAGCTCAGCCCCGTGTCGGACCGTTTGGCGGCGAGGCTCTCGCGGGACATCCGTCCGAGGGCGGCCGCGCTGCCCGGGTAGGACAGCGGGAACCAAGCGGCCTCCTCGGCACGTGTCACCATGACCACGAGATCGCGCGGGAGTCGCGCCTCGGTGATCTCGCAGATGAGGGCCAATCCGGCCACGACGCCAGCCGCGCCGTCGAAATTGCCGCCATGAGGCACGGTGTCGAGATGCGAACCGATGATCAGCGCCGGACGCGTCCGGTCGCTTCCCGGATAGGTCAGGTACAGGTTGCCGGCCGCGTCGACGCGGCTGAAGGCACCGAGAGCCTCGGCCTCCCGGCGGACGAGATCGTGCGCGTACTGCTCGCGCGGTCCATAAGCCTCGCGCGTCACGCCCGGCGGGTCCGCCGCGGCGATCGCAAGGTCGTCGAGAACGCGGCGCACGAGGGCTTGGCTGCTGCCGAGGCGCGTCGGGAAGGATACGACGGCCGCGCTCATGAGAGAGGCCCCGCGCGCTCGGCGATGAGGCTGTAGGCGTCGGGCCGCCGGTAACGGGCGAAGTCGAAATTGACCTTGCGGCAGGCCTTGATCAGCCCGAGGTCGGCCCGGTGCAGCACGACCTCGTCGTCGATCGACATGGCGCTGGCCGCGATCTCGCCCGTGGGTGCGATGATGCAGGATCCGCCGATCAGCGCCTGCCCGTCTTCCAGGCCAGCCTTGGCCGCCGCGGCCACCCAGAGTGTGTTCTGGTAAGCCCCGGCCTGCATCGGCAGCAGATTGTGGAACATGCGGAGATGGGCGAGGGCCGGTGCTTCGTCCAGACTGAGCGGCGTGTTGTAGCCGATCAGCACGACGTGCGCGTCGTTCAGGCAGAGCATCCGATAGGTTTCCGGCCAGCGCCGGTCGTTGCAAAGCGCCAGTCCGACCCCGATCCCGCGGTAGCGGAACACGGGGAAGCCGAGGTTGCCGGGCTCGAAAAAGCGGCGCTCGAGATGGGTCGTGACGCCGGCCTCCGGGTCCGTCGAGCCCGGAACGTGCATTTTGCGGTAGCGCCCGATCGTGACGCCATCCTGCCCGACCAGGACCATGCTGTTGAAGCGGCGCGTCCGGCCTTCCTCCCGAGTGATTTCGGCGTAACCCAGCGCGAACGCGATTTCCATTCGCTTCGCCGCGTCGAACAGGGCCTGCGTGCCGGGCCCGGGCATCGCGTCTTCGTAGAAGCTGTCGATCTCGCGGGGATCGCCGAGCGCCCAGCGCGGGAAGAAGGTGGTCAACGCCAACTCCGGCAGCACCGCGATTTCGGCGCCCGCGGCCTTGGCCCGTTCGAGCAGATGGACCAGGCGTCCGACGGTTTCAGCGCGGGTGGCGGCTCTCTGGACCGGCCCGGTCTGGCACGCCGCGATGGTGAGGTGATCAGACATCCCTGCTGTTCCTGGCTCCGTCAGGCCGGACGGTCACGCATTCACGACGATCGTCCTGCGAAAAGGTCATGCGCCGACCAGGGCAGGAGGCGGTTCGACCGAAAAGACGGGCTCCATGCCCTCAAGCGTGTCGGCCGGCAGGTGACAGCGGATGGCATGCCCGGACGCGAACGTCCGCACCGGGGGGGGGACGAGGTCGCAGGTGCTGGGGATGCGGTAGGCGCAACGGGTCGAGAAGCGACATCCGGCGGGTGGACTCGCAGGCGAGGGGATGTCGCCGCCCAGCGCCACCTTCCGCTTGCGTATCCGGATGTCCGCGACGGGCACGGCGGATAGCAAGGCCTCGGTATAGGGATGGTAGGGAGGCGAGAAGACGTCTTCCGTGCGCCCCTGCTCCATCACCTGGCCGAGATACATGACCACGACCCGGTCGGCGAGGTAACGGACCACGGAAAGGTCGTGGCTGATGAACACGAGGGTGGTCCCCTCCTTGCGCTGGATCTCCATCAGGAGCTCCGTCACGGCGGCCTGCACAGACACGTCGAGCGCCGAGACGGGTTCGTCGGCCACCACGACCGCGGGCTGGCCCGCGAAGGCGCGGGCGATGCCGATGCGCTGCTTCTGGCCGCCCGAAAGCTGGCGCGGACGACGCATCGCGACATCACGCGGGAGCTTGACGAGATCGAGCAGGTCCAGCATGCGGGCTTGGATCCTCGTCTTGTCGGACTCGATCCCGAACTTGCGGATCACCCGCGCGATCTGCGATCCGACGGTGTGGCTGGGGTTGAGCGTGTCGAACGGGTTCTGGAAAATCATCTGGAGGTTCCTGACCGTCGTCTTCGCCCGTCGGCCGACCGGGACGGAGCCGAGGTCCTCGCCGAAAAGCTTGATCGCGCCCGAGGTCGCCTGCTCCAGGCCCAAGGCGATGCGGGCCAGGGTCGACTTGCCGCAGCCGGACTCGCCGACCACGGCCACGGTCTCGCCCCGTCGCGCATCGAAGGAGATGCCGTCGTTGGCCTGTACCTTGCCGAAGTGCTTGGTCAGATCCTCGATCCGGAGAACGACGTCGCCCAACGGGGCCGCCGGCCGGCCGCTCACGGGAGCGCCGCCCGCCTGCCATGCGATCTCGTCGACGCGTAGGCAACGGGCGAAATGATCCCGGCTCCCGATCTCGACCATCGGCACCGGGCCGGCATCGCAACGCCCGGGCACGAAGAAGCCGCACCGCGGCCCGAACGTGCAGCCGGGCGGGCGGTCGCGCGGCGCCGGAAGCTGACCGGGAATGGCGACCAGCGGCCGCAGGTTCTTGTCCGCGCCCGGCACGGGACTGGAGGCGAACAGGCCGTGCGTGTAGGGGTGCCGCATGGCGGCGAAGACTCGCCCGACCGGCCCGGTCTCCACCGTCTGGCCCGCGTACATGACGGTGACGCGGTCGCAGACCTCGCGCATGAGCCCGAGATTGTGCGAGACGTAGAGCATCGACGTCCCGAAGCGCTTCGACATCTCGCGGATGAGGTCGACGATGCCGGCTTCCACCGTCACGTCGAGCGCGGTGGTCGGCTCGTCGAGCAGAAGGACCTTGGGGTTCGAGAGCAAGGCCATGGCGATCACGACGCGCTGCTGCTGACCGCCCGAGATCTGGTGCGGATAGGCCGCCAGCAGGCGCGTGCCGTCCGGCAAGCGGACGTTCCGGAGCATGGCGGCCGCCCGCTCCATCGCCTCAGAGCGCGTGACGCCCTCATGGGCCATGGGAACTTCGGCCAGCTGCTCGCCGATGGTCAGGGACGGATTGAGCGACGCCATTGGCTCCTGGTAGACCATGGCGATCTCGGATCCCCTGATGCGACGCACCTCCCGAGGGCTCATCGCCAGCATGTCCCGCCCCTGGAACAGGATCTGCCCGCCGTCGATGCGGCCGGTCTTGCCCAGGTAGCGCATAATCGCGAGCGCGACCGTCGACTTGCCGCACCCCGATTCACCGACGATCCCGTGCGTCTCGCCGGGCATTAGCGACAGGTTGAACCCTACCACGGCCGGTACGCTGCCGGCCCGCGTGGAAAAGGATATCGACACGTCGCGGCAGTCGAGGATCGGGGTCGTCGTGGCGTCCACGCAAGGGCCTTCCATCAGTCGCGAAGGCTCATGTCGCGCAGTCCGTCGGCCATGAGGTTGAAGCCCAGGATCAGGCTCGACACGGCGAGGGATGGAACGATGAGCATGTAGGAGTACTTCCAGAGCAGCGCCGAGGTCGACGCTTCCTTGATCATCAGACCCCAATCCGGATCGGGCGGCTGCAGGCCGAGGCCGAGGAATGTCAGGGTCGTGATGGCGACCGTGGTGTAGCCGAGGCGAAGGCAGGCATCCACGATGAGCGGGCCGCGGATGTTGGGCAGCAGCTCGACAACCATGATCCACAGCGAGCTTTCGCCCCGGGTCTGCGCGGCCTGGATATAGTCCCTCGACCTTGCGTCGAGCGCCAGGCCGCGCACGATCCGCATGATGCCGGGGGCGGAAGAGCAGGTCACCGCGATGATGATGTTGAAGCCGCTTTGCCCGAAGGTGTTCAGCACCAGGATGAACAGGACCATCACGGGAAACGACAGCAGGACGTTGCCGGCGAAGGAGACGACCTCGTCACGCCAGCCCCCGAAATAGCCGGCGACGAGGCCCAGGACCGTGCCGGCCGTGTAGGCCGCGGCCGTCGCGCCGATACCCCAGACCAGGACGCGCTGGCATCCCCACACCGTTCGCGACAGGACATCCCGCCCGCGCATGTCGGCGCCGAGCCAGAAGGTATGGCCGTTCCTGACACTGAACGGCATCGCGTAGGGGACCATCGGCTTGTTCGGGTCGAGCAGCGGCAGGTAGGGCGCGCTCACGGCCATCAGCAACCAGAACCACACGAGCGTCGCCCCGACGATCGCCACAGGGGATTCCCGCCAGCCGCGGACGACCGACGCATAGAGCACCAGCACGGCCGGGATGGCGGGCATCAGGACATAGGCGTCGACCGCCCCGAGGACACGGCCGAACATGACATGAGCCACCAACGGACCTGCGATCAGGACCGCCAGCGCCCAGAGCGCATGCCTGCGCAAGACGCGGATGCCGGGAGAGGCGAGCTGTTGGACCGTGCCGACCGACATCTGCCCTCCTATCCGAAGCGCACGCGCGGGTTGAGCAGGGCGTAGCCGATGTCGGACAGCAACTGGGACGTGACGGCGACGAAGACCGCCACCAGGGTCGCGGCCTGGACGACCTGGATGTCGCCATACACCGCCGCGTCGAACAGCATCCGGCCGAAGCCCGAATATTGGAAGAAGACCTCCACCACGACGACTTCCGACAACAACCAATTGAGTTGAAGGAAGATCAGCGTGAAGGGCACGATGAGGGCGTTGCGCAGGGCATGGCGAAGCACCACGCGGCGGTACGGAAGTCCCTTGAGCACGGCCGTCCGGATGTATTGCGCGGTCATCACTTCCGCCATGGACGTGCGCGTCATGCGGACCACATAGCCGATGTCGTAGAGCAGTAGCGTCAGCAGCGGCAAGATGAGCTGACGGAACGACCACCCATCGACCATCGCGGATTTGGCGGGCACCAGGCCGAATCCGAGGGACAGGACGACCGTGAGCAGCACCGCCGTCGCGATCTGCGGGATCGAGGTCGTGCCGACCGCGAAGAAGGAGATGGCCCGATCGGTCAGGGATCCCTCGTTCATGCCGGCAACGATCCCCAGGGCCAGGGAGACCGGGATCATGAAGAGCAGGACGAAGAAGCCGAGGGCCGCGGTGCGGGCAAGTCGCTCCCCGAGGAGCGTCGACACCGGCTCGTTCTTCTCGAGCGAGATGCCGAAATGCCCGAGCGCCACATTGCCGAGCCAGCTCATGTACCGGCTCGGGAATGGCGCGTTCAACCCCTTCTTGCCGAGCCACGCCTGGTAATCGCTCTCCGAGAGTGTCGCGACCCCGAAGCCGCCGAGTTCCGAGACGGCGATCTTGCGGCGGAATTGATCGGTGTCGAAGATGGCGAACAGGATCAGGCTGACGGCAGCCATGATCGTCACCATCTGACCGAAGCGTTGCAGGACGAGTTTCCACATGCGTCATCCGCCCGTACGCACGCCGTCGATACGGCGTGCATGCGCGAGAGATCGCTCGATGCGGGTCAGCTCATCCAGACCTTGGTGAGCTGCAGGTGCCGTGCGGGGTGGGCCACGCAGCCATGAACCTTGCTCGATGCGGCCCGGTACAGTGGGACCCAGAACGGCTGGATCATCACGGCCGCGTCCTGGAGGATCGTCTCGACCTTCTGCATCTTGGCCTTGCGCTTGTCGACGTCCAGCGTCGCTTCCGCGTCCGCCAGCGCCGCGTCGAAGGCCGGATCGCTGAAATGGGTCTCGTTCCAGGGCACGCCGGTCCGATAGGCTTGCGCCAGCACCATCGTGTCGAGCGGACGATGACCCCAGGACGTCGCGCCGAACGGTGTCTTGTCCCAGACCTCCCAGAACTTGGCCGTCGGCATCACGTTGACGGTGAGCTGGATGCCGGCGTCCTTCAGCTGGTCCTTCAACGCCTCGCAGGTGGCCTGATGCCAGGCCCCGTCGGTGTTGCCGCAATCGATCGTCAGGCTGAGGCCGTCCGGGTAGCCGGCCTCCTTGAGAAGCTGCTTGGCTCCCGCGACGTCGCGGGCCAGCGAGGGGAGCGGGTAATAGGCGGGGTGGATGGGGGCCACGTGGAAGTTGAAGGCCGGCAGGCCGCCTTCCGGGAAGACCAGGGCTTGCAGGGCGGTGTTGTCGGCGGCCTTGACGACCGCCTTGCGGACCCGGATGTCGTCGAACGGCTTTGCATCCAACTGCATGCGCAGGCAAAGCGTCAGCGCCGAGGCGCAGGAGAGGATCTGGGCGCCTTCGATCGATTTGGCCAGCTCGAGCTGCTCCACGGTCAATTCATAGATCGCATCCACGCTGCCGGACGCCAAGGCAGCCGCCTGGTTGTCCTGCTCGTAATGGTAGAAATGGATTTGATCGAGGTAGACGTCGCCGCCCCAGTACTTGAAATCCCTGCCGTCGCTGGTCTTCGTCACGCGCGTGAGAATGCAGCGATCCCCGACCTTCAGCTCAGACAGGGCATAGGGCCCAGTGCCGATCGGCTTGTCCGAGAACGGGGCCTTGAAGGACGGGTGGACGATTGCGGTCGGATATTCGGCGAAGTCTTCGGCGACCGAGAGCACGGGCGCGGAAAGGTGGAGACGAAGCGTGTTGCTGTCGACCACTTCCACGCCGCCCTTGGCGGACTTGCGGACGGTCTTGCCCTTGGTGTCCTTCTCGCCCGTGTCCTGGGCGAGCGCGCTGAAAGTCGACAGGCCGAGGTTGGAGGAACCGGTCGCCGAGTCGGTCCAGCGGCCGATGTTCCAGGCCAGATGGTCGGCCGTCAGATCCTCGCCGTTGTGCCACATCACGCCCTTGCGTACATGCAGGGTCCACGTCTTGAGGTCCGCTGAGGGCTCCCATCCGTCCAGCAGCATGGGACGAACCACGTTGTCGGGGCCGACCATGGTCATGTATTCGACGATCGGGCGCGACTGGTTCGACATCTCGGTCCAGCTATAGGTCGCCGGATCCTCCATCTTGCTTACCATCTGGCCGATCCGGATCGTCCCGCCCTTCTTGGCGGCCGCGTCGGGCGGCGGGAACGGCGAAGGCTCGGACGCCGTCGCCGGCTGAATGGCGTCCGCCATCGCATAGGCGGCGCCGACCCCGATCCCGAGCAGGGCCGCGAAACGGACGAAGGACCTTCGGTCCATTCGCCCCGTCTCGAGTTGCTCCTGAAGTCGTGGAACGAGGATCTCGTCGCGTGCGCTGTTCATCGGGCACTCCTTGGAATGGGTTGTTGCAATGCTGTGCTGCCTAGGCCGCGGCCGTGACCATGATTTCGACCCGGTAGGCGTCGCCGGCCAGCTTGGCCTCGACCGTGGCACGGACCGGCATCGCTTCCGGGTCGATCCAGCGGTCCCAGACGCTGTTCATCAGTTCGAAGTCGGCGATGTCCCGAAGCCAGATCACCGCCGTCAGCAGCTTGGTTTTGTCGGAGCCCGCCATCGCCAGGTAACGGTCGACCTTGACGAGTGTCGAACGGGTCTGCCCCACGACATCGAGGGACGTGTCGTCCGCCGTCATCCCGGACAGGTAGACGGTTCCGTTGTGCATGAGCGCGCGGCAGAAGCGCGTACCGTTCTCGAAACGCGTGATGGTCATCAGGTCGGGTGCTCCACGTTGGACCGAGAGGCGCGGCGCGCCGGTGATGGAAGGAGGTCGGCTGCCGCGAGACCGAGGCGTTCGAGATCCTCGGGCAGCCGTTGCGCCGTCACGAGAGACACGCAGGCTCTCGACAGAGCCGATGCGGTCTTGATCCCGTAGCCCCCCTGTCCCGCGAGCCAGACGAAGCCGTCGGCCCCCGCGTCGGGGCCGACGACCGGGGAACCGTCGTGTGCAAACGTCCTCAGCCCCGCCCACGAGTGCGACACGCGACGGACCGCGATCGTGGTGGCTCTCTCCAGGCGCTCGACGCCGACCGCGACGTCCATGTCGTCGGCATAGGCATCCATGGCCTCGCTCGGCGTCGCGTCGGATGGAGACACGAAGATCTGCCCCGCGTCGGGCTTGAAGTAGAACTGATCGCCGACGTCGTTGACCAGCGGCCACGCGGAGATGTCGGTCCCCTCGGGTGCCGGGATGTTGAAGGCTGTCCGACGCTTCGGTTGCAGGCCCAGGGGCTCGACCCCCGCCTTGATGGCGATGTGATCGGCCCAGGCTCCGGCGGCATTGACGAGGATCGAGGCCGACAGGATCTCGCCTCTCATCAGTCCCACGACCCAGCGGCCATCACGCCGCTCGATTGTGTCCACCTCGGCAGCGACCCGGATCTGCGCTCCACGCGCCTTCGCTCCCCGCAAGAACCCCTGGTGAAGGCCGTCGACATCGACCTCCATGCAATGTGGTTCGAAGAAAGCGCCGGCCAGGTAGTCCGGTCGCAGAACGGGAACCCGGGCCAGAACCTCCGTCCGGTCGAGCGTCACGATGGTCGGCACAAGGCGTCGGGCCCGTTCGAAGTCCACGTCCAGCCTGTCGCGTTGGTCCACACGGGCGATGGTGAGCATCCCCCTCGGCTTCAGCAGCGGGTGTTCGCAGAAGCCCGCAGGGGGGTCGGACAGGAACGGTCGACTCGCCATTGCGAGGCGCCGAATCACATCCGTCCCGTAGTTCTCGGTGAAGCTGGCCGCGGAGCGCCCCGTGGAATGATAGCCGCAGCTTCGCTCCCGCTCGAGGACGATGACCGAATTCAGCGCCGCCAGTTCATAGGCAGCCCCGGCGCCCGCAATGCCCCCACCGACCACGATGACATCCGCCGTCATCACGCCGCGAGCGCCTGTTCAAGATCCGCGATAAGGTCGCCGACGGCCTCCACACCGACCGACAAACGCAAAAGGTCCGGCGGTGTCCGGCTGTCGGCCCCCTCCATCCCACGACGGACCTCGATCACGGTCTCGAGACCGCCGAAGGAGATCGCGCGACGGATGGTGCTGAGCGATGCGGCGATGCGGTGCGCCGCATCCTCTCCCCCCGACGGACGAAACGACAGCATCCCCCCGTAGCCACCGCTCATCTGAACCGAGGCAAGGGAATGTCCGGCGTGGCTTTCCAATCCCGGGTACAGCACGTCGATGACGCGAGGGTGGCCGGAAAGAAAGCGCGCGATGGCGATGGCACTGCTGCAGACGGTGGCCACGCGGAGATGCAGGGTGCGCATGCCCCGCAGCATCAACCAAGCCTCGAATGGCCCGAGAACGGAGCCGAAGTCGTTCCGCAACCGGGCGAGCCGTTGCAACAGGTCTCCCTGATCAGGCGCGACCACGAGGGCACCGGCCACGACATCCGCGTGACCATTCAGGTACTTGCTTCCCGAATGCAGGACGATGTCGACGCCCCACTCGATCGGCCGGGTGAGCATCGGCGTCGCGACCGTGTTGTCGGCGACCACCAGGGCGCCATGCGCATGGGCGATCGCCGCGACCCCACAGATGTCCGAAACGTGCCAGAGCGGGTTGGCGGGCGTTTCGATCCAGACCAGACGCGCAGGCCGATCGTCGAGGGTCGCATTCAAGCCCGTTAGATCGTCATAGTCGAGCTCCGTGACGACAAGTTGCCAACGACGTCCATGCGTTTGCAGCCAGTGACGCATGCCGGAGTAGAGGCGCGTCGGAACCACCACGTGTGCGCCCGGTTCGAGCAATTGCATCGTGGCCATGGCGGCCGCCATGCCGGAGGAGAAAAGAACGGCGCCGTCACCCCCCTCCAGAGTCGAAAGGAGCGCCTCTACCTGGAGAAAGGTGGGGTTGTCGTCACGCGTGAACGTTCGACCGACACGTCCGAGGCTCGTGGGGTCTCTCAGGAATGTCGTCGACGGGCGGATGGGCGGACCCAAGGCATCCGTGGGCTCATCGATCCAGCCAAGAGCCTGAGCCAGAAGCGTCTCCGGGTGAAGCGAGGGCTTGGTGGACGATGCGCGCATAAGCTTCCTTGAGTTCGACTAGCCCTTTCTTATATCGATTGATTGGATATGTCGTGACGATAATATCGACAATTTCTATCAGGATATGATGAAGTTTCGAGCGTTTTGCGTCGTGACTGGTCACCCGTATGGCGTGCGGGGCCGTTCAGGATGCAGCCGCATGACCGGACCCGCGATCACCCTGGCGGCGCCCAAGCCTCCGATCAGCGGTCAGAGCCTGACGGGCATCGTTCTTACTTGAAGATGGGCTCGGACATCCAGAAACGCCTCCAACAACAGCAAGGCTGCTACGCTAGCCAGTGGCTGGTCGGCGTGCGCATGGCCAGAGCAGCACCGGTGCCGCGTGCCGGGCAGATGGTGCCGAATAGAGAGGCGCTCTTATCACGTCGCTCAGCAACCCTCACTCGCTTCAAAGCAGCCTCTCCTCAACAATGCTGATTCATGTTCCACACCGAAGCCATGCAGGCTCACCTCGACGAGATCGCCCGCACCGTCGCCAAACGCGCGCACGCGGTCCTGCTCCTCGATCGTGCGGGTGGCATACCACCGACGATCTGGTCGTGCCCAACAACATGACCCTCATCTTCCTGCCGCCCCGTTCTCCCGAGTTGAACCCGGTCGAGACGATCTGGCAGTACCTGCGCGCCAACTGGCTGTCGAAGCGCGTCTTCGAAACCTACCGCGACATCATCGACGCAGCCTGCGACGCCTGGAACAGGCTCATCGCTCAGCCCGACACCGCCGATCGCGCCGCGTCGGTGCGGGTCCCGCCGTCATAGATCTCCGACAGGGATAAAAGCCTTCGTCCCTGGGCCGCATCCTTGGTCGCCTTCGCGACACGCCGCAGGCAGCGTCGAAAACAGCGCGCAACGCAATCGGCATGCTCATGGCAGACACCCTGGTCCGCCCATTGATTCAGCCTGCAGGCTATTCGCATACCCCACGAGTCAGCCTAAACGCGAGTTGGTATTACTCATCGGCTTGATGTTGGCCCAGGCACCCCGTTCGGCGAGCCCCTCGCGCAGGGCGTTGCTGTCATAGGCGCGGTCGGCGAGGAGAATCTGACCCTCGGCCAAGTGGCCCAGCATGTCCTGGGCGCTGCGGCCGTCGTGGGCCTGGCCTTCTGTCAGCTTGAGCGCGATCGGCAATCCTTCTGCATCGACCGGAGCATGGATCTTCGTGGTCAGGCCGCCCCGCGAACGACCCATGCAACCGGACCGGGACTCTTTTTTGGGTGTTGGCAGCGTGCTGGTGCACGCGGATCGAGGACGAGTCGATTATCTGGATGTCGCCATCGTAAGCCTTTGACACCTCGGCCAGGATGCGGTCCCACACCCCCGCCTTCCTCCACCGATTGAAGCGGTTCACGCAGGTCGTATGAGGACCGTAGCGGTCGGGAATGTCCGCCCGGGAGCACCCGTCCGAAACCGCCAGAAGATGCCGTTCAGGACACGGCGGTCGTCCACACGCGGCACCCCCCTCGGCTTGTTCGGTAGCAGCGGTGCGATGATCGACCACTCGAAATCCGTCAGGTCAAAGCGAGCCATCACAGTCTCCTCGTCAGAGACAATGAATCAGCCATTCAGCGTTCTGTGAACCCGCTTATGCGTCTATTGATGGTCCCCCGGATTCGTAGACACGGGTTTAGGCCATTTGTCGTTCGGCCTGTTCCGGGGTTTTGTATCCGAGGGCGGAGTGGATCCGTCGCCGGTTATAGTAGCCCTCGATATACGCGAACAGATCGCGTCTGGGATCCTCGCGGGTCGGCCATCGCCGCTGGTGGACGATTTCAACCTTGAGCGTGTGGAAGAAGCTTTCCATGGGCGCATTGTCGTAGCAGCAAGCGGTACGGCTCATCGACGGTTTGGCTCTCATCGCAATGCGTTGCTTGCCGTACGCCTCGGATGCGTATTGGCTGCCGCGGTCCGAATGACAGATGAGGCCTTCGGCCGGTCGTTGCCGCTGCGCGGCCATCATCAAGGCGGCCAGCGGCAGCTCGGTGCGCATGTGGTCGCGCGTCGACCAGCCGACGATCTTGCGGGTCGCCAAGTCGAGGACGGCGGCGAGATACAACCAGCCTTCGCCGGTCGCGATGTAGGTGATGTCGGCCAGCCAGACGTGGTTCGGCGCCGCGGCGACGAACTCCTGCTTCAGCAGGTTGGGCGCGATCGGCAGATGATGGCGACTGTCGGTCGTGCACGGCTTGAACCTGCGCCCCGCCCATGCGCGGATGCCGTGACGCCGCATCTGGCGCTCGACACGGCCACGACTTGCCGTCCTGCCTTCCGCGCGCAGCACGGCATGCATCCTCGGGCTACCGTAGCGGCCATGATGCTCGGCATGAAGGCGACGGACGTCAACGAGCAGCTTGCGGTTCGCTACGGATCGCGCGCTCTCGGGGCGATTGCGCCAAGCATAATAGCCGCTGGCCGAGACCTCGAGGACCCGGCACATCAGCCGGACCGGCCACAGGCCGGCATGATCGCGGATGAAGTTGAAGCTCATCTCGGCACCTCCGCGAAGATGCCGATCGCTTCCTAAGAAACGGCGTCCGCAGCGGGCCCGGCGGGCTGGAGGACAAAGCCGA
>CAXTOT010000104.1:0-17209 GCA_964245915.1 uncultured Lichenihabitans sp. | reverse complement strand
CGCACCTATATCGGCTCGATGCCCGGCAAGATCATCCAGTCGATGCGCAAGGCCAAGACCACCAATCCGCTCTTCCTGCTCGATGAGATCGACAAGATGGGTCAGGATTTCCGCGGTGATCCGTCATCGGCTTTGTTGGAGGTTCTCGATCCGGAGCAGAACGCGACGTTCAACGACCATTACCTCGAGGTCGACTACGACCTGTCGAACGTGATGTTCGTGACCACCGCCAACACGCTCAACATCCCTGCGCCCTTGATGGACCGCATGGAGCTGATCCGGATCGCGGGTTACACCGAAGACGAGAAGGCGGAAATCGCCCGCACGCACCTGATCCCGGCGACGATCAAGAAACATGGCCTGGACCCGAGCGAGTGGTCGATCGACAACGACGCCCTGCTGACCTTGGTGCGCCGCTACACCCGCGAGGCGGGCGTGCGCAATCTCGAACGTGAACTCTCCAACCTGGCCCGCAAGGCCGTGAGGGAGATCCTGAGCACCGATCACAAGTCGATCAGGGTGACGGAGGCCAATCTGGCCGATTACATCGGGGTGCCGAAGTACCGCTACGGCGAAGCCGAATCAGAGGATCAGGTCGGGGTCGTGACGGGATTGGCCTGGACCGAGGTGGGAGGCGAACTGCTGACCATCGAGGGGGTCATGATGCCGGGCAAGGGCAAGATGATCGTGACCGGCAACCTCAAGGATGTGATGAAGGAATCCATCTCGGCGGCGGCGTCCTACGTCCGCTCCCGCGCCGTGGATTTCGGCATCGAGCCGCCGCTGTTTGAGCGTCGGGACATCCATGTCCACGTGCCGGAAGGCGCGACACCCAAGGATGGGCCTTCGGCCGGCATCGCGATGGCCACGACCATCACCTCGGTGCTGACCGGCATCCCGATCCGGCGCGATATCGCCATGACGGGCGAGATCACGCTGCGGGGCAGGGTGCTGCCGATCGGCGGTCTCAAGGAGAAGCTTTTGGCCGCGCTCCGCGGGGGGCTCAAGAAGGTCTTGATCCCCGAGGAGAATGCCAAGGATCTGCTCGAAATCCCGAACAGCGTGAAGAATGGGCTCGAGATCATCCCGGTGTCCCGCATGGACGAGGTTCTGGCGCATGCGCTGGTGCACAAGCCCATTCCGATTCGCTGGGAAGAAAAGCTGATGCCGAGCGGGCAGCCGTCCGGTATCGGCGACGAGGATCCGGGCGCCGTCATCGCGCACTAAAATCATCAACTCAGAAAAGCCGCGGACCCCAACGGGTTCGCGGCTTTTTCGTCTCTGCGCCCCATCACGGCCTGTTGACGGGGGCGGGGGTGTCTTGCTTATGGCTTATGGGGCGATGTGGGCGTCGCCAGCGGGCCTTGCGCGCCGAAGCATGGTCCCGGCCAACCGCCGCCGCGGCGAGCGGTCGAGCCATGACGCCCATCCCGAAAAGCGAAGGAGGCCAAGAGATGAACAAGAACGAATTGATCGACCACGTCGCCGGTCAGGCGGATCTGCCAAAGGCTGCGGCGGCCGCGGCGATCGACGCCGTGGTGGGCGGGATCACGGCCGCATTGAAGCAAGGCGACGAGGTCCGCCTGGTGGGATTCGGCACCTTCTCGGTCAAGGAGCGGGCTGCCGGAACCGGGCGCAACCCCTCGACCGGCAAGGAGATCGAGATTCCCGCCTCGAAGAATGCGCGGTTCAAGGCCGGCCTGGCGTTGAAATCGGCCGTGAACGCGAAGGATGCGGCTAAACACGCAAAATAGCTGACGCATCGGGGGCGGGGGCTTGCGTGCATACGCCGCTCCCGCTTCCGGCATGGCGGTGCCTTGTTTCAGGTCGGAATCAGTGATCCCTTGCGGGTATCGATCGATCCGCATAGAAGGCCCAGGCCGGAATGGAAAAGCGCGCAGTGAACGCGGTGAGACCGGGGCGGTTAGCTCAGTTGGTAGAGCATCTCGTTTACACCGAGAGGGTCGGCGGTTCGAGCCCGTCACCGCCCACCACCGTCTCGGATCGCCGGAGCGGCGGGTCGATCCGTTTGTTGGCGATCCTGCTGTTGATCGTCTCGTGGCTTGGCGGGTCCGCTACGCCCTCGCTAGCCGAAGACGCCATGGCGTTTCAGCTGGCGAGCGTCGGCAACGGACATAGCTGCCGTCAAGGCTGCATCCAGGTGATCACGGCCGAAGGCGAGATCAACAACGACACCGCCCAAAAATTCCTGTCGTTCCTGTCAGAGCATCTGCAGGACCATGATCTGCGCCCCTTCGTGCTGATTGATTCCCCTGGAGGGACCGTGCTGGGCGCCATGCAACTGGGTACGGTTTTCCGCACCATTGGGGCCGCCGTCATGGTGGCGGGGACGCGCGACACGCCGGAGTCGGCCAATCTCCGCTTTACCGCCGCCAACTGCATGTCGGCTTGTGTCTACGCCTTCATGGGCGGCAAGAAGCGGTTGGTGCCATCGGTCAGCCGCCTCGGCATCCACCGCATGGTGATCCACGAGGCGGTACGCGATCCCTCGGGCGGAATGGATTCGGAGAATATCTACGGATCGGACGAGTTCGTGGCCTCGCTCAGCGCTTACACGAAATCCATGGGGGTCGATCCTCGGGTGATCGCCTACGCGGAACATATTCCCGCTGAGGCGATCCACATTCTGACCCCGGCCGAAATCAGGCGATGGCACATCGGTTCCGCGAAGCTCTGAACCGGCTTGGCTCGGCTCGCAGAGGCCCTCTCGGCTGCTTGACAGCACAGGTTTGCTGGCCTATCCCGCATTCCTCCGAACGACGCGGCAGCTGCTGCCGATTGTCTCGCGGGGGAGTAGCTCAGTTGGTTAGAGCGCCGGCCTGTCACGCCGGAGGTCGCGGGTTCGAGTCCCGTCTCTCTCGCCATTCCGGCCATTTCACCTGACCGTCAAGCACCGCCACACGTCGCGCCATTCGACGAGTCCTCCTTCTCCGAACAACCCCCAATCAAGTCGCCCCTGCGACGGCATTTGACCTTGCCTGCTCTGTTGCAGTGCATTACCTGAAGGCGAAGGAAAGGCGGCGGTCCCGGCAATCTCGGTGTGGCGTCTGCATGGCTCCTTACACCTCAAGCGCGCGGACCGCGTATGCCCAATCTCCTCGCCGACTACCTTCCGCTGATCGTCTTCATCGTCGTGTCGGTCTTGATTTCTGGCGCCCTGCTCGTGGCCCCGTTCGTCGTGGCCTTCAGCGCGCCAGATGCGGAAAAGCTGTCGGCCTATGAATGTGGGTTCAACGCCTTCGACGACGCCCGCATGAAGTTCGACGTCCGGTTCTATCTGGTGGCGCTGCTGTTCATCATCTTCGATCTCGAGGTCGCGTTCCTGTTCCCCTGGGCGGTGGCGTTCCGTGACGTCGGTGTGTTCGGGTTCTGGTCGATGATGGTCTTCCTTTTGGTTCTGACGATCGGGTTCATCTACGAGTGGAAAAAGGGCGCGCTGGAATGGGATTGAGCCCGAAGCTGGCCGAGACCTCGGTTGCGCCGCAGCCGCGTGGCCTGATCGACCCGCGCACCGGCCGCCCTTTGGGGGCTGACGATCCCTATTTCCTCGGCCTCAACGATCAATTGGCCGACAAGGGGTTTCTCGTCACCGCGACCGACGATCTCATCCAGTGGGCCCGCACCGGCTCGCTGATGTGGATGACGTTCGGCCTCGCCTGCTGCGCGGTCGAAATGATGCAGCTCTCGATGCCGCGCTATGACGCCGAGCGTTACGGCTTCGCGCCGCGCGCGAGCCCGCGCCAGTCCGACGTCATGATCGTGGCCGGGACGCTGACCAACAAGATGGCGCCCGCGCTGCGCAAGGTCTACGACCAGATGCCGGAGCCGCGTTACGTGATCTCCATGGGTTCCTGCGCCAACGGGGGCGGCTACTACCACTATTCCTATTCCGTCGTCCGCGGATGCGACCGGATCGTTCCGGTGGACATCTATGTTCCCGGTTGCCCGCCCTCGGCCGAGGCGCTGCTTTATGGCGTGCTTCTGCTGCAGCGGAAAATTCGGCGGACAGGAACGATCGAGCGTTGAAACCGGGCATGGGACGGACCCGATCGAGGGCAAGGCATGACTGACACCGTGGCCGATCCGCTGGGTGACCTTGGTGCCCACATCCAGGCTTCGCTGCCGGACGCCAAGGTTCGACCGACGATGTTTTTGGACGAGCTGACCATCATGGTCGAGCCGGCCGCGATCGTTGATGTGATGCGCTTCCTGCGTGACGACCCGCGCTGCCTGTTCATCTCATTCGTCGATCTTTGCGGCGTCGACTATCCCGAGCGCCCGATGCGTTTCGATGTCGTGACGCATCTGCTGTCGCCCAAGCACAATCACCGCATCCGCGTGAAGGTCGTGACGGACGAGACGACACCCGTGCCGTCCATAAATGCGGTTTTTCCGGCCGCGAACTGGTTCGAACGCGAGGCCTACGACCTCTATGGTATCCTGTTCTCGGGTCATCCGGATCTGCGCCGGATCCTGACCGACTACGGCTTTGAGGGTCACCCGCTGCGCAAGGATTTTCCGATGACGGGGTTCGTCGAAGTGCGCTGGAGCGACATCGAAAAGCGGGTCGTCAACGAGCCGGTCCGGCTGAGTCAGGAATTCCGCAACTGGGACTTCCTGTCGCCATGGGAGGGCGCCGACATCGCGGCGCTTCCCGGCGATGAAAAGGCCAAACTTCAATGACCGAGCAGAATCTCCGCAATTTCGCGATCAACTTCGGCCCGCAGCATCCGGCCGCGCATGGCGTGCTGCGTCTGGTGCTCGAACTCGACGGCGAGATCGTCGAGCGCGTCGATCCACATATCGGCCTTCTGCACCGCGGCACCGAGAAGCTGATGGAGGCGCGTACCTACGTCCAGAACGTGCCCTATTTCGATCGCCTAGATTACGTGGCGCCGATGAACCAGGAGCACGCCTTCTGCCTGGCGATCGAGAAGCTCCTTCATCTGGAGGTGCCGCGTCGGGCGCAGTTGATCCGTGTTCTGTTCTGCGAGATTGGGCGCCTGCTTTCTCACCTGCTCAACGTGACCACCCAGGTCATGGACGTCGGGGCGCTGACACCACCCCTATGGGGCTTCGAGGAACGCGAAAAGCTGATGGTGTTTTATGAGCGCGCGTCAGGCGCCCGCATGCACGCCAATTACTTTCGCCCTGGTGGTGTCCATTCCGACCTGCCGGTCCGGTTGATCGAAGATATCGGAGCCTTCTGCGATCCGTTCCTCAAGGTCGTCGACGATCTGTGGGACTTGTTCGTCGAGAATCGAATTTTTAAGCAGCGCAACGTCGATATCGCCATCGTCAGCCTTGAGGAATGCTGGAAGTGGGGATTTTCCGGCGTGATGGTGCGCGGTTCCGGGGCCGCCTGGGACCTGCGCAAGAGCCAGCCCTATGAATGCTACGAGGAGATGGACTTCGATATTCCGGTCGGCCGGAACGGCGACAATTACGATCGGCAAGTCATCCGCATGCAGGAAATGCGGGAGTCCACGAAGATCATGAAGCAATGCGTGGCCAAGCTGCTGTCGCCGGACGGGCAGGGACCCGTCCACACGCGGACCGGCAAGGTGTTTCCGCCCCCGCGCGCCGAGATGAAGCGGTCGATGGAGGCGCTGATCCATCATTTCAAACTCTATACCGAGGGCTTTCACGTTCCGGCCGGAGAGGTCTATGCGGCCGTCGAGGCGCCCAAGGGCGAGTTCGGCGTCTACCTTGTCTCGGACGGCACCGACAAACCCTACCGTTGCAAGATCAAGGCGCCGGGGTTCGCCCACCTGCAGGCGATCGACTTCATGTGCCGTGGCCACATGCTGGCCGACGTTTCGGCGATCCTCGGGTCGCTCGACATCGTGTTCGGGGAAGTCGATCGATGATCCGAGGCGCTGCCTTGGCGGCCGTGCTGCTAGGCCTGGCGGGGGTGGCCTCCGCCGCCGATGTGACCCCGATCGCCAAGCTCCTGCAGCAGGGATACGACATCAAGGCGGCCTTCTACGACAACAGCGGCGGCGCCTACATGGTGCTGCAGAAGACGACGTCGGCCTACCTTTGCCACAGCAACCCCAACCAGGTTTGCGAG
This sequence comes from uncultured Lichenihabitans sp., assembly GCA_964245915.1. GTDB lineage: Bacteria > Pseudomonadota > Alphaproteobacteria > Rhizobiales > Beijerinckiaceae > Lichenihabitans. The sequence continues at coordinate 11,115 of CAXTOT010000104.1, read as the reverse complement.
AAACTGAACTGAGAAAGACCGCATGGCCGTTCGCCGATTAGCCGAGGTCCAGCCCGACAGCTTCGAGTTCACGCCGGAAAACCAGGCTTGGGCCGACAAGCAGATCGCCAAATATCCGCCGGGCCGGCAGATGTCCGCCGTGATCGCACTGTTGCACAGGGCGCAGGCCCAGCATGACGGCTGGTTGCCCAAGCCCGCCATCGAAAAGGTCGGCCAAATCCTGGAAATGCCTTACATCCGGGTGCTCGAGATCGCGACGTTCTATTCGATGTTCAACCTGGCGCCGGTGGGCAAGTTCTTCATCCAGATGTGCGGCACCACGCCTTGCGTGCTGCGCGGCTCGGACGGCATCAAATCGGTGCTCGAACAACGCGTCGGTGCGCCAAACCATGTCTCGGCGGACGGGCTGTTCTCCTGGCAGGAGGTCGAGTGCCTCGGTGCCTGCTGCAATGCGCCCATGGTGCAGATCAACGACACCTATTACGAAGATCTGACGCCGGAGAATTTCGACAAGCTGCTGTCGGATCTCGCGGCCGGGCGCCCGGTCATGCAGGGGTCGCAGACCGGTCGCGTCACCTCCGAACCGGCGGGCGGGCTCACCTCGCTGATCACCCTCTTCGGCGAGCATCCGCAAGCGCCCGCCGATTTGCACTCGCTCGAGTTCCCGCGCATCGCCCATGCGACGCAGACCATGATCCCACCCGCCCCGCAGCCCGCCGAACCGGTGCTGCCCGTCGCGCAGACGGAGGCGCAGTGATGGTTTCGCGTTTCGGTTCGATGACACAGCCTTCGGCGGAGACCTCCTGTGCTTGAGGACAAGGATCGCATCTTCACCAACCTCTACGGTTATGCCGATTGGCGGCTAGCGGGCGCACGATCGCGCGGTCACTGGGACGGCACCAAAGCCCTGCTCGAAAAGGGCAAGGACTGGATCATCAACGAGATGAAGGCCTCGGGCCTGCGCGGTCGCGGCGGCGCCGGCTTTCCGACCGGCCTCAAATGGTCGTTCATGCCCAAGCCCGATCCGGCCCGGCCCTCCTATCTCGTGGTCAATGCCGACGAGTCGGAGCCCGGCACCTGCAAGGATCGCGAGATCATGCGCAACGATCCGCACATGCTGATCGAAGGCTGCCTGATCGCCTCCTTCGCGATGGGGGCCAATGCCTGCTACATCTACATTCGCGGCGAATATATCTTCGAGGCCGACCGGCTCGATGCCGCCGTCGAAGAAGCCTACGAGAACAATCTCGTGGGCAAGGACAACCTGCACGGCTTCCCGTTCGACATCTACGTCCACCGCGGCGCGGGCGCCTATATCTGCGGCGAGGAAACCGCGCTCTTGGAATCGCTCGAAGGCAAGAAGGGGATGCCGCGGCTAAAGCCGCCGTTCCCGGCCAATATGGGCCTCTACGGCTGCCCCACGACGGTCAACAACGTGGAATCCATCGCGGTGGCGCCCACGATCCTGCGGCGCGGCGCCGCCTGGTTCGCGGGTTTCGGAGCCAAGAACAACACGGGCACCAAGCTGTTCTGCATCTCGGGGCACGTCAACAAGCCCTGCAATGTCGAAGAGGTCATGTCGATCCCGTTCCGGGAGCTGATCGACCGCCACTGCGGCGGCATCCGCGGCGGCTGGGACAACCTACTCGCGGTAATCCCGGGCGGGTCCTCGGTGCCCCTGGTCCCCGCCCATGAGATCATCGACACGCCGATGGATTTCGATTCCCTGCGGGCCTTGAAGTCGGGCCTGGGGACCGCGGCCGTCATCGTGATGGACCGGTCGACCGACATCGTCCGAGCCATCGCGCGGATCAGCTATTTCTACAAACACGAAAGCTGCGGCCAGTGCACGCCATGCCGGGAAGGCACCGGCTGGCTCTGGCGCGTGCTGAGCCGCATGGCCGAAGGCCGGGCTCAGAAACGCGAGATCGACGCGCTGCTTTCCGTTACCCAGCAGATCGAGAACCACACGATTTGCGCGCTCGGCGATGCAGCGGCCTGGCCGGTCCAAGGGCTGATCCGGCACTTCCGGCCCGAGATCGAGCGTCGCATCGACAGCTATATGGCCAACCCGCATCCCGAACCCATCGAGATCGCGGCTGAATGAGGGTGACGCCTCGCGCGTCGCTGCATTTTGAATACAACCGACCAGCGCCGCCCGGCGGCAGAACACTAGGGTTGTCATGACCAAAATCGTCGTCGATGGCCGTGAGATCGACGTTCCCGCCGACTTCACGCTGCTGCAGGCCTGCGAGCAGGCGGGCTCGGAAATCCCGCGCTTCTGCTTCCACGAACGGCTGTCGATCGCGGGCAATTGCCGGATGTGCCTGGTCGAGCTGAAGGGCAGCCCGAAGCCGGTCGCTTCCTGCGCCTGGGGCGTGAAGGATTGCCGACCGGGCCCGAATGGCGAGGCCCCGCAGGTCTTCACCAAATCGCCGCTGGTCAAGACGGCGCGCGCCGGGGTCATGGAATTCCTGCTGATCAATCACCCGCTCGATTGCCCGATCTGCGACCAGGGGGGCGAATGCGACCTGCAGGACCAGGCGATGGCCTTCGGGATGGCGGGGTCGCGCTATCATGAGAACAAGCGCGCGGTCGAAGACAAATATATCGGACCGCTGGTGCGGACCTCGATGAACCGATGCATCCATTGCACGCGCTGCGTGAGATTCACGGCCGAAGTGGCAGGCACGGGTGACATGGGCGCCATCGGCCGCGGCGAAGACATGGAGATCACCACCTACCTCGAGACCGCGATGGGCTCCGAGCTGCAGTCCAACATCGCGGATCTCTGCCCCGTGGGGGCGCTGCTGCCCAAGCCGTATCCCTTCAAGGCGCGGCCTTGGGAGATGACCAAGACCGAATCCATCGACGTCATGGACGCGCTTGGCTCCAACATCCGGGTCGACACGCGGGGCCGCGAGGTGCTGCGCATCCTGCCGCGCGTCAATGATTCCGTGAACGAGGAATGGATTTCCGACAAGACGCGCCACGTCGCCGATGGTCTCAAGGCCCAGCGGCTCGACAGGCCCTATCTGCGCCGCGCCGGGCGTCTCGTGCCCGCGACCTGGACCGAGGCTTTCGCGGCGATCACGGCCAAGATCAAGGCCACCACCCCGGCGCGCATCGGCGCCATCGCGGGCGATCTCGCGAGCGTCGAGGACATGTTCGCGCTGAAGCTGCTGATGGGGAAGCTCGGCTCGCTCAACGTGGATTGCCGGCAGGATGGCACCAAGCTTCACCCAAACTTCGGGCGCGCCTCTTATCTCTTCAACGCCACCGTGGCGGGGATCGAGGACGCGACGTCGCTGCTCATCGTCGGCTCCAATCCGCGCCGCGAAAGCCCGGTGCTCAACGCGCGCATTCGCAAGCGCTGGCTCAAGGGCAATTTCCCCATCGAGGTGATTGGCGAGCGGGCCGACCTGACCTACCCCTACAAATATCTCGGCGCCGGCCCAGAGACGCTGGCCGAGGTCGCCAACAATGCGACCGAACTCGGCGAGCGGCCCATGGTGATCGTGGGGCAGGGCGCACTGGCGGGTGAGGATGGTGCCGCCGTCCTGTCGCTCGCCGCCAAGGCCGCCGCAGGATTCGGCGCCCTCAAGGCGGGATGGAACGGCTTTTCGGTCCTGCACACGGCCGCCTCCCGCGTGGGCGGGCTCGATCTTGGCTTCGTGCCTGGCGAGGGCGGACTGGATGCCGTCGCTATGGCGCAGCAGGGCGCGCTCGACGTCTTGTTCCTCCTTGGCGCCGATGAGATCGACGTCGCGCCGGGCGCTTTCGTGGTCTACCAGGGCACCCACGGCGACCGGGGCGCGCATCGTGCCGACGTGATCCTGCCGGGCGCCGCCTATACGGAAAAGACCGGCCGCTACGTCAACACCGAGGGCCGCGTTCAGCGCGCCGACCGGGCGAGCTTCCCGCCCGGCGACGCGCGCGAGGACTGGGCCATCCTGCGCGCCCTGTCGGACGTGCTGGGGGTGCGCCTGCCCTTCGACTCGCATCGGGCGCTGACCGTCGCGCTCGTGGAGGCCTACCCGGTTTTCGGCACCCTCGACGTGGTAGCCAAAGCCGCCCCAGATCTGTCGGGTCTGGCCGGCCTTGCGGCGCCCGTGAGCCGCGCGCCTTTCGCGCCGGCCGTGACCGATTTTTATCTCACCAATGCGATCTGCCGCGCTTCGGCCGTCATGGCCGAATGTTCGGCCCTGGCCCAGACGCGCCTGCAGCAAGCTGCCGAATAGGACACCTTCATGACCGACGGCTGGTTCCTTCCCCTCCTGCTGAAGATCATCGAGAGCGTCGTGCTCATCGTGGTTCTGCTGATCTACGTGGCCTACGTGCTTTACGCCGACCGCAAGATCTGGGCGGCGGTGCAATTGCGTCGCGGCCCCAATGTTGTGGGCCCGTTCGGCCTGCTGCAGAGCTTCGCCGACATGATCAAATTCGTGGTCAAGGAGCCGATCATCCCGTCGGGCGCCAACAAGGGCGTGTTCCTGCTCGCGCCGCTGGTTTCGGGTGTGCTGGCGATCTCGGCCTGGGCCGTGATCCCCGTCAACCAGGGTTGGGCCATCGCCAACCTGAATGTGGGCATCCTCTATATTTTCGCCATCTCGTCGCTCGGCGTCTACGGCATCATCATGGCGGGCTGGGCTTCAAATTCGAAATACCCCTTTCTGGCGGCCCTGCGCTCGGCCGCCCAGATGGTGTCCTACGAGGTCTCGATCGGTTTTGTGATCGTCACGGTGCTGCTCTGCGCCGGCTCGTTGAATCTCACCGACATCGTCAATGCCCAGGACGGGCGCTTCGGGCTGCTGGGCTGGTACTGGCTGCCGCTGTTTCCGATGTTCATCATCTTCTTCATCTCGGCCCTGGCCGAGACGAACCGGGCACCCTTCGACCTCGTCGAGGCCGAGTCGGAACTGGTCGCGGGCTTCATGGTGGAATATTCATCCACCCCCTACATGCTGTTCATGCTCGGCGAATACGTGGCCATCGTGACCATGTGCTCGCTGACCACCATCCTATTCCTGGGCGGTTGGCTCTCGCCAATCCCGTTTGGGCCCTTCACCTGGGTGCCGGGCGTGATCTGGTTCGTGCTGAAGGCCTCGGCGGTCTTCTTCATGTTCGCCATGGTGAAGGCCTTCGTGCCGCGCTACCGCTACGACCAATTGATGCGCTTGGGATGGAAGGTTTTCCTGCCCATCTCGCTGCTGTCCGTCGTGGTCGTGGCCGGCGTTCTGGAACTCACCGGCTGGGGCGGGCTGCCCCATTGACGCCACCTGACCGAAAGGGCAGGGATGCGGTCGATCGTTAAGAGGAATTCCAAATGCGTTTGGACCACGCGGCCAAGTCGCTTTTTCTTGCGGAGTTCATCGGGGCTTTCGCGCTGTCGATGCGTTACTTCTTCAAGCCGAAGCTGACGCTGAACTATCCGCACGAGAAGAATCCGCAGAGCCCGCGCTATCGCGGCGAGCATGCCCTCCGCCGTTATCCCAACGGCGAGGAACGCTGCATCGCTTGCAAGCTCTGCGAGGCGATCTGCCCGGCCCAGGCCATCACCATCGAGGCAGGCCCGCGGCGCAACGACGGCACCCGCCGCACGACCCGCTACGACATCGATATGGTCAAATGCATCTATTGCGGCCTCTGCCAGGAAGCCTGCCCGGTGGACGCCATCGTCGAGGGGCCGAACGCGGAATTCTCGGTCGAGACGCGCGAAGAACTCCTCTACGACAAGGACAAGCTGCTGGCCAATGGCGACCGCTGGGAGCGCGAGATCGCGCGCAACATCGCGCTCGACGCACCCTACCGCTAATCGGGTGCGCAAACGGCTTCGCTGCATTGCATGGCCCGGGGATTTGATCGTATGAACCCGCCACCAGCAGCCATTAAGGGACAGGCATGACGGCGGCCGACGCGTTTTTCTATCTGTTTTCCGCGATCGCGGTCGCCTCGGCCTTCATGGTCATCTCGGCCCGCAATCCGGTGCATTCGGTGCTGTTCCTCATCCTCGCCTTCGTCAACGCGGCGGGCCTCTTCCTGCTGCTCGGCGCCGAGTTTTTGGCCATGATCCTGATCGTCGTCTATGTCGGGGCGGTCGCGGTCCTGTTCCTGTTCGTCATCATGATGCTCGACGTCGACTTCGCCGAACTCAAGCAAGGGTTCCTGCAATATCTGCCCTTGGGGGCGCTGGTCGGCGCCGTGGTGCTCATCGAACTCGTCCTCGTCGTGGGAAGCTGGACCATCGCGCCCGCCGACCTGCGGGTGTCGGCCTCGCCGCTGACGCCCGGCCTGTCCAACACGGCGGCACTCGGGCGCGTGCTCTATACGCAATATCTGTATTATTTTCAGGCCGCCGGCTTCGTGCTGCTCACCGCCATGATCGGCTCCATCGTGCTCACCCTGCGGCACAAGCCGAGCATCAAGCGCCAAGACATCGCCGAACAGAACCGTCGCAACCCGCATGTCGAAGTGGAGCTGCGCAAGGTTCCTTCGCGCGTGGGACTGTGATCGGCACCGGAAGGATCGCATCATGACCGTCGGACTGACGCAATTCCTGATCGTCGGCGCGATCCTGTTCACGCTCGGCGTGGCTGGCATCATCCTGAACCGCAAGAACATCATCATCATTCTGATGTCGGTCGAACTGATCCTGCTGGCCGTCAACGTGAACCTGGTGGCGTTTTCGTCCTTCCTCGGCGATCTGACCGGTCAGGTGTTCGGCCTCTTCGTGCTCACGGTCGCGGCCGCGGAATCCGCGATCGGGCTCGCCATTCTCGTCGTCTACTACCGGAACCGCGGCTCGATCGCGGTCGAAGACATCAACATGATGAAGGGCTGACCGGCCCCTAGGACCAACCATGTATCATGCCATCGTCTTCCTGCCCCTGGTCGGCTTCCTGGTCGCCGGACTGTTTGGCAAGCCCCTGGGTGCGCGGAACGCCGAGCTCCTGACCTCGATCCTGGTCGGCGTCGCGGCGCTGCTGTCGTGGATCGCCTTTTTCCAGGTCGGCTTTCATGACGGCACGACCCATGTCGACGTCGCCAACTGGTTCACGGTCGGGGTGCTCAAGGTCGATTGGGCCTTTCGCATCGACACGCTGACTGTCGTCATGCTGGTGGTGGTCAACACGGTCTCGACCTTGGTCCACGTCTATTCCATCGGCTACATGCACGAGGATCCGAGCCGCCAGCGGTTCTTCGCCTATCTGTCGCTGTTCACCTTCGCGATGCTGATGCTGGTGACGGCCGACAACCTCGTGCAGATGTTCTTTGGCTGGGAGGGGGTGGGGCTCGCCTCCTATCTGCTGATCGGTTTCTGGTACGAGCGGCCCACCGCAAATGCTGCCGCCATCAAGGCTTTCGTGGTCAACCGCGTCGGCGATTTCGGCTTCTCGCTCGGTATCTTCACGGTCTTCGCGCTCACCCAGTCGGTATCGTTCGACACCATTTTCGCGGCCGCCCCCGGGCTGGCCGGCAAAAGCTTCCACGCTTTCGGCCTCAACCCCAACGCCATGACGCTGGCCTGCCTGCTGCTGTTCATGGGTGCCATGGGCAAGTCCGCGCAATTCCTGCTGCACACCTGGCTGCCGGACGCCATGGAAGGGCCGACGCCGGTGTCGGCGCTGATTCACGCCGCCACCATGGTGACGGCCGGGGTCTTCATGGTGGCCCGCCTGTCGCCGTTGTTCGAGCAGGCCCCGCATGCCATGACGTTCGTGACCATCATCGGGGGCACCACGGCGTTTTTCGCCGCCACCGTCGGCCTCGTGCAAAACGACATCAAAAAGGTCATCGCCTATTCGACCTGTTCCCAGCTCGGCTACATGTTCGTGGCGCTCGGGGTTGGGGGCTATTCCCTGGCGATCTTCCACCTCTTCACCCACGCCTTCTTCAAGGCCCTGCTGTTCCTCGGCGCCGGCTCGGTAATCCATGCCTCTCACCACGAGCAGGACATGCGCCGCATGGGCGGCCTCAGGCGGAAGATCCCCGTCACCTTCTGGATGATGATCATCGGCACCCTGGCGCTGACCGGGTTTCCGCTGACGGCCGGCTATTTCTCCAAGGATGCCATCATCGAGGCCTCCTACGCCTCGACCCGCCCGGGGGCGCTCTACGCCTTCTTGCTGGTGTTGACCGCGGCGGGCCTCACCTCGTTCTATTCCTGGCGCCTGATCTTCCTCACCTTCTACGGCGTCTCGCGCAGCCACGAGGGTCCCGTGGAAGGGCACGACCACAACGCGCATGCGGAACCCGGTCACGGCAATGATGTCGGGGCTCCCGCCCACGACGTTCACAGCCAAGATGATCACGCCCATGACGGTGAGCCGCACGAATCCCCGAACGTCATGCTGGTGCCACTCTACGTGCTTGCCGCCGGGGCCTTGCTGGCCGGCCTGATCTTCAGGAACTTCTTCATCGGCGAAGGCGCGCCCGAATTCTGGAAGTCGGCCCTCTACTACGCGGATAGCAACCATATCCTGACCGCCATGGAACACGTGCCGATCCTGGTTTCCATCATGCCGACGCTGTTCATGGTGATTGGCTTCGTGGTGGCGCTGTATTTCTATATTCTGGCACCCGGCACGGCCGATGCTTGGGCGCGGGGCAACCGGCCGCTCTACCTGTTCCTGCTCAACAAGTGGTATTTCGACGAACTCTATGACTTCCTGTTCGTGCGACCGGCCTTCGCGCTCGGCCGCATCCTCTGGAAGGGCGGCGACGGCTTCATCATCGACGGCTTCGGGCCCGACGGCGTCGCGGCCGCCGTCGTGGGCACCACCAGCCGGGTGGTCAAGCTGCAGACGGGCTACGTCTACCACTATGCCTTTGCCATGATGCTCGGCGTTGCGGCTTTCATCACCTGGTATCTCGTCGGGGGCGTGCGCTGATGTTCGGCTTCGGCATCCTCTCCGGGCTGGTCTTTCTGCCGATGGTTGGCGTCGCCTTCATCCTGCTGCTGCGCGGTGAGGACGAAGCGACCCTCCGCAACGTCCGCTGGGCGGCGCTGCTGACCACCATCCTGACGTTCGTTCTGTCTCTCGTGGCCTGGAGCCGCTTCGATACCGCGGACGCGGGTTTCCAGTTGATCGAGCAGCGGGCGTGGTTTGGCAGCGGCCTCGGCTACAAGATGGGCGTCGACGGCATTTCCATGCCCTTCGTGGTGCTGACCGCCTTCCTCATGCCGTTCTGCATCCTGGCCTCGTGGGAATCCATCCAGGTTCGCGTCAAGGCTTATATGATCGCCTTCCTGGTGCTGGAATCCTTGATGATCGGCGTCTTCAGCGCGCTCGATCTGCTGCTGTTTTACCTCTTCTTCGAGGGTGGTCTGATCCCGATGTTCCTCATCATCGGCATCTGGGGCGGCAAGCGCCGCATCTACGCCAGCATGAAATTCTTCCTCTACACGCTGCTCGGCTCGCTTTTGATGCTGCTCGCCATCATGAAGATGTATGGCGTTGCGGGCACCACCGACATCCAGGTGCTGCTGCAACCGGGCATGTTCCCGCCCTCGATGCAGACCTGGCTGTGGCTCGCCTTCTTCGCCTCTTTCGCGGTGAAGATGCCGATGTGGCCGGTCCACACCTGGCTGCCCGACGCTCACGTCGAGGCGCCCACGGCCGGCTCGGTGATCCTGGCCGGCATCCTGCTCAAGATGGGCGGCTACGGCTTCCTGCGCTTCTCGCTGCCCATGTTTCCGGCCGCCAGCCACGATTTCGCGCCATTGATCTTCGCCCTGTCGGTGATCGCCATCATCTACACCTCGCTCGTGGCGCTGGTGCAGGAGGACATGAAAAAGCTGATCGCCTATTCGTCGGTCGCCCATATGGGCTTCGTCACGATGGGCATCTTCACCATGACGCCGCAGGGCATCCAGGGTGCCATGTTCCTCATGATCTCGCACGGCATCGTGTCGGCCGCGCTCTTCCTATGCGTGGGGGTGATCTACGACCGGATGCATACCCGCGAGATTGCGGCCTATGGCGGGCTCGTAGAGCGCATGCCGCGCTATGCGGTGGCGTTCTTCGTCTTCACCATGGCCAACATCGGGCTGCCCGGCACCTCGGGGTTCGTGGGCGAATTCCTCACCATGCTGGCCGCCTTCCAGGTCAACACCTGGGTGGCGCTGATTGCGACGCTCGGCACCATCCTGGCGGCCGGCTATGCGCTTTATCTCTATCGCCGCATCATTTTCGGCACGCTCGAAAAGGCCTCGCTGAAAGCGATGCTCGATCTGTCGCCGCGCGAGGTGGTGATCCTGCTCCCCCTGGTGGTGCTGACCCTCTATTACGGATTTCATCCGCAGCCGGTCATCAACGCCTCGATGGCCTCGGTCGAGCGGATCAGCACCACCGTGCAAGCCGCGCAAGCCGCTGTCGCGACCAAAACCGCCGCGAACCTGGCGCAGTGAGGACCTCCGATGCCGCCTGACTTCCATCTCGGTCCGGTCCTGCCCGAGTTCATTCTCGCGGTCGGTGCTCTCGTTCTCCTGCTGATCGGTGCGATTCGCGGTGAACGGTCGGCCTGGCTGGTCACGGAACTCGCCATCGCGCTTCTCGGCGTCGCCTTTCTGCTCGATGTCGGGACGCCCGCCCACGGGGTGGCTGAATTCGGCGGGGCCTTTCTCGACGATCCCTACGGGCGGTTCATGAAGGCGCTGGCCCTGGTCGGCTCGGTCGTCACGCTCGTCATGTCGATCGGCTTTCTCCGCCAGGAGGGCATCGACCGTTTCGAATACCCCGTGCTGATCGTGCTCTCCACCCTCGGCATGATGATGCTGATCTCGGCCAACAGCCTGATCGCGCTCTATCTCGGCTTCGAACTCATGAGTCTGGCGCTCTACGTGCTCGCGGCCTTCCACCGGGACGACGTGCGGGCCAGCGAGGCCGGGCTGAAGTATTTCGTGCTCGGGGCGCTGTCGTCGGGCATGTTGCTCTACGGCGCCTCGCTGATCTACGGATTTGCGGGGACCGTGTCGTTCACGGGAATCGCGGCCGCGCTGCAGGGCCATACCCAGATCGGCGTGATATTTGGCCTCGTCTTCCTGTCGGCCGGCCTCGCCTTCAAGATGTCGACCGTGCCGTTCCACATGTGGACGCCCGACGTCTACGAGGG
>CAXTOT010000103.1:0-17373 GCA_964245915.1 uncultured Lichenihabitans sp. | reverse complement strand
AGGTCGCGCTCGGCCAGGCCAAGGACGGCCGTATCCACATCCTCGGCGAGATGGCCAAGGCGCTGACCGGCGCCCGCGCCGAACTCGGCGAGTTCGCGCCCCGCATCGAGACCTTAAAGATCCCGACCGACAAGATCCGTGAAGTCATCGGCACGGGCGGCAAGGTGATCCGCGAGATCGTGGAGAAGACCGGCGCCAAGATCAACATCGAGGACGACGGCACCATCAAGGTCGCCTCCTCGGACGCCAATGCCATCAAGGCCGCCATCAACTGGATCAAGTCGATCGCCAACGATCCGGAGATCGGGCTCATCTACGAGGGCACGGTCGTCAAGGTCGTGGATTTTGGTGCCTTCGTGAACTTCTTCGGCTCGAAGGACGGCCTGGTGCACATCTCGCAGCTCGCCAAGGGCCGGGTCGCCAAGACGTCCGACGTCGTCAAGGAAGGCGACAAGGTCAAGGTCAAGCTGCTCGGCTTCGACGATCGCGGTAAGGTTCGCCTGTCGATGCGGGTGGTCGATCAGAAGACCGGCGAGGACCTCGAAGGCAAGGAAGATGCCGCCGAATAGGCCGGCGCGTGCCCACGGGCTGATCAAGCATCATAGAAAGGGGCAGGCCGATCGGCCTGCCCCTTTTTGATTGTTATACCGGCTAAAGCTCAATAGGAGCCGTCGGCCCGATCCCCGTTGTCACCGCGATCGGGATTGCGGTCCGTCATGCCGTTCCAGCGACCCTGGCGCTCGCCGCCGCGATCCTGGTCTTCGCTGCGGCCGTGATCCCATCCGTCCATGCCGCGTTGGTACCCGCCATAGCCGCGATCCCCGTCCCCGCGATCCATTGGGTGATGCTTCGGCCCCCTCATGTCGCCGTATTGCTCGGACCCGCCTTCTTCATCGTTCCGGCCCCGGTCGGCATAGCCGCGTCCACCGTCCTGCCCGTCACCCGCCATCGGGCCGTGATGCCGGCCGCCCATGCCACCGTCGCGCTGCGATCCGCCTGCACCGTCGCGGCCGTCCGCGCCCCGCTGGTTGTCGTCCTGGAACATTCGTCCCATGCGATCACCCCTGCCCTGCGCCTCATCGGGCGATTCAACACCGAGGCTGGTCATCAGTCGGGCGATCGGGCCCTGTTGGGGCACCAGACCGCGCAGCAGCATCGGCAACCGGCGCGTCTGGTCCGGGCTGAGGCTCGCGAACATCGGCTGGGCAGCATCGGCGAGCGCCTGGAGCGCCTTGCCGTGTTGCTCGAGCCGGGCGCCCGTCTCCTTCAGCATATCGAAGGGCGCGGAACCTGGGGCCGCCTGGGAGGTATGTTGGTCTTCGACGTTGGCGTTGGGCTCGGCATCGGCACGGCGTTGCATCATCAGCGCCTGAAACTCCGCGCGGCGGAAGGTGGCGATGTCGCGGACGGCCTTTTCGAGCGGCGGCCAGAGCGCTTCCTGCGCGGGAGTCAGGGTCAAGCCGGCATGCAGTGCGGCAAGGCGCGCCTCGAAGAAGGCTGCCCGATCAAGCGCCATGTTCCGGGCGTTGGAAGCCTCGCTGGCTGCCGTCGATGGCGCGGCGGCAGGCGGGGCAGCCGGCGGGCCGGCGGGTGGAGCGGAAGCGGGCGGGGTGACGGCCGGAGCGGCGGCGTCCGGAGCGGCCGCATAGGCCAGGCCGGAGCCCAGCAAACTTACCAAAACTAGAGAGGCAGCAAGGGTCGGCTTCATGGAAGTCCTCTTTCGTGGTCATCGCGCACTAAGCGAACCAGAAAAGAGGCGTCATAGTTGCCATTACGGTTTGGTCATGTGCCGACCCCATGCGCGCATCACCGTTGCAGCACGTACACTTCCCTACCGCACCAGGAACACGCGATAGGGCGTAGCGGTGAGCGGAACAGCTTGCAGCCAAGGCGGAACTAGACCGGCCACGAGCTGAGCGCCGAGACCTTGCGGCGCCTCGCGGCTCAGCACCGTGATCTCCGTTTCGCCAGGACAGAGCGCCACATATCGGGCCCCCGACCCTCGCACGATCGACTCGGCGGCATCCGGAGACGCCAGGAAAGCCTCGATCACCGCTTTGTTGCCGGCCTGATTGCGGTGGTAGGGCGCCGCCACGACCGCGTGCGGGGTGTGCACCAAGAGGTGCGAGCCGTCGTCGATGGGCGCAAACACGAGGCCGGTCGGCAGGGCCGAGAGGGGCGCGAAGCCGGTCGGAACGCGGCAGGTGCGGCCCGCCTGCAGCGCAGCCGCCGACACGGGATCGCCTGGCCCGGTAGGAACGACCGCCCAGCCGAGCGTCGCGAACGGGAGAGCCAAGACGACCGCGACCAGGCCGCCAAGTGCCGTGCCGCGCTGCGTGGCCCATGTCATGGCTCGGGTCACGACCCAGACGCCGCCGAGCAGCGCGATAGGCTGTGTCGAGGCTGAAACGCGAATCTCCCACATGGATCCCGCGATGCCGACCAGCGTCAGCGCCAGAATGGCGGTCCAACGGATCCGCGGAAGGCCCGTCTCACGCAGCACCGCCAGCAGGGAGCCCACAGCGCCCGCCACCAAAGGGCAGAGCAGCATCGTAAAGGTATCGGGCCGCTCTGCCGAGGCTTTCAGCATCGGCTCGGCCTCGGTGACATACGACAGCCACAAGCGCCGCAGCATCGGGTCCATGTTGGCATAGGGATCGTGCAAGCAGGCCGGAAACGTCAACCCCACCGTGCCCACGACCGCGGCCCCAACCAAAACCAACAGAGCCACGCGCTGGCCGACCTTCTCCAGACGACCGGAGAGGAGCGCCAGGGCCGCGAGGCCGGCCGCCCCGGCCAGCACACCCGTCAGATGCGCGATCGAGAAAGCGTCGCAGACGCCCTCTTGATAGCGCGAGGGTGGGATGGTGGCCACGAACGCCAGAGGGACGAACAGCGCGAGGCCGGCCGCGAACCACAGAAGGGCTGGGCGGGCGCGTGCGGGGTCGAACACCCACAGGATCGGCAGAAGCGCGACGAGCACGGCGATGAAGGGCAGGTTTTCGAGACTGATGGCGAGCGAGGTGGCCAAGCAGAGCGCAGCCCAGACGGCTCTCGGTGCCTTGCCGGGCGACAGCGACCCCAGCAGCGCGGCCGTCATGCCGACCAGCAGAACGATCTGCGGCGCGTGATGATCGATCCGCCCGGCCGGGAACTGCTCGAACATGAAGCCGCTGGCAACGAGCAGGACCATGGTCGGGAGAGCCCCGCGCGCGCCCGTCAGCAACCGGCCGAGATGGACCGTTAGGGCAAGAAGGGCCACCTGCATGGCGAGTGGAAACACGATGCGGGCCAGTGTTTCGGCCCGATCTTGACTGACGAAAGGCTCGAAGCCCCGGATCAGCCCGCCGACCGCGATATCCACCACGCGCGACCAGTGCATGAGTAGCCCGGCCGGCGGATTCAGCCGATGTTCGGTGAGATCGAACCAGCCCTGGCCCGCGAGCCAATCGCGAACCTGGACGAGCCGCATCGCGTCGTCCGTATCGAAGAAGGTTCCATCCTGCCAGATCCGCACCAGGTGCGGCCAGGATAGCGCAAACGAGAGGACGACACCCAGAAGGAGGACGGCGCCTGGCCGAGCCAGGAGCGAGGCTTCGGCGCTCTGCCCAAGGTCTCTGCCCAGGCGATGATCCGCAGGGTTTGCAACGCTCATGCGAGATTTCGGGCCTTCGGCTGGTTCAACGCGCCGCGAGAACGCCGGGGCTTTCACGACCCTTCAACCTTTCCGGACAATCATTGAGATCACGTTAGAGCGAGCTTCGACCGCTTCGACTTTTCAGGCCGCGGCTCCCGCCCCGGCGAGGGTCAACCCAATCATGGCCATCCTGTCGCCCCGCCTCGAGAGCGACCCGCCCGCAACATCGCAGGCGCTCGACGCGGAACGGGCGCGCTATGCGCCGGGCTTGGCGGCGCTCGAGCGGCGACTCGCGGCCGCTCTGCCGGATCTCGCGGAGCAACGCTCGATCGCGGTCGTCATCCCCTGCCACAACGAGGCGGCCTCGATCGCCGACGTCGTGGCGGATTTCAGGGCGGCCCTGCCCGAAGCCCGCATCGTGGTGTTCGACAACGCCTCGACGGACGCTACGGCTGCCCAGGCGCGCGCCGCGGGCGCGGAGGTCTATTGCGAGCGGCGGCCCGGCAAGGGCAATGTGGTGCGCCGGATGTTCGCCGACATCGAGGCCGATGTTTATCTGATGGCCGATGGCGACGGCACCTACCACGCCCCATCCGCCCGCAGGCTAGTGGACATGATCATCGACGAGCATCTGGACATGGCAATCGGGGCCCGCGCGGACGTGCAGAACGATGCGCACCGCCGGGGTCACGCGGCCGGCAACCGTCTGTTCAACACGCTCTACCGGCATCTGTTCGGAGCCGAATTCGGCGACGTCTTCTCCGGTTATCGGGCCTTCTCGCGGCGGTTCGTGAAGAGTTTTCCAGCCCTGTCGTCGGGCTTCGAGATCGAGACCGAGCTTTCGGTCCACGCCACCCAGCTCAAGCTTCCCACCGGTGAGATCGTGCTGCCTTACGGCAAGCGGCTCGCGGGCTCCCCCTCCAAGCTCCGCACCATCCGGGACGGCTGGCGCATCCTGCGCACCTTCCTGTTCCTGCTCAAGGAAACCCGGCCGATCCTGTTCTTCGGCGTTCCGGCGCTCGTGCTGGCGCTCACCTCGGTGGGCCTGGCGATCCCGCTGTTCGGCACCTATGTCGAGACCGGGCTGGTGCCGCGCCTGCCCACCGTGGTGCTGTGCACCGGGCTCATGATGCTGGCCTGGCTTCTGGGCCTCTGCGGGTTGATCCTCGATAGTGTGGCGCGCGGCCGGGTGGAACAGAAGCGCATTTTGTTCCTGGCGGTGTCACCGCGGCTCTGAAGCGCCCACCTGAACCGGCGCGCGCAGATCCATTATTTTGCTGCGGATCGACGCGTTCTCTATGCTCGCTCTGCTTTGGATTTGAGGTCTGAACGCTGGCCTTGATCTTCTGTGATTATTGAAGAAAAGTTTATGAACGACTTGATTTTTCAAGACGGAGTGTTCGCGTGTGGACTCCTTTAGCAAAGCTACTGGCAAGAAGCCAAACGCTCGATAGCGCCTTGGGTGACGTGGTATTTACGACACCTCCTATCGGAGGATTACGCTCATACTCGTTCGTACAATGCCGCCTGAAGAGGTACATGTCCGGCTTGCCGATCTTCATCTCACTCAAATTGCGGCCCGATTTCTGTGCCGGCACCGATGAAGGCGCCTCAACCAGCTATCTTAATCTCAGTATAAGCCAAGCGATCGAGGTACGCGACGCTTTGGACATCTGCATCAACGAATATCACAGCTTGCCCGGATGAGCAGTTGATAGGCTCCGTTCTGCATTTCAGGGAACGCTATCTTCGCGCACCGCCTCGAACTCGCGCAGGGCCTCGACGCTGCGCACGTCGTCGGGACGCGGAATCGACACGATGTTGAAGCCCGCGTCGACAAAATGCACCTCGCCCGTGACCCCATTCGATAGGTCCGACAGCAGGTAGAGCGCCGACCCGCCCACGTCCTCGATGGTGACGGTACGGCGCAGCGGCGCGTTGTTCTTGTGGTAATTGTACATGAACCGCGCGTCGGAAATCCCGGCGCCCGCCAGGGTGCGGATGGGACCAGCCGAGATGGCATTCACCCGAATACCCAGATTGCCGTAGTCGGCCGCGAGATAGCGGACGCTGGCCTCCAGCGCCGCCTTGGCGACCCCCATCACGTTGTAGTTGGGCGCCACGCGCGTCGAGCCCCCGAAAGTGAGCGTCAGCATCGTGCCCCCAGCGGGCATCAGGGTCGCGACGCGTTTGGCGATCTCGGTGAAGGAAAAGGCCGAGATCACCATGGTGCGCACGAAATTGTCGCGCGTGGTGTCGGCGTAGCGGCCCTTGAGCTCCGTGCGATCCGAATACGCGATGGCGTGGACCAGAAAATCGATGGTTCCGAACGCATCGCCCACGCGCGCGACGGCGGCATCCACGGAGGCCAGGTCCTCGACGTCGCACGGCACCACGAGCTCGGCCCCGAGCGTTGCGGCCAGCGGTTTCACGCGGCGGCCGAGCGCCTCGCCCTGATAGGTGAAGGCGAGGTCGGCGCCCTGCTCGGCCAGCGCCTTGGCGATCCCCCAGGCGATCGAATGGTTGTTCGCCACCCCCATGATGAGGCCGCGCTTGCCTTGCATCAACCCGACCGACGGCCGCTGGTTCGATCCGACCATATCGGCTTTCCTCACAGATCCGGGTGTTGCAGAACCAGGGTGGCGTTGGTGCCCCCGAAGCCGAAAGCATTCGACAGCACGGTGCCGAGATGCACGCCGTCGCGGCGCTTGCGGACGATGTTCATGTCCGCGAAGGCCGGGTCGAGTTCATCGATATGGGCACTTTCGCAGATGAACCCGTGTTTCATCATCAGCAGCGAATAGATCGTCTCCTGCACGCCGGTCGCGCCCAGCGAGTGACCGGTCAGCGATTTTGTGGCGGCGATCGGCGGGCAGCGCTCGCCCGCCCCGAACACGGTGCGGATGGCCTCGATCTCCTTCTCGTCACCCTTGGGGGTCGAGGTCGCGTGCGGGTTGATGTAGTCGATCGGCGCCGTCACACCCTCCAGCGCCATCCGCATGCAGCGCACCGCGCCCTCGCCCGAGGGGGCCACCATGTCGTAGCCGTCGCTGGTCAGGCCGTAGCCGATGATCTCGCCATGGATCGTGGCGCCGCGCGCGATGGCATGCTCCCGCTCTTCCAACACCACGATGCCGGCCCCACCGGCGATCACGAAACCGTCGCGGTTCTTGTCATAGGCACGGGACGCCACCGCGGGTCGGTCGTTGTAGTTGGACGACATGGCTCCCATGGCGTCGAACAGCACCGACAGCGACCAGTCGAGTTCTTCGCAGCCGCCCGCGAACATCATGTCCTGCCGCCCGTAGCGGATCATCTCGGACGCATTGCCGATGCAATGATTCGAGGTCGCGCAGGCCGACGAGATGGAATAGTTGACGCCGCGGATCTTGAACCAGGTCGCGAGGGTGGCGGAGCCGGTCGACGACATGGCTTTCGGCACCGCGAAAGGCCCGACCTTTTTGGGCCCCTTGCTCCGGGTGATGTCGGCAGCCTCCACCACGGTCCGGGTCGAAGGCCCGCCGGAACCCACGATGATGCCGGTGCGATCGTTGGAAATATCCTCGGGAGCGAGCCGCGCATCGGCGATCGCCTGATTCATGGCCACATGGGCCCAGCCGCTGCCCAAGGCGTGGAAGCGCATCGCGCGGCGGTCGAGCAGGGTTTCGGGGTCGAGCGTCGGGGCGCCTTCGACTTGGCAGCGGAAGCCCAATTCGGCGTATTTGTCCGCCCGGCGGATGCCGGATTTGCCGGTTTGGAGGGCGTTCAACACCTCCGGAACGTCATTGCCGATGGACGAAACGATTCCCATCCCGGTGATCACGACGCGGCGCATCAAATCTCTTTCTTCATCTTTCTCGGCAAGCGTCCCGTGCTCAGGCCACGCCGGGTTCGACCCTGAACAAGCCGACGCGCAGGTCCTTTGCCTCGTAGATGCGTCGGCCGTCCGCCTCCATCCAGCCATCCGCGATGCCCAGCACCAGTTTGCCGCGGAAAACGCGCTTGAAATCGATCCCGTAGATGATCCGCTTGACGGTCGGCAGCACCTGGTCGGAGAACTTGACCTCGCCGACCCCGAGGGCCCGGCCCCGGCCGGGCAGACCCAGCCAGCCCAGATAGAAGCCGCACAGCTGCCACAAGGCATCGAGGCCGAGGCAACCCGGCATCACCGGATCGCCTTTGAAATGGCATTGAAAGAACCAGAGATCGGGCTTGATGTCGAAGGCGGCGCGGATCATTCCCTTGCCATACTGGCCACCCTCTTCGGCGATGGACTCGATCCGATCGAACATCAGCATGGGCGGCAGCGGCAGCTGCGCATTCCCCTGACCGAACAACCGGCCCTCGGCACAGGCGATCAGATCGTCGAATTGAAACGTCGAGCGCTTCTCGCTCATGAAATCGATTGCCTCTCGCTGGTTCGGGAAGCACGCCGCTTGACCGAATGTCCCGTTGGCGTGGTCCTAGCATAGCCAGGATGAGGTCGGAAGGTATTCATGTCGCGGGGGCCTGGCCCGCACCAACCCTCAGCAAGGTGATCCCGCAATGAAGCTCGTTCTGGTCGTGGCGGCCGCGCTCTTGGATGCCGACGATCGCGTGTTGATCGCCCAACGCCCCGCCGGCAAGACCTTGGCGGGCCTATGGGAATTCCCCGGCGGTAAAGTCGAGCCAGGGGAGCGGCCCGAGACCGCGTTGATCCGCGAGCTGTTCGAGGAACTCGAGGTGACGGTGGCCGAACCCTGCCTGGCGCCGCTCACCTTCGCGAGCCACGCCTATGCCGACTTCCATCTCCTGATGCCGCTCTACATCTGCCGCCGCTGGCAAGGTTTTGCGCGGCCGCGCGAAGGCCAGGCGCTGAAATGGGTCCGCCCGCGCGATTTGCGGGACTATCCCATGCCGCCCGCCGACGCGCCGCTCATCCCGGCGCTGATCGATATCGTGGGAGCCTGACGGCGGCAGCCTTCGGGTCTGGTTCATCGGGCTCGAGGCCCTTGGCGCCGGGCTCATCCGCTCCAGGTTGTCCGGATGACCGACCGTCAAGGCGACAAACCACAGCAGACCGATCAGGAGGCCCTGCAGGAGAGCGTCCAGAGCGCGATCGCGGCGCCGCCGGAACCCGTGATGATCCACGAAATCATCCGACAGGATGGCGAGCGGGAACTCCAACGCAGCATCGGGGCACTGGCTTGGTCCGGGCTGGCGGCGGGCCTATCGATGGGCTTTTCATTTCTCATGATGACCGTCATCCGGGCTGATCTGCCCGACCAGCCCTGGCACGCCATGGTCGACGGCTTCGGTTATTCGATCGGCTTCCTGATCGTGGTTTTGGGGCGGCAGCAGCTCTTCACCGAAAGCACGCTAACCGCGGTTCTGCCGGTTCTGACCCGCCGCGACACCGCATCGTTTTTCAGCATGCTGCGCCTTTGGGCCGTCGTTCTCTTCTCGAACATCGTCGGCACGGTGCTGTTCGCTGTGCTGCTCACCATGCCCGACCTGTTCCCGGAAAACGTGACCGGCCTGCTGACCACGGTCGCGACGGACGCCCTGCACGACGCCTTCTGGCCCATGATGACCAAGGCCGTGCTGGCCGGATGGCTCATCGCTCTCATGGTCTGGCTGCTGCCCAGCGCCGGACCGTCGCGATTGCTGCTGATCGTCATCATCACGTATGTGGTGTCGATCGGGCATTTCCCGCATTTGATCGCAGGATCGGTCGAGGCGGCCTTCCTGGTCGTCTCGCACCAGATTGACGCGGCGGCCTACGTGACCCGCTTCTTCCTGCCGACCTTTTTGGGCAATGTGATCGGCGGGGTGTCGCTCGTGGCGCTTCTCAATCACGCCCCGGTGCGGGAGGAGCTCAAGAAGAGCTGACCGCGCATCGCGTTGACCCCCAACGCCACGCGCGGGGGACCAACGCTTCGGGCGGAAAGCCTTCAGGTCACTGGATCGGCTTGATGCTGTCCAGGATTTTGGTGATCTCGGCATCATGCGCGGTCTGCTCCTCGTCGGAGCCCCACAGGGTCAGCATGATGACGCGGTTCTTGCCGGCCGGGATGAAGCCGAAATTGACATGGGTCGGGCCGTTCTCGTCCTTGGCCTTGAACTTGAGAATGGAGCCCTTGATGCCGTTGAAGTCGGTCTCGACCTTCTCGGGGTCCCCGATCAGCTTGATGTCGTTTTCTTTCAGCCAGTCGTCGTTGAGCTTGGTCATCTCGTCGATCCGCTTGCCGCCCGCATATTCGACCGAAAAGAAGATGTCCTTGTCGGGCGACACCACCGAATATCCGTATTCGATCTCGGTCAGTTTCCAATTGTCGGGAAGCGCGATCGTGGCGGCGGGATCATCGGCCGGAACGGCGAAATTCTTGGCGTAGGCGGGCGCTGAAAGGGCGGCCAGGAGCGTGGCGGCAACAAGGATCGTCTTCATCATAAAACCTCAAAAGAGACACAATCCTCGTAGCGCACCGAGGTACGAAGTCAATCGTGTTCCCTCGTCAGACGAGTTTGCGTGTTCCGGGGTCCAGGGCCGCGATTCCGATCATGTCAGCGCGCTCGTTCGGATCACGGCGATCGAGGCTGGCCGCCCCCCGCGCTACACCAGAAACCGGATCGCATCGGCATGCCATCAGGGCGTAACCCAGATCTTGCATGTGTTGTCCGGTTGAACACTCGACCCCGGCGAAAGGGACGGCCATGCCCACTGCTTTGGTTTACAGGCCCGCGCGGCAGCGTCGTCTCGATCGGACGCGAAGGTTCGACGCCGCAGAGCCACGTCCGATCGCGTGGATCGTCTTCGTGGTCGTCGTCGCGGCCCTGAGCCTGTTAGCGCAAACGCGCTCCCTGGACCCCATCTGGAACGAGGGTGACACAACAGCTCCGCTGGCTTCGCCTTGACGCCGACGGTCAAACCGCCAACCCGCCCATCGTGCATACCAGCTTCCACTCCTCGTCGGTGACGGGTTGCACCGAAAGCCGCGAATTCTTGACCAGCGACATGGCCGCAAGCCTCGGCTCGGCCTTGACGGCCTCCAGCGTCACGGGGTTGGGCAGTTCGGCCACGGCCCTCACGTCCACCATGCCGAACTTGCCGCTCTCGTCGGTGTGGTCCGGGTAATAGGCGCGGATGACCTCGACGATCCCCACCACGGCCTTGCCGTCGTTGGAATGGTAGAAGAAGGCCTGTTCGCCGACCCGCATGGCCATGAGGTTCTGCTTGGCCATGTGATTGCGCACGCCGTTCCAGAAGGTGCCGACCTTGCCGGCCGCGATCTGGTCCGCAAAGGACCATGAACTGGGTTCGCTTTTGATGAGCCAATACGCCACGACGTGATCCCTCATTCGCCTTGTTCGGACCGGAACGGCCGCGCCAGCAGCGCCTCGATGGCGGCCGCCACCTTGAGGCGTCCCTCGATCACGGCCGCGACGCTGGCGCTGATCGGCATGTCGACACCCTGCTCCGCCGCGAGGTGAACCAGAACGGACGCGGTCCAGACCCCCTCGATTACCGGACCGCCCGGGTCGGGATGGTAGACCCCGGACCGCCCAATGGCCTCGCCCAGAGCAAAGTTGCGGGACTGGATCGAGCCGCAGGTCAGCACGAGATCGCCCAGGCCCGACAGGCCCGCCAGCGTTTCGGGCCGCGCCCCCAGGGCGGCGCCGAAGCGGACCAGTTCCGCAAAACCACGCGCTGTCAGCGCCGCGACCGCGCTCGCGCCAAACCCACTTCCGTGCGCGATCCCGCAGGCGATCGCCATGACGTTCTTGGCCGCTCCGCCGATCTCCACGCCGCGCAGGTCGTCGGTGTGGTAGAGGCGGAACGAGGCCGAGCCCAGCCGTCCGCCCAGCCGCGCCGCCATCGCGAGAGACTCCGCCGCGATTGTGACGGCGGTCGGCAGCCCCCGGCCGACATCGGCGGCAAAACTCGGTCCCGACAGAACCGCCGGGGGATGGCCGGGCAGCAGCACGCCGACGACATCACTGAGAAACCGCCCGGTGCTGCGCTCAATGCCCTTGGCGCAGACCACGACGGGAACACCCGGCTCGAGATGCGCTGCCACGTCGATCAACACCCCGCCGAGCGCCTGGGCGGGCACGGCCGCGAGCACGAGGTCGGCGCCTCTGACCGCCGCCGCAAGATCGGAGGTCGGGGTGATGGCGGCATCGAGCCGCACGCCCGGCAGGTGACGCTGGTTCTCGCGCGCCTCACCCATCCCGCGCATGCGGACCACATCGCGCCCCCAGAGAGCGACGGGCTGACCGGGACGGGCCGCCACGCGGGCCAGCGCCGTACCCCAGGCCCCGGCGCCGAGCACGGCTACGCGGCCCGGCACGCTCAAGCCTTGCCGTTGAGGCTTGGTTCGGCCGCGGCATCCAGCGGCCACCGCGGCCGCGCCGGCACCGTGATGTCGTCGGACAGCCCGAGCGACAGACGTTCGATCCCGGCCCAGGCCACCATGGCGCCGTTGTCGGTGCAAAGCTCGACGGGCGGGATGACGAGTTTGATCCCAGTCTCCCCGGCAAACCGGGTCAGCGCCCTGCGGATGGCGCCGTTGGAGGCCACCCCGCCCGCCGCCACCAGGGCATGGGGCCGGCCCGCAACGGCCCGAAAAGCCCGCAAACCCGCCCGTGTGCGGTCGATCACCACGTCCACGATGGCGGCCTGGAAGGAGGCGCAGAGGTCGGCGACATCGGTCGGGGTCAAGGGCTTGATCCGCTCGGCTTCGAGCCGTGCGGCCGTCTTCAGGCCGGAGAGGGAGAAGTCGGGCTTGGGCCGTCCGAGCATCGGGCGGGGAAGCGCGAAGCGCGTCGGATCGCCGTGGATGGCGTGGCGCTCGACGTTGGGACCACCGGGATAGCCGAGTCCGAGCATTTTGGCGACCTTGTCGAAGGCCTCGCCGATGGCATCGTCGACCGTGGTGCCGAGCCACAAATACTCGCCCACCCCCAGCACGGCCAAGAGCTGGGTGTGACCGCCCGACATGAGCAGCAGCAGGTAGGGGAATGGCACGTTGTCGGTGAGCCGCGCCGTCAAGGCATGGGCTTCGAGGTGATTGACCGCGACCAGCGGTTTGCGCGTGACGATCGCGAGCGCTTTGGCTGTGGTGAGCCCGACCAAGAGGCCGCCGATCAGGCCGGGGCCGGCGGCCGCCGCGATGCCGTCGAGATCGGCGAGCTCCAGCCCCGCTTCGACGAGCGCGGTCTCGATCAGCGAGTCGATGACGTCGACATGGGCCCGTGCCGCGATCTCCGGAACCACGCCGCCATAGGCGGCGTGCTGGGCAATCTGGCTGAGGATCTCGTTGGCCAGGATGCGCCCGCCGCCGCCCGGCTTGAGTTCGACGACCGCAGCCGCGGTCTCGTCACAGGTGGTTTCGATCCCGAGGACGCGCATGCCTCCCTTTCGCATGCGGCGACCGCACCGTATAGTCCCTCGATATGAGAGAAGAGCGGGGTTGCGAAGCGGCGTCGATGGGGGGCAACGGTACGATGAAGCTCGGCACGCGGGCGAGCCCCCTGGCGCTGGTCCAGGCTAGGGAAGCGCGGGATCGTTTGTGTGAAGCCCATGGTTGGCCCGCAGATGCCATCGAGATCGTGGCAATCCGCACCACTGGGGATACGATACAGGATCGCGCCCTCGCCGAGGCCGGCGGCAAGGGATTGTTCACTAAGGAACTCGATAGCGCGCTGCTGGAAGGCCGAATCGACCTTGCGATCCATTCGGCCAAGGATCTGCCGACCGCCATGCCCAATGGGGTTTCCATCGCGGGCTACTTGCCGCGCGAGGACGTGCGCGACGCCTTCATCGCGCCCAGGGCGAAAACGCCCGAAAACCTGCCGCATGGCGCCACTGTCGGCACCGCTTCGTTACGCCGGCAGGCGCAATTGCTCCGGCTGCGACCCGACCTCAAGGTGAAACTGCTGCGCGGGAACGTGGAAACGCGGTTGCGCAAAGTCGAAAGCGGCGAGTTCGATGCGACGCTGCTGGCGCTGGCCGGGCTGAACCGGCTCGGCCTGGCCCACCACGCAACCGCGATCCTCGATACCGAACGCTTTCTGCCCGCCGTCGGCCAGGGCGCCGTCGCGATCACGACCCGGGCCGACGACGACGTCACGCTGGCGCGTCTTGCCTCCGTGATCGATCGGGACACGACCGTGGCACTGCTCTGCGAGCGCGCCT
Source organism: uncultured Lichenihabitans sp. (assembly GCA_964245915.1). Taxonomy (GTDB): domain Bacteria; phylum Pseudomonadota; class Alphaproteobacteria; order Rhizobiales; family Beijerinckiaceae; genus Lichenihabitans. The sequence continues at coordinate 3,559 of CAXTOT010000103.1, read as the reverse complement.
TCCTGACCGTCCTGGATGGCTCATGTCGAACCCCAATCGGGGGTTATGCCCGCCTGCACGCCGGGGACCTGGAATTCCGCGGCATCGTTCTGAGTGCGGACGGGTCCGACGCGGTCGAGACCGTGTCCACCGGCGGCGTCGCAGATGCGGTCGACCTCGGGATCGAAGCCGGCCAGGCTCTGCTGGCTCGCAGCCCTGGTGTCATCATCGCGCAGTTCCCGCACGGCGCCTGATCATGCGCGTGCTCGTGTGCCGGGCGCGTCCTGATGCGATCGCCACGACAAGGAAGCTCGCCAGCTTGGGGCATGAGGCCATTTCGGCCCCGGTTCTGGCCATTGTGGCGCGCACCGCAACGCTTCCGACGGTCTTGCCCGAAGCCGTGCTGCTGACCAGCCGCCATGCCGCCGAATCCCTGACGGAGCATCAGGCGGGCCGGCTCGCCTCCTTTCCGGTCTATGCGGTGGGACAACAGACCGCCGAGGCGGCGCGGCGGCGCGGCTTCGCAGACGTTCGGATAGGCCACGGCGACGCGGCCTCGCTGGCGACCCTGCTCGCTCTGACGCTTCCGGCCCCTGCGCGCCTGCTTTATCTGACCGGCTGCGTCCGCAAGCCGGACTTCGAGACCGTGCTCGCCCGCCACCGCTACGACGTCTCGGTGCTCGAACTCTACGACAGCCAAACCGCAGAGCCGTGGGACGCCGACGTCCGGCATAATCTCGCATCGGGGCGGATCGATGCATGCTTGCACTATTCACGGCGCAGCGCAGCGCTGGCGATCGACTTTGCCCGGCAAGGCGGCGTCGCCTCCGCGTTCGACCGGCTGAGACATGTCTGCATTTCGGCCGATACGGCGGAGCCTCTCAACGCGGGACCAGGCCGCCAGATCGTGATCGCCCGACGCCCCAGCGAAGCCGCAATGTTGGAGGTGCTTTGCTCCGGACCACCGTGACGCCTGACCGGTTTACCCGGAACGCTAAAACCGCGTCGAACGCCGTGCATGGCAGCTAAGCATAGCTCATCAAGTTTGGAACTTGCTGCAATGCAGCAAAGTTGAAAGAATGCGGGGTGGGAGAGCTAAGGGGATTCGGCGATGAGCGACGTCTGGCAAACGAAATACGGCAAGCGGCGCGTCCGCAAGGAACCCGCGACGCTGGACGATGCGATCTTCGCGGCGCAAGGCATGACCGACGACCTGGAGGGCCAGATCGAGATCGCGTCCTCGCTCATCGACCTGCCGCGCGATGCCGTTAAGGCCGCATTGACCAAAAAGTCTCCGCTTCGTCTGAACACGTCGCGTATCGCGTCCACCACCGCGGCCGGCCAGACCCGGGCCGTCATCGTCGAGCGTCGGCCTGCCCGCCGCATGGTGACGGGATCGGCGCAGCGGGGCTAACAGCTCAGGCGAAGCTTTTACGTGCCTTTGCGGAACCTGTCTTTTTCGACCGCGTTGCCCAGCAAGACGGACCGAGTGTCGGTTCGTCATGGGGTGTCGGGGCGAGGGTTCGACGGCAGCGGAGCACCACGACTGGGGTCACCGACTTCAAATGTGGTTGATGCTTCGATTGCTCTGGTTGGGCCTCCGCGACGCCGATCATGGAGTGGGCAAATGGACGAGGATCGTATCAAGGGCGCGGCCCGCAACGTCGGTGGCAAAGTCGAGGAAGTGGCTGGCGACCTTGTGGGCGACAGCAAGACCAAGACGGACGGCATCATCGATCAGGTGACGGGCTCGGCCCAGAACGCTTACGGCAGCGTCAAGGACGCCGCGTCGCAGATCGCCAGCGAGGCGCCGCGTTATCTCGACGACGCGCTGGATAGCGGTCAGCGCTATTATCGCCAAGGTAGCCAGGCGGTGCGCGAGCAGTTCGGCTCCGTTCCCGTGACCGAGATCCTTCTGGCCGGCGCGGCGGGCTATTTTCTGGCCTGGCTGATCCACGGCCGCGACTGAGCGGTTTAGCTCAGGAGCACGGTCGGCGATGGTCGACCGTGCTTCCTTGCCTGACCGGATCAGGCCGCGTGGTCGACGCCGTCCTGGCCGTCGGAGCGGTGTTGCGCGGGCCCGACGTCGCGCCACAGATTGTGGGCCGAATTGATCAACGCCACATGGGTGAAGGCTTGCGGGAAATTCCCCACCTGCCGCTTGGCAACGGCATCATACTCCTCTGACAGCAGCCCGACGTCGTTGCACAGGCCGATCAGCCGCTCGAACATGGCGCGCGCTTCGTCCCACCGTCCCATCAACGTGTAATTGTCGACCAGCCAGAAACTGCACGGCAGGAAAGCGCCTTCGCGGCCGCTCAGGCCATCGACCCGTGTTTCGGTGTTGTAGCGCAGCACGAACCCGTCCTTGAGCAGGCTTTTCTCGATCGCCGCGATGGTTCGCACCACACGCTCGTCATCGGCGGGCAGAAAGCCCACGAGCGCAATGAGCAGCAGACTGGCATCGAGTTCCTTCGACCCGTAATATTGCGTGAAGTGGCCGAGTTCGGCGTTATAGCCACGGTCCAGGACCTGCGTCCTGATCGCGTCCCGCGTAACGCGCCACCGCTCGAGATCGGCCGGAAGGCCGAATTCCTCGGCCGAGCGGATGGCCCGATCGAATGCCACCCAGGCCATCACTTTGGAGTGGGTGAACTGCTGTCGCTGGCCGCGGATTTCCCATATGCCGTCGTCGGGTTGCTGCCAGATCGTCGCGAGATGGTTGACGAGACTGACCTCAATGGCCCAGCCGAACTCGTCAAACGCCATGCCGAGGCGGCGGGCCTGGTACATGGCGTCGAGGACTTCGCCAAACACGTCGAGCTGCAATTGTTCGGAGGCCGCGTTGCCGACCCGAACCGGCCGCGACCCCTCATAGCCCTGCAGCCAGGGCAGTTCGAACTCGTCGAGCCGCCGCTCGCCCGCGACCCCATACATGATCTGCATCTGGTCGGGCGCCCCCGCAATGGCCCGCACCAACCAGTCGCGCCAGTCCGCCGCCTCCTCGACATAGCCGGTGTTGAGCAGGGCATAGAGGGTCAGCGTCGCATCGCGCAGCCAGCAATAGCGATAGTCCCAGTTGCGCCCCCCACCCAATTGCTCCGGAAGCGAGGTGGTGGGAGCCGCCACGATGCCGCCCGTCTCGTGGTGGGTGAGGGCTTTCAGCGTGATCACCGAGCGGAGCACCAGGTCGGACCAGGGATTGCCGTTGTGGATTTCGTGCTTGGCCGACCAGGTCTCCCAATCCTCGGTCGCGGCGGCAATCACGCTGCTCGCGTCCACCGCGGGTGGGATCGGAAGGTAAGACGCCACCCAACCGAGCGAGAAGGGGATTTCCTGCCCGGCCTCGACCGTGAACTCGGCCACGGTTCGCATCGCTTCGCCGCGCAGGGCGATCGGGGTCGCGAGCGTCAGCCGGTTCGGCCCCGCCACGGCACTGAGGCGACCGTCATCGAGCCGCCGGACCCAGGGCACCACGAAGCCGTAATCGAAGCGGATCGCCAGATCCATTCGCATCGCCACGGACCCGTGCTCGCCGCGCACCAGCCGGACCACGTCGGCGTTGTCGCCACGTCGACCC
>CAXTOT010000102.1:0-17447 GCA_964245915.1 uncultured Lichenihabitans sp. | reverse complement strand
TCGCCCGCAGCACCGCCCCGTCACGCATCGTGATCGGCACGTTCCATTCGGCGATAACATCGTCCGGCACGCCGGTCGCGACGAAATCGGGCGATATCGCCGTCTTAATACGCCGCGCGACCCGACTGATGGTCCAATCTCGGGGATGAAATTTAGGCTTCATGTTCGCTCGCAGTCCAATTTGACAGCTACTTAACTGACTGACAAGTAGCTGTCAAATAGATAGGTTGGTACTCCTCCGGTATGGCTTTCGATTACCCCGATCCCGGGCGCTGGGGTTGGCGCGATCGGCGCGCCGCCCTTGGCCAGGCGCGGCAGCGCCGCGAGGCACCCGTTCACCACGCCGAAGTAGTTCCTGCGGAACAGGCGCTCGTGCTCGTCGGCCGGGGTGTCCGCGAGACCGGCGTAGATCGCGGCGCCGGCGACGTTGATCCAGCTATCGATGCGTCCAAACCTCTCGACCGCATGGGCTGCGGTCGCCTCGACCGCATCGGCATCGCCGACATCGGCGATCGCATAGGTGGCGCAGCCGCCCTGCGCTTTGATGTCGGCGACGATCGACTTCAGCGCGTCCCCGCTGCGGGCGACCAGCAGCACCTTCGCACCGTTTGCGGCCGCCATGCGGGCCGTGACCAGGCCGATGCCCGAACTGGCGCCGGTAACGACGACCACCTGCCGGTCGAGGGATTCCAAACGTACCTCATCACTCGGTCTCCTGGATCGGGCGCGTGCCGATCAGCAGATGCGCGTCGAACTCGCCGCCGGTATGAAGCTTCCATCGCCCCTTGGGGCTTCTCTGATATCCGGCGGGGAACTGCCCGCGCAGCATGTCGCCTGGGAAATGCCATCGTCCGCGGATCTCGAGCCTGAGCTGCTCGCCCCTGCGGAAGCGCGTCGCGTGCGGGCGCAGCGCGAGGGCCACCGGCACGATCTCGCCTGGGGCCAGCGGCTCGGCGCGCGCGTGCCGGTGGACCGGCTGCGCCGGGGTCGACAGGTCGGGCTCGAGCGCGCGATGCGCGGCCCGCTGCCAGCCCTTCGAGACCATGTCCCCGGAAAAGCCGTAGGATCCCTCGAACTGCACCTCGACCCCGGCGCGGACCTTGCGCACCCCGGCGAAGACGAAGGCGTCTTCGGCACCGTGCACTTGGAGATGAAGGTGCAGGGCCATCGGGCCGACGACATCCATGTCCTCGGGCACGACCCAGGTGAAGACGGCGGCGCCCCGCGGGCTCTCGACGCCGGCGGTCGTCGAGGCGGCTGGCCTGTCGCCGTCCCTCAGCGCGCCGGTCCCCGCCTCGAGCCAAAGCGGGCGCCAGATAAGGTCGCCGGGCGGCCAGGCCTGCTCGCCGACGACCGCGACCGGCTCGGCTCCCTGCTCGGTGATCTCGAGACGGACCGGCGGCTCGCTCGCCCATCCGTTGTCCGCCCCTTTCAGCACATGATCGAAGAAGCGGATCCGTGTCTTCGTCGCGTCCTCGCCGTAATAGGCGCACCACTTGCCGTCGCGGTGGGTATAGATCCACTTGCGGGCCGAGCCGGCGCGGCGGAACAGCTCGAAGGAGCCGTAGGTGTGCAGGCACTGGTCGGAGAAGCTGCCGCACACGAGGATCGGCACCTCGATCCGCGCCAGGTCGGGTGTCCGGGACGCGTACCAGTCGTCGCGCTCGGAATGCTCTACGATGCCGTCGCGAAACGATGACCGGACGCGCGCTTCGCGCTCGGTCAGCGTGGCCCAAAGCCTGCTGAAGCCGTCCTCGCGGACGCCGCCCGGCCGGGCGAAATCGCGATAGAGGTCGGTCAGTCCCTCCCAGGGGCAGATCGCCGCGAGGTGGGGGGGCCGTAAGGCGGCGACCTTGTACTGGCTGATCGCCAGATAGGAGACGCCGTCGAGGCCGACCTTTCCCGACGACCAGCCCTGCATTCCCGCCCATTCGATCAGCTCGTAGAAATCCTGCGCTTCCTCGTCCGAGAACAGGTCCCCGACGCCCTCCGACGTCCCCCCGCCGCGCAGGTCGGCATTGATCACGGCGTAGCCCTGCGCGACCCAGACGGCGGGATCGGGGGCCTCCCAGCTCGTGTAGTCCGAGATCCGGATGCCGTGCGGCTGGGGAAGTAGCCTGGCCTGGACGGCGGGACCGCGACCGCTGCGGGTCTTCGCCGGGATCTTGTCCTTGCCGTAGGGATGCGCCGACATGATGACCGGGACCGGCTCGGCCGTCCTCGGCCGGAACACGTTGACCCGCAGCACGGTGCCGTCGCGCAACCTGATCGGCACGTCCCAATCGACATGGATGTCCGAGGACGCCTTGTAGACCTCGACGTCGGGCCGGATGACGTTGCCGACGAAGCGGAGCGCCCGAACGATGGTTCTGGCGGGCGAGGAGAGGTTGGATGTCGACGGCTGCATGCTTCAATCCGCTTGTACGCGCGCGTGGCGCAGCCCTCGCGGGGCCGCGGCACGATCGGCGGTCGTTCGGAATCCTCGCGCGGGCGTTCGTGGCCCAGGCGGGTCGTTCGCGGGCTCAGGTCAACGGACGGCGAAAAGGGATGCCGACGCCAGCAGCACCAGCGCCAAGGTGCCGGCCGCGCTGCGAAAGGCATGGAGGAGCCCCCACCGCCCCATCAGGACGAGAGTGGGCGAGACGTCGGGGCCCGTCAGATCGGTCGACAGGATCTTCTTGTTGATGGGTATGATGAGGGAGAACGTCAGAATGCCGATCGCGACGAAGAGCGCGGCGGCAACGAGATCGTTGATCGGCGCGCCGAAGAAGAACGCGCCCGCTCCCGTCAGCGCGCTCGCGGTTGCCAGCCCCGGCATGTAGGGATCGACCCTTTCGAGGCTCCTTTGCATCTGGTTGACCGCGCATGTCCCCTTGATGGACAGCCGCGCTGGATGGTCGACCACCGTCTGCATCATCGCCCCCCCGGCGAACAGGCCCGAAAGGATCAGGGCCGCCGTGTGCAACATCCACATCATCGCTCGTATCCTTCATCCGTCGTGATCCGTGCCAGCCTCTTGGATCCTGTGGCCACTGGCATCCCGCCTTCACCGGTGTGCTCCGGGTTGCGCCCGGACGGTTCGGACAGTAGGTCCGCGTCCCGGCGTTTCGCCTCGCCTCGCGGCAGCGTCGCGCCGCCTCCGTCAGATTCGGCCCCACTTCTCCCGAAACCGTTTTTCCGCCCCATGCAGGATCGGCTTGCCATGGCCGAAGCAGGCGATCTCGAAACGCAGGGACGCGAGCTTCCTCTGACTGCGGCGGCCCTCCGCGAGGTCCTCGTAGCCGAGCGGCGAGCCGAGGCCGAACAGGTGTGCGCAGGCGTCCGCCACGAAAAGTACGCCCCGGTCGCGCCACAGCAGCGCGATCTGGCCGGCGCAATGCCCCGGCACATGGATCGCGGTCAGCCCTCCCGCGAAGGGAAATACGTCCCCATCGGCGAGCAGCCCCTCGACCATCACAGGTTCGACCGCCGGCTGCGACCGGGACAAGACGACATACAGAAAATTCATCAACAGCTCGGGTGCGGGCTTGATCGGACGCATCTTGGCTTTGCCTTCGGCGATCGGCGCGTCCAGCGCATGCATCCAGACCTTCGCGCCCGTCGCCCTGACCAGCGCGGCCGCCGAACCGATGTGATCGGGGTGCGCATGGGTCAGGACGATATGCTTCAGGTCGCCGGGTGCGCGCCCGAGCTTCGCGATTCCACCGAGAATGGCGTCCTCGTTGCCGGGCAGGCCCGCATCGATCAGGAGGAGGTCGCGTCCGTCCTCCACCAGGAATACGTTGACGGGGCCGATCGAGAGGCCGTGCAGGTCCTTCGTGATTGCATCCAGCGTCATATGTCCGTCCGCCTCGTCACTGTCCGCATCCGGGCGATCATTTGGCGCACCGAATCCCGCATCCGCACGACATCCTGTCGATCGTCCCCCCGCAGACCTCGTCAGACCTCGTCGAGGCGCGGAGGGCCGACAACCATCCGGCAATAGGCAAGAAGCTGCTCGACATCGTCGAGCGGGCTCCTGAATGCGATGTGGCCGTCCGGGCGGATCAGGACGAGGGCGGGGGCTCCCTCCAACCCGTAGGCATCGTGGGCGACGCCATCCAGGTCGAACAGGCAGGCCATCGCGCCCAACTCGCCGCCCGCCCCGCCCGGATCCGCCAGGACGACATGCGGTCGCACCCACGACCAGGCAGCCAAGCCCTGGAGCGCTCGCGACAGGTCCCCGTGCGCGTCCCGCTCGCGGCCGTCGAACGCGAGCAGGCGCCAGCCCCAACTCAGCCCATCCGGATTGTAGATCCGCTCGAAGAGGCGGATCGCCTTGCCGCCTTGGGTGGTGACCCTGGCGTCCGGGGCGCGGTCGCCCGCCCTTGGCGCAGCGCGGCGTGTCGGATTGAGCGACGAGAAGCGATCCTCGCTCAACGCGCTCTTCGGATAAGCCACCGTGAGCTGCTGGAGGTCGCTGCCGCCGAACACATGCGAGCCGAGGTTCGGGATCAGCCCGGCCACTGACTTGATGGCCGCGTCCGTCACGCGTCCCCGGTACATGAGCTGCTTGAAGCCCCGGACCTGCTGTTCGCCGAGCTCCGCATGCGCGCCCTGCCGCTCCGGGCCGTAGCTGCCGAGCACGGTCGGGCCACCTTCGCCAGCGAGCGTCATGGCCAGTCGCCACGCGAGGCCGATCGCGTCGTGGAAACCGGCGTTCATGCCCTGGCCGCCGATCGGCAGCGTGTGGTGCCCGGCGTCGCCGGCCAGGAACACGCGTTCCTTGGAATAGGCCGCCGCCACGCCGTGGCTGAAGCGCCCGTAGCTGAACCAGACCGGATCGGTGAGGGAGAAGGTCTCGTCCCCGATAACCTCCCGGGCTCTCTCCACCATCTCGTCCAAGGTTGGCTCCCGCTCGGGCATCCGCGCCTCGTCCTCCAGGAAGAAAAGCCGGTAGAGGCCCTCCCAGACGGGCATCACACCCGCAAACCCGTCGCGGTAGAGGAAGAACCAAGCCTGATCCAGATCCGTCGAGCGCTGCCATGTCAGCTTGGCGTCGATCTGCCGGGTGGCCCGTCCTTCGAGCTCGGTCAACGCGAAGTCCAGGCCGATGGCCTTGCGCACGGTACCTCTCACGCCGTCCGCGCCCACGAGGTAGCGGCAGCGCAGGCGCTCCGGCTCGCGCAACTCCCGCTCGCGGTCCCGATCGGCATCGTCGCTGCCGTCGCCGGCGTGGCCGACCACGATGTCGACGCCGTCGGGATCTCCATCGATCCCCAGCACCGGCCGACCCCGTTCGACGCGGCCCCCGTGCTCGCCGATGGCATCGGCGAGCACGCCCTCGATCGCAGCTTGGCTGGAGAACAGAGCGACATCGTAGGGGCTGCCGGACCCGCGCGTTGCCAATCGGGCGAGCGGCTTCCCCTCGATCAGGATCTGCGCATCCGGGGCCGGGTAGGCCTTGGCCGCGATCGCCCCTCGCACGCCGATAGACTCGAGCAATTCCTGAGAGCGGGCGTTCAGGTTGTGTCCCTTCGACTCCTCGGACTGACCCTCCCGACGCTCGAAGATGCGGCAGCGGACGCCGTGGTGGAGCAGGGCGCAGGCGAGCGCCAGGCCGATGGGGCCGGCGCCGACGACCACCACGTCGACGTCGTATTCGGAGCCGCCTGTCCGCTCTCGAAGCGAACCCGTATCGTGGTCCAAAGCATACCTCCAAGAACCGGCCAGGACTGGGCCTGCCGAGTTCGAACCAAAAATCTGTTCGAGCCTTTTCAGCAGGACGGCTCGAGCGAAAGGCTGTCATCACCGCCTGAAATCGATGCGCCGCCATCGACTGCCGATGATCGTCCCCCTCTTCCTTCGTCGCGCGACCCGCCGTCGAGCCGCTGCAGCAGGCCGGCGAGCAGGTCGGCTGCATCCTTCACCTGGGTCGCATCCAGACCGCGGCCGAGCTCGGCCGCCCATGGCGCTTGACGCGCGAGAGCAGCCCGATTGGCCTCCTCACCCTTTGGCGTCAGCACCACTAGATGCGCACGACGGTGATGGGGATTCGGTGCGAAACGGACGAGGCCGGACTGTTCCAAATCGCTGACGACCTGTCTGACCCCCTGCCGCGTCAGCCCCATATTCCGTGCAATCGACGCGATCGGGAGCGGCACCGGAGCTGCCGCGGCCACGCCGAGCACCTGCCATCGGGCACTGGTCAGGCCCAGGTCGCGAACGAGGCGATCACCCGCTGCCAGGAGGGCGCCGTTCAGCCGGAACACCGTGATTAGCAGGGTGGTCAAAGCGCTTTCGTTCAAAGGGATGAGAGGATCTGTCATTTGCGTTCTACATGTCATCATGACAGGCTATTGTCAAATTGCGTTCTGGGACGTTCCCGGCGAGCACCTCGCGAGGAACGAGGAGGCTTCCCGAAGCAAGTTGTAGTTCGGGTCGAGGTGACCTCGGCCGTTGAGGCCATGCGAGGCATGACGATCGCGTCCGATGCCGTTTCGCTGATTGAGGCCACGACGATCGCCGGCTGGGCCGGGCTGTCCGGCTGTTATGAGGGGCAGGCTGCCGAGAGATCATCGCTGTTGATCGTGAGCACATCGCACCTCGCCCCAGGGAATGCGACGACTACTTCAAAGCCTTAAGACCCCATCCAGGAAGAATTCTGCAACACGCTCGGGCTGAGCATTTATCTCGTTACGTCGCGGCTGCGTGGCCTGCTCGCGCTGAACCTCGCGGTCGCGGCCGCGAGTTCAATGGTGATCGTCAACACCGTCGTGCTGGTCCAGGCGGAGTTCCGGATAAGCCAGCTTGCGACCGCGCTGGCGCTGGCCGCATTCGGGGGAGGCTCGATGGCCGCTGCGCTTGCGTTGCCGCGTCTTCTCGACAACGTCACGGATCGTACTGCCATGCTGACGGGCGCGGTCGTTCTGGTTGTGGCATTGTCCGCCGGCACGCTGGTCAGCGGCTTCAGACTCCTGCCTCTGCTTTGGCTCCTGCTCGCTCTGGGCTGTTCGCTGACACTGACGCCATCTGGCCGCCTCCTTCGCCGCTCCTCGTCCCCCGAGGACCGCCCTGCCCTCTTCGCGGCTCAGTTCGCGCTGTCGCATGTTTGTCGGCTGATCACCTATCGCTGGCTGGGTCGGCCCCAAAGTGAGCCTGCCGCTAGCCTCTGCTGCACTTGCGTCAATGTCGGCAGGCGCGGTGTTGGCAGCCGTGCGGCTGTGGCCGGCGCGCGGTCGCTTACGCGGTAACGCAGCCGGTAAAGATGTATGGATCGGCCTGCCTTTTGAATAGGCGGCGTGGTCCGCCGGACTGACATCGACCTGCGCGCCTGGGCAGTGCGGCCGTGATTGGCGCATACTCAGGCGAACGCAATCCTTTGGACAGGCGCATCTCAGGCGCTTTTGGCTGCGCCGTCAGGCCAGAACTTTCAGACACGGCCAGCCCGCGCGAGGATGTTCGCCGCGCGGAGGCGGACCGGAGGATCGACCATCATTCCGTCGATCACGTTCGTGCCGCTCGACGAGCCGAGGACTCGTTCGGCCCAGGTTATATCGGCCTGGGAGGGCAGCATGCCCTGGAAAACAGCCGGGATCTGCTTGGGGTGGATGCACAGCTTGCCGCCGAACCCGAGCTCCGCGGCGTGTCTTGCATCAGCTTCGACGGCGGTCGGGTCGTCGAGAGTCTCCGTCACGCCGTCGAGCGGCGGAGGGAGGCCAGCCAAGCGGGACGCCAGGACCAGTTCGGAGCGCGGCAGCAGAAGGGCTTGGCGCGTGTGGCCGCAGCCGAGGTCGGCCGTGTAGTCGATGGAACCGAAGGCGAGACGCACCACCCTGGGGTGGGCAGCGACGCGGCGCGCGTCCGCAATCCCCTTCCCGGTCTCGATCAGCGCAACGAGGGCGTGCCTGGTCGCGACGTGGCCGAGGTCGACCTCCGCGTCCGCTTTCGGCAGCACGATGCCGGCCAGCGGCAGCGCGTCGACGGCCGCGAGGTCATCGGCGTGCCAGGCCGTTCCCGCGGCATTGACCCGCACGAAGACCGGCAGCGCCGTGAAGCTCGTCCTCAGGGCCGCGCGGGCGGCCTCCTTGGAGTCCGGCGACACGGCGTCCTCGAGATCGATGATGACGGCATCGGCGCCGGACCTCGCGGCCTTGTCGAACCGCTCGGGCCGGTCTCCGGGAACGAACAAGGGCGCGATGCAGGGCGGCGTGGGTACGGAACTCACCAGGTCGCCTGGGCCGTCATGGCCTTGCGGCCCGTGTGGTCTGCTGTCCAGAGTTGCAGGCCGTCCCCCGTCTCGACGGCGTTCAGGTGGAAGGTCGCTCCGTCGAACAGCGGGGCGACGCTGCGAAAGGCGAAATGGTGCACCGCTTCCCCGCCTCGGATTTCGGCCGCGAACCGGAGCAGAAGCGTTGCCTGAAGTGGCCCGTGAACCACGAGCCCGGGGTAGCCTTCCTGCTCGTTGCAATAGCGGCGGTCGTAGTGGATACGGTGCCCGTTGAACGTCAGGGCCGAGTAGCGGAACAACAGAGTGGGTTCCGCGTCCACCGTCCTGGTCCAGCGCGCTTCCGGCGCATCGTCGCTGACCGGCTTGCTGCGGGGCGGCGGCCCATGATTCTCGAGTCCCCGGTAGACGATCTCCTGATCCTCGGCCAACACGACGCGGTCGTCGACCTTGTATTCATGCTGGACCGTGACGAAGCAGAGCGGCCCGGTGCGGCCCTGCTTGAGAATGACGTCCCCGATGCGCGATCGACGCTGTACGAGGTCGCCGACATGGAGCGGCTGCTTCAACGCGAGCGAGCCGCCGGCCCACATGCGACGCGGCAGCGGGATCGGCGGCAGGAAGCCCCCTCGCTCGGGATGACCGTCCGGGCCGAGCGTGGACGTCGGAAGCGTGGGGGGCGCCAGGCACCAATGGATGCCGAGGGGCGCGAGCGTGCCGATCCGCTCGGACATGGGATGGTCGAGGGTCGCGGAAAACCGCTTGGCCAGTTCGGGCGTGACGAGATCGGACCCATGATCCTCGCGCGAGATCCATGCCCGGAACACCGCGATGTCGAGCGGCTCGCTCATGCTCCGGCTCCAGGCGGCCTCGCGCGGTAGAGGGCATCGTGCTGGCCCAGGCGCGGGACGGCCGCATAGCGCCGCGCCGCGCCCACGACGATCGGCGCCGGCGCCGGATAGGCGACCGGACCGGCCTCCGTTTCCACCTCGATCCGGTGCAGCTGCGGATGGCGCGACAAGGCCTCCATGTCGTTCAGCTCGGCGAAGGCGAGGTCGGCTCCCGTCAATCGGGCGACCAGGGTCGCCTTGTCGATGCGCCCGATGGCTTCCGCGACGACGCGATCGGTTTCGGCCCGATGCCGAACCCGCAGCACGTTGGTGGCGAAACGAGGATCGTCGATCAAGGAGGGGTCGCCCGCGATCTCCCGGCAGAACGTCGCCCATTCGCGATCGCTCTGGATGGAGATCAAGACGCGGCCGGCATCCCTGGCGGCGAACACCCCGTAGGGGGCAATGGACGGATGCGAAAGCCCCATCCGCTTGGGGCCCCTACCCCCTTCCGCGTGAAGCAGCGGCACGGTGAGCCAATCGGCCATCACGTCGAACATCGATACCTGGATATCGGCCCCAAGGCCTGTGCGGCCCCGCGCGATAAGCGCTTCGAGCAGCGCCGCATAGGCCGTCGCCCCGGTCGCGATGTCGACGATCGAAATGCCGACTCGGGCCGGCTCCTCGGGGCCACCGGTCACCGAACACAAGCCCGATTCCGCCTGGATCAGGAGGTCGTAGGCTTTGCGGGCGGCGAGGGGACCCGTCTCGCCGTACCCGCTGATCGAACAGGTGATCAGCTTGGGGTGGAGCACCCGTAAGGCGTCCGGGCCGAAACCAAGCTTGCCCAGCGAACCCGGCTTGAGATTCTGGACCAGAATGTCGGCGCGGCCGAGCAAGGCCGCGAGGTCAGCGCGATCGCCCGGCCGCGTCAGGTCCAGCACGACGGACTGCTTGCCGCGGTTCAGCCAGACGAAATAGCTGCTCTGACCTCCGACGACGTCGTCGTAGCCGCGCGCGAAATCGCCTCCCGGGCGCTCGACCTTGATGACGGTCGCACCGGCATCGGCCAGGCGGGAGGTGCAGAATGGCGCGGCCACGGCCTGCTCGATCGCCGCCACCACGATGCCCTCGAGGGGACGTGCGGCGGCCATCAATAGGACCTCGGCATGCCGAGGACATGCTCGGCGATGTAGCTCAGGATGAGGTTGGTCGAGATCGGCGCGACCTGGTAGAGCCGCGTTTCGCGGAACTTGCGCTCCACGTCGTATTCCTCCGCGAAGGCGAAGCCGCCGTGGGTCTGCACGCAGGCCTCGCCCGCCGCCCAGGACGCGTCGGCCGCCAGCATCTTGGCCATGTTGGCCTCGGCTCCGCAGTCGCGGCCCGCTTCGAACAGCGCTGCGGCCTCGTGCACCATCAGTTCGGCCGCACGCATCTGGGCATAGGCCTTGGCGATGGGGAACTGGATGCCCTGGTTCTGCCCGATCGGCCGGCCGAAGACCGTGCGTTCGCGACTATAGGCCGACGCCTTGTCGATGAACCATTTCGCGTCGCCAATGCATTCGGCGGCGATCAGGATGCGTTCGGCGTTCATGCCGGACAGCACGTAGCGGAACCCCTTGCCGGCCTCGCCGACCAGGTTCTCGGCCGGGATGCGGACGTTGTCGAAGAACACCTCGGTCGTGGCGTGGTTCATCATGGTGCGGATGGGGCGGATGGTGAGGCCCGCCTTCAACGCCTCCCGCATGTCGAGAATGAAGATCGAGAGGCCGTCGGTCCGCTTCGCCGCCTGTTCTTTGGGGGTCGTTCGGGCGAGAAGCAGCATCAGGTCCGAATATTCGGCGCGCGATGTCCAGATCTTCTGCCCATTGACGACGTAATAATCGCCGTCCAGCACAGCGGTGGTCTTGATCGAGGACGTATCGGTGCCGCTGGATGGCTCCGTCACCCCGAACGCCTGGAGCCGCAACGCGCCCGAGGCGATCTTCGGCAGATAGGTCTCCTTCTGCCTGGCGTCGCCGTGCCGCAGCAGCGCCCCCAATATGTACATCTGGGCGTGGCAGGCGCCGCCGTTGCAGCCCGCACGCTGCACCTCCTCGAGGATGGCGGCCGCGGCCGAGAGCGGCAACCCCGAGCCGCCGTACTCCTCGGGGATGAGGGCCGCGAGATAGCCCGACTTGCTCAGCGCTGCGACGAACTCGGCCGGATAGGCCATCGCACGGTCGAGCTTGCGCCAATATTCGCCCGGGAATGCGGCGCAGAGCTTGCGCACCTCGTCGCGGATGTCCTGGTAGTCGGCGGCTGTAGCGGTCATGGCGAAGGAGGATCCGAAGCGAGCGGGAGGAGGGAACTGAGCAGCGAGCCAGCTCAGCGCATCACGAAGGGATTGGGCGTCTCGTCGGCGAACGACATCCAGACGGTCTTGGATTCCAGGTATTCGTCGATCGCGTGCTGGCCGTTCTCGCGCCCGATTCCGGACCGCTTGAAGCCGCCGAACGGCGCCATGAAGCTGACGGCCCGGTAGGTGTTGATCCAGACCGATCCAGTCCGGAGCCGCGCCGAGGCCGTGAAGGCGCGCTTCATGCTCGTCGTCCACACCCCAGAGGCCAGGCCGTAGAGGCTGTCGTTGGCGATCTGGTAGGCTTCCTCGTCGTCGCTGAACCGGATCACCGACAGGATCGGGCCGAAGACCTCCTCCTGGGCGATCCGCATGTCGTTCCGCACGCCCGTGAAGATGGTCGGCTCGATGAACCAGCCCGCGCCGCATTCGTCCCGCGTCGCTGCCGTGCCGCCGAGTGCGAGGCTGGCTCCGTCCCGCTTCGCGACATCGATATAGGACAGGACGCGATCGTATTGCGGACGCGTGGTGATGGGGCCGACCTGGGTGTCGAGCCGCATGGGATCGCCCATGCGGGCCGTTCGGGCGAGCGCCAGCACCTTGTCGACCACCTCGTCATGGACGCTGTCGTGCACCAGCAGCCGCGATCCGGCGATGCAGGTCTGTCCGGTCGCCGCGAAGATGCCCGAGATCACGCCCTTGACGGCGTCGTCGACCTTGACGTCCGGGAACACGATCTGGGGCGACTTCCCGCCGAGTTCCAAAGTCAGCCGCTTGAAGCCGCCGTCGATGGCTTTGTGCGCGACGTGACGTCCGCCTGCCTCGCCGCCCGTGAAGGCGATCTTGTCCACCTTTGGGTGCGAGGTGAGCGGTTCCCCGACCTCGGGGCCGAAGCCCGTCACCACGTTGACGACGCCCGGCGGAAAACCCGCCTCAGCGAACAGGGGCGCCAATTCGAGCATGGACGCCGACGTATGCTCGGACGGCTTGATCACCATCGTGCAGCCGGCCGCGAGCGCCGGCGCCATCTTCCACACCGCGAGCAGGAGGGGCGAGTTCCAGGGCGTGATAGCGGCCACGACGCCGACGGGCTCGCGCCGCGTGAAGGTGAACATGTCGGGCTTGTCGATCGGCAGCACGGCGCCCTCGATCTTGTCCGCCAAGCCGCCGAAGAAATAGAACCACTGCGGTATGTAGCGGAGCTGCGCCCCGATCTCGGCGATCAGCTTGCCGTTGTCGCGCACCTCGGTGGCGGCCAGCGTCTTGGCGTCGCGCGCGATCAGGTCGCCCAACCGCCGCAGCAGCGCGCCGCGCTGGGTGGCGTTCAAGGCGGGCCAAGCTCCGGTCGTGAACGCGCGATGGGCGGCCTCCACGGCGCGGTCGGCGTCGCGCTGGTCGCAGCGGGGGATCAGCGCCCAGGCCTTGCCGGTGTAGGGGTTCAGGCTCTCGAACGTCTCGCCGGAGGCCGAGTCATGCCACTGGCCATCGATATAGATGCGGAAGCGTTGCAGCGCGGGGGTTTTCGACATGGCGGCCTTCATGGTGAGGAACGAGCCTGCAAGGCGTGAGACGTTGGGCCGCGATGCAGCTCGTCGGCCCCGTAGGACAGGACGATTTCCATCGAATACTTGTAACGGTCGACCGGATGCACGCTCCAGGTCACCTCGTAGATCTCGCCAGTCGCGCTGATGTACTCCCGGAGGATCGCCAGGCCGCAGCTGCCCGGCTCGACCCGGACCAGTTCGGCGACGTGTTCGTCGATCACGACCGCCGTGATGGTCTGCCGGACGCGCTGCGTCACGATGCCGTGGCGTCGCTCGACCAGCGCGTAGACCAGAACATCCTGCTCGAACGCGTCGAACACGTCGGCATATTTCGGCAGGAGAAACACCTGCGTCCACGCCACCGGATCGGCGCCGTCGAGAGCGAACCGCAGGCCTTCGAGCATGCGCCAGCCCGCGCTGGGGTCGCCCGGAAGGGGGGCCGCAACATCGGACGAGATCACGTCACGGATCTCGATCAACGCTCGACGGGTGTCCTTCACGTAGCGCCAGAGATCGGTGATGCTGTCGAGCGACTGTACGTAGCGCTCCGTCACGCGGCTGCTCGTGACCTGGGTGCCGACGCCGTGCTGACTGGCCACCACCCCGGCTTTCGACAGGTTCCGCAACGCCTCGCGGACCGTGTGGCGGCTGACACCGAACTGCTCGCAGATCCTCGCTTCGGTCGGCAGGCTGCTGCCCACCGGAAAGTCGCCCCGCTCGATCGCGGCAAGGAGCGCCTCCGCCACGACCTGGTAGCGTGGACGCTTGTCCGCGAGCATTGCGGGCGGGTTCACGGTTGCCCGCCCCGAAAGAATTGGCCGAGGCTGTTGCGGTCCTGCAAAGTCTCGATGGCGCCGATCCACCGATCCATCTCGGCGCGCGTGGCGCCCCCGCGATATTGGGCGAGGCGGTGGGCCTTCTCGTGCACCTCCCCGGTTGTCAGCGGATTGCCCGGATCCCCTTTCGGCTCGTCGACGCGGCCCGACAGGCGGCGCCCGTCGCGCGTCTCGACCGTCACCTTGCCGATCCACTTCTTCGGATAGGCCGCGTCCACTTCTTCGTCGAGTGTCATCCTCACGCGGTGGAGAAACGATGCGACGTCTCGGTCCCCGAGCGCGAAATGGTCGAACTCGAAAAGCCCGGCCTTGCCATGGACTGCGATGAGGCCGAGCACGCCCCCCATGCTGAATTTGGCCTGATGGATGGATTGCGGCTCCGTCACGGCGCCCAGCACGTCGATGGCGCCCTGATGGACGTGGGCCGTCACGGAGGCGATGTCCGCGGCGGCGAGCCCGTCGCGCCGCATCACCAGCTGCAGGGCGTCGGCGGCCGGATGGGTGTGGCGGCAGGAGGCATGCCACTTCAGCGACATCTCGAGGGTCGCCCAGCGCGTGCCGAGGCCGGCCGAGAGTTTCGCCGGATCCGCATCGCGCGACATGCCGGCCGCCATGCCCCGCGCCCCCTCGACGATCTGCCTGGCGCCCGTGACGTCCCGCTTGGCCAGAAATGCGGAGAGGAGCCCGTCGGCCGCGGCCTTGGCGGTGTGGACCTGCTTCGAATCGGCCGCATCCTTGAGGAATTCCCAAAGGCCCGCCGCTTGCGTGCCGGCCGTCCCGAGGGCGTGGTTGAGAGCCTCCTCGTCGAGGTTCAGCAGCTTGCCAACCGCGGCGGCGGCGGCCAACGTCCCGGCCGTACCGGTGGTATGGAACACTGCGTAGTGACTGCGTCCGAGGCATTCGCCGACACGGATGCCGACCTCGTAGCCGGCCACCACGGCTTCCAGCACCCTGCGACCGCTGCTCTGCTCCGCCTCAGCCATGGCGAGAACGGCCGGAAACACCACGGCGGCCGGATGGAACACCGATCCGTTGTGGACATCGTCCTGCTCGACGACGTGGGCCGAAGCGCCATTCACCAGCGCCGCGAAATATGGCGACGTGGCGTGGCGCGTCGTCAGGATGGTGCTCGGGCCCGTGGACGGCCCCATGACACGCGCGAAGGCCTCGAACCCGGCCACGGCCCGGTTTTCCCGCCCCGCCACGGCGGACCCCAGCCAATCGACCAAGAGTTCCTTGGCCCGGGCGATCACCGGAGCCGGAATGGCCTCGTACGACAAGCCCGCGACGAAGCGGCAGAGCTCGCGGGTCGGGTAGGACGCTGGGGGCGGTCGTGTCGGCATCACGGATTCGATCGGACCTGAGCACTTGTCGGTTGTCCGGACAACGCACCCTTCAATTGCTGCTTGTCAAGCGCAAAGGTGACGCGAGAGTCCCAATCGGCCTTCAAGGCGGCAGGATGACCTGCGCGTGTCCCCCTGCCTCTGCTGTGATTTGGAGGCGGTCGCCGGTCGCGATCGCATCGAGGGCGCAGACCACGATCGGGCAGTGAAGGCCGTAGAGCGCCTGCGCGACGAGGGAGCCGACCGTCAGGATCCCATCCGCCTGGCCCAGGACGATGCCGAGCGGCCCGGTACCGCGACGGATGGCTTCCGCCAGCGTGGAGGCCGACGACGACGAGCCCCGGCCGCTCGGCATGACCAGGATGCGTCGTGCAATGGACGCGCCGCGGTCCGGATGGGAACTATCGATGATCGTGCCGGTCGCGATATCGATCCCGCCCCAGAGGCTGAGCGGCTCCTGCAGGACCAGCGCCGTGCCGTTCGCCTCGCCCGCGGCGTAGCATCGGGCGGACCGGATCATCGAACGCCCCGAACGATGCGGCCGGCCGCGGCGGATGCGACGCAATCCTCCATGTCGCCGAACGCGACGGCAACCCCGATGGTCCCGGGCGCGTAATGCGCCCATTTGCCGGAGTTGGTCATCACCACGCCGTCGAGCCTTTCGAGGATGGCGGTCGCATAAGTACAGGTATCGGTGACGATCTTGAGGTTGTCGTCGGCCGTGCCATCGAGGAGACCGTCGCGTTCCAGCCCCCGCAGGGTCTCGCGACCGGTGTTCACATAGATCGGGATGCCGCTTCGCGGGGCGACCCGTTTCAAGACCGGCAGGAAGCGCTCCCATTCCCGGCGCGAGAAATGTGGTGTGCCGAGGCTGACCGCGATGATGCTGGTGCCGTCTGGGACCACCGACAATCGACGTAGAGCGTCGGCAATGTCGGCCGGCGTGAGGTCGATGGTCTCGACCGGAGTGCGACCCCCGAAGGCGGCAGCGAGCGTCGGCGCCTCGGGCGTGATCCCCACCGCGTGGAAAAGGCCGACGGAGCCGGTCGACGCCGAGGCGGCGCCCATGGCCTTCAATTGATCCTCGTCGCGTGGCGGCGGGAGGCCGTCGACGACCGGGATACGGTTGCGGCTCGGCTTACCGATCAGGAGCCCCGTCGCAACGAACAGGGCGTCGGTGGGTTCGATCGAGGCAGGAAAGCCGGTGAGGCGGAACAGGATCTCGCCGCGCCGGTTCTCGTCGAGGTGCAGGCCCCAGGCCGGCGCCCGGCCCGTGATGGCGCAGCAAAGGTCGATGAAATCGCCGTACCGGTTGGTCCGGGCTCCGATGACCGAGTTGGCGAACACGATGGCGTTGGACTCGCCCCAAGCGATCTGTTCGCCGAACTTGGGGCGAAACAGCGTCTGGTAGGGCGCGCAAGTGAAGGAGGGCTGGCAGCCGAGGTCCTCGTGTGCCTTCATGAGTCGCGAGGCCGGAGCCCGTTCGCCCGGCGGCACCTGCATGAGCTCGGGGTGGATCAGGTCGAGCGTGCCGACATTCAACGTTGTCGGAACCTTGACGCGTCCCCCCGCCGCCACGAGCCGTTCGACGAAATCTAGGCTCACCGGGCCGTGGTACAGGCAGCCGTCGATGTGCGCGCCTGTCACGTCGAGGAACGACTCGGCCCCGACCGCCTCGGCGAACGGGGCCAGGATGCTCATCGCGAAGGCCGCCGCGTTGCCGGCCTCGCCACGTTTCATGGCGTCGTCGCGGTCTGTCAGAATCAGGGTCAACTCGCTCTCCAGAAAGAGGAACGGCGTTTGTAGAAATAGTCGCTGCGCCGTGCGGCGCTCAGGTCTCGCCGCGCCTCATCGGCCATGTGTCCGAAAGGCGATAGCCGGCCGGGAACGGGTCGGACGGGTTGAGGGTGTGCTGGTGGGTGCCCGTGATCCAGGCGCTGCCCGATATGATGGGGCTGATGCCCGGCCGTCCCCCGACCGAGACCGCCGCATCGATGCGGCAATCGAACGCCGTGCCGGTGATCGAGTTGCCGATGAAGCGGTCGCCCACCTTCATCTGTCCCCTCGCGTGGAGCACCGCCATGCGGGCCGAGCAGCCCGTGCCGCACGGCGAGCGGTCGAGCTTGCCCGGGCGAAGCGCGACTGCATTGGCTCCGGTCAGGACGCCGTCCGGTCTCGTCTCCACGGGCGCCGCGATCTGGCAGAACGAGATGTGGCGCCAATCCAAGGTGGGATGGGAGAAGCCCAGTTGTTCCTCGGCCGCCTCGATGATCGTCATGCCGTTCGTCGCGATACCCCGGGCCTCGTCGGGCTTGATCGCGAAGCCAAGGGCGTGCGCGTCCGCGATCAC
>CAXTOT010000101.1:0-17593 GCA_964245915.1 uncultured Lichenihabitans sp. | reverse complement strand
ACCGGCCGGCCGCGATGCCCTTGGAGATGATCCGGCTCGTCGTGTTCTTGCCGAGGTGGATCATCTTGGTGCCGCTGTCGACCTGCTGGCGCCCGTTCGAAATCGCGATCGAGTAGAACTCGCCGCGCGAGTTGTCGCCCCGCAGGATGCAGGACGGGTATTTCCAGGTGATGGCGGAGCCGGTCTCCACCTGGGTCCAGGAGATCTTGGCATTGTCGCCGCGGCAATCGCCGCGCTTGGTGACGAAATTGTAGATGCCGCCCTTGCCCTCGGCATCGCCGGGGAACCAATTTTGCACCGTGGAATATTTGATCTCGGCATCCTCGAGCGCGATCAGTTCGACCACGGCCGCATGAAGCTGGTTCTCGTCGCGCTTGGGCGCCGTGCAGCCTTCGAGATAACTGACGTAGGAACCCTTGTCGGCGATGATCAACGTGCGCTCGAACTGCCCCGTATTCTGCTCGTTGATGCGGAAATAGGTCGACAGCTCCATCGGGCAGCGCACGCCCGGCGGGATGTAGACGAAGGAGCCATCCGAGAAGACGGCCGAATTCAGGGTGGCGAAGAAGTTGTCGGTCACCGGCACCACCGAGCCAAGATATTTCTTCACCAACTCGGGGTGGCTGTGGACCGCTTCGGAGATCGGGCAGAACACGACGCCCGACTTGGCGAGTTCGGCCTTGAACGTGGTGGCGACCGACACGGAATCGAACACGGCATCCACGGCCACGCGGGAGGTCTGCACGCCCGCCAGGATCTCCTGCTCGCGCAGGGGGATGCCGAGTTTTTCATAGGTCCGCAGCAGTTCGGGATCGACGTCCTCGAGCGACTTCGGGCCCGATCCGGCCGATTTTGGAGCCGAGAAGTAATAGAGGCTCTGGTAGTCGATCGGCGGGTGCTCGACCCGCGACCAGGTCGGCTCGCGCATGGTGAGAAAGCGCCGGTAGGCGTCCAGCCGCCATTCGGTCAGCCATTCGGGCTCACCCTTTTTGGCCGAGATGAACCGCACCGTCTCTTCCGACAAGCCCTGCGCGGCCCGATCGGATTCGATGTCCGTCACGAAGCCGTATTTGTATTCGTTCACGTCGAGCGACTTGACGTGATCTACGGTTTCCTGAACTGCGGCCATTCAAATACTCCTCGAACCTTAGGCGGCTTGCCGCGCCGGGCGGGGACAAGCGCGCTTGTGCCACGCCTGTCCTGTTGTCTTCAAGCCGCGGACCGCATGGCCCGTCCTCTGATGCGTTGCAGGATGACCCCGAACGCTTCGATGAAGCGATCGACATCGGCAGTCGTGCTGGACCACCCCAAACTGATCCGGATCAGTCCACCCGATAGATGCGCATCGACACCCATGGCCTCAAGGACGTGCGACCGAGAAACTTTGCCGGACGAGCAGGCCGAGCCGGTCGAGACCGCGATGCCCTCGAGATCGAGTGCCATGAGCAGGGTCTCGTTGGCAATCGCCGGCATCGCGAAGGCGGTGGTGTTGGGCAACCGCGGCGCGTCGGCGCCGAATACCGCAAGGTCGGGCACCAGGCGGGCGAGTTGTCCCTCCAGTCCATCGCGCAGGGCGCTCAGGCGGGCGACGTCGGGGCGCGACGCAATTTCGCGGGCCGCGACGCCGAATCCCGCGATGGCGAGCACGTTCTCGGTCCCCCCGCGAAGCCCGCGCTCCTGGCCGCCGCCGCGAACGAGCGGCGTTTCGATGCGGAGCGCGTCCGAACCCATCACCATGGCGCCGACACCCTGTGGGCCGCCCAGCTTGTGGGCCGACAACAAGATGACATCGGCCCTGAGCGCCGCGAAGCTGCATTCGATGCGCCCGGCCGCTTGAACGGCGTCGCAGACTATGAGGCCGCCCTGGGCGTGAACCAGATCCGCCGCCTGCGCGACCGGCTGCAGGACGCCGGTCTCGCTGTTGGCGGCTTGCAACGCCAGCAGGGTCCGGCCGGAGCCGTCTTGCAGCATCGTCTCGAGCGCCGCCAGGTCGATAACGCCGTCCGACTGCACCGGAACGATTTTGACGCCGTCTTTAAGAAAACGGTGGCCCGTCGCGACCGCCGGGTGCTCGGTTGCGCCGACCAGGAGCCGGTCGACCGGGCCTTGACCAAGGGCCGAGCGAAGGCCCGGCGTCAGAGCCAGGGCGGCAGCTTCCGTGGCGCCCGAGGTGAACACCACCAGTTCGGGCCGTGCGCCGACCAGTCGCGCAACCTCGCCGCGGGCCTGTTCGATGATCGCCCGCGCCCTACGCCCTTCGGCATGAATGGATGACGCATTCCCGGTCTCGGCCAGCAGGTCGACCATCCGGCTGCGGACGGCTGGGCGCATCGGCGCGGTCGCGTTGAAGTCGAGATAGATACGATCAGGGCGCATACCGTTACTCAAAGTGCTTGCTTTTCGCCCAGGCCGTCATGGTATGACGCGGAACAGTGTGAGTGCGCTCAGCGAGCGCCGACCGACAAGCCTTCTGGAACCGTTAGAATAATTCTAACAGCCAAACCGACGCCGAAGTCAAGCCGATGGGCGCGACTTGGCGTGTGTTCGCCGCGGCATTCCAGCACGTTAAGTGCTGCGGCATGTGGAGTTTTCATGCCTGAAGTGATTTTTACCGGGCCGGCCGGCCGGCTCGAAGGCCGCTTTCATCCCGCCAAGCAGCGCGGCGCCCCGATCGCCATCATCCTGCACCCGCACCCGCAGTTCGGCGGGACGATGAACAACCAGATCGTCTACAACCTCTATTATACCTTTGCCGAGCGGGGCTTCTCGGTGCTCCGGTTCAACTTCCGTGGCGTGGGCCGCTCCCAGGGCGGCTTCGATCATGGCGCCGGCGAATTGTCGGATGCCGCCGCGGCGCTCGACTGGGCGCAATCGATCAGTCCCGAGGCGCGGGCCTGCTGGATCGCGGGCGTGTCCTTCGGGGCCTGGATCGGCATGCAGCTCCTCATGCGCCGACCCGAGATCGAAGGCTTCATCTCCATCGCGCCACCCGCCACCTTGTACGATTTCTCGTTCTTGGCGCCCTGCCCGTCGTCGGGCTTGTTCGTACATGGCGACAAGGATCGCGTGGCCCCGCTGCGGGAGGTGCAGGCCATGATCGAGAAGCTGAAGACCCAGAAAGGGATCCTGATCGAACACGCCATCATCCCGGGCGCGAACCATTTCTTCGAGAATTGCGTCGATCCGCTGATCGCCGATGTCGGGGTCTATCTCGACAAGCGCCTCGGCAACCCCGAGCGCATCGCCACCCCGGCGCGCAGCGAACGGCAGTGACCTGAAGGTCAGTAGCCGACCGTGAAGCGCTGGCGCTCATGGGCGGGCTTTTCCAACTCGTCGACCAGCGCCATCGCATAATCCTCCGTCGAGATCGTACTTCCCTTCTCATTGACCAACAGCTGGTCGGTACCCAGGCGGAATATTCCAGTCCGCTCGCCGGGCGCGATGACGGCCGAGGGTGACAGGAACGTCCAGTTGAGCGCCGGTTCGGCGCGCAGCAGGTCGAGGAAGGCCGCGCCCTTGCGGGCCTCGTCCTTGTAGATGGCAGGGAAATCGGGCGAGTCGATCAGCTTGACGCCGGGCGCGATCTCGAGGCTGCCGGCGCCCCCGACCACGAGATAGCGCGGCACCCGGGAGGCCTTCACGGCGCGGATCAGGGTGTGAGGGTTGGACTGCGAGAAGTGGACCGCGCTGATGACCGCATCGTGCGATGCCAGAATTGTCGCGAGCGCCTCCCCGTTGTAGACGTCGCCCTGGCGGGCCTGGACGCCTGGGAGCGTCGGCACCTTCTCGGGGTTACGCACCACGGCCGCAACCGTGTGGCCGCGCTGGGACAGTTCGTTCAGGATGCGCGAGCCGACATGGCCTGTCGCGCCGATGAGGGCGATCTTCATTCTCGTCTCCACTCGTGGTAACTGGTGGAAACCAGATAACAAAACCCGCCTGCTGCGAAAAGAAGGCACGCGCGTCTCACCAGGTCACCCGATGGAAACCGACCCGCATCGTCCGAACCCCTTTGTGGCGAGATGTCCCACTCGACTCGTGCTCGACCGGGTTGGCGACAAATGGGCCGTGCTGATCCTCATTCTGCTGCAGGACGGTCCGCTTCGCTTCAATGTCCTGCGCCGCCGCATCGAGGGCGTATCGCAGAAGATGCTGTCGCAGACGCTGAAGAGTCTGGAGCGCGACGGGCTCGTCTCGCGCCAGGCTTGGCCGACGGTGCCGGTGACGGTGGAATATGCGATCACGCCGCTCGGCCGCACCCTGGCCGCGACGGTCGATGGGCTGCGGCTTTGGGCCGAGCATCATATCGCCGACGTGCTCGCGGCCCAGCGCCGCTATGATGGGCAGGAGGGTGCGCAACCCTGCCCGTCCCTTACAAGGCCGGGTGCAGTACCCCGCCCGTGACCGGGGACCTGACCCCCGTTGTGGTCGGAAATGTCAGCGGCAGGCCCATGAGGCTCCGCACCGCCAGATAGGCGAAGGCCTGCGCCTCCATGGCCTCGGCATTCCACCCGTGATCCTCGGCGGTCGAGACCCGGCAGGGCAGGCGGTTTCGCAATTCCATCATGAGGCACGGATTGCGGGCGCCGCCGCCGCACACGATGACTTCGTTTGGCCGCTGCGGCAGATGCGAAAACACGCGCGCGATGCTGGCTGCGGTGAAGCCGGTCAGCGTCGCGGCGGCGTCGGCGGTGTCGAGCCGCGCCACCGCGTCGCGCGAAAACGCATTGCGGTCGAGCGATTTCGGAGCCGGCTGGTCGAAGAAGGGATGGCGCAGCAGGTCGGCCAAGATCGCCTCGTCCACCCTGCCCCGCGCCGCGGTCGCCCCATCCCGGTCGATCGGCTCGCCGGTCCGCTCCAGCATCAGATCGTCGAGCAGAGCATTGCCGGGACCGGTGTCGCAGGCGATCGGATCGGCGCCGCCGCCCGGCAGATAGGTGACGTTCGAGACGCCCCCGATGTTGAGCAGCACGACGGGTCCCACGAGGTCCGTGGCCTGGACCAAAGCTTGATGGAACACCGGCACGAGCGGCGCCCCCTGCCCGCCCGCCACCATGTCGGCGGCCCGCAGATCGCAGACGACGTCGATACCGAGCCGTCTTGCCAGA
Source organism: uncultured Lichenihabitans sp. (assembly GCA_964245915.1). Lineage (GTDB taxonomy): Bacteria > Pseudomonadota > Alphaproteobacteria > Rhizobiales > Beijerinckiaceae > Lichenihabitans. The sequence continues at coordinate 12,485 of CAXTOT010000101.1, read as the reverse complement.
GCCTCTCCGCTGCCGATCTGTACCGTCACGGCGCGCTCGGGCCGATGCAGGATGGTTTGTCCGTGGAATCCGACGACGTCGATGGCGCCGGGATCGATGCCGTGTTGCAGGAAAAAGCCCTCGACCGCCTCGGCGTGGCGCTCGGTCACCCGGGATTCGGCCTCGGCCAGCACCCCCGGGCGGGCACCGCGATCGTCGAGGGCGGCCGCATCGGCTAACGCCTGCCGGAGTACGGCCCGATCCGCGTCCGTATAAGCCAGAAAGCCGGTCGGGCCGAACGTCAGGCTGCTGATGCCGTCGGTCTCCATCAGGGCGATGTCGACGCCGTCCATGGACGTCCCGCTGATCAGCCCTATGGCGCGACGGCGTGGGCCAGGTGGTGCGGTCATGGCATCTCTTCCCTCGACATGTCTCGATTTTACGTCCGGCTTGGTGCAAAAGCCAAGGACTCGGGCTGCCGTAGCGTAGCGGCTCTCGATCGAGCGATTGCGCGACGCCCACGAAGGCGGCGCCGGGAAAACGTCCAATGTCCGATGCAAGCGTCACCTCCGATTTCCTGAAGGTCCTGACGGAACGAGGTTTTCTTCATCAATGCTCCGACCTCGCGGGGCTCGACGCCAAGGCGCGTTCGGGCGAGCTCGTGGCCTATGTGGGCTATGACTGCACGGCGCCCTCGCTCCACGTCGGCAGCCTCATTTCGATCATGATGCTGCATTGGCTGCAGAAGACGGGCGGCAAGCCGATCGTGCTCATGGGCGGCGGCACGACCCGGGTGGGCGATCCGTCCGGCAAGGACGAGAGCCGGAAGGTGTTGACCCTCGACACCATCAAGGCCAACAAGGACGGCCTCAAGGAGACCTTTTCCCGCTTCCTGCGCTTCGGCGAGGGCCGGACCGACGCCACCATGCGGGACAATGCCGAGTGGCTGACGGCGCTGAACTACATCGACTTCCTGCGCGATGTCGGCCGGCATTTTTCCGTCAACCGCATGCTGTCGATGGACAGCGTCAAGCTGCGGCTCGAACGCGACCAGGAGCTGTCGTTCCTGGAATTCAACTACATGTGCCTGCAGGCCTACGACTTCGTCGAGCTGTATCGGCGCTACGGCTGCACGCTGCAGATGGGCGGCTCCGACCAATGGGGCAACATCGTCACCGGCATCGATCTGGGGCGCCGCATGGGCACCGGCCAGCTCTACGCCTTGACCTGCCCGCTGATCACCACGGCGTCCGGCGCCAAGATGGGCAAGACGGCGGCGGGCGCGGTCTGGCTGAAGGCCGACATGAAGTCGCCCTATGATTACTGGCAATTCTGGCGCAACAGCGAGGACGCGGACGTCGGCCGCTTTCTGAAGTTGTTCACCCTGCTGCCGATGGACGAGATCGCGCGACTGGAGGACCTTGCCGGGGCTGAAATAAACGAGGCCAAGAAGCTGCTGGCGACCGAGGCCACGGCCCTGCTGCACGGCCGCGAGGCCGCCGAGGCCGCCGAGGCTGCAGCCCGCAAGACCTTCGAGGAAGGCACGCTGTCCGACGATCTCCCGACGCTCGCGATCAGCCGCAGCGAAGTTTTGGAAGGGATCGGGGTCCTGTCGGCCTTCGTGCGCGCGGGCCTCGTCGCCTCCACGGGCGAAGCGCGTCGGCAGGTCAAAGGCGGCGGGCTGAGGGTCAACGACCTAGCCGTTGCGAACGAGCGCGATCTCCTCACCACGGGTGACTTTGCGGCGACCGGCGTCGTCAAGCTGTCGCTGGGACGCAAGAAACACGTGCTGCTCCGCCCCGAGTAGCTGGCGAGCGCGCCGAACCCTGCTTCTCAGGCGGGACAGGGCACTCGCGCTGCTCCTCTGAGGTTAAGGCTCGCTTCCCCGCGTCGTATTGCGGCGTGTTGCCGTGCCCCTATTCAGGTAGGGCTATGCCGCCCCCCCCTGGCCCGGCGGCGCGGTCGCTGGGAACCTGCGCGGTCGTGCCGGTCTGTGCGGTGTCGGCGGGGCCACCCTGCTGCTGAGCCGCGCTGTCGATCGCGCCGAAGATCTTGCGGAGGATGCCCGGCGCCAGCGCCGACAGGGGATCGAAGCTCATGACCGGTGCCGCCGCCGAACCGTCGATGCGGTAGTTCACCGCGAACAAGCCTTCATGGGCGCCCCCGCCGAGCAGAACGCCCAAGACCGGGATCTGCGAGAACAGATTGTTGAGCCCATAGACCGGCACGAAGGTGCCGTTCAAGGCGACCCGATCGTGCGCGAAATCGATCGATCCTTCGACGGTCGCACCCATCTGCGGCCCGTACATGGATCCCTGGCGTATCTCGACCTTGTTGCCGCTTCGCGACAGATAGGCTTCCAGCTTGGTGAAGGGCACCGCCGAGGACGTGATCCGCGCTCCGGCGTTGCGCCGGTCGCTCGGGATTTCCTCCTCGGCGAGCTTCTTGATCGCCGGGTCTTCCTTGATGGTGAAATCGTGGATCGCGGTGTAGCCGTCGAGCCGTCCCTCGGAAAACCGAAAAGTCGCATCGAGCCGTCCGCCGTCCATCCGCTTGTAGAGATCGAGGAAGGAGAGTGTCGCGCCGGCGTCCTTGGTGGCGACCACGATGGTGGCGCTCTGTCCCTGTCCGTTGGTGTTGATCGTCGCCAAGCCTCGACCGAGCCGGGCCGTCATCTGCACCCGCCGGAACTGTCCGCCCTTTCGGCTCAAGCGAAGGTCGGCGTTGGACAGAGCCTGGCCGTTTTGCCCGGTCAGCAGATTGGTATGCAGCTCGAGGTCGATATCCTTGCCCGGACTGTCGCCTTTCGCCGGACCATCGCCGGACATGAACTCTTTCAAGAAGGGCCGCCCGTCGATGTTGCTGCCGCGCACGACGAGTTTCAGCCCGTCGCTGCCCTGCTCGGCATCGACTTTCATGTCGTCTCCGGCAGACAGCCGAAGCTGGCTCAGCTTCGCACCCTGAAAGCCGCCGTTGGCATCGAGCTGGGCCGACCCCCTGATGGATGTCGAGCCGCTGTCGAAAGCGATCTGATCGAGCGTGACCCGGTCGCCGCCCTGGGTGACGGTGCAGGTTGCCTTGGCGGGCCGCCCCGCCGCTTTCTTCAATCCTGGCAGGGGACCGTCGAAAGCCGCCTTGGTGAAGTCGACGTCGAGCGCCGCCTTGCTCTTTTCGCCGCCGGTCAGCGATGTCGTGATCTTGGCCGAAATGGGACCGGTGACGCTCTTGCCCAGGTTGAAGCCCGCCTTGGCGCGCGCCGCATCGTCGAGCGTCACGGTGATGGTTGCTTCGCTTGGCGCGCCGCCGGCCGGTTTCTTCAAGTCGATGCTGGCCGGAGCGCCGAACATGCGCCCGTCACCCTTGGCGTGGAGGCCGAGCTTGTCGGCCACGATGCTGAGCGTGGCACCGTCCAGAGGCTCCTTGCCGATGACCTTGTCGGCAAAGAAGTTCCTGACCGTCGCTGCAACACCGACTTTCGCCGAATCGGGAGGAACGTGGTCGCCGAGCAGCAGGTTGATCGTGAGGCGGCCGTCGACCTCGCCCCGAATGCTCGACGAGTCGATCGGCAGGTTGGCGTAAGGCTTGAGGGCGTCACGCGCCAGGAGTTCGGCGGTCGTATCGATTTGCCCGGTGACCCGCAACGTGATGAGGGCGGGGGACGGCTTGGGGTCCATGCTGGGAATCGAGAAGATGCCGTCGCCGAGCGTCAGGATATGGCCCGCGGTGACCTCCATCTCGCCCTTGGAGGCGTTGAAGGTCAGGGTATCTCCCGTGATCACTCCGGTCCCGTCCAGGCCGCGGAGCGGCGGCACGTCCTGCATGAAGTTCAATGATGCGTTCGAGACCCCGAACTCGATGTGTGAGTGGTCGTCCGGGACGGACCTCTGATTACGCATCGTCTTCAGGTCGACATCCGTGATGGAGAACTTGCCGCGCCCATAATCCAGAGTGCCGCCACGGAGGTTTGCGAGCAGCCACGTCCGGGGAGGCGCCGCCACCCAGTTGGGCCACAAGCGCATGACGTTCGAGCCCGGCATCCGGCCCGCTTCCATCGTGCTGGTGATGAGAAAGCCGTTGCCGCTCGGTTTGCCCTGCCAGGTCGCGTCGGCCTTGAACGCGACCTCGGGGCCGTTGATCGCAAAGTGGTCGATCACAACCTTGTCGAGGTCGGGATAGGCCTGGACCGCCACGATGATCTTACTGAGGGTGATCGGCTTCTCGCCCGGGCGCTCGGCGCCGAAGATGCCGCTGGCCGACCCGTTCATCCGCCAGGGATCACCAGGAGCAGCGGGAGACAGGATCTTCGTATCGACCTTGAAGGACGTTTCGCCCGCATGAAGGTCCGCGTTGGCGACCGAAATGTCGCCGCTCGCAGGATCGACACTGACCGGAATGCGGAACGAGTCCACCATGGCGGGCTCGTGATCCGGGTCGTCAAGCCGGAAATAGCCTGCCCCGAAGCTGAGGATGCCATCGGCCCGCGACAACTTGCCGTCAGCACCCACGGCCAGATCGACGTTCATCGACAGGGGCATGTCGGTGTCCATGGCGAGTGTGCGCATCCCGCCCGCCAACATGATTTCGTCGATGGAGAGGTGATCGGCGGTAAGGCCCACGAGCTTGACCCCCTCGGGGGTGCGGGTGACCCGCGCCGAGATCGACCAATGCCCGGACGGACCATCGGCGCCGGCGTTCACGAAGATACCGTCGTTGCCCTCCCGATCGAACTCGACGCCGAAGTTTCGATACGTCATCGAGGCATGTCGAGGCCTGTCGTCGACCACGAGCGTGCCGCGCTCGATGCCGAAGCGGTCGAGCGCCCGCACCGGGCTCGTGGCGTCGAACATCGAGGTTGCCAAGTCGTTGACGAGCGCGACCAGCGCCCGCGTCAAGGTCCGCCCGTTGGCGGACGGACCGACAGGGGGCGGAGGCGCGAGTTTCTCAGCCTCGGACGACGAGGCCAGCAAACCCTGCGCCGCGCCGCCAGCGACCACCGTTTCGCTAGGGGTCGGGGCATGTTCGGCCGCAGATTCGAAGACGCCACCCAGCGACAGGGTTGCGGCGTCATCGACCCCTGCGGTCATTGCGATCTGCCCATCGTCGCGGCGCACGACCCGGAGCAGGATGTCCTCGATTTCGAGCCGTTTGGGAGAGATTTGCCCAAATGCCAGGGCAAGGGGGTCGACCGAGATGCCGGCCCGCGGTGCCGCCATGACGGTTCGACCGCCGCGGTCCTTCACGACGAACTGACCTATGGTCAGACTGGGGCCGGTGCTGCTCTGTTCCACGGAGGTCGTGCCGACCGTGAAAACGTAGCCCAACCCGACCCTGTCCTCCAGCCCAGCCGCGATGCGTGATCCAAGACCGACGTCGATCGGACCCTGGGCCAAGCGAAGGAAGAAAAAGCCGCCTGCGATCAGCGCCAAGAAGATCAGGCTGGACGTGAACGCAAGACCGACCATGCAGGCGCGCCGAACCCCGGAGCGTCGCCGACCTCCGATCTGGTTCCGCTTCGCCCAAGCGCCTTTTGACGGCTTACGGACGAGGCGGTGGTTCGAGGGTTCCTGGTATTCGACCAAACCGTCTCAACCTCTGCATGCTCGACGGGCTTTCCGGCCCGCGTGTCGCCAATTAGGATGGCGACGCCATGGCAACTATGTGCCCAGAATGGATAACGAACGAAACGTAAGGATGGCCGATGCCCTCGACGCTCAAGATCGGAGATCAGGCCCCTGCCTTCGATCTCGCTCAAACGGGAGGCACCTCATGCTCCCTGCAATCCTTGTCGGGCCGCAAGGCGGTGCTTTATTTCTACCCGAAGGACGACACGAGCGGTTGCACCCAGCAAGCCATCGAATTCAACGCGCTGCGCAGCCAGTTCGCCGAGGCCGACACCGCCGTCATCGGCATTTCGCCCGATTCCATCGCGAGCCACGACAAGTTCAAGGCCAAACACGCCCTCGATCTGCCGCTCGTTTCCGACGAGAGCAAGGCGATGCTCGAGGGCTACGGTGTCTGGGTGGAAAAGAGCATGTACGGACGGCGCTACATGGGAGTTGAACGCACCACCTTTCTCATCGACGCGGCGGGCCGCATCGCCAAGATCTGGACGAAAGTCAAAGTACCGGGGCATGCCGAAGCCGTGCTCAAGGACGCCCAAGCGCTTTAGGCCAATCTTGCTCCGGTGATCATTTCCGGTTCCTTAACCATGATCGGATGGGATTGGAATCAGGAAGGTCGCGCCAGCGCCGGAGTGTTCCATGAGCGATTTAAGCGGCGGCGGCGACGTGCGGCTTCCCACCTCGCATTATTTCATCACGGTGGCCCGGGGTTCGAAGAGCTGGACCGTGACCGTGAGGACAGGACTGTTCAGACTGGGCCTTTGTGGCCTTGCCTTGCTGGGGTGCTGGACAGCCGGATCGAGTCTCTATCTGGCGTTTCATGACGATCTGGTGGCCTCGATGATGGCCCGGCAGGCCAGTGTCCAATACGCCTACGAGGATCGCATCGCGGCCTTGCGGGCGCAGGTCGACCAGGAAACCAGCCTGCAACTCGTCACCCGGGGATCGCTCGAGGGAAAGATCCGGGATCTGTCGCGGCGAGCCGTGTCCTTGGAAACGCGAGCTTCCCTGGTGGCGCAGTTGGCCGACCGGGCCGGGCTCGCCCGCCCTTCGGATCGTGGCGTGACCCGGACCCAGGCGCTCGAGGCCCGCTCGCATGACGAACCGGTCGACAATCCGGCTGAGGCCGACGTGACCGGATCGATCACCCGACCGGAAGCTGCCAAATCCGCGCTTCCCTCGTGGCGCGACAAGCCCCATCCCGAAGCCGACATCGAACCGAACGGGCCGAACACCCACGCGAGCCGCGACGAGGACGGATCATCGATGGCGCTGCGGGTTGCGGCTCTGACCGAAACGCTGGAAAACGTCGACGGCACACAATATCGGGCGATGGCGAGCATCGGACAGGCGGCCCGCAAAAAAGCCGAGGCGTTTCGCACCGCCGTAGCGGATGTCGGGCTTTCACCCGAGCGATTCAGGTCCGAGCCCTCGCAAGCCGCTACGGGAGGTCCTTTCGTTCCGCTGAACGACGATGTGGTGTCGTCTCCCTTCGGTCGCGCGCTCACGGCCTTGCAGGTCGAGATCGTGGCGGCCGAACGTCTCCGCGGCGTGATGCCTCGTGTGCCTTTCGCGAGTCCGTTGATGGGCACCGCCGAGGTCACCTCGCCTTTCGGTGCGCGGCTGGACCCCTTCCTTGGACGCCCGGCGCTGCACACCGGCATCGATCTGCGCGAGGGCTTCGGCACGGACGTGCGTGCCACGGCCGCGGGCAAGGTGGTCAGCGCCGGACCCGCCGGGGGCTATGGAATCATGATCGAGATCGATCATGGCAATGGATTGTCGACCCGATATGCTCACCTCTCCTCCGTCGCCATCGGCCCGGGCCAGAGGGTCGACAAGGGCCAGGTTGTCGGCGAGGTGGGAGCGACCGGCCGAGCCACGGGGCCGCATCTGCACTATGAAACCCGCATCGACGGCGAACCGGTGGATCCCATGCGGTTTCTGGAGGCCGGCCAGCGGCTCGCGGCCGCCGACCCCGGGTTCTAGCCGGCCTGGGCGCTGCGGGCCGGCGTTGCAAAAACAACTCATCTCCGGTTAATGCGCTCCGCAGCATCGAAGAATCCGCTACGGATGCAACATCGTTGCGACTCTGTGCTTAGCAGTGTCGACGCGCGCCCGCGTTTCGAGCACGGGTCCGGAGAGGGGAACACCATGAGTTTCGGCAAAAGCGCCGTGGTCGGCCTGGTACTGACGGGCAGCATCGCGCTGACGGGTTGTGCTTCGATCGACATGGCGCGCACGCCCTACACCGCCGCGGAAGCAAACCTCGCCGAAATCCCCGGAATGTCGCACGTAAGATTCTACGCTGACACGAATTCGACCGTGTTCGACAGCTACACGGCCCGTAACGACGGGCCTGGAATTCGCACGGCTCCGGTCAACTATCTCGCTTTGTCGGGCGGGGGGGCCGATGGGGCGTTTGGAGCCGGCTTGCTCAAGGGGCTTTCGGAGACCGGACGGCGCCCGGATTTCACGATCGTGTCGGGCGTGAGCACGGGCGCGCTGATGGCCCCGTTCGTTTTTCTCGGCCCAGCCTACGACGACACCTTGAAGGCTCTCTACAGCGGCGACGTCGGCGCCGGCCTGGTCAAGAACGTGAACGTCATCAACGGCTTATTTGGCAATGCGTTGGTGGACAGCGACAAGCTCGGCCGCCTGGTGGCGAAATTCGTCGACCAGCCCATTCTCGATCAGGTCGCGGCGGAATACCGCAAAGGGCGCCGGCTCTTCGTCGCGACAAGCAACCTCGATTCGCAGCGCTCCGTGGTTTGGGACATGGGCGCCATCGCGACCAGCGGCTCCCCCAACGCGCTGTCTTTGTTCCGGCAGGTGCTGACCGCTTCCGCCTCGATCCCCGGCCTGTTCCCCCCGCGCCTCATCAGCGTCGAGGCAAACGGGCGGGAATTCAAGGAAATGCATGTCGATGGCGGCATTCAGCAGCAGGTCTTCGTCGCGCCGGACGACGTCCTGTTCGGCAATGTGGACGGGCAATCCTTTCCGCGCCTGCAGAACCTCTACGTGCTCCTGAATAACAAGATCGATCCGGTCTTCCGCGTGGTCGATAACGATGTCCTGGCGGTGGGAACCCGCTCCCTTTCGACCATCTTGAAGCGCGAGGTCCGCAGCAACGTGTTGGCGTCCTACGCCTTCGCGCACCGGCACAATGTCGGCTTCCATGTGGCCTCGATCGATGCGGCCGAAAGCGAGGAAGGCTCCACCAGTTTCGATCCAGCCTATATGAACAGCCTCTACAACTACGGCGAGGCGCAAGGCCGCTCCGCCCGTCCCTGGAGCGATGCGCCGTCCTTGGTGGTCTCGAAGTCGACGGCCGCGAAGGGCTCGCGTCGACAAGGTGTGGGCACCGCCGGGATCGGCCTCAGCCAGCCGGCGGGACTGTTTTGATCGACCGCGAATCGCCTGACCGATCAGCGTCCGTCGGATAACCATGGCGGGCTAATCGACGTCCTCGACCTCGACCGTGCGACCCGACAGCCGGTGCGCAAGCGCTGCCTCCATGAAGGGATCGAGATCGCCGTCCAGGACTTCGGCTGGGGTGCCCGACGTCACGCCGGTACGCAGGTCTTTGACGAGCTGATAGGGCTGCAGCACGTAGGATCGGATCTGATGTCCCCAGCCGATGTCGGTCTTGGAGGCCGCGTCGGCATTGGCGGCCGCCTCTCGACGCTCCAACTCGGCTTCGTAGAGACGTGCGCGCAACATGTTCCAGGCCGTGGCCCGGTTCTTGTGCTGCGACCGCTCGTTCTGGCACGCCACCACGATCCCGGACGGGATATGGGTGATGCGCACCGCCGAATCCGTCGTGTTGACGTGCTGGCCGCCGGCGCCCGATGACCGGTAGGTGTCGATCCGGCAATCGGCTTCGTTGACGTCGATCTCGATCTTGTCGTCGACCAGCGGGTAGACCCAGGCCGAAGCGAAACTCGTGTGACGCCGCGCCGCCGAGTCGAAGGGCGAGATGCGGACCAGCCGATGAACGCCCGACTCGGTCTTCATCCAACCGTAGGCATTATGGCCCTTCACCAGCAGGGTCGCGGATTTGAGGCCCGCCTCTTCGCCCGCGGTCTCCTCGACCACCTCGACCTTGAACTTGTGCCGCTCCGCCCAGCGGTAATACATGCGGAACAGCATGCGGGTCCAATCCTGGCTCTCGGTGCCGCCCGCGCCCGAATGGACCTCGATATAGGTGTCGTTGGCGTCGGCCTCACCGGACAGCAGGGCCTCGATCTGGCGGCGGGCCGCCTCGGCCTTCAAGGCATTGAGCTGGCCGATGGCCTCCTGTTCGACGCCAGCATCGCCCTCTTCCTCGGCCATTTCGATCAGCATGATGGCATCGGCGAGCTCGCGATCGAGGCGGCTGACCGATCCCAGCCGCTCCTCGAGTTCGGTCCGTTCGCGCATCAGTTTTTGCGCCGCCTGGGCGTCGTTCCACAGGCTCGGATCTTCGGATTTGGCGTTCAGTTCCGCGAGGCGGCGGGTTGCAGGTTCGACGTCAAAGATGCCTCCTCAGCAGCCCTAAGGACTGCTCGATGTCTTCGACGAGCTGCAGCGGTTCAGCGCGCATGTCTGCTCATGTGATTGGAGTTTCGGCGCGGAAGCCGATGGGAGCCGCGGACCCTAGAGGCCGGACGCCGCCCTGTAAACCGGCTCGTCCCCGGCCGCGTAAGCCATCGGGCCCGCAACCTGAAAGGAGGCGATCAAACGTTCGGCCGTTCGAACGAACTGCGCGCTCGGCCCTTCCGGGCCGACGCTCTGCCGGCTGACGCGCGCCCCCTCGATCAGCATCGACAGGGTATCGGCCAGAAGATCGGCCTGCTCGATGCCAGCCGACCGGCAAATTCCGGCTAACCGATTGCGAAAGGTCGTTTTGACCTCCTGGATCAGCCGCCGCGCCGGGTGATTGGCTTCGCTCAACTCGACCGCGGCATTGGCCAGATCGCAGCCGCGCCCATCGACGAGCACGCATTCGGCGGCACGCCGAACCCAGGCGTGCAACTGCGCCAAGGGGTCGCCGGGGTGGCCGGCCTCGAGCGCGTCCCACATCGTGCCGACATCCGCCGCGACCTTGAGCAGGTACTCGACAATCAAATCATCCTTCGAGCCGAAATGACGGTAGAGCGTCATCTTGTTGGTCTCGGCCGCTTCGGCGATCGCATCGACCCCGATGCCCCGGATACCATGCTTGTGGAAGAGGTCGCACGCCATGCCGACGATCCGTTCACGTGGACGGGGCCGCACTGCACAACTCTCCATCACTCGCCTCCTCCGCGCCGGGAAGTTTTTTGCACCGGCCACTTGACCCGCATGTTACCGGTCGGTAACTATCGGGCACGTTACTGGACGGTAACATTACATCTGTAACCCGTCAACGCTGGGTTTGGATGCAGGTTGCAAATCGGCAGGAGATCCCCATGACGTCGCAAGACATCGACCTGACCATCGAGGAGCTTCTGTCCGATCCGCTGTTCCGGGCTGCCAATCAGGCCGACAGGGTCGATGCCGGCGCCTTCGAACGGCTGCTTCGCTCGACCGCCGCCAGGATGCCGGCCGGACGTGATCAGTCCGACCGAGTGATCGCACGCCGTTCGGCGCTGCTGGCCTGTCTCTGCGCGGCCCAATCGCGGCACCGCGGCGTCCAGGGCGGAAACCGCTCATGGTAGGTTTCTTCACGCAACGGCCGATCTTCGCTTCCGCCATCGCGATCATCATGGTTCTGGCGGGGGGAATCTGCTACTTCCTGCTACCGGTCTCGCAGTTCCCGGACATCACGCCGCCCCAGGTCGTGGTGAGTGCCACCTATCCGGGCGCCAGCGCCCAGGTGGTGGCCGACACGGTGACGACGCCCCTCGAACAGCAGATCAACGGCGTGCAGGGCATGACCTACATGTCCTCGTCGAGCTCCAACGACGGCTCCGCCACCATCACGATCACCTTCGATGTCGGTTATCCGCTCAGCATCGCGGCCGTGGACGTTCAGAACCGCGTCTCGCAGGCGGCCTCCTCCCTGCCCGCGATCGTCAACCAGGGCGGGGTGACGATCAAGAAGCAGAACCCGAACTTCGTTCTGATCGTCAATCTCACCTCGCCCGATCGCTCGGTCGACCCGGTAGCGCTGAGCAATTACGCCTATCTGCAGGTCATCGATCCCTTGAAACGCCTGCCGGGCGTGGGCGACGTGTCGATCTTCGGTGAGCGCCGCTATTCGATGCGGGTGTGGCTCGACCCGGACAAGATGGCCAATCTAAGCATCACGGCCGTCGATGCACAGAGCGCCATCGCGGAGCAGAACGTCCAGGTTGCGGCGGGCAAGATCGGCCAGTCCCCGGCCCCGGTCGGCACGCCGTTCGAACTCCAGGTCAATGCGGTCGGCCGGCTGAGCGACCCCGAACAGTTCGGCGATATCGTGGTTCGGGCGGATGCGGCGACCGGAGCCGTGGTGCGGTTGCGCGACATCGCGCGCATCGAGCTCGGCGCCCTGCAATATGCGTCGAGCGCCTTCTTCGGCGAGGATCCGACGGTCGTGCTCGCGGTCTATCAGATGGCGGGCTCGAACGCCCTCGATTTGCAGAAGAGCATCAAAGACAAGATGGAGGAGCTGTCGAAACGCTTCCCCAAGGGCATCGCCTACGCGATGCACTACGACACGACGCGCTTCGTGTCCGCCGCGATGCACGATGTGCTGATCACCCTGGGTGAAGCCTTGGTGCTCGTCGTGCTGGTCGTGTTCGTGTTCCTGCAGAGCTGGCGCACCACCATCATCCCGACCATCGCGATTCCGGTGTCGTTGATCGCCACGCTCGTGATCATGGAGATGTTCGGCTTCTCGCTCAACATGCTGAGCCTGCTCGGCATGGTGCTGGCGAT
>CAXTOT010000100.1:0-18195 GCA_964245915.1 uncultured Lichenihabitans sp. | reverse complement strand
CCAACGACACCTACAACAAGCTGTTCACCATCCATGGCGTCGTCATGGTGTGGTTCTTCCTGATCCCCTCGATTCCGGCGACCTTCGGCAACTTTCTCCTGCCCATCATGATCGGCACCAAGGACCTGGCGTTCCCCCGGCTCAATCTGCTCAGCTGGTACATCTTCATGGGCGGTTCGGTGTTCGCCATGATCACCGTGGTGATCGGCGGGGTGGATACAGGCTGGACCTTCTACGCGCCCCTCAGCACGACCTTTTCCAACACCTATGTGGTGCCGGCGCTGATCGGCGTCATCATCGTGGGCTTCTCGTCCATTCTGACCGGGCTCAACTTCATCGTCACGGTGCACACGATGCGGGCCCCGGAGATGACCTGGTTCCGCATGCCCATCTTCGTTTGGACCATGTATGCGACGAGCCTCATCTTCCTGCTCGCGACCCCGGTCATCACGGTGGCGCTGATCCTGCTCGTGATGGAACGCGCCTTCCACATCGGCATCTTCGATCCGGCGCTGGGCGGCGATCCGGTGCTATTCGAGCATCTCTTCTGGTTCTACTCGCACCCGGCCGTCTACATCATGGTGTTGCCCGGCATGGGGGTGATCAGCGAGATCGTGCCGGCCTTCTCGCAGAAGAAGATTTTTGGCTACAGGTTCATCGCCTATGCCACCATCGCGCTCGCCTCGATCACCTTCTTCGTGTGGGGCCACCACATGTTCGTCAACGGGCAGTCCGAATATGCCAGCTTCACCTTCTCGTTCCTGAGTTTCGCGGTCGCGGTCCCGTCGGCCGTAAAGGTCTACAACTGGACCGCCACCATCCACAAAGGCGACATTCGGCTCGATACGCCGATGCTTTACGCCATGGGCTATATCGGGCTGTTCGTGCTTGGCGGCCTGACTGGGCTTTTCCTCGCCACCCTGTCCATCAACGAACATGTCCACGATACCTATTACGTCGTGGCGCATTTCCACTACATCATGGTGGGCGGCACCATGCTGGCCTTTTTGGGTGGCCTGCATTTCTGGTGGCCGAAATTCACCGGCCGCATGTACAACGAGGCCTGGGGCAGGGTGTCGGCGCTGCTGATGTTCATCGGCTTCAACGTCACCTTCTTCCCGCAATTCCTGCTCGGCTATCTTGGTATGCCGCGGCGCTATCACGTCTATCCGGCGGAGTTTCAGCTCCTCAACATTCTGTCTTCCGCAGGCGCCACGATCCTGGCCTTCGCTTATCTTTTCCCCATGGCCTATCTGCTCTGGTCTCTGTGGTTCGGCAAACGGGCGCCCGACAACCCGTGGAACGCCAAGGGGCTCGAATGGATGACGACCTCGCCGCCGCCGCTGCATAATTTCGCGCATCCGCCGGTGGTCGACTTCGAGCCCTACGACTATCCCAACAAGGTGCTCGAACATGGCTGACCTTGCGATCGGCGTCGGGCTCGAGCGGGCCGAACAGTTCACCAGCGAAGAACAGCAACGTCACGTCGGTATGCTCGGCATGTGGGCCTGGCTGATCACCGAACTCTTGCTGTTCGCCGGCCTGTTTCTGATCGCGGTCATCCTGCGGGTGCAGTACCCGGCTTCGGTCTCGACCGCGGTGTCACATCTCAAATTCTGGATCGGCGCCACCAATACCGTGGTGCTGATCGTCTCCTCCTTCACCATGTCGGCCGCCATCATGCTGTCCCGCATGGGATGGCAACGCGCCATGGTGTGGGCCATGCTGGCCACGGCCGCCCTCGGGGCGCTGTTCCTGGTGTTCAAGGGCTACGAATATTACGCCGACTACTTGGAATACATGACGCCGTTCCTGCCGCGCCCCTATGCGCTCGCGGCCGACCCTCACTCGATCCTATTCGTGAACCTGTATTGGGTCACCACCGGGCTGCACGGCCTACATCTCTTGACCGGGGTGTCAATTCTGATCGTGCTGGCCCTGCAGGCCCGCGCGCCGGGCTACCTCGGCCGGCATCAGAACCGCATCGAGGTCTATGGCCTCTACTGGCACTTCATCGATCTCATCTGGATCTTGGTGTTTCCCACCCTCTACGTGATCGGGAGGGCCGCGACATGACAGAGGCCGACAAACGCGAGCTCTGGCGCCGCATGCGAGTGCCGACCTATGCCTTCGCGGCCCTGCTCGGCCTTCTCGCCGTCAACGTGACGCTCGGCTCCCTGATGCCGTTCGGCGCGGTCTGGATCGTTCAATTGATCGTCGCGCTCATCATGGTGGCGGTCGTGCTGCTCTTCTCTATGGAAGTCATCCACGAGCCACCCCTGATCCGGCTGTTTTCGGTGCTGGGGTTCTGCTGGCTGGGGATCTTGTTCGCCATGACGCTGATCGACTATCTGACGCGGGATATCGGCTGAGGTATGAGCCAGCCCATTAGAGATCTCGCCTCGTGCATTGATGCGCGGCTCCGTTTCTTCCACACTGTCGCCTCAGCCGCGCCACCCTCAATCCAGCCCGTCTCATAGGTCGAGAGCCATGTCGGTGAACCGACAGCCTTTAATGTCTCACGCATTCCAAAATCCCATAACGGCGGGCATCGCTGGCTTCCTCGAAGAAATCGGCATCCCGGTCGTGCCGTGCGCTTTGCCGGAAAAATGCTTCGTGCCGGGGATTCGCTTGCAGCACGGCGAGCTTCTGGTCGACGAGAGCCGGTTGCTGTATCCGGGTGATCTGCTCCACGAGGCCGGACACCTGGCCGTGATGACACCAGCCAGGCGGGCCAGCCGTGTCGCGGATGCCAGCAGCAACCTGGGCGATGAGATCGCCGCCATCGCCTGGTCCTGGGCCGCTCTGACCCATCTCGGGCTGGCGCCCGAAATCGTGTTCCATCCGCACGGTTATCGGGGCGCCTCATCGTTTTTGATGGAGACCTATGGGGCCGGAACCTATGTCGGCCTGCCACTGCTGCAATGGATGGGCCTGACTCTGGATCCGCGCGCCGCCGCGGAGCGCGGCATCTCCCCATTTCCGCATATGCTGCGCTGGCTTCGCGCGGAGCCGGCCGACGGCTGACGCGCTCCAAGCGCGTGTCACTCAATCGGGGCTGCCGCGTCCGCTCGCCCGGCCGCACCCGCTGGATCCGCAGACAGCTTACCCGACCCGATATCAGGGCCAGCGCTGCGCCGCGCTGGCCCTTGACCTCGGATCAGCCGGCGGACTTTTCTGTGACGCCTGGCGTGAAGAGGGCGCCGACCGGCAATTTTTCCTGTAGGCCGTAGGGACTGACCCTATTCTCCGCGACCCATCGTTTTTCGGCATGGGATTCAAAGGGAGGAGGAATTTCACCCTGAATCGACCACAGATCGGCCGGCACCTCGTCGATGGTGACTTCCCAGTCAAATCCTCGGTCCCTGATGAAGGGTGCGATCAACTGGTCGACCGCCTTGACCCACCATTCCCGGATGATGGGGCCGGGCAAGGTTCTGGCCATGTGCTCGAGATGAAGACGGACGAACTTGCCGTGTGATACGCCGCCGACATAGACCGATTCTGCGGTCACTTCCTCAAAGATCATCACGACGTAAAATTTCGGGATTGGAATCTTTGAATAGAGCGCCGTGACGGCTTCGGCGAATTCCTTTTTATCCTGAGCCGAGTAGGCGCCAACGGGATGATAGACTTTCCATAGGGGCATAACGTTACTCCATCCGGGGTTGAATGCGGATCATTTTCGGCATCGTGCCGAGCGGCGCGCGGTTGCGGCGGGAAATACGTGCGGACGAGCAGATTTTCGATCCGCACGCGGCAGAGTCCGGGCCGCAGGGCGTCGCTATTGCGCGAGAAAGCGCAGCGCCTGATCGACGAATGCATCGGCGTACTGGAAGATGCCGCCATGGCTCGCATCCGGGAAGATGCTGAGCTTCGCGTTGGGAAGGGCTTCGAAGAGCGCGATTGAATTTGACGTCTGCACCATGACATCCGCGTCACCATTGGCGACCAGGACCGCGTGCCGGATCTGCTTCAGCGCCTCGATCGAGCTCGGCGCCTGCCCCCATTTGGTGATTGCCGTGAGCTGGGCCTGGATGGTCTGATCGCTGACCGCGATGTCGCGATCGGCCTGACGCTCCGCGAGACGGTGCAGGAAGGCATCCGCGGCCGCCTGGCTTTGCGGGGAAGCGGAGAAGAACAGGAAATGCTTCGGATGCTTGTGTTCGGCACCGGCCTTCTGGAGGGCGTTCTGCAGGATCGAGCCGACATCGCTGATCCCCACACCCCCGGCAGGTCCGGTTCCGGCGAGCACGATCTTGCGGACGAGTTCGGGGCGGGTCTGCATGATCACCTGCGCCACGAAGCCGCCCAGCGAGAAGCCGAAAAGGTCGACCTGCGGGAAGCCAAGGGCCTCGATGAAGGCAATCGCATCCTCCGCCATCTCGGCGACGCTCCCAGGGGTCTGGCCGCCCGAGCCTCCCACGCCGCGATTGTCGAAGATAACGGCGTGGTGGCGGCCGGCGATGCCGTCGAGGACCTTCGGGTCCCAGTCATCGAGCACGGCCGTGAGGTGGTGCAGGAAGACCACGGGCAGGCCGCCGCGCTCCCCGAGCTCTCGATATGCCATCCTGGTATCCTTCACCTGGATCGTCCGGGTGACAGCATTCTGGAATGCCTGGGTCATGGTCAGGGCCTTCTTCGGCGTGTGGACGTTCTCGCCGGGCGCGAAGGCCAGGCTTGGATCTTGAGATCACGGTCGTTATATAACGATCGTTATGTCATCGCAATGGTCGCATGATGGCTTTTTCTCGGGATGGGGAACATGCGATATCCGTCTGATCGGAAGGCCGAGACGCGCGATGCCGTGTTGAAAGCGGCAGCGTGTGAGCTCAGGGAGCGCGGCTTCTATGGTGTCGGCGTCGACCGTTTGTCCGCCGCCGCCGGCGTGACGTCGGGCGCCTTCTACAGCCATTTTTCCAGCAAGGAGGACCTGCTCAGGTCGGTGGTCGATGCCAATCTCGGTCGCCCGTTCATTGACCCCGGAGAGGGAGACCTGACCACCCGGCGCGAGCGGCTACGCGCCTATCTTCGCACCTATATCAGCCTCGAACATCGCGATGACCCCGGACAAGGATGCGTCATCCCAACGCTCAGCGCGGACGTCGCACGATCGGGGCTCGCGGTCAGAACGATCTATCAGGAGCGGATGATCGAGTTCATGGACAAGATCGCCCTACAGCTTAACGGGCCGCCCCAAGCACGAGAGAAGAGGGCCTGGAACCTGCTGAGCATCATGGTCGGCGCGATGCTGATTGCCCGCGCGATGCCGGACAAGGATCAGGCCACGAAGGTCATCGACTCGGCCCTGGAGAGCGCGCTCGAAAGCGTCGGCGACTGACGGTGCCGCAACCATCGACACCTGGCGCCGGGACTCGCCAAAGATACGTTGGTCCAAAAAACTTGATCGACCCATGAGAGAACAAGTGGGCCGATCGATTACTATGCCGCGTCCACTCCGCCCGGCGGCACCCGCTCGATCCGCAAACAACTCACCAGACCCGATATGACGGCCAGCACGGCCGCTACGCCGAGGCCAATGCGGGGCGCGTTGGCGGGCGTCAGCGAGAACAGCACCGTCATGATCACGGCGCCGGACGTCTGGCCGAATTGTCGGGCCGTGGCCTGCATGCCGCCGGCGGCGCCGCTGCGTGCCTTGGGGGCGGAGAGCAGCATGTTGCGGTTGTTCGGCGTCTGGAAGAAACCAAATCCGAGGCCGCTCAGCATGGTGAAGGCGATTAGCGGCGCGATGTTGCGGGCGAGCGGCCACAGCGCCGCGAAGCCCAGCCCGACCGCGAGGCACCCGGCCCCGGCCGCGCACAGGATCGCGGTGGGGATGCGATGGGAGAGGCGGCCAGCAAACGGCGCCGCGATCGCCACGGTCAGGGGCCAAGGTGTCATGTAAAGCCCGGTCGTGACCGGGCTGAGACCGAGCCCGTGCTGCAGGTAGAAAGGCAGGGCCACGAAGGCCAGCATCTGGGCCGCGAAAGTGCAGACCGAGGCGATCACCGAGAGTCGAAAGGTGCCGCCGCGTAAGAGATCGAGGGGGATCAAGGGCGCCGTCCTATTCGACTCACGGCGCACCAGCAGCACGAGGCTGAGCGCCGACACGAGCAGCAGGCCGGTTGCCTCGGCGGGGCGGCTGGCCAGCATGTCGGCGCCCAGCACCAGGGGCGCGAAAAACCCGGCATTTAGGGCGACGCTGACGCGGTCCAGCGGGCGTCCGTGCGCCTCGGTCGCTGGCAGCGCGGAGGCGGCGCTGAGGACCAGAAGGCCGATCGGGATGTTGACGGCGAACAGCCAGGGCCAGCTCGCCAGCGACAGGATCGTGGCCCCGAGGGTCGGGCCAGCCGCCGATGAGAGCCCCACCACCACGGCGTTGAGCCCAATCGCCGATCCCAGCAGCCGGTGCGGATAGGTGAAGCGGAGCAGGGCCGCGATCATCGACATGACGGCCGCTGCCCCGAGCCCCTGGAGAACGCGCGACAGGACCAAAATCGGCAGGTTGGGCGAAAAGGCACAAAAGGCCGATGCCACCGTGAACACCAGAACCCCGGCGGTGAAGACGCGCCGGTAACCGATGCTCTCGCCGAGTGCCGCGCAGGGCAGCAGCGCCACGACGAGCGCCATCTGATAGCCGGTCACGATCCACACCGAGGCGGCCGACGAGATCTTTAGCGTGGTGGCGATCGTGGGCAGCGCCACATTGGCGATGGCGCCGTCGAGAACCGCCAGAACGATGGCGGTGAGAATGGCTGCGGCCGCGAGATAACGGCGGGGCGTCGGCAGGCCATCGGCGGCCTCGATCATGGTCATGGGAGGGTTCATGGCGGTCCGTTATGGCGCAACATCGGCCGCGATGGAATCGCGCCGGAGCACATCCGTCAAAGGCAAACAGGTTTTCTGCCCTCGAAAGCCAGCCCGCGAGCCCATCGGTCTTCGGCGTCGCGAAGCTTTGGGGCGACGCGAACAGCGGTCGGTCCTTTGGGTCCTGGTCAGCCGGCCCCTTGGGGCATGATCCGCTGTTGCCGATCGGCGCGCGACGCTGGCGAGCGTGATGGCCGGGGACGCCGTTATACGCGCCCTCGAATCGGCCATCGCATCTGGAGTTGTTCCGCTTAGCCGCCCCCTTAACGTAGATGTAACGCAACTAGTCCAGTATAAGTAGATCGGGAGATGTTATAATAATGGTCCAAAAGCCCGAAAATTAGGCAATGAATGCCACGGTTGCTCGTAAGGGCCTTCCTCTGGATTCGAACATGAATGGCGAGTTTGACGCAGCCGCTGGGCAAAGCGGCGTGGCTCGGGCGAAGACTGTGACCCAGCCAAGCCCCACGCGGGACCGCTCGATCGCGACGCGAGCCGCGACGGACGGCCTACAATCGATCGTGGAACTCGCGAAGACCTTGTTCGACGCCCAGGCGAGCGTGATCGGACTGGCTTCGCACGGCGATCTCGACCCGCTCCACCTCTCCGGGGTGCTTGCCGAAGATCTCGCCGAGGCTAGCGATTTCTACCGGGACACGTTGCAAGGCTCGCGGTCCGCAATCGTCCCGGATACGCGGGACCATCCCATGTTCGCGGCCTCGGCCCGAGGTCGGGGCTGCCGGTTTCATGCGGCGGCCCCGCTGACCGCCCGCGATGGGCGGGCGTTTGGCATTCTGGCCGTCATGGACGCGGCACCACGACCCGAATCCGTCGTGACCCGACAGGCCGATTTGATGCGTTTGGCCCAACTCGCCGCACGGTTGATCGAGCAAAACGCGGAACTCACCCGCTCGAAGCGTGATTTCGAAGCGATCTTTCAAAAGATTCCGAAGCCGCTCTGGATTTACGATCCCGCCACGCTGGCCTTCCTGGATGTCAACGAAGCCACCGTGTCCTTCTACGGCTATTCCCGCGAAGCGTTCATGGCGATGACGGTTTTGGACATCAGGCCCGACCACGAACAGACCCGGATGATTGCCGCGATCCGGGAACGGTCGGATTTGGGCAGTGCGTCTTTGTGGCGGCATCGCAAGGCGGACGGAACCGAATTCGACGTCGTCACCAACGGAAAAGGCATCCATTTTCATGGCGTCGACGCCATTCTGGTGATCGCGCTCGACAGGACCGAGGTCCAGTCGCTGCGCAAGACCTTGGGCGAGACACAGCTGCTGCTCGACACGATCATCGAAGCGATGCCGCTGGGCGTCTTCGTCAAAGACATGGAGGACGAGGGCCGCTACGTCATCTACAACTCGGCCGTCGGCGAAATCGTCGGCCGGGATTGCGCCGCCGTCATCGGGCGGAAAGATCGTCAGATCTTCGGCGTCCTGGAAAGCGCCAAATTCGCGAGCCAGGATTACGCCGTGATGGCAAACGGGCGGCAGCTCGTCGTCGCCGAGGAGTCCGTGACGCGCCCCGACGGCGAGAGTCTCCTTATCCGGACCGTCAAGAAGCCGCTTCCCACGACCGATGGATCGAAGCCCCGCTATCTTCTCGGCATCAGCGAAGATGTGACGGCGCGACGTCAATCCGAGGACCGGTTGGCCCATATGGCGTCGCACGATTCGCTGACGGAGCTTCCAAACCGCCTGCAGTTCAAAGATCACCTCGATCGCGCGCTGGCTCGGCGGAAAGGGACCGGGGCCGTCACGGTCACCTATATCGATCTCGATTTCTTCAAGACCATCAACGACACGTATGGCCACCACGTCGGAGACGCCTTGCTCAAGAAAGTGGCGGCCCGGCTCAAGTCCTCGCTTCGGCGGTCGGATTTGGTGGCGCGGCTGGGCGGCGATGAATTCGCCATCGTGACCCGGGTGGAAGGCGGTGAGGAGGAGGCCCTCAAGGTCGCGGATCGAGTGCTCGAAACCTTCAACAAGCCGTTCGATCTCGGCGAATGCATCGCCCATATCGATGCGAGCATCGGGATCGCCATCGCGAGCCAAATCCCCGAGAGCGGCGAGGCGCTGATGCGCTATGCGGACATCGCGCTTTATGCCGCCAAGGCCGAGGGACGCGGTCTCGCCAAAGTCCATGCGGGCTCGATGAGCAACTACGTCGAGACGCGGCAAATGATGTCCGAAGATCTCCGTCGCGCCATCGCGCAGGAGCAATTCGAGATCGACTATCAGCCCCTCTACGACCTCGCGACCGAGCAGGTTACGGGGTTCGAGGCGCTAATCCGATGGCGGCATCCGGTTCGCGGCCTGATTTCACCCGCGGAATTCATTCCATTTGCCGAGCAGACGGGGCTGATCGTGCCGATCGGCGATTGGGTCCTTCGCCAAGCCTGCCGCGAAGCCGCCGGCTGGCCGAGGGGCATCAAGGTCGCGGTCAACCTGTCGGCGGTGCAGTTCAAGAAGCCGGGACTGGTGGCTTCGATCACGGGCATTCTCGGCGAGACCGGCCTTGCGCCCCAGCGTCTCGAATTGGAGGTCACCGAATCGATCCTTCTTGTCGACAGCGGCGCGAACGCCCAGACGTTGCACACGCTGCGGGCTCTCGGCATTCGGATCGCGATGGATGATTTCGGCACGGGCTATTCGTCGCTCAGCTATCTTCGCTCGTTTCCGTTCGACAAAATCAAGATGGACCGGAGTTTCGTTTCCGATGTTTGTGAAAACCCCGGGAGCTTGGCGATCGTCCGAGCCGTCACGGGGCTTGGCTCGAGTCTGTCGATCACGACCACGGCGGAAGGCATCGAATCGCAGGAACAGTTCGACAAGCTCAGGTTGGAAGGTTTCGACGAATTGCAGGGCTTTCTGATCGGACGACCGATGTCGGCCATCAAGGCGCGGACGCTTGCCAACGCGCAGGGTCAATCAGAGATCTTGGCCCTCGCTGGATGAATGCGGCGAGCGGCTCTCACAACCTTGCGATCTCAGGCGGAACGGGGCGGAGCCCGGTTCCTTGTCAGGCTGCCGCCAAGCGGAGCGAAATCTGCGCCGGCGCGACACGAGAACAGTTGCGGCCCTCGCCTTTGGCCTGATAGAGCGCGGCGTCCGCGGCCGCGAGAAGCAAGTCGCTGGATTGGCCGATAAGAGGCCGCATGCTTGCGACCCCGATGCTGACCGTGACGAAGCCGTTGGGCGAGCCGGCATGGGGCATCGCGAGATCGAGGACGGCCAGCCGGATTGCCTCGGCAACGGTCTGCGCACCCGCGCTATCCGTGCCGGGGAGCAGCACGGTGAATTCTTCTCCGCCGTACCGGGCCGCCAAATCGCCCGGCCGGCGAACGGTGTCGGTAAGACAGGTGGCGAAAGCCTTCAGCAATTCGTCGCCCGCGGGGTGGCCGTACATGTCATTGAAGCTCTTGAAGTGATCGGCATCCATCATCAGAAGCGAAAGCTGTCCGGTATCCCGGATGGCGCGCCGCCACTCGTCCTGCAAAACCTTGCCGAAGCGGCGCCGGTTGGCCAGCTCGGTCAAGGGATCCGTGCCGGCCAAGCGTTCCAGGATCAACTCGACTTCGACGCGTCGAGCCAGTTCGGCGTTCAGCAGCATCAGCAAGGCCATCGAACTCAAGCAAAGGAACCCGAGAACCGAGCCGATAATCCAGGCCTTGCGCCACCAGCTCGCGTAAGCCTGATCGACCGAAATTTCGATGACCTGGATTAGGGGCAGGTTGCCGATGCGGTGATAGGTAATGATGCGGTCCTTGCCGTCGATCGGCGATGGGCCCTCGAACGATCCGATCCTGGAGGATCGCATGCGGCTGAAACTCTCCGTATACCCCAGCTCGCGGCGAACATCGCTTGCAAGGAACGGCTCGCGTGTGATCACGTTGCCGTCGGTCCTGAACAGGACCATGGTGCCGTCCGAGCCGAGATTCAGCCCCTGGTAGAGCCTGTTCAAGTAGCTGAGTTCCAGCGAGGTGATAACGACACCCGCGAAGCTGCCGTCGACATTATTGATCCGCCGGCTCAAGGCGATTTGCCAGTTTCCGGTGATCCGACTGATGAGGGGCTTACTGACATAAAGACCGACATCGCTATTGGAAACATGAACACGGAAGTAATCGCGATCGGCGAGTGAAGTGTTGAGCGGCATGACCGGGGTCGAGATGGCGCGTACTAGGCCCCCCGCATCGACGACCGCGATCGGTCCGACGCCCGAAGCGCTGGCGGAGTGGTCGAATAAAAGCATGTCACGCAGGGCAGGCGTGAGCGCTTGGACGGTTGGGTTGCTCCACGAAGTGGTCACGGCCTGGAGCGAGAGGTCGAGCAGTTCGATATTGCGGTCGACGTCATGGGCAACGGCACCCGCCAGGTTTCCGGCCGAGATGGTGACGGCTCCCCCGACGTCCTTGCGGGCATCTCCCATGACGGAGACGAAGATGAGGCAGATGGCCAGCAAAGCGGTCGCCATCAAGGCCACGAGCAAGCGGCGTCGCGTCGTCCCACCGACGAGGCGTTGAGCAAACGTTGCCCGGCCTGTGGTCGATTGTCTCAGCATGCCTCCCCTCCCTAATACCAATGAAAGACCCAAACCCCTAGGACCAAGTTAAAATTCTCGCTGAAGGTCCCGTCTTTCATCCGGCAGGGTCGGGCCGGGGCGCCCGATTGGAGCGACGTCTCGGAGATGCGTAACTTCCTCTGTATGGACGCGATTTCGGCCGGGGCTTCGCGCGCTTCAAGGCCTTTCAACTCACGTTCCATCAACCCTGGGAGAATCGCCGTTGCGATCCGAGGCGATTGCGCCCTCGTATCTCCAAGGCGGAATCTAGCAAAGATCAATCGGCGACAAGCAGTTTAAGACAAAATTATCCAAGAAGGGTTGATCTGATGGGGACACATGGCGAGCAAGCCTCCGCTTATGCCAAATGTTCTTGACAATGCGGGAGAAGCGAAATGGCGCGTCGCTTTAGCGCGTTTGTCTGGATTGCGGTGATTTTGGTGATTACCGCGCTGGCAACCTTGCCCATCGGGATCGATGCGCAATTGGTCCTGGGGAGCGGCTGCGTCGGCGTCATGCTGGTGCTGTGGTGGTTTCCGAGGACAGGTTTGCCTCGGCACATTTTCCTGGCGGTCGGAACCTTCGTGGTGCTCCGCTATGTGTATTGGCGGACGACGTCAACGTTGCCGCCATTCGGTCCGACGGCAGATTTTACGTTCGGCTTCATTCTGTATCTGGCGGAACTATATTGTGTCGTGGTGTTGGCGCTCAGCCTGTTCATCATCGCCGATCCGGTAGCATCCCGCACCGTTCCGCAGTTCGACGACGCTGCGCTGCCCACCGTTGACGTCTTTGTTCCGTCCTACAACGAGGATGCGCAACTCCTGTCCTCCACTCTGGCGGCCGCCAAGTCGCTGGACTATCCCGTCGACAAACTCACGGTGTTTCTCCTCGACGACGGCGGCACCGACGCCAAGGTCAACGCCTCCGATCCTCGCGTCGCGTTGCCGGCCCAAAAGCGCGGCGCGACTCTGAGGGCGCTCTGTGAACGCCTCGACGTTCGCTATGTGACCCGGGCGGAAAACAGTCATGCCAAGGCCGGCAACCTGAATGGCGGATTGGCCAATTCCGAGGGCGAACTGATCGCCGTCTTCGATGCGGACCATGCGCCGTTCCGCAGCTTCCTGCGCGAGACCGTTGGGTTCTTCCTCGATGACAAAAAACTATTCCTGGTCCAGACGCCGCATGTCTTCCTGAACCCGGATCCGATCGAGAAGAACCTGCGGACTTTCAAGTCCATGCCGTCGGAAAACGAGATGTTCTATCACCTCATCCAGCGCGGCCTGGACCGGTGGAATGCATCCTTCTTTTGCGGCTCGGCGGCCGTGCTGCGCCGGCGGGCCCTGTCGAGCGTCGGCGGGTTCTCTGGCGTGACCATCACGGAGGATTGCGAAACCGCGCTCGAGCTGCACGGCGCTGGCTGGAACAGCGTCTATGTCGACAAACCGCTGATCGCGGGGCTGCAGCCCGAAACGCTATCGAGCTTCATCGGTCAACGCTCCCGATGGTGCCGCGGCATGATCCAGATCCTGCTCCTCAAAAACCCGCTGTTTCGTCGCGGCCTCTCGGTGCCGCAGCGCATTTGCTACGTGTCCAACCCTCTGTTCTGGTTTTTTCCATTCCCGCGCCTGACCTTCATGTTGGCGCCGTTGCTTTATTTGTTCTTCTCGTTGAAGATCTATGTCGCCAATTTGCATCAGATGGTGGCCTATACGCTGACCTATCTGGCCGTAAACGTGATGATGCAGAACTATTTGTATGGACGACTGCGCTGGCCGTGGATGTCGGAACTCTACGAATATGTGCAATCGATCTATCTGTTCCGCGCGATCATCAGCGTCCTGCTCAATCCGCGTAAACCGTCCTTCAACGTTACCGACAAGGCGCTGACCCTCGAGGCGGACCAGCTTTCCGAACTGTCCATTCCCTATTTTGGTGTCTTTTTTCTCCTTCTGGGCGCAGCCGGGGTCGGCGTCTGGCGGCTCGCGACCGAGACCGCCTTCAACGATCTTCTGGTCGTGGTCCTGGTCTGGAACACCTTGAATCTCGGCGTCGCGGGTGCCGCGCTCGGCGCGGTTTCCGAACGCCGCGAACTGCGCCGTCATCAGCGTCTTGCGGTCGAGCGGCAGGGCGTTCTGATCGCCAACGGCATCGAGGTTCCGGTCATTATCGAAGACGTGTCGACCGGGGGCGCGCGCGTGCGCACCGTCGATGGCTTGTTGCCGCTGAACGAGGGTGAGACGCTCGGCACGCTGGTAGTCGACCATCCGCAGACCGATGTTCCGGTCAACAGCTTGTCGGCCCTCATTCGCCGCGTCGACCTCGCGGGCGCCGAGGACCTCTATGGACTGCAATTCATCCAGGTGTCGCCCCTTCAGATGCGTCTGGTGGCCGACCTGATGTACGGCGACTTCATGGTGCTCGACCGCGCCCGAAAGGCAAGGCGCCAGCACAAGAGCCTAGGAAGCGGGACGTTGCAGTTCATGGCCTGGAGCCTGCAGTACAGCTTGCGGGCCTGTGGGTTCGCGTTGTTGCGGCCCGGGCGCCGCAAGTCCGCCATGCCGTCAAGCCGGCGAGCCAAGCTCGAGACGGCGCTGCCCGTGGGTGGACACTCGGCCCCTGCGGTTCCGACCGTGTCCGTCGCGGATGCACCCGATGCCGCTCGGCTCGGGACGGCGCCCGATGTTCAACCCTCCCGAAAGAGCGCGGCATGAAATTTTGGCTTTCCTGGCTCGCTCTGCCCACCTGCGTTGCGGTTCTCGCGACGCCGGGGATGGCGATCGCGGAGGTCGGAGTGGGGGTGGTGGCGCCGGCGCCCGCCCTTGTCTCGAACCTGTGGCGCCTGCCGAGTTCGGCGTCCGGGATGCGCATGGGAGGCGAGGCAGGCAGTCGGGTCTGGCCGATCTACGTTCCTGCGCAGATCGTCCCGACCTTGAAACGATTTCAACTCGGTTATTCGGCCGCGATCGCGGTGATGCCGGAAGCGTCGTGGCTGACGTTCACGATCAACGGCCAGACGATGGGGCACGTCCCGATCGCGGCACCGACAGGGGTCAAGACCTTGTCGTTCGATATTCCGGCCGGGGTTCTGCAGCCCGGCTGGAACGCGGTCGGCATCGACGTCTCGCAGCACCATCGAGTGGATTGCTCCGTCGCGTCGACCTACGAGTTGTGGACGCAAGTCGATCCCGCGCGCACGGGGTTCGTGGGCGGCCCGCCGAAAATCGCGACGCTCGACGATCTTCCCGCCTTGGCGACCGACGATGCCGGCGCCACGCGGCTTCACCTCGTGTTGCCGAAGGACCCCTCGCCCGCCGAGGTCGAACGCGCCGTTAAGGTTGCTGAGCGCGTCGTCCTGCGCGGCCATTTCGCCCATCCGGTCGTCGATACCGCGTCGATGCCCACGGGGCTGACCATCATGGTGGCAACCTCGGGCGCGCTCGCGGGTCAGCCCAGCGCGAAGGCCCCATCAGGCATTCAGGTGAGCGCCGACCCACAAGGTCGGCCCATGCTGATCCTGTCGGCAAACAACGAGGGAGACCTCGACGGGAACATCAACGAGTTCGGCGGATCGGCGCCCACTCCCACCGGTACCGAAGACGGCCTGCGGGCCTTGGCCCGCCTCGGCGGCATGAAACTGAAGTCCGGCGGGACGCTGTCCCTGGACGACCTTGGGATTCGCTCACGCGAGTTTAGCGGGCGTTTGTTCCAGGAGGCGTTCGATGTCGTGCTTCCGCCCGACGCCTATCCCGCCGACTATGACGAAGCTCGCTTGTCGCTCGATGGCGGTTATGCGGCTGGCCTCACGCGGGACGCCCGTCTCGTGGTGCGGGTCAACGGGATCATCGACGGCAATCTCGAATTCGATCGCCCCGGGGGCGCCGTGCTTCATGGTGACATCATCCACATGCCGCTCGAGCCGTTCCACCCCGGCCATAACCGGATCGAGATCGAAGCCCTGCTTCCCGCGCTGAGCGACCAGACCTGCGACGCGCTCAAGGCGATTGGCGCCAAGCAGCGCTTCCTGCTTCTCGGCACCACCACGCTAAGTCTACCCCGCCTTGCCCGCATCGCGCAGTTTCCGAGCCTGTCGGCAAGCTTTTCGGGCAACCTCGGGATCACGCCTCTTGCGGCGCCCCGGCTGTTCCTGCCCCGAACCACCGACGGCGCCATTTCGGCGGTCGCGACCCTTTTGGCCAACGCCACGCGCAACACCGGCATGCCCACCAACGCCGTCTTCCTGACGGGAACGCCGCAGTCCGGCTCCGATCCTGCGATCGTGGTCGGAAATCCCTCGGATCTTCCGGCGGGGCTTTTGGCGGCCGCGGGCCTCGACGCGGGGGCGGTGTCGGCTGCCTGGCGAGCCGGCGCCACGCCGCGTCCGAACGGGCCGGGCGATGCCGGGTTGGGCCGCCACGGCGGTTCGGACCGCGCCCGACTCGATGCCTGGGGGCAGGGGATCGATGAGGACAGCGGCTGGACGAGCGGACTCGGCTCGTCGCTGCGTTGGGCTCAAGCCAGCATCGTCGGGTCGCTGCGCAGTGCCGGCCTCGCGGCCTATCCGGATCGGCCCATTACGGTCACGGCCGACACGTCCTTCGTCTATGCGCAAGGCCTGTTCGAGGGCGCTCCGCTGACGCTGGTGACGGCCCGCGACGATCATTCCCTGGCGACCGGCGCCGCCGCCATGACCGATCCATCCCGGGTGGCCAGTTTCGACGGACGGGCGGTCCTGCTCGACGACGGTAGCCAGACCGCCGACCTGACGCCGGCCCGCGACACGGTCTTCTTCAGGACCGAGGGCTTTTCGATCGGCAACGACCGCCTCGTGGCGGCTGGTTGGGTCTCCAAACATGCCGGCTGGTACATCGGTTCGGTGTTCCTCGCCTGTATGATGCTCGGCGCCTCGACGTCCGCGTTTCTCGTGTTCGGACGCAAGGAGGGCTGACATGCGATGGTTTGTGGCCCTCTTCCTCCTGCTCCTGCTCGGTGCCCGCGCCGCAGCCGCGCCCCCCGCTCTTGTCGGTGCGCTCGACGCGCCTGAGTTCTGGCAGGCCTATAAACAGGCCTTCATCAGCCCCGGCGGGCGGGTGATCGACAACGCCAACGGCGACATCTCGCACAGCGAGGGGCAGGGCTATGGCATGCTGCTCGCCGTGGCGGCCAATGATCCGGCCACCTTCGAGGCCTTGTGGACCTGGACGCGGGCGCAGCTCATGCTGCGCGACGATGGCCTGCCTTCCTGGAAATGGGATCCGGCCGCGAACCCGCATCTCGCCGATCGTAACAACGCGACGGACGGCGACGTGCTGATCGCCTGGGCGCTTGCGGAGGCCGGTGAGGCCTGGTCGCAAACCGCCTACAAGACGGCGGCGCTCCGCCTGGTCAGGGCCATCGTCCAACACGATATCGCCGAGAGTTCGTTCGGACTGCTGCTCCGTGCCAGCACGGCCGGTTTCGGGCCTGCCGATCGGGCGGACGGCCCGGTCGTCAATCTGTCCTATTGGGTCTTCCCGGCCTTTGCGCGCCTGTCGGTCCTCGTGCCCGAGCGGTCATGGGCCTTGCTGAGGACCTCCGGGCTGCGGCTCCTGGAGGTAGCGCGGTTCGGTGCCATGCAGCTTCCGAGCGACTGGATTTCGGTGGCCGGCCCGACGCCCAAAATCGCCAAAGGCTTTCCACCGACCTTTGGCTACGATGCCATCCGCATCCCGCTCTATCTCGCCTGGGCCGGATTGGGCGACGCCAAGACGCTCGCCAGCTTCGCGCCTCTCTTCTCGGATGCGAACGCCGTCCCATTGCGGACCGACCTTTCGAGCGGGCAAACCTTCGAGCCGTTCGGCGACAGCGGCTACCGCGCGATCGGGGCCCTGACTCGCTGCGCGCTGCACGGCGCCCTCATTCCGGCCGATCTCCGTGAGCCTGCCGTCGACCGCTACTACCCGTCCACGCTGCGCGCCCTGGTGTTGATCGCCGTGCAGCAAACCTATCCGGCCTGCCGATGAAAAAGCTGCCGATGCAAAAGCTCATGATCCTGGCCGGCTTCATCGGCCTTCTGCCTTCGATCGCCTTGGGGCAGACGGCACCAACGACACCGCCCGCCGCGCTCGCGCCGACCGCCGCGCCGGACGAGCAGGTCGACACCAGCGCACTCGCTTATTATGCGACGCGCCACGATACCGCGCGCCTGAACGCCGAACTCCGGCGGTTGCGGAGCCTTTATCCGGCCTGGCAGCCCCCGGCCGACCTCTCGACGCTTACGCGGGATAGCGCCTCGGAGGACAAGCCGCTGTGGGACCTGTTCGGTGCCGACAAGCTCGACGAACTCGACGCCGAAATTGCCAAACGGAAGGTCGCCAACCCGGCCTATACGCCGCCCGCCGAACTCACCGCCCTGCTAGCCACAAAACGCGCTCGCGGCACCCTCATTGCGGCCTCGGACAGGAAGGACTTTGCCGCGGTTCTCGATCTCGTGGCCAAGACCCCTGGATTGGTCGGCCCGGACGACATCGAGGTGGCGTGGCGTGTCGCGGATGCCTTGGCCAGAACCGGCGCGAGCGAAAAATCGCTCAAGCTCGATCAGATGATCCTCGATTGGACCCAAGACCCCGCCATGCGCCTGGCCACGGTCCGGAAGGCCATGGTGTCCCTAGCGCCCGCGGACGTCGAAAAACTGTTGGCGCTGGGCAAAACGGGCCCGGACGGTCGTTCCGAATTCGATGCGGTAGCACTCGACCTCGTTCGACAGCGCATCGG
>CAXTOT010000099.1:0-18247 GCA_964245915.1 uncultured Lichenihabitans sp. | reverse complement strand
TTATAGATTCCGGGCTTCGGGCCGAGAGGCAAGCGAAAGAGTTTTTTCCATCGGTTTGGCGCATGCGGCGCGGTCAGCTGTCGAGAGTCCCCGGGATGTCGCCGCTCGTCCGGTCAATACGGCGTGAGCGCGCCCCCTGTGGTCCTGTCGAACACCGGATCAAAGAGGGACGAGAATTCGGCCGCCGCGGTACGCGTGACATGCGCGTCATCGTAGTAGAGCGCATGGCCGTCGCGCTCCACCGCGCAGGTCTTGCGGTCGCACAGCAGCGCGAAGGGGTCGAGGGTCGTAAAGGTCCGCGTGGCGTGAAGCTGGTCGATGATCGCGTCCTCCACGGCCCGGGCGGCGCGCGAGGCGGCTTCCGGCAGCAGCGGTGGCGCGGGCTCGTGATGCAGCAGCGTCAGTGCCAGCATGCGCGGCACGTTATAGGGGAGCCGAGGTGGCGCCAGAAGCAGCACCACCCGTCGCCCGCGCGAGGTCAGGGCATCGATGGTTTGCCCGAGCGCCGGAAGTTGGTCGATCCAATCGCCCCAGTCGCCGCCCACGATCACGGTTTTCAAACTCGGATGCGCCTCGATGAAGGCGAGCGAGTCGTGGAGGAAGCTGTCGCAATCGGGGATCGCGGGAAACCGCAGCCCGACCAGGGGCGGACATTTGCTGAGCAGCAGGCCGATGCCAGCGGCGCCATGCCGTTTGGCCGCGACATCCAGGCCGAGCGTCCACATCCGCGCGAAGGAATTGCCCCAGATCGCAAAGGAAGGCTCGACTCCGGGCGCCCCCAATCGGCACCCCGGATCCTCCAGGCCGACGGGCCGGCAGGGACTGTTGACCGAGTCATATTTGCCGTTGGCGAGCGTCAGCACGGCGGGCGGAAAACTGGCGAGACGGATCTTGTTCTGGCCCGCGAGGTTCACGGCGAGCGCGAGGGCGGACGATCCGAGGATACCGAGCGCGCAGGCAACCGCCAGGGCGCGCCGACCCGCAAGCCAGCGGCGCTCGATCACGGGTCGTTCCACGAGCAGCCAGGAGGCGACCGAAAGCAGCAAGGTGAGGGCCAGCAGACCCAGTTTTTCGGACGGCGGAAGCGGTATCGCCCGGCTGTAGGTCGCAAACACCAGGACGGGCCAGTGCCACAAATAGAGCGAATAGGAGATCCGCCCCAGCAGAGCCAGGGGCGGCAGGCCGAGCAGCCGGCTCACTGGATTCGGGCCGCTGCCTCCCGCCGCGATGGCCAGCGCGGTCCCGAGGCACGGCAAGAGGGCGGCCGCGCCCGGAAACGGCGTGGAGGTGTCGATCAGATCGTAGCCCAGGGCGATCAGCCCCACCCCGGCGATCGCCATGAGGGTTCCCGCGATACGGCCGAGCGCGGGACGGGGCAGCAGAACGAGGGCGCCGCCCATGAGGAATTCCCACAGGCGGGTGGGCAGGAGATAGAAGGAAAATTCCGGCCAGTGCGCCGTGCCCCACACGCTGGCCCCGTGCGAGGCGGCAAGCAGCGCCACGAAACCGGCCCGACGCGATCGGGGCCAGCGTCGGGCCAGAACCCAGAGCGGCGGGAAGACCAGATAGAACTGGGCCTCGACCCCGAGCGACCAGGTGTGCAGGGCGGGCTGGATGGCGAGCGAGCCAGCCCCGAAATAATCCTCCGCCAGCGTGAGAAAATAGAAGTTCGACGTGAACGTCCCGGCGCTGATCAGGGCCATGCCGATCTGTTTGAGATCGTTGGGCAGAAGTTGCGTGCTGACGAGATCGCAGGCCAGCAGCACGACCAGGAGGGCGGGGAGGATTCGTCGCACCCGACGTTCGTAGAAACCCACGAAGGAGAACCCGCCCCGGCGGGTTTCCGCCTCGAGGATGGTGGTGATCAGAAAGCCCGAGATGACGAAGAAGATGTCGACCCCGATGAACCCGCCGGTCGGAGGCGAAAAACCGTAGTGAAACAGGATGACGCCCACCACAGCGATCGCCCGTAGGCCGTCGATGTCCGGGCGGTAGTGGCCCGGCGCCGGCTGGGGGATCGCACGCCGCGGCTCGTCGAGACCGAAGCTTGCGCGGTTGAGGGTCAAGGGCATCCGCGGTTGTTCCAGGGGCGAAACTCCTCTGGCGGACAAAATTCCCGCTGTCCAGCCAAGCGCCATCATTTGTACCAGCTCTGGACTCCTGGCACAGGAGGGCATGATGCTTCCCGCCCCCCGACGCCTTCCCTCCGCGCTGCGGCGCTTCATCGACAGTGAGGCGAGCGGCGGCCTCGTTCTGATGGCCTGTGCGGCCTTGGCCCTGGCGGCCGCCAATTCGCCCGTGGCCGGTTCCTACGAAAGGCTTGTTGCGGCACGAGCCGGTGGGCTTACGGTCGTGGACTGGGTCAACGACGCCCTGATGGCGATCTTCTTCCTGCTCGTCGGGCTCGAGATCAAGCGGGAGTTTCTGCATGGGCAGCTGCGCACCTGGCAGGCGCGCGCCTTGCCGGGGCTGGGTGCGCTCGGCGGCATGCTGATCCCGGCCCTGATCTTCACCGCGGTCAATTGGGCGCACCCCGTCACCTTGCGCGGCTGGGCCATTCCGTCCGCCACCGATATCGCGTTCGCGCTGGGCGTCGTGGCCCTGTTGGGCGATCGCGTTCCGGCCTCGCTCAAGGTTTTTCTGACCGCCCTCGCGGTGCTCGACGATCTCGGGGCCGTGCTGATCATTGCGGTTTTCTACACCGGCGGGCTGTCGCTGCCCCTGCTGGGCCTCGCGGCGCTCACCTTCGGGGCCTTGCTGATGCTCAACCGGATGGGTGTCAGGCGGCTGTGGCCGTTCTTGCTTCTCGGGGTGCTGCTCTGGGCTTTGGTCTGGCAATCGGGCGTCCATGCCACGATCGCGGGTGTGCTGCTGGCCGTGACGATCCCGGCCGAGGCGCTCCCCGGCTCCCAAGAGGACGCGTCCTCGCCACTGAACCGGCTCGAAGGCGCGTTGGGGCCGTGGGTGGGTTTTCTGATCCTGCCGATCTTCGGGTTCGTCAACGCCGGGGTCGCGTTGGGGGGACATGGGCTGCGCGATCTCGCCAATCCGGTGACGCTCGGGGTCGCGGCGGGTCTGCTGTTCGGCAAGCAGATCGGGGTGCTGAGCAGTGTCTGGCTCGCCATCCGGCTCAAGGTCGCGACTCGCCCAGCCGCCGCCACCTGGGTGCAGGTCTATGGCGTGGCGCTGTTGTGTGGGATCGGGTTCACCATGAGCCTGTTCATCGGCCTCCTCGCCTTTGCGCGGACGCCCGAGCTGCAGGACGACACCAAAATCGGCGTGCTGATCGGCTCCCTGCTGTCGGCCGCTGCAGGTGCCCTGGTGCTGCGGCTGGCGCCGCGCCGACCGGCCGTGAAGGAGGCCGATTAGCGAGACGATTCTGGTTCACGGATTGGGGGCCGCTCCGCCGTCGCTTTTTTCCACGTTGAATTCGATCGGCAGGGGACCCGCCCACCGGAACCGCAGCGTCCCAGCGATCCGGTCTCCGTCCTTCAACGGCGCGTGCAGGCCCTCCAACGCGAGATGCGGGCCGCCGGCCCTGAGATCGAGCGTTTCGCCCGGGGCGATTGCGAGGCCGTCCGAGCCGGCGGCGCCGCCGCCCACGATCGAGACGTGGTCCGCCACGCCTACCGTGGCAGCCACGAGTTGGTCGGGCGCGAGGCCCCTGTTGTCGATCTCGAGATAGGCGCTGGCTGCTTTGGTCTGGTCCGGTTCGCCCTGGAGACTCGGTCGGGTGACCCGCAATTCGCCGACGAGGTAGATGTCGGGCGGATCGGCATCCGCCGCCCTGACGGCGAGGGAGCTGACCCTGTCCCGCCCCGACTGGGCGACTGAATCTTGCACGGGTTCATGGGGAGCCGCAGCGGGAGCCGCGGCCAAAATGAGCAGCATTCCCGCTACGGTTGGCAGTGATGCTGACATGTTGGTGCTCCTGAAGTCGCATTTTTGGGCATCTCAGGGACATGCGTGTCCCGTGCCGCCTAGATATGATGCAGCGCAGCGTTTGAAACCTGCCAAGAGCGTCGAAGTCGCTTTTTCAAGGGCTGAGAGGTGAAGATGTCGAACGATAACACCGGGCCTGGCCCCGGGGGCCCGGGCGCGGGCGGGCGTGGCAAGGTCGCGGCCCTGCTGGCCGTTGCGGTCGTGATCGGAGCCCTGTTCTGGGCCATGCAGGCGGTCGTCCAGCACAACGCGCTGCAGAACTGCATCGATTCGGGGCGTCGCGACTGTGGCAGCGGGGCCGGAACCCCGTAGGCGGTCGGCGCGTGCCGACTGCGATTGATTAAGGGCGGGGCGTGTATTTGCTCCTGCGGTGAGCGGCACGGTCCCAATTCGGCCAAAGCAGATGAGCAGAAGGCGGGAGCCGGCGCCGCATCCCGCGGCTTAGTGCAGCATGCAAGGACCGATGACTCCCCTCCCGACCCCTCTTCGATCCTCGTGGCGGTCCGCGGCCGAAAGGACGGCCCGGGCCGCCATCGTTCTCTGCGGGACGGCTGGCGGCCTTTCGGCTTGCGCGTCCTCCGGCGTAACCACCGTGGCGGATGGATTCGGGACGGTCGGGAGCCTGGTGACGGGCCGGCCTTCCGGGCTGCCCCAGCCCGTGCAGGTGTTCGTTGCTTCGACCCGCAAAGGTGAGCGGAGCCCCGCGGCGGAGACCAGCGCCGACGGCAAGGTGTCCTACTCGCTCGTGACCATCAGCGTCCCGCCCGTGCACCGGCCCGGTGCCATCGAACGACCGGGGTTGGGGTCGCAGAACGTCAGCTATCATTTCGCGGTCACCGGGCGCCGCTCGCTGGATGAGGACGGTTTCAACAACGAGGTCGCCACCCATCTGTCGGGACGCATCGGATCGAACCGGGACGTGCTGGTGTACGTACACGGCTTCGACACGACCTTCGACGAGGCCCGGTTTCGGTTGGCGCAGATCACGACCGATGGCCGCTTTGGCGGCGTTCCGGTGCTCTTTACCTGGGCGTCCCGCGGCAGCCTTTGGGCCTATGCGGCCGACCGCGAGACCGCCATGGCGGCGCGCGATGGCCTGGAGAAGCTCATGCTCTCGCTCGCGCACGAACCGGACGTCGGCCGGGTCCACATCCTGGCCCATTCGCTCGGCGCCATGATGGCCATGGAGGCGCTTCGTGAAAACGCCATCGCGGGCCATCCCGATCTCGACGGGCATCTCGGCGAGGTCATGCTGGCCGCACCCGATATCGACGCCTCGGTGTTCAAGCAGCAGATCGCGCGCCTGGGGTCGACCGCGCATGTCTCGATCCTCGTGGCCAGCAACGATCGGGCGCTCTCGGTGTCGAGCCTGTTGAGCAACAACCGTCCGCGGGTTGGCGCACTTGATCCAGGCAATGCCGCAGACCTCGACATGATCAAGTCGCTCGGCGTCAACGTCCGCGATCTCAGCCAAGAACAGACCGACTGGATCGGGCACAGCACCTACGCGAACGCGCCCGATGTGATTGCGGCCGTCGGAGCGCAGATCGGCGCCCCGCGTGCCGATGACAAGAACGTCCAGGCCGTGCTGGACGAGCGGGGCGATCCGCCGATCACGGCCGGGCCGTTGCCGCCGACCGGTAGCGCCTCCACCCTGTCAGTTGCGGCGCCAGGCGGCTCGCTCGCACCGGTCTCGACGACCGGGCAGGGGACCACGCCCGCCGCCGCCGGAACCCTGGCGACGCCATCGTCCACAGCTCCGGCCCAAGCCGTCGCGGCCGCGCCGCTCGCCAAGACACAGTAAAACGCGCCCTAGACCAGTTGGTGCAGCCCGGGGATCGAGCCTGCGATGGTGCCGACGGTATCCTCGCCGACCCGGTCGCGGGCAGCCGCGAACAGCTCACGACCGACGGTCTGCATCTCGCTCATGCCGAGACCGATCCCGGACAATTGCCCGGCAAGGGTCATCAGTCCCCCGCCGCCGCCCATCAGGCCGCCCAGGAGTCCCCCTCCGCCTTGTTCCTCGGTGGCGGCCGCCGCGGCCGCTTCCCGCGATCCGGGTAACGCGTCCATGACCTTGTCGACCTCGGCGGTCGGAGCTTCCCGGTGGAGGAACGCCAGGATGATGCCGATCGCCTTGCGGGCGACCTCGGGCTCGATCCCGGCGCTGGCGCTCACGTGTTCGATCAGTTCGTCCATGTCCTGCTCCGTCGATTCGGGACTTCCAAAAATGACCCTGTCATGATCACGGTCGCGATGGCGAAAACAAGGGGAGGCGGGCTCCGGGTTCGTGGCTCTGGGGGCGATCGAAGCGACGCTCCGGGCCGCGCGCGGCAGAAGAGAGACACGGCATCAGTCTTGCCGACGCGAAGGCAAAATGCCGGCAGTTTTCACAAATACGTCGTACTCCGTAGCTAATTCCGGCCTCATTCAAGCAGGGGTGTTGCCATGTCCAGTATGTCGGCCGTTGACACACATGCAGCCCCCGACCGACCGAAGGTCGAGTACCCAACGAGCCCCATGACCATCTACGGCGTCGTCGCGGTGATGGCGTGCGGACTGGCCTTCGCGGCCTATAGCGTCTGGAGCGACGTGTCGGAGGCCGGAACCGCAAACCACCCCATGGTGGTCTATCTGCTTCTGGCCGTGGCGCTGCTGATCGCGCTCGGCTTCGAATTCGTGAACGGCTTCCACGATACCGCCAACGCGGTCGCAACCGTCATCTACACGCATTCGCTGATGCCGAATTATGCGGTCGTGTGGTCCGGCTTCTTCAACTTCCTGGGAGTCGCGACCTCGACCGGGCTGGTCGCCTTCGGCATCGTGTCGCTGCTTCCGGTGGAATTGATCCTGCAGGTCGGCTCTGATGCGGGCTTCGCCATGGTGTTCGCGCTTCTGATCGCGGCCATCTTGTGGAACCTCGGCACCTGGTGGCTGGGCCTGCCTGCTTCGAGTTCGCACACCCTGATCGGCTCCATCATCGGGGTCGGCGTCGCCAACGCGATGCTGCACGGTCGCAACGGAACCTCCGGGGTGGATTGGGATCAGGCCTACAACGTCGGCAGGACGCTGCTGATCTCGCCGATCGTCGGCTTCATCGGCTCCGCCCTGCTGCTGCTGCTCATGAAGTTCGTGGTGCGCAAGCCCGAGCTCTACCAGGAGCCCAAGAAGAACGAAGCGCCGCCGTTGTGGATCCGTGGCCTGCTCATCCTGACCTGCACGGGCGTGTCGTTCTTTCATGGCTCTAACGACGGTCAGAAAGGCATGGGGCTCATCATGCTGATCCTGATCGGCACGGTGCCCACCGCCTATGCGCTGAACCGCGCGGTTCCGGACAGCGAGGTCCCGGCCTTCGAACAGGCGTCCGATGCCGTTTCGAAAATCGTCGAGGCCAAGGCGTCGGGCTATGCGATCACGGGCGATCCCCGGCCAGCCGTCACGGACTTCGTTCGCGACAAGAAGATCAACGAGGGAACCTATCCTTCGCTCGCGGTGCTCATCCGCGACATCTCCAACCAGGTGAAGAATTACGGTTCGCTGGCGAAGATTCCGCCCGAGCAGGTCGGCAACACGCGCAACGACATGTATCTCGTGTCCGAAGCGCTGCGAAATCTGCCCAAGGTGCAGGACAGCGACCTCAGCCCGGACGAAACCAAGACCTTCACCAAATATAAGGGCAGCCTCGATCATTCGACCAAGTTCATCCCGACCTGGGTCAAGATCGTGGTCGCTCTGGCGCTCGGGCTCGGCACGATGATCGGCTGGAAGCGCATCGTGGTGACGGTGGGCGAGAAGATCGGCAAGACGCATCTGAACTATGGTCAGGGCGCCGCGGCCGAGATCGTCGCCATGGCCACCATCGCGGCGGCCGACCAGTATGGCTTGCCGGTTTCGACGACCCACGTCCTGTCGTCCGGCATCGCCGGCACAATGGCGGCTAATGGGTCGGGCGTGCAGATGGAAACCATCCGCAACATCGTCCTGGCTTGGGTGCTGACGCTGCCCTGCGCGATGCTTCTGGCGGGCGGCCTCTACGTGATCTTCAGCCACATCTTTTGAGGCGACCGCCATCCAACCGAGGAGGCCCGGTCCTGCGCCGGGTCTTTTTGGTTTTGGCGGTATGACACCGCGCCGGCTTGCCCCGCCCGGTGGCGCTGCTATGCATGCGTCAATCGTGACCTTTTAGTGGAGCCGATATGGCCTCGATCGACGCCGTTCTCAGCAAAATCGACAGCAACCTCGACGGCGCGGTGGCACGTCTTTCCAATCTCCTGGCCATCCCCTCGATCTCGACCGATCCGGCCTATGCGGCGGATTGCGAGCGCGCCGCCCAATGGCTCGCGAGCGAACTGACGGGATTGGGCTTCGCGGCTTCGGTTCGGCCGACCACGGGCCGGCCCATGGTGGTGGCCCATGGCAAGGCCGGCCGCCGCGACGTGCCGCACGTGCTGTTCTACGGCCATTACGACGTGCAGCCGGTCGATCCGCGCGAGCTGTGGAAGACGGATCCCTTCAAGGCGGAACGCGTCGCCATGGCGGAGGGCGAGCAGATCGTGGCCCGCGGTGCCTCCGACGACAAGGGCCAGCTCATGACCTTCGTCGAGGCCTGCCGCGCTTTTACCGAAACGGGCGGGTTGCCTTGCGATGTGACCATCCTGTTCGAAGGCGAGGAAGAGACCGGCTCGCCGTCGCTGCCCGCCTTCCTGGCCGACAACAAGGCCGAGCTGAAAGCCGATCTGGCGCTGGTCTGCGACACCGGGATGTGGGACCGTGACACGCCGGCCATCACCACCATGCTGCGCGGCCTGGTGCTGGAGGAGATCGTGATCCGCGGCGCCGATCGCGACCTGCATTCGGGCATGTTCGGCGGCGCGGCCGTGAACCCGATCCATGTTCTGGCCAGGATCATCGCCGACCTGCACGGGGAGGATGGCCGCATCGCGGTGCCGGGCTTTTATGAGGGCGTGGAGGAGCTGCCGCCGGCGATTGCCGAACAATGGAAGGCGCTGCCCTTCGACGACGAGGCTTTTCTGGGCGAGGTCGGACTTTCTGTGCCGGTGGGCGAGGCCGACCGCAGCGTGCTGGAAAAGATCTGGTCGCGTCCGACCTGCGACGTGAACGGCATCACGGGCGGCTATCAGGGGCATGGCTCGAAAACCGTGCTGCCCGCTCAGGCCAGCGCCAAGGTCTCGTTCCGGCTGGTCGGCAAGCAGAACCCGGGCCGAATTCAGGATGCTTTCCGGGCCTTCGTGCGGGCCCGGCTCCCGGCCGATTGCAGCGTGGAATTCATCCCGCACGGGGCCAGCCCGGCTTTGCAACTGCCCTTCTCGTCCGAGGCTCTGAACCGCGCCAGACGGGCGCTGGCCCAGGAGTGGGACAAGGAGCCCGTGATGGCGGGATCGGGCGGCTCGATCCCGATCGTTGGCTCGTTCAAGCAGGACCTCAAAATGGACTCGCTGATGATCGGTTTCTCGCTCGACGACGACCGCATTCATTCGCCGAACGAAAAATACAACCTGTCGTCGTTCCACAAGGGCGCACGGAGCTGGGCGCGGGTGTTGAGCGCGCTGGGGATGTGAGGGATCAGTCTGGTGGGCTTTGGGCGACCGCCTCGGACGCCGACCCGAATAATTCATCGAGACCCTTGATGACCCGCCCCGGCGGCAAATCGAGATATTCCTCCGGCAGACCCGTTCGATTCAGCCAGACCGTACCGAACCCAAACGCCGCGGCGCCCGCGACATCCCAGCGGTTCGACGACACGAAAGTGACCTCGTCCGGCTGCACCGCAAACCGGGCTTCCACCAAGGCATAGGCGCGCGGGTCGGTCTTGAAGACGCAGAGCCCAGCCACCGAAAGCGCAGCATCCAGCACGTCCACGAGCCCGGCGGCTCGCACCGCTCTGTCCAGCATGGGGCCGCTCGCGTTGGACAGGATGGCGGTCCGGGCGCCCTCCCGCTTGAGCCGCGCCAGAGTGGGCCGCGCGTCGGGATAGGGATCGATGTCCGCGTAAGCGGCCAGAAGCTTTTCGCGCGTGCCCGGGTCGAGGCCGCCGCAGCGGGCGATCGCGTGGTCGAGCGCCGCTTCGGTCAGCGTCCAGAAATCCTGATAGCGGCCCATGAGCGAGCGGACCCAGCTGTATTCGAGCTGCTTTTGCCGCCAGATCTCCGAAAGCCGGTCCGCCGCGGGGCCGATCTCGCCGCGCAACGGGATCACGGCCGCATGCACGTCGAACAGCGTTCCATAAGCGTCGAAGACGAAGACCGTGCTGATCATGGCATGTGAGCCTCGCTGCCCTGCCGGTTCAAACGGCGCGGAAGCCCGGGCAGTTTCACCTGCAGAAGATGCAGGGCCGCAACCAGACCGACACAATAGATCGTGGCGCCGGGGAGCCCTACCAGGACCAGCGATACGACGCGGCCCATGGGAAAGCGCTGCGCCGCCTGAGCCAGGGCCGGCCCCGCGAGCAGGACGAAGGCCGCGAGCGGCAGGCAGGCCACATCCACCGCCACCGCGACCCGCGCGACGGTTTCATCGAGCCGCATCGTGCCCCTGCGACTCGCGATGGTGACGAGGATCAGGAGATTGATCCAGGCTCCGACCGCCGTGGCGGCGGCAAGTCCGACCGCGCCGAGGGGTTTGTAGAGCAGCAGCTTCAGCGCAACATTGAACGCCACCGCGATAAGGGCCGCCATCATGGGCGTGGTGGTATCGCCCCTGGCCTGAAAGCTCGACACCGCGGAGCGGATCAGAACCACGGGCAGCAGCCCCGCCCCATAGGCGGCCAGCACGGCCGCCGAGGCGGCAGCGTCGGCGGCGGTAAAATGCCCGCGCTGGAACACGCCCTCCATGATCTCGCGTGGCATGAGGATGAAGATGATGAAGAAGGGGGCCGACAAGGCCAGCGTCAGCGCGACCGTGCGGTTCTGGGCGTGGAGCGCCCCCCCGGGATCGCGCTTGGCCAGGCGCCGGCTCATTTCGGGCAAAAGGACGGTGCCCGCCGCGATGCCGATGACCCCGATGGGCAGCTGATAGATGCGGTCGGCATAGTAGATCGACGACAGGCCGCCGGTCGGCAGCCACGACGCGATGATGGTGTCGGCGAAGATGGCGATTTGCACGCCCGCCGAGCCGATCACGGCGGGCCCGAGGGCCCTGAAGAACTGTCGGACGTCGGCGGTCCAGCGCGGCCGGACGAGGCGCTCCATCACACCTGCGCGCCGGGCCGCGACGAGCAGCATGCCGAGCTGCAGCACACCCGACACCGTAACGCCGACGCTTGCCGCGATGCCGGCATCGGGAAACAGGAACGCTATGCCGAGGAACGCCACCATGACGAGGTTCAGGACCACCGGCGCAAAAGCCGCGGCGACGAATTTGCCGTTGGCGTTCAGGGTTCCCGACTGAAGCGTCACCAGCGTGATGCAGAGCAGGTAGGGAAAGGTGATCCGGGTCATCGTGACCGCATGGGCCATCTTGTCCGGATCGGCTTCGAAGCCGGGCGCCAGCAAGCGCAAGAGGCTGTGGGTAAAGGTCAGCGCCAGAACCAGCAGCACGATTTGCGAGAGCAGCAGGATCGTGAAGATCTGGCTGGCGAAAGTCTTGGCGTCGGTCGCTCCCTCCGTCCCCAACACACGGGAATAGGAGGGCACGTAGGCCGAATTGAACGCGCCTTCACCGAAGATGGCGCGGAAATTGTTGGGGAGCCGGAAGGCAACGAAAAAAGCGTCCGCGATGACACCGCTGCCGAGGATGAAGGCAAACACCACGTCCCGCACGAAACCGGTGCCCCGGGACAGAAGGGTCAGACCGCCGACCGAAAGCAGGTGCTTATACATCTGGTGCGGGATCCAGCTCGATGTCGCCCGGCCTGGACCGGGATGAGCCTTGACGGAGCTCTCGCACCAGATCGAACCGATCGTTCGGCGCCGACCGGAGCGGGGTGGGGCATGCTTAACGCGGCCGGTTCACCATAACCTTAACACACGCGGGACCGGCGTGGCCCGAGCGGCCACGCCCCTTGGCACCCCATCGCGCCCGCGATGAGGTTTTACTTGGCGGCCTTGGCGTAGAGCTCGTCGACGTAATCCCAGTTGATGAGATGTTCGACGAATGCCTTCAGATAATCGGGCCGGCGATTGCGGTAATCGATGTAGTAGGAGTGTTCCCAAACGTCGACGCCGAGCAGCGGCGATCCGCCGTGGACCAGCGGGTTTTCGCCGTTGGCGGTCTTGGTCACCTCCAATTTGCCGTCCTTGAAAGTCAGCCAAGCCCAGCCCGAGCCGAACTGGGTGGTGCCACCCTGGATGAAGGCTTCGCTGAACTTGTCGAACCCGCCGAAGCTTTCGGTGATGGCTTTTTCGACGGCGCCCGAGGGCTTGCCACCGCCGTTGGGCTTCATCCATTTCCAGAAATGGATGTGGTTGAAATGCTGCCCCGCATTGTTGAAGAGCCCGGCGTTTTTGCCGAACGACCCTTTCACCACCTCTTCGAGCGGCTTGTCCTCGAACTCGGTTCCCTTGAGCAGGTTGTTGCCGTTCGTGACATAGGCCTGATGATGCTTGTCGTGGTGAAACTCGAGCGTTTCCTTGGACATGTACGGCTGCAGCGCGTCATACGCGTAGGGCAGCTCGGGAAGTGTGAATGGCATGAGGATTCTCCTTGCTCGACGGCAAAGGCGGGTCTGACCGCGGTCGCCGAGTCGGCATGAAACTAGCGGCTCTTACGAAAGGAGCAAGGATAGGATCGTGCGAATGCGGAACCTCCGTCGGGTCGGATCATTTTACTTCAACAATGATTTCAGTCTATTACTTCGGATTGAGGTCAACAGCTCGATTGAACGAGTTCGGAACGGCAATGGATAGGATGGAATGAGTCTGGCGATTTATGCTCTTGGCATTCTGCTCGTTCTGATCGGAGCTGTGTCGATCGCGGCCGGGATTCCGATCATTTATGTCGAGCAGGGCTGGACCGAGATCATCGCGGGCACGATCGCGCTTTCCGCGGGATGCGTCATTGCGGTTCTCGGCGTGGTGGTGACGAGGTTGGAAGGGCTCCGGTCGTCGCTGCAAGCCTTGGGGCCAGTTGTCAGTTCGCAAATCCAGACCATGCCTGCCGACGTTCCCCCGAGGCCCGAGGTCCTGACCAGTAACGCCGGATTTGATCACGCGGATGCCGCGATGGCGGCGCCAGCTGCGGATGAATTCGAAATTTTTCGGCCCGAACCGGCACCGGCGACGTTCGAGGTTAGACGGTTCGAGGCCGATTTGCCTGGTGAGCAAAACTCCGAAGCCGGGGTCAGTTCCGAGAGCGGCGCTGCGGAGCCTGTCATCTTGGACCACCCGACGCATGACGCTGCGCCCGAACCGTCCTTTTCCGCCCAGCCCCCGCTCCTGCCGCCGAACGAGGCCGCAGAGCCCTTGGCGCCAGCGCGTCGCTCGCCCGTGAA
Source organism: uncultured Lichenihabitans sp. (assembly GCA_964245915.1). Taxonomy (GTDB): domain Bacteria; phylum Pseudomonadota; class Alphaproteobacteria; order Rhizobiales; family Beijerinckiaceae; genus Lichenihabitans. The sequence goes on along the minus strand of CAXTOT010000099.1, from coordinate 4,857 downwards.
ACTGCCCGGTTTCGTGTCCGGCTTGTTCAACCGACGCAAAACGCCATCGCAGGACGACCATCCCGAGGCGGCTCACCAGCATGAGACCTACGCGCCGGACGTGATGACACCGGTCGATGAACCGGTCGCGCTCGCATCCGATCCGCTCTTGGGCGAGCCGCCTGTTGGCCGGCATGAGGACGAGCATCGCGACGCGTTTCTGGAGGAAGCCGTGGCGGCGGGCTATCTGGCGGCTCCCGATCATGCGACGACCGTGGCTCCTTCCGCGGCGGCAGAGCCGGGCCCCACCCTTGTCGAGGAGAGGCGCGCCCGGACCACGCACGACGAGCCGGCCGGCCTTGGCGAACCGGCTGACCTTGGCGAGCCTCTCGATTATGAGGTTGAGGCGCGCCCGCCCCCCTTGGCCGATCATCCCCTGCTTCCAAGCGTGGTCGGGCGCTACAATGCGGGGTCGGCTTCCTACGTGATGTATTCCAACGGGATGATCGAGGTCGAAACCGAGACCGGCGTGCACCAGTTCGAGTCGATGCAGGAGCTGAAGGCCTTCATCGAGCAGCAGGAAGCCGCCGGGGTGTGAACGGTTGCTGACCTAATGACAAAGCAAGCTACTTACAATTGATCAGAACGTGCAATGTAGGCTGACGCGAGGATCTGAGTGGCTAGCGTGAGAATTTTATGATCGTCCCCGGTCAGCGTGCTGAAGCGATTTCTAATTATTAGTGCGTGGGTCCCGAATGCCTGAACGAACAACCACTCCTGTTCGTCTTTCGGGGTAGAAAAGCGGTTCATCGCTATCGCGACGGAAACGGCTGCCGATAGTATCAGATCGATATCTTGAGAGCTCATCAGCGCATCGAAGCTCTGTAGATCGGCGTCACGCGCTAGAGCGTTCCCCACTTCGAAGGTGATATCGGCAAGCAGGGAGCGGGACCTGGTGTCGCCCTCGTCAAAGAAACCTACAAGATTCGTGGCTGCCTTTAGAAGGAGTTCGAGCGGCCCAAACTTCATGATGGTCTGATCCGGATTCGCGTGCGGTCCCTACCTATTGCAACAATAGGGCGAGCAACCCCGGATTGGCTTGTACTTTTTAGGGCCCACCCGAAGCCCCCACACAGGTCAGCGCAAAAGCGTAATCGATGGCGACTTCCTCCAGCCGGTCGAAACGGCCGGACGCTCCGCCGTGTCCCGCGTCCATGTTGGTCTTGAGGAGCACGGGCCCGCCGTCCGTCATGGTGGCTCGAAGCCGGGCGACCCATTTGGCGGGTTCCCAGTAGGTCACCCGGGGATCGGTGAGGCCGCCGAGCGCAAGGATCGGCGGATAGGGGCGCGCCGCGATGTTCTCGTAAGGCGCATAGGCCCGGATGGCGTCGAATGCCGTCCTGTCGAGGATCGGATTGCCCCATTCTAGCCATTCGGGCGGCGTCAGCGGGAGTTCCGCGTCCAGCATGGTGGTTAGGACGTCGACGAACGGCACATCCGCGATGATGCCGGCGAAGAGGTCCGGCGCCCGATTGGCGATGGCGCCCATCAGCATACCGCCGGCACTGCCGCCCTGAGCCACGATGCGTCCAGCCTCGGTGAATCCGGACCCGATCAGATAGTCGGCGGCCGCGATGAAGTCGGTGAAGGTGTTGACCTTCTTGTCCAGTTTCCCGTCCGTGTACCAGGCCCAACCCTTGTCGGTGCCGCCCCGGACGTGGGCGATCGCGTATACGAAGCCTCGATCCACCAGCGACAGGCGGTTCGACCCGAAGGCGGCCGGGATCGCATGCCCATAGGCGCCGTAGCCGTACAGCAGGACCGGCGCCGTGCCGTCGAGCGGGGTATCGGTTCGATAGAGCAGCGAAATGGGCACCGTGGCGCCATCGGACGATGTCGCAAACACCCGGCGGGTCACATAGTGGCTCGGCTCGTGACCGGCGGGAAGCACGCGACGTTTGCGCAGCATCCGCTCGCGGCGTGCCATGTCGTAATCGTAGATCTCGTCCGGGGTGGTCATCGACGAATATTCGAACCGCAGCACATCGGTGTTCTGTTCGAGGACCTCTTCGAGGCCCAACGCGTAGGCCTCCTCGTCAAAGCCGATCGCATGTTCGCGGCCGTCCGCGAAGGCGCGGACGACGATGCGCGGCAGGCCGCTTTCGCGTTCGAGGCGGACCAAAAACTTCTCGAACACCTCGATCCGCAGGATCAGGCATCCGGGCCGGTGCGGGACGAGATCGGTCCAAGCGGCCCGGCCGGCCCCAACCGGCGCCTCGACGATCTTGAAGTCCTCCGCGCCATCGGCGTTGGTGCGCAGGAACAGCCAATCACCGCGCTGATCGACATCATAGCGCAGTCCCGGCTGGCGCCGTGCCACCAGGTGCGGCGCGGGATCGCCTCCGCGCAGGTCGACGAGATGGCATTCGCTGGCGTCATGGCCGTGAATCGAGATGACGGCGAAATCGCCCGAACGGGTCTTGTCGACCGAGACGAACCAGCCCGGATCAGGCTCGTCGAGCACCAACTCGTCCTTTAGGGCGTTGGTGCCGAGCACGTGCCGATAGACCTGGCTGGCGCGGTGATTGTCGTCCATTCGAACGTAGAGGAACGAGGCCGCGTCGGCGAACCACACCGCGGTTCCTTCCGTCTGCGCAACCCGGTCGGGAAGGTCGGCACCCGCCGCGATGTCGCGCACTTGCAAGGTGTAGAATTCGGACCCTTTGTCGTCCGCGCTCCAGGCCAACAGCCGATGATCGGGCGAATGGCGGGCGTCGCCAAGATCGAAGAAGGGTTTGCCCTTGGCGAGGGCATCGCCGTCGAGCATGACGGTCTCGTCGCCACCGCCGCGCGGCGCTCGGCACAGGATCGGATGCTGGCCGTCTTCGCGGTGCCGCGCATAATAATCAAACGGCCCGTCAGGGACGGGCACGTCGCTATCGTCCTCCTTGATCCTGGACCGCATCTCCCTGACCAGCCGTTTCCGCAAGGCGGACGCAGGCTCGAGAACGCGATCCGCGTAGGCGTTTTCCCGCTCCAGCATGGCCCGGATTTCCTCGGGCAGGCGGGCGGGATCGCGCAGGACCTCCTGCCAATTGGAGGCGCGCAGCCAGGCGTAGGGATCGTCGATCTCGACCCCGTGAACGACCGTGATGCTGCTGCGGCGATCGACGGGCGGCGGCGGTTCGACGGGCGCGAAACGCGATTGTTGTGGCTGCGAGCGCAAGGTCAGACCAAGTCCTTGTCGAGTTTCAGCGCGGCCCCGTTCATGCAGTAGCGCAGGCCGGTCGGGGCCGGCCCATCCGGGAACACATGGCCGAGATGGGCGTCGCAAGCTGCGCAGCGGGCCTCCGTCCGCGTCATCAAAAACGATCGATCGGTATGCTCGTCCAGCGCGTCAGCCTCGATCGGCGCATAGAAGCTAGGCCAGCCGGTGCCTGACTCGAACTTGGTTTCCGAGCGAAAAAGCGGTGCCCCGCAGCACACGCAGGCGTAGGTTCCCGCCACCTTAGTGTCGTTGAACGGACCCGTGAACGCGCGTTCGGTGCCATGTTGACGGGTGACCCGAAATTGCTCTGGAGTCAGTTCCTGCCGCCACTCGGCATCGGATTTCGTGACCTTGGTGGTGTGAGACATGGGGCGCTCCGTTTGCCTGGAATTAGGTTCTCGCGGTCCCCGCGGCAAGATGTCGGCACGCTCCAGGTCGCAAGTATCGTGTCTTTGCGGCTTGTGGCAAAAATCGGGCACCTCCAAGCAACGCGCCATTGACTCATGATCGATTCGCGGCAATAGAATGTTCATGGCAGATCGTAAGCTTTTGCCTTCGATCTGTTTACTCTGGGCCGCAAACGATCAGGCATTTCAACGTGCCAGCCAAGAAACTAGACCGCGCCCGCACTCTGAAACTCGCCGCTGAGATCGCTTCCGCTTACATCGGCAATAACCCCGTGCTGGCGCATGAGCTGCCGCCGCTCGTTGAAGCCTTGCTTGCGGGTTTGCATCTCGCGGCATGCCCAAGTCCCGTCGAGCCGCCCGAGCCCATCAAGCCGGCCGTCGCGATAAGAAAATCGATCACGCCCGACTACATCGTCTGCCTCGAAGACGGGCAGCGCTTCAAATCGCTGAAACGTCACTTACGGACGCGTTACGCGATGTCGCCCGATGAATATCGGGCCAAATGGGGCTTGAACGCCGACTACCCGATGGTGGCGCCCGCCTATGCGCGCGAGCGCTCGCGTCTCGCCAAGCAGATGGGCTTGGGCCAGCAGCGGCGTCGCATGACGCCATAAGGATTCAAGCGAGTACCCGCGTGGCGTCGCGTTTGATCCGCTCCACCATGGCCCGAACGCCATTGGAGCGTTGCGGCGTGAGATGCTCGATCAGACCCAAGCGGCGAAGGTGGTCGGCTGCGTCGATGGCCAAAATCTCTCGCGCGGTCCGTCCCGAATAGAGCGCCAGGATGATGGCGATCAGCCCTTTGACGATATGGGCGTCGCTATCGCCACGAAAGCGGAGCGTCGGCTCGCCTTCGTGGTCATCGCGTGTCGTCTCGAGCCAGACCTGACTGGCGCAGCCCTTCACGCGATTGGCCTCGGTGTGCTGATCGTCCGGCAGGGGTGCGAGCTCGCGTCCCAACTCGATCACGTAGCGATAGCGCTCTTCCCAATCGTCGATATAGGCGAAGTTCTGCTCGATGTCGTCGATCGTCAGCATTGAGGTCCGGGCGATTTGGCTGTCAGGTACCGTACTACGACCGGGACGCCGGCGCGAGAGGCGTTCGGTCTCAGGTGCCTCGCGTGGCGGACGGCCCCGACCAAACATGACGAAGGTCGGCTGGCAGCAAGGTGTCGCGCGACAAGCGCCGAGACGGCGGGGAGG
>CAXTOT010000098.1:0-18347 GCA_964245915.1 uncultured Lichenihabitans sp. | reverse complement strand
CCCTACCGCAAGGTCGCGCTCACCAGCTGGATTGAGGATTGCGCGGCGTGGTGCGCCGGTGGCTGGCGCGAGGGCCGACCGCAGCTGCGCGGGCTACTCGACCGCTGGCAGAGCTTCAGACGCGCGCGCGGGTCTGAAGCGGTGGTGCGTGTCGAGGCACAGCGCCTCACCGCTTTACTATGGTCGCTGCGCGAAGAGGAGGCGCCCGCACGCGACTTCGTCGCGGCGATCCGGGCCGAAATGCTCGATGCACTCATGGTGGCCGAACCTGGCCTTGCCGATCAACGCGAACAGGTCGAACGAATGTCAGCGGCGCTTGCCGAAGGCGGCGCGCTCGCCGGACTCGATCTCGCCAGCCTCGGCGGGCGCGACGGCTCGCCGATGCATCTCAATCTGCTGACGCTGCATTCGGCGAAGGGGTGCGAATACGACGTCGTCATCATGCTCGGCCTCGATCTTGGCAGCTTGCCTTGGCGTGGAGAGACGCCGGCGAAGCTGCGCGAGAGCCGACGGCTATTCTATGTCGGACTGACTCGCGCCCGTGACGAGGTGCACATGCTTTATTCCGGCTTCGTGGACACGCCACGCGGTCGCATGCACTTCGGACGCTCTCCGTTCCTGGATGAGCTTGAAGAGCGCATGGAGGAAGCGGGGACCGCCTGACCGATGCCGACGTTTAGGGAAGCTCAGGCCGTGGAGGATCTGGCGGATCTGCTTTACGACTTCCTGCCCGGGAGTGGGAACAACCGCACCGCCTTTCCGCTCGCCGCAGCGCAGGCAGGCGTCGAAGAGTTTTGGGTGCCCGGAAGCAAACGGCCAGCGATCGTGCAGCTGCTCGGAGCCACGCTGGACCATCGGCGCTCGCATTTCACCAAATTGATCCTGGCGATTGTGCGCCAGGCCATGACTTACCGCCGCGGCAAGGGTAATCCGCTCACCCGAGCCGAGGTCGATCGGCTAAACGGCCTCTTGCCGGGCGTGCAATTCAAGATTCCCGAATTGCTCGATTCCGCCTTCCTCGACAGCTTCGCGCCATCTAAGCCGGAGCCGGCGACCGCGACGGAGAAGACGACAACGCTGAGCGCCGAGCGCGCGCAGGCCCTAGCGTCTCGACTAATCGAGATCAGCCAGCTCGATCCGCAGCAGCGCGGGCTTAGGTTTGAAGGCTTTCTCGGCGAGCTGTTCGAAGGCTTTGGCCTGGCACCGCGCCGGGATTTTCGCCTCGTCGGCGAGCAGATCGATGGCAGCTTCAAGCTGCATAGCCAGACCTATCTGGTCGAAGCGAAGTGGCACGGTCCGCAGATTGGATTTGCCGATCTGATGACCTTCTCAGGCAAAGTCGCCGGCAAGGCGTCATGGGCGCGCGGCTTGTTCGTCAGCAATTCGGGCTTCACTGCCGACGGTCTCGAAGCCTTCGCTAGAGGGCGGCAAACCAATCTAATCTGTGCCGACGGGCTCGATCTGTACGAGGTGCTATCGCGGCGCGTCTCGCTGATTGAGGTTCTCGAGGCGAAGGCTCGTCGAGCCGCGGAAACCAACCGCGCTTATGTTCCGGTCCGCGACTTAAGCTTGGGCATCCACTAGGTCTTGAATTTCAATGACAATGTGTTTGAGTTGGAACAAATCGGTTTTCTGCGAAGGCGGCAATCAATGCGGCCGACTACGCACCAGTATCCGCCGCGGCCGCGCGAAAAGAGGTGCCTGTAGTCTTGAGCGAGCGCCGCCGAGCAGGGGCGGTGTTGAGTTGAGAAGGTTCAGCTTGTCGCCATCGTTTCGGCAGCACGATGGGCGTCATGGGCCGCGGGTCGACCCGGTAGGCCTGCTTGATCCTCGTCCGGCCGGACAGGCCGACGACCTCCGGGTGTGCGGCTCGCGCGTACTTCGAGATCTCGCAGAATAGGTTCTGACAATCGATCAGGTGAAGCCGGCGGCCGCCGAGGCGTTGAAACGAGAGGCCGAGGCGTTCAAACTCCGCGTCCTGGTGCTCGACCATCCAACTGATGACAGCAGCGGCGGTGCGCCGGCCCGTGCTGGCGAAGCATTTGGCGATGCCGTCGAGCGCACCCGGGCCGGCGACGACGAAGTCGTCCTCGCCGAAGTCGAGGAGATCTGAATAGTTTAGGTCTATGGCGTATTGGAACGCCAGGAACGGCCCTAGTCCGGGATAGTTGAGCAGCTGCTCGTATACGTCGGCGAGCGACGGCGCCTGGCGTAGCCGGTCGGGCAGCCGATCGGTCATCATCCGCGCGAGGAGCGCCAAGTGATTGGAGTGCTTGCGGCCGTGACCCAGGTTGGGCGGCGGCATGATGTAGGCCGCGGAGTAGTTTCGCACCCCCCGGTCCTGCCGCGCACTCAGGAACGCCGAGATCGCGTCAAGGTCGGCGGTCGCCCAGGCGAGCGGGCCGAACCGCCCCTCTAGCGCCTCCCAGGTCTCGATCCGGTTGAAGAGCTTGAACATGATAGTCCGGAAGAAGAGCTCGTGCGGCGCGTGGCTGCGGTCCTCGCGCTGCTGCACCTCACGGATGAGATACTGGCTCACCCGATCGGCCACGCGGTACGCGTTGGTGAAGCGATGCGCGGCGAGGATAGGGTCGTTCGTCCAAGGACTGGACTCGCCGCGAAGGCGACGATGAAGGATCGCCTGTCGTTCGGCGGCGAAGCGCCAGTAGCTGTCGAAAACTTTTGTCGGAACCATCTCGCTCGCCGCACCCGGAAGCCGGCGACGAGCAGCCGCTCACCTCCGGTCCGGCGGAATCGGCTGCGACGCGCGCGGCTCGACCGTAGTAGACGAAGGTTGGGGTGGAGTTAAAGGCTGAGCTGGGACGGTCGAGCGCGGTGTGGCGAGCTCGGGCGCGGTGGTCGGCAATCCGGCGGATGGGCGCTCCAGCTGAGCTGCAGGTGCCGGGGCACGGGACGCGGTCAGCTCGCGGATGAACCAGCCGAGCAGAGCCGCTACGAGGATGAGGCCGATCACGCGGACGAGCGTTTGCTCGGCGGCGATCGCGTCCATGCGCTTCGACAGGCCCGCGAGCGACTGGATTTCCCCGGCAATCGGGTTGATCAGCTTGGTGGGGATGTCGTCGAAACCGCCGCCCGATTTGACGAGCGCGGTCGTGCGGTCAAGGTCCGCGTACCAGATCAGGAAGCACTCGTCGCCGCGCGCGAGATGCACCGGGCCGGGGCCGGCATTGAACACCGAAAACACCAGCCGGCCCTTGTAGCCGGGGTCGACGTGGAAGCCGGAGACGTTGACGAGGCCGCGGAACTTGATGGTCGCGCGAACCGAGATCAAGGCGAGCGCGTCAGGCGGCACGGTCACGCGCTCTTCTGTGAGCAGGAACGCGAACTGCCCCGCTGGGACGGTGAAGGCTTCGCCCGCGTCGAGGGCGACCTTGCTCTTGGTCTGCGCGTCCTTGGCCTGGTCGGTCGGCGAGACGTAGACTTCCGGCCCGACCCTCAGCCGGTAGGCGGCACAGTCGATACGGGCCGGGTCGAACGGATCGACGAGATTAGGAAGCCGTTCTCCGAGCTTCTCGCCACTCCAGAACGTCACGACGCCGTTGCCGACGCGGCGGGCTGAAGATGGCGGTCGAAGATCGAGCGCTCCTCGACCACTCGCAGCCGCTCGCGGTAGCGCTGCTCGAGCGGGATCGAGCGGGCGGCACCCGCGGCGACGACAAGCTTGAACAAGGCGAGATTGCTGTCCCGCATGGCCGCCCGAAACGGGAAGGTCTCCATGTGGTCGAGCGACTCGCACGCCTTGGCGAGCGCACCCGCGTGACGCGCGAACGGGCGAAGCAGGCCTGCGACGCTGTTGTCGTTGCCGAGGTCCGAGCCGACCACATCGGCGAGCCGAGCTAGGTCCGTGACGTCGCTGGCGCCGTCGCCGAGGTCGACGCCGAGATCCTGGTTCAGGGTGTTGGCCGTGGCGAGCGTGATGATGAAAGCGTCCGTCAGGATGCGGGCGACACGTTCTTGGTCGTCGCCGTCGATCTCGGCCAAATAGCCAGAATATTTCGCCATGTGGAGCGCCATGTGCTTCACGCGCTCGCCCAGCGGCATGATCACGACGTCTTTGTGGTAGCGCTCGTCGTGCGCGAGCTGCGTCCACTGGAGGTTGAGGAGATGGGACCCGGACTTCACGATGGCGCCTTTCATGCAGCGACCGCGAGCGAACGCGCGGCGTGGCAGCGTGCGACTAGGTCGCGGACCTGCCTGCCGTTCCAGCGCTTCGCGTGGGTTTCAAGCTGGGCCATGGTCGAGTGGCAGACCAGCGGCCCCATCTCCAGCCCGGCCTCCTGCGCGATGAAATGCTGAAGGTGGGCCAGGCCGAAAAGGTTACCGAGCGTGCGCTGCACCCAATAGTGCGAGCGGTAAACAGCGGTGAGCATGACCCGGTGATCGGCCGTGAGCTTCACGCTGATATGGCTGAGGCAAGGACCACCGTTCGGCCGGTTGCGGTCGCTGCTCGCCGGATCGTAGATCGGGATGTCGAGCAGCGGATCGATCGTGCCGAGTTCGTAGGTGCCACGATTGGTGCCGCTGATTGCGAGCTGGCTCTTGAGCTTGGCGACCAGCGCCTTGAGCGGGCTAAACTCCTTTCCGTCGGCGTCGACCCGGCAGAGGATGCGCTGCGCGTAGGTGCCCCAGGCACAGTCCGGATGCTTAAGGACATGCGGCAGAACGTCGGAGACGTAGCGCTCGTATACGCCGGCCGCGCCGTGCCGTTGATAGAGCTGGGCGGGGAAAATCGTGTTGACCACGGTGCTGAACGGCAGGCCGTTCCGCTCGACCAAAAAGCGGTTGAGAATGTCGACCACGGCGCGGTCGCTGGGCGGGAGCGCCAACGGGTTCGCGATCTCGCTCACCAGGTTATAGTCACGCCAGGCATCCTGCTCTTGCGCGAGCAGGTGATCGCAGCCCTGCAGCCAGGCGTCGACGCAAGTATCCGCATGGATCGGCTTCATCAGACGGTCTCCTGAGAAGGGAAGCGCGACACCCCGTAGAGGCGCGATTGAAGGTAGGCAGCGGACAGCCAGGCATGGCCTTCAAGGCCCCATTCGGCTCCCCACGAGTTCCGGACAAGAATGAACGGGTCACTCCCGTCCCGGCCGTGCCCGACCGCCAGAACAGCGTGATAGTCGGTGTCCGCGTCGTTGGGCCCTGGCACGATCCGGCCATCCTCGGCCGGGCCGTAGAACCGCTCGCCGAGCAGGAGCGCGATTACCGTCGGCCGCTCCGCGTCGAGTTCGTCGACGAGGCTCGCTATTGACGCCGAAGCGGTCTCGGACGCGCGGCGGAACACCGGCGTCGCGCTCACGGGCGGGGTCCAGCTCGGGACGTCGATTAAGGGATCGATGTAGGGCCAGCCCGTCTCGGCGCTCTGACCATCCGCATCAAGCGCGGCGATGCAGGTCGGCATTGCGACGCCGTTGTTCGGGTCGCGGCCGGCGGTGCGCTGGACGGCGTGATAGTAGAGGTGCTCGGCGGAGAGTGGCTCCGGCTCACCACGCGCGGCCGCATGGCCGTCGCTGAACGCGAAGGCGATGCAAGTCGGCCGGCTGCCCTGGTTGCGGGCCGGTCCGAGCTGCGGGCGAAGGTCGCGCAAGGTCATGATCGCCATCAGGCCGCCAGTCGCAGGTCCCGGCGCTTGACACGGGGCAGGCCGACCTCCTTGCCGTGGAGATCATAGGCGATGCGCAGCGCCGAGAGCGGCGCGCCGGCCTTGATCCACGGACGGCGGAGTTCGAGAGCGAAGCGGCCGCGCGCTGGCTCGCCGCGCCGTGCTGTCAGCGCGCGCGTGACAGGACCGCCGATGGCCTGCTCGGGCGGCGGAATCTCGCGCCGGTCGCGCAGGATCGCGAAGCCGGAGTCGACCAAACCCTCTGTCGTCCAAAGGTAGCCGGCGCCGCCCTGCTCGGCGAGCCGGAGGACAAACAGGTCGTCGGGCTGGCCCTCGATTGTAGATCCCTCGTCGCGCTCGGTCAGCAGCCAGACGTCGGGGAAGAAGTTCTCGACGGCGAGCCCGTCGAGCAGCTCGGCCTTGATCGATCGCGGGGTGGTGGCGAGCAGCGCGTCGCGCGTCTTGGCGTCGATGATGTCGTGGCGCTCGAGCGCAATGCAGGTCGCCCGGTAGCTCGCCCCGGCCCGCAGCGAGACCTGGTAGACGGCGCGCGGGTCGCTCATGCTGGCGCGGTTCCAGCCCTGCCGGCGCGCGTGCATCTGCAGCAGCCACTTCGGTAGCAGGAAAGCCGACGCGAAGCTGTCGGCCGCCACCTCGATGTCCGGCGTCCGCGCCTGGCCGCTGTTGTGGCCCATGCGGGTCAGGATTTCCTCTCCATCGAGGCTGAAGGTGTGCCCCAGCGCGATGTGTCCCAGCTCGTGCGCGCCGGTGAAGCGCTGGATTGGCAGAGGGCGCTCGGTCGAGATGATGACTCCGGGCCCGGGGATGCAGGCACCGAGCAGTCCTTCGAGAGGGCGGAAAATAAGCGGGGTGCCGAGCGCGATGATCGCGCCGAAGACATCGATCGAGCCGGCTCGCGCCTCGACCTCAGCGCGCACGCCGAGCCGCTCGTGGAGGCGAGCCGCGCTCTGGGCGCCTTCGAGGAAGGCCTCGCGCCGCGCCATTACCGGCCGCGTACCTGAAGAAACTGAGCGAAGCGAAGCAACTCCTCGCGGTCGCGATCGGTAAGCTTCGCGGCGGCGCGAGCAAGGTGCTGGACCGTCTCGGGCATCGGACCCGGCTCGCCAGCCTCGCCGGTGAAGAAGGCGATCGGTCGCTGGTAGATGTCGGCGAGGCGCTTCAGCTCGATCGCGTCGACCTTGCGCTGGCCCGTCTCCATGAGCGAAACGGCCGAACGAGGAAGGTCGAGCGCGCGCGCGACCTCGTCTTGAGAGAGCCGGAGATACTCGCGCGCTTCCCGCAAGCGGGCGCTGAGACCTTGGCGGTCGGCATCGTCCGTCGCGCTTGTCGCTGGTGCAGCGCGCGCGATGCGCCTCGGCTCTGTCATGCTGCTTCCTTTCTGCGCGGGGTTTGCCGACGTTCGACCATGGCGCGTACCTTCGGCAGGAGGTCTGATGCCATGTCTTCGAAACTGCTGTAGCCGCCGCGCCTCAGGATGCGCGACGGCACGTCGAAGCCGACGTGCTTCTCGATCGTCAGCAGGCCATTGACGCAGCCCAGCGAGTCGATAGCTGGGAGCACGTCGAAGATCGTGCCGCTCGCTGCCGGCTTCGGACCGGCGAACGGATCATCTTCGCCGCCAACCTCGCCGTCCCACCACGTGCGGAGGTCTGCGGTGAGCGACTTTTCCGAGTAGCTGCCTTCGTCCATCGACGCACCTCGAACGTCTGCCTGTTCGAGTCATATAGCACGTCTTGTTCGATTTTCAAACAGTCCGTGTTCGCTTTGCGACAGAGCGCTCGTCGGCGAGCGCGGACCATCCCAGCGTGCTGCAGCACGGGAGCAAGCAGTGGGTGCGGAAACGGCGGTAAAGTGGACGTGGTCCTGTGCCTTGGAAGCTAATCAGTCAACGTCGGCATCGAACCACTCCAGAATAGCTTTCAGCCGCTAATAGACCCTGGCGTTACCACCCGCGGTACGGTGACAGCGTCGGCTGGCACTCCAAGCTTCAAGGTCGGGGACGGAGTAGCGGATGAACTTGCCGAATTTATAGAACGGCGGACCTCCGCCGAGGGATCGGTAACACTCGAGAGAGTGCGGGCTGAGCGCGAGATAGCGGGCTGCCGCCTCGGTATCGACGAATGGTATCAGCCCCGTATCATCGACTTGCCGCGAGCGACGCATGATCTCGGCCGTCGGCCAGCGTGCGTTGGGGTTGCGGCAATCAGACATGCTGCACCTCCTCGCTGACGGCCACTCGACGGGCTGGCTTCTGCGGGGCGGCGCGGTTCTCGTCGCGACGAGCACGGTAAGGGCGATAGTTGCCCATTGCCGTTTTCGTTGGTCCGGGCCGGGTGGGGGCGCGAGACCCTGCCGGTGGAGTCGGAGCGGTAGTGATCGGCGTGCTGATCGAGACGTCGGTCAGCTCTTCGACCGACTCTTCGGGCATTGGCGCCCCACCGACGACGTTCCGACGGCGAGCGGCGACCGTTTCGGCCGCGGCGCGGATCGGATCATCCTCGGTGTGGACGTAGCGCATGAACATGGTGACCGTCTTATGAGCGGTGAGCGCCATCCCGACCTTCACCGGGACACCGGAGTTGGCGATGTCGGTTGCCGCGCGGTGCCGCACGGCGTGGGTGCCGCAGTGGGGCAGCTCGGCCCGCTCCAGGATGCGCTTCCAACCCGCCCAATAGGTGTTCTTGGTCATCGGCTGCGACCCGTCGAACAGAGCGGGGATGACGAACTTGGAGCGGGCGTAGCGAGGCGCCTCCTGAAGGAGCCGGAGCGCCTCGGCGCTGAGCGGCTTCGACATGCCGCCGGTCTTGCTGTCGGGCCATACGACACGCCTGTTGGGGAGGTCGATCCACTCCCATTCGAGCAGGAGCACCTCGGACATGCGGGCGGCAAACTCGAACTGCAGCCGGATGGCGAGGGTCAGAACGGGGTGCTCCAGCCCCTCGGTGTCCGCGCGGTCGAGGTAGGCGTAGAGCCGGGTCAACTCCTCATCGGTGATGAGCCGGGTGCGCTTGGAGCCCGTGTACTTCTTGATGTGCCGACAGGGATTGCTTCCGTCTGGGCGCAACCCCCACAGCTCGGCGAGGTTGAACATTTTGCGGAGCAGCGAGAGGCAGTGATTGGCGGCGGTCGGCTTGCCGCGCAGGCGGCCCACGAGGTCGGCCACGTCGGACCGCTTCATGTCGGCGACCTTGATCTTACCGAGCGCGGGCAGGACGTGGACCTTCAGCGTCGTGCGGTTCCCGCGGACGGTGGAGGGCTTGTTTCGCGCCTCCGAGTGTTCGACCATGAAGCGGTCGGCGAGGTCCTTCACCGTCGGCGCGGTGCGAGCGACCTGCCGTTCCTGGCTCGGGTCGGCGCCGCCCCGTACGGAGGCGAGAAAATCCAAGGCGAGCTTGCGGGCCTGATCGACGGTGATCTGACCGTAGGTGCCGAGCGACGGCTTCCGGCGCTCGCCGCTCGGCGTACGGTAGGAGAGCATGAAGACCTTGCGCCCGGCAGGGGTGATCTTGCAAAAGAAGCCTGGGACAATGGTGTCTCGGATTTCGTAGTCACGGGTGCCAGGTCTGGCGGAGTCGACGGCGCTCTTGGTGAGCTTCAACGAAGGCATGTTTGGCTCCTAGCTAGACCCGCTTTCCAGGAGCCACATAGGAGCGACGCTAGGGAGAACGGGAGCGTTTCACGTCGAGGTCCGGCGTAGGATACGGAGAGCTAAACACCTGTTCTAGCTCGCAATATCCTACTCCAGCGCACTCGAGCGTAGAGGAGCGTAGCCCATTCAAAACGGCTCAAAATCCGGTTCCGCAAGGAGTGTCGGTTCGATTCCGACCGCCCGCACCACTTTTTTTGCCAAGAACGGCGAGCAGTCCGATGACGCCGATCATCCAACGGCATCGGTATCGGGCCGCAGCACGTCGAACGTCCGGGTGCCGATCTCGGGCGGCATCGCTGCCAGCCATGGGGCGGCCTGCAGGGTCCTGCGCGCATCGTCGAAGCCCTGTGCCCAACGCGCCTCCATCGTCGCCCGGCTGAACTCGTAGTCCTTGGACTGACCCTGCGCGACATCGGTCCGGTAGATCAGCTCGACGATGTCGATGTTGCTCAGGGTGCCGAGGGCCTTCATCCACTGCGCCTCCTCGGTGGCACAGATCTCATGCGGCAGTTTGGCCCAGAGCATGCCGATCAGGTGGCGCAGGTCGTGCACCGTCTTGAACTGGTCCGTGACGGCGCGGGTGCGGCTGGAATAGCGGATGTCTTTCTCCCGCTCGCCCGCCGCCTGCAGGCTGTCCGGCACCGCACCGCGGGCAGGAAACAGGTCGACCTGGAACGCAAGGCGGCTCTGGTCGAATGTGCTGTCCAGCACGTATTGCAGCGGCGTGTTCGAGACGAGGCCGCCATCCCAGTAGAACTCGCCGTCGATCTCGATGGCGGGAAAACCGGTGGGCAAGGCGCCGCTCGCCATGACGTGCTCGGCGCGTATGGCCGTGCGGGCGTTGTCGAAATAGGCGAAATTCCCGGTGCGGACGTTCACCGCGCCAATGCTGAACCGAATAGTGCGGGCGTTGATGCGGTCGAAATCCACCAGATCGTCCAGGGTGGATTTCAGGGGACTCGTGTCATAGTAGCTGGTCGGCCCCGGCAGGTGGAACCAGGCGGCCGGATCCTGTGGACGAAAAAAGCCGGGCTGGCCGAACAGCAGCGCCCGCAGCGATCCAGCCTGACGGCCGATATTCCCGAGGTCGATCGAGGGCGCAGCGGGCCAGACCGGCGTCGTGACGCCTTCCCAGAATTGACGCAGCCGCTCCACCCGGCGCTCGGGCGGATTGCCGGCGATCAGGGCGGCATTGATCGCGCCGATCGATATGCCCGCCACCCAATCCGGCAAATAGTCCGACCCGGCGAGTGCTTCGTAGACCCCGGCTTGATAGCTGCCCAGGGCGCCGCCGCCCTGCAGCACGAGCGCCACCGGTGTCTCATAGCTCTGCGGGCGCGGCGGCACGGCTTGGTCGAACATAAAGGCTGCCTCTGGTTGTCTCGGGTAAGATTTAGGACGGCGCGGTTATGGAAAGATAGCCGAGACCCTCGACGCGGCCGGTGCTGATGGCAAAGCGGGCGCTGTCGCCGGATGTCAGGCCAGCGAAGGTCAGGTTATTGGTGCCGCCGGTGCCGGGCATGCTGGCATGCAGCGTGCGCCCGGCGTTGCCCGCGGGGCCGTCATTGTCCGACCAGGTGATCGTGGAGCGGCCGGGCTGAAAACCCCAGAGCACGACGGTGTCCGCGCCGGCGAACCCGGTCACGGTGTCCCAATGCGAGCCGGGCGCATTGCCGTCGATGAAATAGGCATCGCGGCCGCCGGTGCCGAGCAGCAGGTTCGGACCGGCCGGATTGACCGCGACGATGTTGGCCGGCGGCGCTCCGGCAAGGAACTGCCCAACCCCCGGCCACGCCGCCAGCGTGCCCGGCGAGATGGCAACGACGCTGGTATCGCGGGCAACGCCGCCGGCGCCATCGTCGACCGTGATAGTCAGCGCCGTCTGCGCGCCCGCGGGTTGGCTGGCGGTGAACAACAGGCGTCCGGCCGCGGCGGTCAGTGCCGCGAGAGTGCCGGTCGCGGTGAAGGCCCCGGTGACCGGGTCGATCTGGCCCGGACCCGCGCCGCTCAGCACGCCGATGGCAGGATTGGAGAACTGGATGGTCAGCGTCTCCAATTGGCCCGCGTCGGCGTCGCTCAGCATCAGGCCGGTGAACAGCGGGACCGGGACGCCGGCTATGATGGGCTGACCCGGTGCCGCATTGCGGATCACCGGCGCGATGTCGGTCGCCGCGGTCGTGACGCGGATGACGAACAGCGTGCTCATGCCGCCGGCGCTGTCCTGCGCCTGGACGCTCAGGTCGGTCGGCACGGACTGGCCCAGGCTGGCTTGATGCAGGGTGGGGACGAAGCGCAGGCCAGCCGCCGCGGCAGCGACGGCCGCGGCGGTCCCGATGGCGATGTAGGTGCCGGCCACCGGGTCATAGCTGCCGATGCCGGGGTTGGTCAGGATGCCATTGGCCGGGTTGCTCAATTTGATGCGCAGGGTCTGCGTCTGCCCGGCATCGGGGTCGGTCAGCGTAAGGCCAGCGAAGGCCGCGAGCGACGTGTCGTCCCGGGCCGCCTCGGCGATCGGCAGGCCGGCGAGCGTCGGCGCCGCGTTCCCGACGATTGTCGTGAGCATCGCAGGGACCGAGGATGCATACCCGGTCGAGGCTGTCGCCGAGCTGGTCAGCGTTGCGCCGGGTGCTGCCGCAACCAGCCGGGCCTGCAGCTCGACGATGACCTGACTGGTGGCCGTCGCGGCCGTCACTGCGCCGAAATCGAGCGTGAGCAGCGGCCCGGCCACGCTTTCGGACGGTGCGGCCAATGTGGCGGTGCCCGCCGACGTGACCCCGCCCGCCTGCACGATGCGCTTCGATCCCGGCACATAGGCCAGGCCGGCGGGAAGGCTGTCCAGGATACGGAAGTCCCCGCTGTATCCCGCCGGCAGCGTGACGGTGATGCGGAACGTCGCAGCCTGCCCATTCAGCAGGGTTGCCGCGCCGGAACTGACGAGGGCCAGGGTGACGGTCGGCGCCGCCGGGGCCGCGATGGTGAGCGCGAGGGAGGCGGTGGCCGTGGTAATCGCGCCGGAGGTCCCGATGTTCACGACGGCCTGCACGGTTTGCATGTGTGGGGCGGGGCCGGCGGGCACGAGGCTCGGCTGCGCCGTGACCGCGATCTGGATTTGGTTGTCGGCCGTGTTCTGCCCCGCCCCCGTGTTCAACGTATCGCCGAACAGGATGCCGCCGGCGCCATCCGTCGCCTGGGTCTGCACCGTGATGTTGGCGCCGACCGACAGCACCTGGGCCGACAGGGCGGTAAACCCGGGCGGCAGCATTGGGGCGATATCCAGCGCGCGGCTCAGTCCGCCGGGGAGCGTCACCGTGAGAACGAACGTCGCGACCTCCCCCAATGTCAGCAGCGTGCCGCCGGTGCTGGGGTTGCTGGTTGCCGTCAAAGCGATCTGCACGGTGGGTTGGAGGGTCGCGACCTCGGTGGTGGCCGTGTTGTAGGCGGCGGGCGCCATTGGAGCCTGGTTGGATCCGCCGGGCGTGGTCGTGTAGGAGACGATCTGCGCCAAGCTGTCGTGCAAGGGAACGCTGAGGTCCAGCTGGTCGGCGGTGGTGAGGGTGTAGCTGATCAGCAGGATGTTCAGGCCGCTGTCGGCGTTATAGCCCGCGAGCGGCGCACTGGGATCCAGGGTCAGGCCGCCCTGGGGATCGAACAGGTTGCCGGAGAAGGTCAGCGGGTTCCCGGCGCCGTCGGTGACCCATAGGCCCGCGCCGTCGGCCGGCAGCACGAAGCCCGGCGGCATCGTCGCGCGAATGATCGTGCCATAGGCCTTGGCACCGGGAGCGAGGTTTTCGACCGCGATCACGAAGGTGACGTCGTCGCCGGCATCCACGCCGGACAGCCGGTCGGCAAACGGCTCCCGGGCGAGCCCGGCGCTGCTGATGACATCGCCGAACTGGCCAAAATCCGGGCTATAGCCCACGGGTCCGCCGGTTCCGGTCCAAGTCGCGTTGTCGTTCGAGGCGTAGACGGTCGCGGTCTGGATCCGCAGGGAGGGCTGCTCGAGCGTCAGGCCGACCGGGAGCGCGGTTGTCGCGACCTGCACCCCAAACGAGTTCTCCTCGGTCTCGGTCGCTTGAAGAGCGAGGGGTGCGCCGGGCGCCACTGCCCCAGGCTGGAGGACCGCGGAGACGAGCAGGTCGATCGTGCCGGAGCCGCTGCCATAGACGGGCTGGATATCGCCGAAGTTGAATTCGAGCACGGCATTTCCGGAGGCGTCGGTTGCGGCGACGAGGAGCGGCAACGTCGCCTTATAGCTGCCGCTCGGGCCGAACTGCGCGTGGCCGCTCGCCGGCGTCGCATTGACGGCGCGGGCGTCGAATATGAAGGCGGGGACAGGCGCGCCCGAAGCGGCACCGGCCGGTGTGCCGACAAGCCCGGGCGCCGCCACCCAGAGCTGGACGTCGTGCGCGGCCGTGAGCGGCAGCTGGATCTGCATCCGGTAGGTCACGATGTCGCCGTATGCAGCATACACCGTGCCCGTGACCGGCACGCCGTTCACGGCGTAGATCGACGTCGTGAGCAGGCTCGTGGGCAGCGTCGGCGCCAGGACGACGGGGCTGCTGCTGGCCAGCACGCCGGCGACGGTGCCGCTGAACACGGCGGTGTTGACCAGCGGGTCGCCCTGTCCCAGCACCCGGCCGAGCAGCGGCGCCGTGGTGGCCGAGTAGAGCGGCAGGATCTGGCTATGGAACGTGACGGAGATGGTGCTGTCGTCGGTCATGCCGCCGGAAAGTCCCGCAGCGCGCAGCGTCGCGCTGAGGTCGAAGTTGATCGCCGTCGTCGCCGTCGTCGTGCTGCGCACCCCTGTCCAGCCCACCAAATTGCCGCTGAACAGCGTCATCGAGCTGCGGCGGATGACGACCTGCGGGCTGAATGCGGTGTCCACGCGTTGGCCGTCGCCAAGGATGTCCTGCAGCTGCAGGTCGCTGATGCCGCCCAGTCCGGACGCGGTGACGGTCCACTCCAGGCTTCCGCCCGGCGCGAGCTTGTCGAGAATAGTAAACGAAGTGTGGATGCCACGTCCGATAGCGGCGGTTGAGGATTGCGTTGCCATAGCTCATACTTCTGGGGTTGTTTCGGCTCTGGGCCGCAACATGCACGGCGATAGTTACCGCTTCGTTAAAGCGGGTTATGGTCCTTGCACGCGAACGACAGCCCCAACCGAGGTCCCTGATGCCGCAAGCCGTAAACCACCGTTTGGTCCTTGCCCGCCGTCCGGTAGGGGAGCCGCAAGAGACCGATTTCCGCATGGAGCAGGAGGCCGTGCCGACCCCCGGGCCCGGCCAGGTGCTGCTGCGGACGCTCTGGCTCTCGCTCGATCCCTACATGCGCGGACGGATGAGCGACGCGCCGTCCTACGTGCCGCCGGTGGCGATCGGCGCAGTGATGACGGGCGGCGCCGTGAGCGAGGTCGTCGCCTCGCATGACGAGGGCGTCAAGCCCGGCGACCTCGTGGTCGGTGCGACGGGTTGGCAGAGCTACGCCGCCGTGGACGCGAAGTCGGTGAAAAAGCTGGAGCGCGGGGCGCAGCCGGCGTCGACGGCGCTGGGGGTGCTCGGGATGCCGGGCATGACGGCCTATTGCGGCCTGCTCAACATCGGCCAGCCGACGCACAGCGAAACCGTCGTGGTCGCGGCCGCCAGCGGTCCCGTGGGGTCGATGGTGGGTCAGATCGCCAAGCTGCGCGGCGCGCGCGCGGTCGGCATCGCTGGCGGCGAGGAAAAATGCGCCTATGTACGCTCGCTCGGTTTCGCGGAGTGCGTCGACCATCGCGCGCCGGACTTGGCGGCGCGGCTGGCGGAGGCCTGCCCCAAGGGGATCGACGTCTATTTCGAGAATGTCGGCGGCAAGGTTTGGGACGCGGTGGTCCCATTGCTGAACCCGTTCGCGCGCGTTCCGGTCTGTGGCCTGATTGCACATTACAACCAGACGACGCCCTCACAGGGGCCGGACCGGTCGGCCGGGCTGATGCGCGCCGTGCTGACCAAGCGGCTCAACATACGCGGTTTCATCGTGTGGGACTTTGCCAGCCAGGAAGCGGAGTTCCTGCGCGAGGCCGGCGCGTGGGTCGCGTCAGGCGAGATCAAATACCGCGAGGACATCGTCGAAGGCCTGGAGCACGCGCCGGCGGCATTCATCGGCATGCTGAACGGCAAGAATTTCGGCAAGCTGGTGGTCCGGGTCGGGGCTGACGACGCCGCGTAGCGATGGGGCCGTAACCACGGACGCGTGACGAGGCGTCCGGTGTTGAAATCGACGGCTGGCCAACGATATGTTGCAGTGCACCATTTCGTGCAGGGATGCCGTCATGAATTTCTCCCGGGCTTTGCAGGCGTTGTTTTCGCGGGGCTTCGGCGGTCCTCGTTCGGACGCGACATTGATCGCTGTGCCGGATGCGGCGTTGGCCGATACCTCGCTGGCCGGCGTCCAGTTTGCCACGCTGGAACCGTCGCTGACGCAGGAGCTGCACCTGACTGGGGAGGACATCTCCGGCTGGGCGATGGGTGGATCCAGCCTGTCCGACTGATTATGACCTGCCGCCGTGTGTTTGGACGTTCGGCGTCGGCAAACATCGATCGTTAAAACTCTGGTTTTCCGCAACTTCCGATTGTAAGCACTGAACGCGTGGTCGAGATCATGCGGGGCCGCACCAATCGAGGTCGTCGCGATGAACGAGGTCGACAATCCCAATAGCCTGCCGGACCATGCCGGAGACGGCTACTTGCAGGTGCTGGAGACTCTGCACGGGGTCCTGCAGCCGCGAACCTACCTGGAGGTCGGCAGCCTCACCGGTGCGAGCCTGGCGGTGGCGGACTGCGCGTCGCTCGCGGTCGATCCGGACTTCAAGTTCGACGACATGGAGCTGGTGCGGCGGATCGTCTCGAAACCGCGCCTGCTGCTGTACCGCATGACGTCAGACCGGTTTTTCCAGCAGCACGACCCGGTGGCGCTACTGGGCGACCGGGTGCAGCTGGCCTTCCTCGACGGAATGCACCGGTGCGAGTTCCTGCTGCGCGATTTCATCAACACCGAGCGCCACTGCGCGCGCAACTCCATCATCGTGCTGCACGACTGCGTGCCGGTCGAGGAGCCGATGACCGACCGCTACTATTTGGCCCGCCCGGCGATCGAGCCGCATCGGTTGCATTGGTGGTCCGGCGACGTCTGGCGCACCGCCCGGCTGCTGCGGCGCATGCGGCCGGACCTGTCGTTCACCACGCTCGATGCGCCGCCTACGGGGCTTGTGCTCATCACGAACCTTGACCCCGGCTCCACGGCCCTGCTGGACCGCTATGACGAGCACGTCCGCACGATGCTGAGCTGGTCGTTGACCGAGATCGGGCTGCAGCAGCACGCGGCAGCGATGCAGGTCGAATCCACGAGCGATTACGTCACATCCGAACAGCTCACCACTCGTTTTTGGCTTTGATGCCGCGCCGCGCCGTGCCATCGTAACGAGAACAGATCAAATAACGCCTGGCCGCAGCGTGGTGTTCTCGTTCCGGCTTCGATTGCGGAATGTCGTAGGAGCCATGGATGGGTGCTTTCTTCAGGACTGCGGCGCCATTCAGCCCGATGCGGTTCGACGGCAATCGTGTGGCCTGACCTGCTGGACGCCGCTTTTCGCCTGAACATCGCGGCCTTGACCAACAGCCGGCATAGCTCGGCAGCAATCGACGATATGCATTGGTGCGGGCGGGAGCTTGACCCGATTGCGCTCGGCCTCGCCGACCCGTATGGCGTCCGGGCGTTGAACCTTTCGCTCATGCGCATGATCCGGCCGACGCGGGCCGCCGCGGCCGTGATCGCGGCGAAGAACGAAGGCTGCTACCTGCTGGAGTGCGTGGCGCACTACCGCGCGATCGGGTTCGAGCACGTCTTCATCTACACGAACGACAATACGGATGGGTCGAAGGCGTTGCTGGACGCGTTGGACCGTGCAGGCTGTGTGACTGTGATATGCAACGAGGTCGGACGCCTCGCCTCGCCGCAGGTCAAGGCCTACGAGCATTCGATCCACCTCTTGCGCGCGCTCCGGGATTTCGAGTGGGTCTCCTATTTCGACATGGATGAGTTCTTGATTCCGGCGAAATACCACGACTACTCCGTGGTGAATGCCATCGCTGCGTTCAAACGCCGCTACCCCGATGACTGCGGCCCCGATCGAGGCGGCCCGGCCCACGGCAGCAGGCCATCCGCGATCTGCTACAATTGGCACTCGTATGGCAGCCAGGGTCAGATACGCCAGCGGGATGGGCTGGTGCAGGAGCGCTTCACCCATTCCGCCGCACATCAGATGGTCAAGTCGTTGGTGCGTCTCGCGGACGTCTGCACCATGGCGGAGATACACAAGCCCGGTCCGGAGGAGCTCACCTTCGTGAACGCGGCGTTCGACCCAATCTTGCTGGGGCCGTATTGCATGACGCCGCCGCCGGATGCGGTCCATGGCAAGCTCAACCACTATTACCAAAAATCGTTCGAGGAGTTCGCCATCAAGTCGGACCGCGGCCGCGGGGGCGTGCCGGGCGGGCTGGAGGGCAAGGGTTTCGACACATTTTTCGCATGGGACGTCCTGCCCACCTCTGCGAACCATCATCCGACGCCGCCCTGCCTGCTGACCCGTTTGCATGCTCAGCTTGCGGCGTTGCTCGCCCTGCCGGGCGTCGCTGCGGCGGCCCACGAGGCACGCGAAGCGCAACGTGCGCTGTCCCAGCGGGTAAGCAATGAGGGCGTGGAGGTGAAATTCCACCAGATGCGCACGCGGTTCCCAAAAGTGGCGTAGCGGCGAGGCGGCGTTGCGGGCTATGCAGCGCCAATGGAACGCTTGATCGAGGGTTACGGACGATTTCGCGAGAGCGCCTGGCCCGAACGCCGCGCGCTGTTCGAGCGGCTGGCGGCGCAGGGGCAGCAGCCGCAGGCCATGATCATCGCCTGCTCCGACAGCCGCGTCGACCCGACGATGATCTTCGACGTCGGCCCCGGCGAGCTGTTCGTCGTGCGCAATGTCGCCAACCTGGTGCCGCCCTACCAGCCCGACGGCGCGTATCACGGCAC
>CAXTOT010000097.1:0-18421 GCA_964245915.1 uncultured Lichenihabitans sp. | reverse complement strand
GGCCGCGACCGTGCCGACGCCGTCCGAGGCGCGCGCGATCACGTGGCCCCAGGGGTCGGCCACCAGCGAATGCCCGTAGGTGTGCCGCGTCTCGTTGCCCTGCTGGAAGCTGCCGGTCTGCGCCGCGGCGCAGAAATAGGTCTCGGTCTCGATCGCGCGGGCCCGGCACAAGACCTCCCAATGGTCCTTTCCGGTCTGCATCGTGAAGGCGGCCGGCAGCGCGATCATCGTGGCGCCCTTGGCGGCGAGCGCCTGAAACAGGGCGGGGAACCGCAGATCGTAGCAGATCGCGCAGCCCACCTTGACGCCCTCGCACAGATAGGTGGCCACCGCGTCGCCCGGTTTGATGCTCGCGCTTTCCTTGTAATCCACGCCGTCCGGGGTGGTGATGTCGAACAGATGGATTTTGCGATAACGCGCGATTTCGCTCCCCGTTCGATCGAACACCAGGGTGGTGTTGCTGAGGCGTGCGTCGCCCGGCAGCGCTTCGAGGATAGAGCCGGCATGGATGAAGATCCCGTGCTTAGCCGCGAGGCCCTGCATCAGTTGGTAGGCGGGTCCGTCGGGCAATTGCTCGGCTGCCGCCCGTTTGGCCTGCCGGTCGCCCCCCATGAAGTCGAACACTTCGGGAAGCAGGATCCAGTCGGGCCGGTCCTCCGCCACAGCGCGTTCGATCAGGGTGGCCGCGCTCGCGAGATTCGCGGCCTTGTCGCTGACCGAGTTCATCTGGATGAGGCTGACTTTCATGATCCGTCCCGAGGCTTAGCGAAATAGTCTTGGCCAAGGGGTTCGTGAACGTCAATGCCGGATACGGTCGCTCGATCGCGTGGCGATGGGGCGGCTCGAGTCGCCTCTTTGCTGTCTGCGTGCCGTCACAACCCTGCGAGCGGCTTAATCCCCCGCCATTTCCTGTGCGTTCGCGCCGATTTGCTCCGTCATGGTTGATGGAGGAAAACAGGGCTGCCATGGTTCCCGTTTGGTCCGAAACTTCT
Organism: uncultured Lichenihabitans sp.; assembly: GCA_964245915.1. Classification (GTDB taxonomy): domain Bacteria; phylum Pseudomonadota; class Alphaproteobacteria; order Rhizobiales; family Beijerinckiaceae; genus Lichenihabitans. The sequence goes on along the minus strand of CAXTOT010000097.1, from coordinate 17,429 downwards.
GCGGTCGCGTTGAAGGGCGCGCGGGCGGCCGCAAGACAAGCATTTGAGGTCCGTTTGAATGTTGATGTTTGACACCGAACTCAAGCCCAGCCCGATCCACGGAATTGGGGTGTTCCTGCGCGAGCCGGTCAAAAAGGGCGCTGTAATCTGGCGCTTCGACACCCGTATCGACCGCATCTATACGGAGGACGAGGTCGCTACATTGCCCGAGCACATGCAAAGTTTTCTGCGCACCTACTCGACCTGGCACGATGCAACCAAGCTCTGGGTGCTGTGCGGCGACAACGGCCGCCATTACAACCACTCGGAATCCCCGAGCACCGTTTCGGACGGCATCTCGTTCGGGGAGGATATCGCCATTGCGGACCTTCCCGCGGGCACCGAACTGACGTCGGACTACAAGACGATCTGCGATAACGTGCGCATGAACGGACGCGGGTTCTGAGTGGGCAGCTGAGCCGCAGTCACTCCGAAGGGGGTGCCGATTTGTCGTCGAGGAGCTTCATGGCCTCTAGGCGCACGTAGTCGCCGTCGATCAGGCGCTGGCCGATATCGAGGCGATAGCGGACGTTGGGAATGAAGACGCGCCCGGCGCGATCGTAGGCTGCCGCCTTGGCGGCCTCGATCGTAGCTCCCAAGCCGGTGACCACCATGGTCCAGCCGTAGAGCCCGCTCGTCACGAGCTCGCCTGCGCTGAGGCCCATCTCGCCGTAATGGACGTTGCGGCGGTCCTCGTCCTCGAAGGGCTCCAGGAACAGGATGGGCAGGCCCACCGGTTCCGGAACCTGTTTGCGCGTGTAGGGAAACGGCGGCGTGGTGAGAAGGATTCCGACCGCGAAGCCGGGCCGCGTCGAAAAGCCCGGATGCGCGCGCGTCACCATGGTTCGGAACAGGTCGGCCCAGGAGGTGGCCTGGAGCGGATCCAGGATCGCATAACCGGGATAGCCGAACCGGCAGGTGAATTCGAGGGGCCAGATGCCCTGCTGGTTCACGATGGTGTTCAGGTTGACGTAGCCGACGTGGCCGTGCCGGCGCAGATGCGGCTCGAGGCGGGCGAGGGTGAGCTCGAAGAACCTGTGCGTCCGCTCATAGGTCACCACCGTGCCCATTTCGCCGGTAAGTTCGCCAAGGTCGCCGGCGAAAAAACGCTTATGCTCCCAATCCAGGCAGGCCGGCTGCAGAAAGCGCTCGCCATCGAAATAGGCCCCGACCCCCATTTCGATACCCTCGATGAACTCCATGAGGATGAAGGTCGCGGGCGCGTCGCCGCGTTCGCGAAGCCGGGCAGCCAGCACCGATCGAACATCCCGCCCGTCCGGCAGTTGCCCGATGTAATTGTCGTTCGACGCATAATCGGGTCCGCTGAACTTCAGCACGTAGCGGCCGGGCCGGGCGGCCAGGAACCCGTCCGCGGCGGCGTGGTCGGAGAATTCCCATACGTGACCCGTGGGAAAGCCGAGCTCGGCCAGAAGGGTTTGGGCGTAGGCTCGATCGTTTTCCAGGCGGTCCCCGTAGGCGCTGCCTCCAATCACCTGGAAGCCGTCCCGCCGCAGCGCGTCCTGCAGCGCGCCATAACCCTCCGACACGCTTTCAAAAATGATCACCCCATCCTGGCCGGCGGCGCGCACCCAATCCAGTTCGGCCCGCCAATCGGCGACGTGCGGCACGAGGCCTGCGAGGGTTCCCCGAGCTTCGGGCTCCGACACGAAAATCCTGACCTCGTGCCCATCGCGCAGCAGCGAAAGATATAGCGCGCCGAGATCGCAGGTCTCACTGACACCCAAAAACCGCATCGACCTCGAGACCCCGCTTGCTGTGACCGGATGCTAGTTCAGGCCGGATGGGGTCGCCATGTCGAGCCCGACGGCGTCGCCCCAGCTCGATCTTGACTTCGCCGGATCGAACCGTCAGGTTCCGCGCCTTCCCGGCGACCTGGCACAGCCGTCGCCCACTCGCCTTCGTGGGTCAGTTCAAACAGGCGACGCGGTTCCCTCTCTATGCGCAGCTACCTCGATTTTGAAAAGCCCGTGGCCGAGATCGAGGCGAAGATCGAGGAATTGCGTACGGTGGCTTCGGCCGACAACGCGGTGCCGATCGGCGAGGAACTGACCCGGCTCGAGGTCAAGGCCGCCAAAGCTCTGGCCGACCTCTATGTGGCTTTGACGCCGTGGCAGAAGACGCAGGTCGCCCGACATCCGCAGCGGCCGCATTTTTTCGACTATATCCGCGCCATGGTGGCCGATTTCACCCCGCTGGCGGGGGACCGGGCGTTCGGCGACGATCAGGCCATCACGGGCGGGTTCGGCCGCTTCCGGGGCCGTCCGGTCTGCGTGATCGGCCAGGAAAAAGGCTCCGATACGGAAAGCCGCCTCAAGCACAATTTCGGGATGGCCAGGCCCGAGGGCTATCGCAAGGCGGCCCGGCTGATGGAACTCGCGGACCGCTTTAACCTTCCAGTGATTTCGCTGGTGGATACCGCTGGCGCCTTTCCCGGCATCGACGCCGAGGAGCGCGGGCAGGCGGAGGCCATCGCGCGGTCCACCGAGGCCTGCCTCGCGCTCGGCGTTCCCAATGTCGCGGTCATCATCGGGGAGGGCGGCTCGGGCGGCGCGGTGGCGATCGCGACCGCTAATCGGGTCTTGATGCTGGAACACGCCATTTACACGGTGGCGTCGCCGGAGGCCTCGGCCTCGATCCTGTGGCGCGACTCCTCGCGTGCCGAGGACGCCGCCACCAACATGAAGATCACGGCGCAGGACCTGCTGAAGTTCGGCATCATCGACGCCATCGTGCCCGAACCGCCGGGCGGCGCCCATCGAGACCCCGCCCTTGCGATCGAGTCGGCAGCCGATGCGATAACCAAGGCGCTGCAGGCCTTCGAGGGCCAGGGTCGCGAGGCCATCACGGCGGCCCGCGCTGACAAGTTCCTGGCCATCGGGCGCAAGATCTGAGGATCTTGGGAATATTTATGCCACATAGGAACTTTTTCGGCTGTGCGCTTTCCGAGTCACGTTTTGGGCGTGATAACCTGATGGTAAGGACGGCGGCGGCAAGCTTAACGGTAAGGCTCCAGCGGCGTTCGAATGCAGCGGAATAGATCAGCATGTCGGTAAGACGTACCATCCGCGCGATCACCATGGCGGCGCTGGCGTGTGGCGCCGCGGCCCTCTTGGCGGGTTGCGAGGAGACCGGGTCCACGGGCAACAATGACCGCGCCTATGCGGCTGTCCCGACCGAAACCGTGCAGTTGATGGCCGCCAAAGGGACCTCTGCGGATGCCCCGATGCTGATCCGCGCCTACAAGAAGGAGGCGGAGCTCGAGGTCTGGAAGCGCAAGGCCGACGGCAAATACGTGTTCCTTAAGACCTTCCCGATGTGCCGGTGGTCCGGCCAACTCGGCCCCAAGGTCACCGAAGGCGATCGGCAGGTGCCGGAGGGCTTCTATACGATCACGCCGGGTCAGATGAACCCGAACTCGCATTACTACCTGTCGTTCAACGTCGGCTATCCGAATGCCTATGATCGCGCCAACGGTCACACCGGCGGCTCCATCATGGTCCACGGCATCTGCTCGTCGGCCGGGTGCTTCTCGATGACCGACAAGGCGATCGAGGAAATCTACGCGATTGCGCGCGAATCCTTCGCGGGCGGCCAGCGCGCCATCCAGATGCAATCCTATCCCTTCAAGATGACGGCCGAGAATTTCGCCAAGCTTCGGCTCGACCCCAACATGCCGTTCTGGCGCGAGCTCAAGAAGGGTGCCGACCACTTCGAGCTGACCAAGACCGAGACCCCGGTCGGGGTCTGCAACAAGCATTATGTGTTCGGCGCGACGCCGCAATCGGGTCGCTTCGACGCGCTGTCGAGCTGCCCGCCCTTGAACGAGGACGAGAGCGTCAAAGCGCTCGTCTCGGAAAAGGAGACGAGAGACAACAGCGAGATCGCGGCCCTGGTGGCCAAAGGCATCAAGCCGGTGCGGATCATCTATGCGGACGGCGGCCAGAACGAAGAGTTCGCCCACCGGTTCGTCGAGGTGAGCCGCCCCGACGCCCTGGCGGCCGGCCCGACCGAAATCGTGATCGAGCAGGGGGCTAAATCCAAATCCGCTCTGGTCCAGATCGCGGCCGCCAAGGCTCAGGCCAAGGCGCTGCTGGCCAAAGGCAATGTGATCACCAGCAACGTCGCTGTCGCCGAGGGATCCGCCAAACAGGCAACGCCGGCCCCAACCGCGGTCGCGTCGATCGCCGCTACCACGACCGCGGCTGCCACAACCTTGGTCCCGCAGACCAAAACTGCTCAAGCGGACGTGCCGGGTGCTTTTGCGGCGGCACCCTCCGCCTATGCCGCCAATGCGCCGGCCGACGAGGGCCCCGGCGGCTTCTTCAAGAAGTGGCTGAGCTTCGGCGGTGGTGCCGCCAAGCCGGAAGCCGCGCCCGCGATCCAGATTTCCGAACCTGGGGCCCCGCAGCCCACCGCCGTGCCTCTGCCTCCGCGTCGCTCGATGGCGGCGGGTACCGTCAAGCCGCTGCCCGCGCATGATCTCGCGCCGGCCAAATCCGCCGTGACCAAGCCCGCTCTTCCAAAGGAGCTCATGGGCGACAGAACGGCATCCTTGCCCTCGAGCGCACTCGCGCTCACGCCCAGCGTCAACTGACAGGCGATCGTTCGCCTTAGGTGAGGGCAGCCGTGGGCTTACGTCGGTAATCGCGGGCATTTTCCGTGCGCTTCTCCCGTTGATGGATTAGGATTCCGCAGCGTTCGGAGGTTGCCCGGACGCTTTCCAAAATGACACGGATCGGAGCGGCGACGAGAAGACGCCGCTCCGATGCACGGCTTAGGCCGAGCTGCTCAGTCTGCGACTTATCCGCTTCCTGCGCCCGTCATTGCCGTGTGTGGTTGCGAGGAGTGCAGCGACGAAGCAATCCTCGGGTGAGAGCACACTAACTGGATTGCTTCGCCTGCGGCTTGCAATGACGCAACGGCCTGCAACAGGTCGGCGTCATTGCAGGTCCTCATTACTCCGCGGCTGCCGCGGCTGCGAGCTTCTCGGCTTCGGCGGCGCGCTCCTGCGCCTTCTTCTTCGGCAAGGCTTTGACGGGGTTGTTGCGCACGGGCGCTTCACCGACGCCGATCGAGGCGAGCAGTTTTAGCACGCGGTCGGTCGGCTGGGCGCCTTTGGCCATCCAATCCTTGGCCTTCTCGCCGTTCAGCGTCAGACGGGTGGTGTCGTCCTTGGCCTTCAAGGGATCGAAGGTGCCGAGGTTTTCGATGAAGCGGCCGTCGCGCGGCGCACGGGCATCGGCCACCACGATGCGGTAGACGGGGCGCTTCTTGGCGCCCCAACGGGACAGGCGGATTTTTAGAGACATGCTTTAGGTCCTTTCTGGCGGTTCGTCGTCACTGTGGTTTTCGATGAGGCTCTCGATGGCGCCCCAGGGGTCGTCGCTCAATCCTTTCGAGGCATAGACCTCGACATCGATCGAGCCATCCTGGAGCACGTCGATCTCCCAGAATTCGCCCGGCACGTTGACCAGGAGCGAAATGGCGTCGTCGCGGTAGCTCGTCGTGGTGAAGGGCAGGTCCGCGGTTTTCAGGCGTTCGCGGATCGAGTTGAATACCGTGAACACGTCCGGACGCTCGTGTGCGCTCACTTCTTCTTTCCTCCGAACGGGTTGAAGCCGCCGCCCCCGAGCCCGGGCAGACGCGGGCCGCCGAGACCGGGAAGACTTGAAGGCAGGCCGGGCAGTTTGCCGCCCCCGAGCCCGGGCGGCGCGGCAGGAAGGCTCGGCATGCCGCCGAGATCGCCCATGCCGCCCATCTGCTTTTGCAGCGCTTCCAGCTGTTCGGGCGTCGGCTGCGGCATGCCCCCCATACCACCGCCCATGCCGAACGCCTGGGCCATCTTGCCGAGCCCGCCCCGCTTGCCGCCGGCCGCGCCCAGCGATTTCATCATGTCGGCCATCTGGCGGTGCTGTTTCAGCAGCCGGTTGACCTCCTCGACCTTGGTGCCGGAGCCGGCCGCGATGCGCTTCTTGCGCGAGGCCTTGAGGATGTCGGGATTGCGTCGCTCGGGCCGCGTCATCGACGAGATGATGGCGCGCTGGCGCTTGATCATCTTCTCGTCGACGTTGGCGGCCGCCATCTGCTGCTTGATCTTGCCCATGCCGGGCAGCATGCCCATGATGCCGCCCATGCCGCCGAGCTTTTCCACCTGGGCGAGCTGGTCGCTGAGATCTTCGAGGTCGAACCGGCCCTTGCGCATCTTCTCGGCGACGCGCATCGCCTTTTCGGCATCGATGGTCTCGGCCGCGCGCTCGACAAGCGACACGATATCGCCCATGCCGAGGATGCGGTTGGCGATGCGCGAGGGATGGAAATCCTCCAGCGCGTCCATCTTCTCGCCGGTACCCAGCAGTTTGATGGGCTTGCCCGTAACGGCCCGCATGGAGAGGGCCGCGCCGCCGCGCCCGTCGCCGTCGATCCGGGTCAGCACGATGCCGGTGATCTCGACCCGCTCGTTGAAGGAGCGCGCGAGGTTGACGGCGTCCTGGCCCGTCAGGCTGTCGGCCACGAGCAGGATTTCGTGCGGCCGCGCCACGGCCTTGATCTCGGCCATCTCGGCCATGAGGTCTTCGTCGATATGGGTGCGGCCCGCCGTATCGAGCATGACCACGTCATAGCCCTGCAGCCGGGCCGTCTCCTCGGCTCGGCGCGCGATCTGCACGGGCGTCTGGCCCGCGATGATGGATAGGGTGTCAACCCCGACCTGACGCCCCAGGATGGCGAGCTGTTCCTGCGCGGCAGGGCGCTTCACGTCGAGCGAGGCCATCAGCACCTTGCGCTTGGCTCGCTCGGTGAGCCGCTTGGCGATCTTGGCCGTGGTGGTGGTTTTGCCCGCCCCCTGCAGGCCCACCATCATGATGGCGACGGGCGCCGCGGCATCGAGGTTGATCGGGTCGGCATCCGCCCCCAGCGTTTCGACCAGCACGTCGTTGACGATCTTGATGACCATCTGGCCGGGCGTCACCGACTTGATGACATTGGCGCCGACCGCGCGGTCCCGCACCTTGTCGGTGAACGCGCGCACGACCTCGAGCGCCACATCGGCTTCGAGCAGGGCGCGGCGCACTTCGCGCGTCGCCGTGGCGACGTCTGCCTCGGTCAGCGAACCCCGGCGGGTGAGCTGATCGAAAATGCCGGAGAGCTTTTCCGATAGGCCTTCGAACATGCTTGATCCTTGTGTCCGGCTTAGCCGACCCTCAACGCAAAACGCGCCCGGGGGCGCAACGCGCTGCCGGGCGGGAGTCTTGCCCCGAAGGGTCGAAGACGGAAAAGATGTCCCGAAGGACAATGGCTTGCTTAGGCGCTTGGGGGAGGACCGTCAAGGTTTCGGAACGAGCCGGATCCTTCGATCACTCGAGCCAGTCTGCCGAACCAAAGTCGTCAGACACCAGCGGCAGCCGCCATCGTTTCAGCCATGGATGAAACGATGGCGGCCTTTTTGATCTAGGATCGAGCTGAAAGGAGGCCCGTTATGGAGGCCAATATCGCGGTTCCCGCAGCCCTGATCGGCGATCCGGTGAGGGCCGCCATGCTGCTCGCCCTCTTGGACGATCGGGTCATGCCCGCCACGGCGCTGGCTTGGGCGGCTGGCGTGTCGTCCCAGTCGGCCAGCAATCATCTGACCAAGTTGACGGCTGGCGGGCTCGTCACAGTCACGGCCCGCGGCCGCGGTCGTTACTACCGCCTAGCTGCCCCGGAGGTCGCCTACGCCTTGGAAGCACTCGCGGTTCTCGGGCCGGCGCCCCGCGCCCTCGATCATCCCCAATCCTGCCAAGCGCGTCGCTTGCGAGCCGCGAGGTCCTGCTACGATCATCTGGCCGGACGCCTGGGCGTCGCTTTGGCCGATGCCCTCGAAAAGGGCGGTCTGATCGAACTGGACGGGCCAGACCGGTATGGCCTCACACCGACGGGGCGCGCCCGGATGGTTGTCCTGGGCATCGATCCCGGTAAGCTTCGCGCTGGACCCAAGGGTATGGCGCGGCCGTGCATCGACTGGACCGAGCGCCGCCGGCATCTGGCAGGCCCCCTCGCGGCGGCGATGTTGACGCGATTTTTTCAATTGGGCTGGATCGAACGCGGCAGGGAAAACCGAGCCATCGTGGTCACCGCCATCGGCCAGCGCGGCCTGCTCGACACGCTGGGGCTGAACCCGGAGTTCGGGGCGGTAAACACGACCGCTTTTCCCCGGCAGAGGATCGGCGGTGCTCGCTTCGCCTCGTAAGATCGACCGAGTCGATTCGTTGCGGATTGCGCGGCGTGCCGCCCGAGGCCACTCACCAAGAGATGATGGTGTGGCTAGATGCTGCGGGCCGTGCGTCGCGCGTGCCGAGCCGAAGCGGCTCGGTCAGGGCGTCTTGCATCTCGGGTCAAAAGGCGCCCGAAAGGGTAAGACCAAGCCGCGTGATGGCGACCCGTTTTGGGCGTGATCCCCTTCGCCCCGCTTGCGGGGAGAAGGTGGCCGATAGGCCGGATGAGGGTCCTAACGAAGACGCCCCTCATCCCCGCGTCGCGGACCTTCTCCCCGCAAGCGGGGCGAAGGGCGCCACGCCAAAGAGCGAGCCACGAGTCCCTCTTACTGCAACTTTGTATAGGACCAAGCCTCGACGGTGTTTGACTGATCCGCTGCTTCCACCGTCATTGCGAAGCGCAGCGCCGAAGCAATCCAGCGGCGCGACGGGACACGAGGGAGAAGGCGTGGCGAGAGAGCCTTGCGTCTACATCATGGCCAGCCACCAGAACGGCACGATCTACGTGGGCGTTACCGCCAATCTTCCGCAGCGGGCCTACGATCGGGCTCGGCTCCATCTTCAGGCTGCTGATCGACGAGATTTTCTCCTTGTGGATGCGGGGCCGCGCCAGGGGCCGGGCTACCGTGGCGCAATGGCTGCTCAACGGGCAGGATCTGGCGGTGCCCGAGGTGGCGTGAGGGATCGCCGGATCAGAGTTGACGCGGACCACGTCCTTATGTGCTGTGGAGCTCAAATGCCGGCGATGCCGGCTTCTCCGAGGTGCTCGCCATGACCCTGACCGTCGCGGTCCAGATGGACCCGATCGACCGCATCAATATCGCGGGCGATTCCACCTTCGCGCTGCTGCTGGAAGCGCAGGCCCGGGGCCACGTTCTCCTCTACTATACCCCTGATGCCCTCTCTCAGCGTGGAAGCGACGTCGTGGCGGTCACGCAGCACCTGACGGTGCGGGACCAGAAAGGCGATCATTTCACCCTCGGCGAACCCGCCATCACCCGGCTCGCCGAGGTGGATGTGGTGCTGCTGCGCCAGGACCCCCCCTTCGATCTTGCCTACATCACCTCGACCCATCTGCTCGAGCGCATCCATCCCAAGACCTTGGTGGTGAACGATCCGGCGGGGGTGCGCAACGCGCCCGAAAAGCTGTTCGTGCTCGACTTTCCCGACCTGATGCCCGCCACCCTGATCACCCGCAACAGAGAGGCCATCGAGGCGTTCCGGGCCGAGCACGGCGATGTCGTGATGAAGCCGCTGTTCGGCAATGGCGGGGCGGCCGTGTTCAAGGTGTCGCGCCGCGACCCCAACTTCGGCTCGCTATTCGACCTTTTCTCGGTGACGTTCCGCGAGCCCTGGGTGGTGCAGCGCTTCTTGCCCGAGGTGGTGCACGGCGACAAGCGCATCGTCCTGGTGGATGGCGTGGCGATGGGGGCCGTCAACCGGGTGCCCGCGCAGGACGACATCCGCTCCAACATGGTGCGGGGCGGGGCCGCGACCCCCACCGACCTCACGCCGCGCGAGCAGGAGATCTGCGCCGCCATCGGCCCCGAACTGCGGCGACGCGGTCTGCTGTTCACCGGCATCGACGTCATCGCCGGCAACCTGACCGAGATCAACGTGACGTCGCCGACGGGTTTGCGCGTCATCAAGCGGCTCGGCGGTCCGGACCTTGCGGCCGCGATCTGGGACTGCATCGAGGCCAAGCGGAACGCCGCTTGAAAGTGCAATGATGGAGATCGTTCCAGGCGTTATGTACCGGCCCGGCTTTCTCGACCAAGCGGCCCAGCGAGCGCTGGTGCTCGATCTCGACGCCGTGCTGGGCGACGCGCCGCTGTTTACCCCGCGCATGCCGCGCACCGGAAAGCCGTTCTCGGTCCGCATGACCAATTGCGGGCCACTCGGCTGGGTGTCGGACGAGCGCGGCTACCGCTATCAGGCCACCCACCCCGAAACAGACCGGCCGTGGCCCGCCATACCGGCCGTGCTGCTCGAAGCCTGGTCGGCGCTGGCGGGCTTTCCCGAGCCGCCGGAAGCCTGCCTGGTCAATTTTTACGAGAGTTCCGCCCGTATGGGGCTGCACCAGGATCGGGACGAGGAGGAGCTTGGGGCCCCCGTCGTTTCGCTGTCGCTCGGCGATACCTGCCTGTTCCGGGTGGGCGGCAACGCCCGCCGGGACCCGACGCGGTCGTTCAAGCTGCAATCGGGCGATGCGATGGTGCTCGGCGGGCCGGCGCGCCTCGCTTTCCACGGCGTCGACCGCATCGTGCCCGGCTCGTCCGCGCTGCTGCCCGGCCGCGGACGCATCAACCTTACGCTGCGTCGGGTGACACGGCCGGCTTAAACGCATGCACTTGGGGCCCGCTCACACAGGTTATGCCGGCGGGTTCCTGGCCCTCCGCGTGCACGTGCTGTAAGCGGCGTGCATGAATGACACCCAGGTCCGCCCAACCGCGTCGCGCAACAAGGCGCTGTTCTTCGTTCTCGCCTGCGTTCTGATCGACATGATCGGGATCGGCATCATTATTCCGGTGCTGCCCGAAATGATCCGCTCCATCGCGGGCAGCGACATCTCCGACGCTTCCGTGATTGGCGGCTGGCTGTTCGTCGCCTATTCCGCGATGCAGTTCGTCTGCGGGCCGGCAGTCGGCAGCCTGTCCGATGCCTATGGCCGAAGGCCCGTGCTGCTCGCCTCGATCCTGGGCCTTGGGGTCGACTATCTCGTGACCGCCTTCGCGCCCTCGATCGGCTGGCTTTTCATCGGAAGGATCGTGGCGGGAGTCTGTGGCGCCTCCTACAGCACCGCCAACGCCTATGTGGCCGACATGGTGGCGCCGGAGGACAGGGCCAAAGCCTTCGGCCAGATCGGCGCCGCATTCGGGGTCGGCTTCGTGCTCGGGCCGGCGATCGGCGGGCTGTTGGGGCAGTTCGGGCCTCAGGTTCCGTTTCTGGCCGCGGCCTTCTGCTCGATCGCCAACTTCACGTTCGGCTATTTCGCCCTGCCGGAGTCGCTGGACCGGAGCAAGCGCCGCCCGTTCCGCTGGCGCAGAGCCAGCCCGTTCGGGGTGTTCGTTGCACTCCGTCGCCAGCCGGTCGTGGTGCGATGGGCCGGCGTGCTGTTTCTCTTCTTCCTGGCGCAAGCCGTCTACGTGTCGGTCTGGGCCTTCGCCGCCATCGCGCGCTATGGCTGGAGCGCGGCCGAGATCGGCATCTCGCTGGCGCTGGTGGGAGTGAGCGCGGCCCTCGTTCAGGGTGTGCTCGTCGGACCCGTGATCGCGCGAATCGGAGAGCGTCGCACCGCCCTCATCAGCCTCTTGGTGGCGTTTGTTTCCGCGGTTGGCTACGCGGTCGCGACGCAAAGCTGGATGGTCTATGCGCTGATCGTGCTTGGCGCCTTCCAGGGCGTCACCATGCCGGCCGTGACCGCGCTGATGTCGCACGAGGTCTCGCCCGAGCGGCAGGGCGAATTGCAAGGCGCAGTCGCCAGCGTGCAGGGGATCGCGTCGATCATCGGGCCGCTCGTGATGACGCAGATCTTCGCTTATTTCACGGGGCCGAGCGCCCCGGTCGAGTTTCCGGGCGCGCCCTTCGCGGTCGCGGCGGTTTTGTTCGGGATCGCGACCCTGCTGCTCATGCGGGCCGGTCGAAATGCCGCCATGACGGCCTGACTCCCAGCTTGGCATAAACGCTGCATAGTCGTTTTTTGCGGCATGGCGGCCGCCACGCGGGGGCGAGCGATGACGGACCGAACGATCGGGCGCAACGAGTCAGCGGCAGAGCTGCGAGAGGCAGGCGCCGTCGAGGACGATAAGGCGGTCCTCCACAGCATGGGCTATGCGCAGGAACTGCTGCGCGGCATGAAGACCTTCCAGAATTTCGCGATCTCTTTCTCGATCATTTGCATCCTTTCCGGCGGTATCAATTCCTTCAGCCAGGGCCTGAGCAGCGTCGGCGGCGCCTCGATCGGCCTCGGCTGGCCGTTGGCCGCTCTCTTCGCGATGTTCTTCGCCCTCGCCATGGGGCAGATCGGCTCGGCCTATCCGACGGCGGGCGGCCTCTACCACTGGGGATCGATCCTGGGCGGCCGGGGGCTCGGCTGGCTGACCGCCTGGTTCAACCTCATCGGCCTCGTCACGGTGCTGGCCGCCATCAACGTCGGCACCTACCTGTTCCTGGTCGGCGCCATCTTCCCCTATCTCGGGATCGACACGGCGGCGCTGACCCCGCCCGCTCCGACCGCCTATTCCATCCTGGTGCAGGCCTTGGTGGTCGGCGTGATCACCTTCTCGCAAGCCGCATTCAACCATCTCGGCATCCGGCTGACCTCGAAGCTCACCGATATTTCGGGCTACATCATCTTCGTGGTCGCCATCGTGCTGACCTTGGCGCTGCTCATCTATGCGCCGCATATCGATGTCAGCCGGCTGTGGAGCTTCAAGAACTATTCGGGTGATCCGGGCGGCGGGGTCTGGCCCGCGAGCGGCAATCTCACCTATCTGTTCCTGCTTGGGTTGCTGCTGCCCGCCTATACCATCACGGGCTTCGACGCCTCGGCCCACACCGCCGAGGAAACCATCGGAGCCTCGCGCGCCATCCCGAAGGGCATGATCCATTCGGTTCTGTGGTCGGCTCTGTTCGGCTATACCATGCTGGCCGCCATCATCCTGGCGGCGCCCGACCTCGACAAGGCGGCCGGGCAGGGCGGTGGCGCCTTCTTCTCGATCATGGACGGCGTGCTGCCCGGACCGCTCAAGTTCCTTCTCTACGTCGGCATCGCGGTCTCGCAATATCTGTGCGGGCTCGCCTGCGTGACGTCGGCGAGCCGCATGATCTTCGCGTTTGCGCGGGACGGCGGGCTGCCGGCGTCCGGTAGCCTGCGCCGGATCAGCCCGCGCTACCGCACGCCGGTGACTGCGATCTGGACCGCCTGCGCGCTGTCAATTCTCTTTACGATCTACGCGCCCGTCTACACCACTATCGCGGCCGTCTGCACGATGTTCCTCTACATCTCCTATGTGCTGCCCGTGGCGGCGGGGCTCTTCGCGCACCAGCGCAGCTGGGTGAAGATGGGCCCGTTCGACCTCGGTCTCGCCTACAAGGTGGTGGCGGTGCTGTGCATCGTGGGCTGTGGCGTGTTGATCTTCATCGGTATCCAGCCGCCGAACGATCAAGCGTTGACCGTGACGCTCGCGGCGCTCGTGCTCGCGGCGGTGGTGTGGTTCGGCTTCGAGCGGAAGCGCTTCGCAGGGCCGCCCGTCGGAGCGGGAGCCGCAGAGCGTCGTGCCGCCATCGCGGCCGCCGAACTGGCGGTCGGCGAGGCCTGACGGCGCACGCTACTTCGGCGTCACCGTCGCGAGCGTCGTGTTGAACACGGCATCGATGATGATGAAGCTTCCGATCGCCACCAGGATGATTTTCACGAGGAACATAAAATCCCGCAGGGTCAGGAACACGTTCGACCGTGCTCCAACCACCCCTTCGACGGTTTGCGGCACGGCCTTGCTCTCGATGAGCCGGCGCGTCTTGCCGATCTGGGCGAGAGCGAAGATGTATTGCAAAGCGTCGGCCACCAGGGCCGTCAGGCCGAGCAGAGACGCCAGGCGCACGGCCTCGAAATGGGCCTGGACGAACGACGATTGGTCCTTCGAGAAAAAGAACGTGTAGACCACGAGGGCGAGACCGGTCGCAACAGTGCGAACGGTCGTGCTGAGGGTCTCGGACGCTTTGGCATTGTCCTCGTTAAGGCGGTCCCGGATCGCGATGAGCTCGCGGAGCGTGTCCGCGTCGGTGCCGCCGTTCGCCGGGGGTTCGCCATTGCCACCGGGCTGAACGGGGTCCGTCACGGCTCGAGTTTATGTGGCTTGTCGTCCACAGAAGGACCGACCTCGCCCTGACCGCTATGCCTCCAGTCGATTGGTGTCGGCGCAGGCTTGCGCAAGCCTTCGTGCTTCCAGTCGATGATGGGCGGGTGCACCGGTGGTTCTTGTGTCCGCGGTGGCTCGTGTGCGTGGTCGGGCTTCTGCTCCGGCCCGCCGCTGGGATCCTTGCTCAAGATTGCCCCCTTCGTTCGATCGAAGTGGCGTGAGAATGATCCTGGGCTACAAAGCTGTCCAGCCCCGTCGCAACCGAAACGTGCAAGAATCGAAGTGGGGCCCGAAGGCCCCACCCACGTCGTCTGATCAGACTGGCAGACTACCCAAACTTGCTTACTCCGCAGCGGTCCGCATCGGCTCTTCCCGCTTGCCGTCCGTATAGGTCGGGCCGGAGCGGTTCTGGTGCGGCGCCGGAAGACCGGGCAGGGGCGGCAGCGCCTTGGCCTTCTCGAGGTTGATGCCGGCCCCTTGGGCGACGCGCGTGCCGTAGTCGGGATCGCAATGCCAGAAGTGCCAGACCATGCGGAGCTGAATGGGCTCCGGGCATTGCTTCATGTCGTCCACCAGATTGGCGATGAGGTCGTCGCGCTCCCATTTCTCGAAGGCGCGATAACGGTCGCCCGGCTGCTTGTAGTCGTCCGCCACACGGGTGATCCGAAAGCGGCCGAGGTGGCCGGAAACCTCCTGATGATGCTCCTTGGCGGGCTTGGCGGCTTCCACCAGGCCCGCGTTGAGCACGCCCGGCTCGTAGTTGACGTGTTTGTTGGCCTTGGCGCCATCCACATAGAAGGTCATCTGGCCGTCGCGTTGGTTGGTATGGGCGCGCGCCTTCTCCTGCGGGGCGTTGATGGGCAGCTGCAGGTAGTTCGGTCCGACGCGATAACGCTGCGTGTCCGAATAGGACAGCGTCCGGCCCTGCAACATCTTGTCGTCGGAAAAATCGATGCCGTCGACCAGAACCCCGGTCCCGAAGGCCGACTGCTCGGTCTCGGCAAAGAAATTGTCGGGCACCCGGTCGAGCACCATGCGGCCGACGGGCAGCAGCGGGAACTGATCGATCGGCCATAGCTTCGTGTCGTCGAGCGGATCGAAGCTCAGGTGTTCGTTGGGGCCGTCGCTCATGATCTGGACACAGAATTCCCACTCCGGGAAGTCGCCGCGCCCGATCGCGTCATAGAGATCCTTGGTGGCGTGGCCGATATCCTTGGCCTGGATCTCTTCGGCCTGCTGGGTCGTGAGATTGCGCACGCCCTGCTTGGGCTCCCAATGGAACTTGGCGAGATAGGCCCGCCCCTGGTCGTTGATCAGCTTGTAGGTGTTGACGCCCGAGCCTTCCATTTCGCGGTAGTTGGCCGGAATGCCCCAGGGGGATTTCACATGGGTGACCATGTGCAGCGATTCGGGATGAGCGGCCACGAAGTCGAAGAAACGCCAGGGTTCTTGGCGGTTGGTGACCGGGTCGGGCTTGAAGGCGTGGATCATGTCCGGGAACTTGATGGCATCCCGAATGAAGAACACCTTGAGATTGTTGCCCACGAGGTCCCAATTGCCGTCGACGGTCTTGAACT
This sequence comes from uncultured Lichenihabitans sp., assembly GCA_964245915.1. Lineage (GTDB taxonomy): Bacteria > Pseudomonadota > Alphaproteobacteria > Rhizobiales > Beijerinckiaceae > Lichenihabitans. The sequence goes on along the minus strand of CAXTOT010000097.1, from coordinate 1,682 downwards.
TCACCGCAAATCCCCGCGGGTCGCGGGCGGTTTCGGGCGAATCCTTGGAGCCGATCACGGTCGAGAAGCGAACGAACATCGGGGTTTTTACGCCCTTCTCGTTCAGCACCCGGGCCCGCGTGTATTTCGACGCCGCCTCGTCGCCGATCGTGCCATAGGCCTCGAAATAGCCGTGCGCGCCGGTGCCGCGGGCATGGACCACCCGCTCGGGAATGCGTTCGCGGTCGAAATGGGTGATCTTCTCGATGAACTGGTAGTTTTCCAGCGTCGCGGGTCCCCGCTCGCCCACGGTGCGGGTCGACTGGTTGTCGCGAACGGGGTGGCCTTGGCGGGTCGTGAGAACCATCTTATCGTCCATGCGGCGCTCCTATGTTAGGGTCGGCGAGACTTCGCTCGCTTTCGATCGTTATGATGACCGCTCGAATTGGGAGTGGGAACCATATTCATTTTAGAGGTCGAGGCAAGCTTGACTTGGCGGCTGTCGACGAATCAAGAGTGACGGATGCAACCCTCGCGACCCGCCGACAAACTCTCGAAAAATCACCAGATCGTGTACGACGTGGTATCGGCCCAGGCACCGGGTCGGCACGCGGCGGCTGGCGAGATTTATGCCGAAGCCAAGCGTCGGCAACCCTCGATCGGCTGTTCGACGGTATATCGCGCGCTCGACCGTTTACGCAATCAGGGTCTCGTTCACGAGGTGCGGGTGCCAGGCAACGCGTCGGCCCTGTACGAGACCGCCCGGCACAGCCACGCCCACTTCCTGTGTACCGCCTGCGGGCGGGTGGAGGACATCGGCTATGACGTCCCTGCGGCCGACATCGTTGGCCTGAACGCCGCCCATGCGATCGCGATCGCGGATGTGTCTGTGACCTTCAATGGCCTGTGCCGGACGTGTCAGGGCAGTGTGGGCTAAAGGATGGCGGGCGCGGTGGTCTTTTTCCGGGCTACTCCGCTCCAAAGACCCGCTCGAAAATCGTGTCCACGTGCTTGGTATGATATTCGAGGTCGAACAGGCCTTCGAGCGTGTCCCCATCGAGCGCCGCGGCCACGTCCGGGTCGGCCTTGAGGAGGGGCAGGAAGGCGCCCTCGCCCCGCCACACCGGCATGGCGTTGCGCTGCACCACCCGATAGGCGTCCTCGCGCGACAGCCCCGCCTGGGTGAGGGCCAGCAACACCCGCTGCGAATGCACGAGGCCGCCGAGGCGGTCGAGGTTCTTCTGCATGTTCTCGGGGTAGATCACCAGGAATTCGATGACGTTGGTCAGCCGCGCGAGCGCGAAATCCAGCGTCACCGTGGCGTCCGGCCCGATGGCACGCTCCACCGAAGAATGCGAGATGTCCCGCTCGTGCCACAGCGCCACATTTTCGAGCGCGGGCACCACCATGCCGCGCACGAGGCGCGCGAGGCCCGTGAGGTTCTCGGTCAGCACCGGATTGCGCTTGTGCGGCATGGCGGACGAGCCTTTCTGGCCCGGCGCGAAGTATTCCTCCGCTTCCAGCACCTCCGAGCGCTGCAAATGGCGGATCTCGACGGCCAGCCGCTCGATCGAGGAGGCCACGACCGCCAGGGTGGCGAAAAACATGGCGTGACGGTCGCGCGGAATAACCTGCGTCGAGATGGGCTCGGGCGTCAGCCCCATCGCCTTGGCGACATGCTCCTCGACGCGCGGATCGATGTT
>CAXTOT010000096.1:0-18454 GCA_964245915.1 uncultured Lichenihabitans sp. | reverse complement strand
CACCGCGTCATGCCAAAACTCTCAATTACGCAACGGTCCCCTTGCGGGAGAAGGGGCTGCAGCAACTATCCCATCCTCCGACGAACGCTTGAGGCTAGAGGCTAACTCTCGCCTGTTGCCCGGATGGCGAGCGCCACGCGGGCCTTGGCCTCGTCAGCCTTCATGGCCCGGATCAGATCGTCGATGCCGTCGAATTTCTCCTCGCCCCTGATCCAGTCCACGAAGCCGACCTCGAGCGTCTGCCCATAGAGGTCGCGATCGAAATCGAAGATGTAGGTTTCGAGCAGCGGCGCGCCGTTGTCGAAGGTTGGGCGCCGGCCGAAACTCGCCACCCCTCCGCCGGAAAGATCCGGGCCCGTCACGGTCACGGCATAGATGCCGTGGGCGAGGCGGGAGGACGGGTCAAGCCGCATGTTGGCGGTGGGATAGCCGAGCGTGCGGCCGAGCTTGCGCCCGTGCAGCACTTCCCCGATCACGAAATAATCGTGCCCGAGAAGCTGGGCCGCGAGGCCGACGTTGCCGGCCGCCAGCGCTTCCCGGATCGCGGTGGAGGACACGGCCGACAGGTCGCCTTGCGGATCCGCCGTTATCTTGTCGATGATCTCGACCGTAAAACCATGCGTTCGGCCCGCCTCGGCCAGGAAGGCGGGCGTCCCGCTCCTGCCCTTGCCGAAATGAAAGTCGTAGCCCACCACGGCGGCCGCGATACCGAGCCGCTCCACCAGGATCTCGCGGACGAAATCCTCCGCCCTCAGCCCGGCCAGCCGAGCGTCGAAGGGCAGCACCACCATCCCGTCGACGCCGAGCCGATCGAGGGCTTTTCCCTTGGCGGCCTCCGTCGTAAGCCGGAAGATCACCGGCTTGCGCGCGAAAAAATTCGCCGGATGCGGCTCGAAGGTGCAGACCACGCAGCGCTTGCCCATCCGCAGGGCCAGCGCCTTGGCCTTGCCGATCACCGCCTTATGGCCGCGATGCAGGCCGTCAAAATTACCGATCGCCACCACGGCGCCCCGCAAAGCCGCGGGAAGCCGATCGTTCTCCCATTGCATGTCGTGGATCACGACGCCGGACTGGCTGGCGGCGCTCAAACGTTCTGGCAAGGCGTGACCGGGGTTCGAGGTCGATCGGCAACTCTTATAGGCGAACGCGGGCGCCCTACCAGACCAGGTGCGGCATGGCGGCCCGCAGCGGGTGCGCCACGCCGGCCAGGCGCGCGGCATAAGCCAGCCGGTCCATCACCCCATCGCCGTCGGGATGCAGTTCCTCACGATGAATCCCCGAGGTGATGAACAGCATGTCGAGCCCCTGCCGAGCCGCGCCCGCCACATCGGTCTTGATGCCATCGCCAATGGCCAAGACCCGGCCGCGATCGATGGGACCTCCGCGATGGGCCGCCGCCTCGCGCAGCGCTGCCTCGTAGATCGGCGCATACGGCTTGCCGGCCAGAATGGTCTCGCCACCGATCGCCCCATAGGCCTCCGCGAGGGCGCCGCCGCAATAGATCAGCTTGTCGCCCACATGCACCACGATGTCGGGGTTGGCGCAGATCATGGGCAGGTTGCGTCGGCGCATCGTGGCCAAAGCCGTGGAATAGTGGGCAGGCGTTTCGCTCGCATCGTCGAACAGCCCGCTGACCACGACGTAATCGGCCCGGTCGATGTCGGTGAGCTGCGGCATCCGCCCCGAAATGTCCCTCACCGCCTCGAACAGCACGAGATCGCGTGACGGCCCGATATGATGCAGGGCCGCGTCGCCGCGCTCTACGATGGCCGAAATCGTGACATCGCCGGAGGTCACGATGCGGTCGAACGCCTCGCGCTTGACGCCGAGCCCCGTCATTTGCTCCAGCACCGGCGCGCGCGGACGCGGCGCATTGGTGATCAGCACCACCGTGCCGCCGCCCGCCCGGAACCGGCGGAGGGCCTCGACGGCGGGACCGAAGGCATGCCGGCCGTTGTGCACGACGCCCCAGAGATCGCAGAGCAGAACGTCGTAATGCATCGCAAGGTCGGCGAGACCCGACGGAAGCGCCGGCGTTTCGGCGAGCGATGACAAAGCGGATTGGATCATGATGGCGCGCTAGCGGCAGGTCATCGCGCTGTCAAGGCGCGCAGCCACGCCCGACACAGACCAGCCGCCATCATTGCAGTTGTTCATCTGCGGTGACCCGGTCACAATGGCCCGTCGCGACCCGCACCGCCACGCCGGCCGATGCCCGGGAGGCCCCATGCCCCGCTATCTCTCGTTCAACGACACCGCCACCTCGGCTTCACGGTCGGTCTGCGCGGTTCTGACCGGCACCGCCTATAAGAGGTTGGTCATGACCGGCGTGCCGGGCCTTCGTTCAGACGGCGGCCTGCCGGAAGGGCTGCCTGGGCAAGCCGAGCAGGCGTTCGACAATCTCGCGGCGGTGATCGAAGCCTCCGGTCTGGTTCGGGAAGATATCGTGCGGCTCGTCGCCTACGTGGCCGTGCCGGGAAGCGCGGCTCTCGTCCAGGGCATCGCGACGACCAAACTCGGGGCTCTGCGCACCGCGATGGCGATCCGGCATGTCAACGCGCTGTCGCAGGCCGGGTATTTCATCGAGATCGATGCGGAAGCCATTCGCGAGAGTTGATCGTGCGCAATCGAATTGCGGCTTGCCGCGTCAGGTTCTATAGGGACGGCGTGCCGGCCCTGTAGGTTGCGCCGCCTCTACCCCGACGAGAAGGAACATCGAAATGTCGACCATCAAGCCCCTCTTCACCGCCCACGCGACCGCGACGGGGGGCCGTAATGGCACCAGCAAGGCCGATGACGGGTCGGTGAGCGTCACGCTTTCGGTTCCCAAGGAAATGGGCGGCCCCGGCAAGCCCGACACCACGACGCCCGAGCATCTGTTCGCGGTCGGCTACGCGGCTTGCTTCGGGGGCGCGCTGGATTTCGTCGCCAAGCAGCACAAGAAGGACGCGTCCGGCGCCACCGTGCATTCCGCCGTGACGATCGGGCCACGCGATGCGGGTGGCTTCGGCATCGCGGTCAAACTCAAGGTCATCGACAAGTCGCTGCCCCAGGCCGAGTTGCAGCAGCTCGCCAACGAGGCGCATGAGAAGATCTGTCCGTACAGCCATGCGACCCGCAACAATGTCGATGTCGAGCTGACGGTCGAAGGCGCCTAACAGGCCCTTTCGCGCTTCGCGCGGGACATGACCAGCCGATGGCCGATCATGTCCGGGCGGAGGCTTTGTCGTGATTTCCTTCGCGGTTATCTTGAGCTAGGCTTCGGTCCTGCTCTTGATCCCGGTGAAGGTCCATCCGATGCCATCCTCCGCAGCCGCACGCTCGATCGACGCCGACATTCCGAACGACCTCGAGGCGTTCTGGCTGCCCTACACGCCCAACCGGTCCTTCAAGAAGAACCCGCGCATGATCGTGCGCGCCAAGGACATGTTCTATTACACCCCCGAAGGCCGGGCCGTGATGGACGGCACCGCGGGCCTATGGTGCTCGAACGCGGGACACAACCGCCCGACCATCGTGGCCGCCATCCAGGCCCAGGCCGCGGAACTCGATTTTGCGCCGACCTTCCAGTTCGCCCACCCCAAAGCGTTCCAGCTCGCCTCGCGGATCGCGGCCCTCGCGCCTGGCGACCTCGATCATGTGTTCTTCACCAATTCCGGCTCGGAGGCGGTCGACACCGCTCTGAAGATCGCGATCGCCTACAATAACGTGCTCGGCCGCGGCTCCCGGCAACGCCTCATCGGCCGCGAGCGCGGCTACCATGGCTCCGGTTTCGGAGGCATCTCGGTCGGCGGCATCGTGTCGAACCGAAAATTCTTCGGTTCCATGATCGCGGGCGTCGACCACCTGTCGCACACCTACAACCGCGAACAGCAGGCCTTCACCAAGGGCGAACCGGAGTGGGGCGCGCATCTCGCCGATGATCTCGAGCGCATCGTGGGCCTGCATGACGCCTCCACCATCGCGGCCGTGATCGTGGAACCCATGGCGGGGTCGACGGGCGTGCTCCCGCCGCCTAAGGGTTATCTGCAACGTCTGCGCGCCATCTGCGACAAATACGGCATCCTGCTCATCTTCGACGAGGTGATCTCCGGATTCGGACGTCTCGGGGCGGCCTTCGCGGCCGAGCGCTACGGCGTCATTCCCGACATGATCTGCTTTGCCAAGGGAGTCACCTCGGGCGCCGTTCCCATGGGCGGCGTGGTGGTGCGCAAAGCCATTTACGACGCCTTCATGCAGGGACCCGATCACGTCATCGAACTGTTCCATGGCTACACCTATTCGGGGCATCCTTTGGCCGCAGCCGCCGGCCTCGCCACCCTCGACCTCTACCGTGACGAGGACCTCTTCGCCCGCGCCAAGGCGCTCGAGCCGATCTGGGCCGAGGCGATCCACAGCCTGAAGGGTCTGCCCAACGTGCTCGACATCCGCAGCGTCGGGCTCGTGGGCGCCATCGATCTCGCGTCCAAACCGGACGCCGTCGGCGCGCGCGCCTATCAGGCCATGGAATTGGGTTTTCACGAGCACGATCTGATGATCCGGATCACGGGCGACACACTGGCCCTGACGCCGCCGTTGATTATCAGCGAGGCGCAGATCGGCGAGCTCGCCGACAAGCTCGGTCAGATCATTCGCGCGGTAGCCTAAAGGGCGGCCTCGGGCGAATTTGCTTCATGGTTAAACTGCGAGGCGTGCGGAAAATCGGGTCGGGCGATTGGTCGCGGGCTTCGGTGTGGAGTGCAAGTTGCCCTCTCGCCGTCATGGCCAGCCTGAGCGGCCATCTACGCGGTTGAGCGCGGTCGGAAGCCTCAAAAAGGCCCTTGGAAGCCACCGCCGCGGTCGCGCGGCTTCGATCGCCGGCTAAAAGCCCAGCCAGGACGAGCCTGCGCTCGACGCTGCGAACGGTCGCGGGGCTTTGACTTTCCGCAAAGAATTGTCACATTGGACGAGAAGGCGCGCGATTGCCGGCTCCTCGGCGGCGCGCATCCGGCCATGCACCGCGCGGTTTTCTACTGCACGGTTCCGGCCGGTTTGCCCATCCTCATGAACGCATGGCCCCCATGTCACCTGCCGACGCCGCATCCCGTCCGCTCCGCGGCTCACCCGCTAGCCTTACCCCGAACCCCGTTGCGGAACTCTCCCAGGGCGGTGGCCCGCGCATCACCCACTCGCGCCTGGAAAACGGCCTCGAAATCGTGGTGATCCCCGATCATCGCGCGCCCGTGGTCACCCACATGGTGTGGTACCGCAACGGCTCGGCCGACGATCCGGCCGGCAAATCGGGGATTGCGCATTTCCTCGAACACCTGATGTTCAAGGGAACGGCCAAACATCCCAAGGGCGAGTTCTCCGAGGTCCTGTCCGAACTCGGGGGACAGGAAAACGCATTTACGTCAACTGATTACACGGCCTACTTCCAGCGCGCCGCGAAGAAGCATCTTCGCACCCTCATGGAGTTCGAAGCGGATCGCATGACCGGCCTCGTCCTCACCGACGAGGTCGTGATCCCCGAACGCGACGTCGTGCTGGAAGAACGCCGGATGCGGACCGACTCCGACCCCGGTGCGCAGCTCAGCGAGGCCGTGCAGGCGACCCTCTATTCGCACCACCCCTATGGCACCCCGATCATCGGATGGGGTCACGAGATCGAGGAGCTCGGCATGGCCGACGCCCTTGCCTACTACCGCCGTTTCTACACCCCCGAGAACGCCATCCTGGTGGTGGCCGGCGACGTCGACCGTGAGGATGTCGAGGCTTTGGCCCGCGACATCTACGGGCGGGTGCCAGGCCGGGGCGAGATGCCCACGCGCCTCCGGCAACGCGAGCCCGAGCCGCGTGCGCATCGCCTCGTCACGCTGACGGACGACAAGGTCGAGCAGCCGAGCGCGCAGCGGGTCTACATGGTGCCCTCTTACACCACCGGGAAGGGACGCGAGGCGGCTTCGCTCGAAGTGCTCGCCCACATGCTCGGGGGCGGGCCCACGAGCCTGCTCTACAAGGCGCTGGTGCTGGAGGCCAAGACCGCGGTTGCGGCGGGCGCCTATTACATGGGCACCTCCCTCGACCAGACCCGCCTGTTCGTCTGGGCCATTCCCACCGATGACGTGACGCTGGAAGTCGTCGATGCGGCGGTCGAAACCGTCATCCAAGACCTCGCCACCACGTTGGTCGATGCCGACGATCTGGTCCGCGCGCAAACCCGGCTCGTGGCGGATGCCATCTACGCCCAGGACAATCAGGCATCGCTGGCCCGCTGGTATGGCGCAGCCCTTGCGACCGGATTGACGGTCGAGGCGGTGGAGCGTTGGCCGTCCGACATCGAGGCCGTGACGGCTGAGGACGTACGGTCAGCGGCCGCCACTTGGCTGGTGAAGCGCCGGGCCGTGACTGGCTTCCTGATCAGAGACGAACAGGCGGCCTGAGACCTTCGTTGTAAACAGCGGGTAGAGGCCGCATGCTTCGGCCACCCGCGTCGCGTTCTGGACAACAACAATGACAGCAGCGGTCAAGATCAAGCCGGTATCGCGTGCCGACACGGTGCAGAAGGTCTATTCACCCGGTGGCATCGAAGCCTGGCTGGTCGAGGATTACGCCGTACCCCTGGTGGCGTTCGATTTCGCTTTCCGCGGCGGTTCGGCACAGGACGCCCCCGGCAAGGCCGGCACGGCCGCCATGGTGGCGAGCCTACTGGACGAGGGTGCAGGCGCGCTCGACTCCGAGGCCTTCCACCGGGCCATGGACGACAAGGCTATCGAAATCTCCTTTTCGACCGATCGCGATCATGTGACCGGCCGGGTCAAGACCATCGCCAAACATGTCGAGGCCGCGGTCGAGCTGCTCGGAATGGCGATCAACCTCCCGCGATTCGATGCCGACGCCATCGAACGCGTGCATGGCCAGATCGCGGCCGGGCTCAAGCGCGACCTCAAGGATCCGGATGCTCTGGCGGGCCGGGCCTGGCGCGAGGCGGCCTTCCCCGAGCACCCCTACGGCCGGCCCGTCCGCGGCAGCCTCGAGAGCCTCGCTTCCATCACCCGCGAGGACCTGATCGCGGCCCACAGGGCCTATCTGGCGCGTGGCAACCTCAAGATCGCGGTCGTGGGGGCCATCGACGCCGACCGGCTCGGCATCCTGCTGGACGAGGCCTTCGGCAGCCTGCCGGCGCGTCCGGCCCTAGTGCCTGTCGCCGATGTTCTGATGGCGGGCGGCGGGATGCGGCAGGTGATCGACCTCGACATCCCGCAGACCACGATCCGGTTCGGTCTGAACGGCGTTCCGCGCAAGGATCCCGACCACATGGCGGCGGTCGTGGTCAACCACGTCCTGGGCGGCGGGGTGTTTTCGGCCCGTTTGTTCCGCGAAGTGCGCGAAAAGCGCGGCCTCGCCTATTCGGTCCATTCGCAGATCGCCACCTTCGAACATGCGGCGCTGTTCTCGGGTGGCACCTCGACCAAGAACGAACGGGCGATCGAATCGCTTTCCGTGATCGAGGATGAGATCGCCAAGCTTCGCGCCGAAGGCCCGACGCCCGACGAACTGTCCAAGGCGCAGCGTTACCTGACCGGCTCCTACGCGCTGCGTTTCGATTCCTCGCAGAAGATCGCCAGCCAACTCGTCCATCTGCAGGTCGAGGGCTTCGACGTCGACTACCTCGACGAGCGCAATGCGCTGATCGACGCCGTGACGCTGGATGACGCCAAGCGCGTCGCCAAACGCATGTTCGGCCAGGGCAAGCTGCTCGTCACCATGGTGGGGCGCCCGGTCGGGGCGTAACGCCCGTCGCGGCACGAGACTTGTCGTTGCGACCAGGCCTGTTGCGGACGGCCCAGCATGAGCCCCGTCCTGAGCCACGCCTGCAGGACCTGGGGTCTAAGGGCCAGGCGCGAGTAGGATCCTGCGGCAAAGGTGCAGTCGCGTTTGGGCCCGACACCCGACTCGGCCTAAGCTGATCGCGCCCTCAGAGATCCCTTCATGCCGGTCCGCCGCCTCGACCCCATCCTGATCGACCGGATCGCGGCGGGCGAGGTGGTCGAGCGACCGGCCTCCGCCGTCAAAGAATTGGTCGAGAACGCGGTCGACGCAGGTGCGCTTTCGATCGAGGTCGTGGTCGCGGCGGGCGGTCGCGAGTTGATCCGCATCATCGACGATGGATCGGGCATGAGCGCCGACGACCTCCCGCTGGCGGTGGAACGGCACGCCACATCGAAACTCGGCGACGGCGACCTCAGCCGCATTGCGACCTTGGGTTTTCGCGGCGAGGCCTTGCCGTCCATCGGTTCGGTGGCGCGGCTCGACATCGTGACCCGGGAGCGTGGCCAAGGCACGGCCCATCGCATCACGGTCGACTCCGGGGAGCGCGGCAACGTCATGCCGGCTGCCCGCCCACCGGGCACCACCATCGAGGTGCGCGGCCTGTTCGCCACCACCCCTGCCCGGCTGAAATTTCTAAAGACCGACCGCGCGGAAGCCCAGGCCGTGGCGCAAGCCGTCAAACGCCTCGCCATGGCGCATCCGGATACGCGGTTCGCGCTTGGCGGCGACCATCTTTCTGGGTTCGATTACCTGCCCTGCGGCGATGGCCCGGAGGGCCGGCTCACCCGCCTGGCCCAGATCATCGGCGACGCGTTCAGCGCCAATGCGCTGCCGCTCGAAGCGGAACGGGACGGCGTGCGGCTGACGGGCTTCATCGGCCTGCCCACCTTCCATCGGGCCAACCGCGACAGCCAATATCTCTTCGTCAACGATCGTCCGGTGCGCGACAAGCTGTTGATGAGCGCGCTCTCGGCCGCCTATTCCGACCACATGATGCGCGACCGCTTTCCGGTCGCAGCCCTGTTTCTGGGCTGCGATCCGCGTTTCGTCGACGTCAACGTGCATCCCGCCAAGGCGGAAGTGCGGTTCCGCGACCCTGGCCTGGTTCGCGGGCTGATGATCGGGGCGATCCGGCAGGCCATCGCGGGCGCGCTGCATCGCGCCGCGACCACTGGCGGCACGAGCATGGAACGCGCCTTCGCGCGACCACCCTTTGATCGCAAGGCTCGCCCGACGACCGCCACGGGTTGGGACTGGAGCGCCTCGCCGGCACCCGCGATGGGCCGCGACGCTCTGCTGGGGTTCGCGGACGGGCCGCGCCGCGATCCCGCCGAAACCGGGACGCTGAGCGCGGATGGCGATGAGCCCTTCTTTCCCCTGCAGGCCCGCGCCGAAGCTCAAGATCACGAGCCGGCAATGGTCGAAGCGATGCCGCTCGGGGCCGCTCGTGCGCAACTGCACGAAACCTATATTGTGACGCAGACCGAGACCGGGATCGTGATCGTCGACCAGCATGCCGCCCATGAGCGGCTCGTCTACGAGCGCATGAAGGCCGCGCGGGCGACCAAAGGGATCGCGGCCCAGATGCTGCTCGTCCCGGTCGTGGTGCCGGTCGAGGACGAGGCCCTGGGCGATCTCATCGAGGCCGCGCCCTTGCTGGAGCAATTGGGCTTGAGCCTTGAGGCCTTCGGGCCCGGCGCGGTGGCGGTGCGCGCCGTTCCCGCCGACCTCAAGGGATGCGACGTGATCGCCCTCGTGCGCGATCTCGCGGCCCTGGTGACCGAGGAGGGCCACGCCGGACCGCTGGAACGCAAGCTCGACCACCTGCTCGCCACCATGGCGTGCCACCATTCGGTGCGGGCCGGGAGGCGCTTGGTGCCAGCTGAGATGAACGCGCTATTGCGCGAAATGGAGCGGACGCCCGGCTCAGGTCAATGCAACCACGGCCGGCCGACCTATGTCGAACTCAAGCTGTCCGACATCGAGCGGCTGTTCGGGCGTCGCTGAGGCTCCGGTTTAGCGCCGCGCGATCAACTCCCTTTCGCCGACATGCATGACCGGCCTCTCGGCCGCGATGCCCATCTTGCGCAGCCGCGAGAAGCGCGAGTGGCGCTTGGAGGCAAAGCGCGATGCCCGTCGCTCCAGGGCATGATCGCCCAGCAGCAAGGCCCCAAGGCTGGCATCGGCCTCGACCACCGAGCCGGGACGCCGCTCGACCAGCGCCGGAAGCCGGAAGAACCGGCTCCACAAACGCCAATCCGCGACGATATCGCTGTCATCGGCGGCCTGGTCGAGCGTGACGGACAATTCGCTGTCCCGATGCAGAAGATGGAGGCAGTAGGGCAAAGCTCCATCCGCATCGGGACGCAGCATCAGGGCGACGCCCCGATAGGCCCGCACCGGAACCGCGAGCCGCATCACCACCCCCTGCAAGCTGCGGTCAATGCGGATGACGTCCCGGCTCACCGAGACCGAGCGAGCCTGGCCGTCGGCGCGGCGATCCATAGCCTGGATCGGCATAGGGGTCGTTCTGCGGGGCATGAGGGTCGGACGAGCAAACCCTTGATCGTTGTGAACCATTGCGACGCCTCTCGAACGCTTCGCCGCTTCAGCGGCGGTGGAGGCCATGCCTCCTTGATCGCGAGTGTCGTCCCGGGTCCCCATCCAACATCCTAAGAGGGCTGGTTTATGCAATGTGAAATAACGGCATCGTCAATTCTTCGGAAAACATGAGTTACTAAGCCAGTAAGAAGCCGGTAGTTCCCGTTAATCTTACTTAATCCGAAATCAACAATAGGGCATGGATATTCTGGGTGTATCGTGTTGCGGCGGAGGGGTCCACGCGGTCGAAAATATGACCGGGTCGCTGGAATGGCCGCGAAACGGAAGCAGAACTCTTCATATTCTTTTGATTGCATGCGGGGAAGAACGCGCGGAATCGATGTATGGAATCCCTTAGTCTCCTCGAACTGGACATCGCCGTAGCGCTGGTGAACGCCGTGCCGGCAGCCGTGGTCTGTGCCGACCCGGCCGGTCGTGTGGCCTATTCCAACGAAGCTGCGAAAACCTTCGTCGGACGGGACCGGCTCACCGTTGGAGCCCCGATCCACGCCGTCCTGCCCGAATGGAATAGCTTCACCTCGGCGCTCGACCGATCGCGGGTGATCGAAGCAGAGATCATTCCGCCAAGCGGCGACCCGCAGCGCGTCGAACTTTCCCTTTTCCGTATCGCCCGCGGCGGCCGCGTGCTCGTGGGTGCGTTCATCAGCAGCATTGCTGATGTCAGTGGCCAGAAGGTGCTGGAGGCCATCAAAGCAGAGGCCGCTCAGGCCCTCGACGGGGCCCGGGTCGCGGAGCGTCGCATGCGCGAGATCATCGAAATGCTTCCGCAGGCGGTCTGTGTCTTCGACGCGCAAGACCGCTATTTGTTGTGGAACCAAAAATACGCACAGACCTATCCCGAGATCGCCCATCTTCTCGCACCGGGCGCGCCGTTCGTCGACATCCTTCGCGCCAGCCTCTCGAGCGGACAGCAGCGGGAGTTCGTGGACGAGCCCGAGACATGGCTCAATCATCGCCTCGCGAGGCATGCCCTGCCCGTCTCCCGCGAGGAACAGGAACTCAGGGGGGGCCATTGGCTGCTTCACGACGATCGACGCTTGGCGGATGGCGGAGCTATCGGGATGCGGATCGACATCACCGACCTCAAGCGGCGGGAGGCATCCTTTCGGCTCCTGTTTCAGAGCAATCCAGTTCCGATGCTCATGCTCGAGCCTGAGACGCTGCAGATCGTGGACGTCAACGAAGCCGCGATCGACCTCTACGCATACAGTCGCGAACAGTTTCTGGCCATGTCGGAGCCGGACCTGCATCTTGCTGAGGAAGCCGAGCTGGCGCGGAACACCTTCGGTTCGATTGCCGACCACTACACCGGCCGTACGGTTTGGCGACATCGCACCCGAGGCGATGACGAAGTCCATGTATTGGTCTTCGTCAGGGCGTTGATGCATGAGAATCGCCCCAGTCTCGTCACCGCGATCGCCGATGTGAGCGACCGCGTGCGCGCGGAAGCCCAGATCAGCCATTTGGCCCACCACGACACTCTGACCGGCCTGGCCAACCGCATCCACTTTCACAAGGCCCTTGAGGGCGCGCTCGCCAAATCCTCAGCCGACCGTCGTGTCGCGGTCCACTGCCTGGATCTCGACGGCTTCAAGGCGGTCAACGATTCCTTTGGCCACACGGGAGGCGACAGACTGCTCCAGATGGTAGCGGCACGGCTCCAAACGGCTGTCCGCGACGGGGATCTCGTGGCCCGTTTGGGCGGCGATGAGTTCGCCGTGCTGCAACAGATCGCGTCGGACTCGCCAGACATCCTCGCGGCACGGCTCATTGCAACCATTCGACAACCGTTCAGGATGGACGGCTGCAGCGTAGAGATTGGGGTCAGCGTGGGGTTTGCGGTCGGAGCCGCCGATAGCGTGGATGTCGACCAATTTCTAACGATCGCGGACCACGCGCTTTACCAAGCCAAGAGAGCAGGAAAGAACACCTGGCGCGGCAGTGAGGACGCGCAGTCACGGCATGTTATGGAACGTCTGCATGTCTGGCCTGTCGGAGCCGACACTGCTCTGAGGCAGGAGCCGCCTGCCGCATTCGTTCCCGGCGGCACAAGAGCCGGGGTCCTAATAAAGCGGGTCTCTTAAACCACCGCCGACCTTAAAGCACCACCACCTTGGTGCCGAGCTTCACGCGGTTGTAGAGATCGATCACATCGATATCGCGCATGCGGATGCAGCCCGACGACACGCCGCGGCCGATCTCCTCCGGCTCGTTGGTGCCGTGGATACGATAGAGCGTGTCCTTGCCGTTCTGGTCGTAGAGATACAGGGCGCGCGCGCCGAGTGGGTTTTCGGGGCCGCCTTTGAGACCACCCATCGCCACGACGGGCGCCAGGTGCGGCCAGCGCTTGACCATGTCGGCCGGCGGCATCCAGCTCGGCCACTCGGCCATGCGCTTTACGGTCGCAGCGCCGGTCCAGCCATAGGCCTCCATGCCGGTCGACACGCCATAGCGGATCGCCTTCTTGTCGGGCAGCACATACCAGAGCATGTTCTTCTTGGAATCGACCACTACCGTGCCGGGCGCCTGTCCGGTCTCGTCGTCGACCTGATAGCGTTCGAAATTGAGGTCGCCCTTCTGGACTTTCGGAACTTCGGCTAGATATTGCGCATCGAGCGCGGACAGTTGGGGATCGGGCACCGAAGTATATTGGCACCCCGCCAAGGTGGCGGCCGCGATCAGAGCTAATGCTGCCCTCGTCCACAACATGCCAATGTTCCTCAAAACAAATTTGTCTTTGGCCCATTAACGCGTCAGCACCGGCGTTGACCAGACGATTGCGGGGGTTGGGACAACTTAAAGTGCAACACGTGGCCGGAATGCGACAAGAGCAGCCTTTCCCGAGGGGAGTCATCCAGTGACGACAGGCCTTATCACCCATCCCGCCAGTCTGGGCCATGACATGGGCCGGGGCCATCCGGAACGTCCCGACCGAATCAGGGCGCTGCTCCGCGTGCTCGAAGGCGAATCGTTTGCGCCGCTGCAGCGCCATCTCGCCCCGAACGCCGAGCGGGCCGCGATCGAACGCGTTCATCCCGAGGCTTACGTCGAGGCGCTTTGGCAAGCGCGCCCCCAGGGCGATGCCCTGGTCCGCCTCGATGGCGACACGGTGATGAATGCCGGAACCTGGGAGGCCATCGACCGGGCGGTCGGCGGTGCCTGTCTGGCAACCGATCTCGTGCTGGGCGGAACGCTCGCCAACGCCTTCGTGGCCATGCGGCCGCCTGGACACCATGCGGAACGCGACACCGCGATGGGATTCTGTTTTTTCAACACCGCCGCCATCGCGGCCCGGCACGCCCAGGCGGCGCATGGGGTCGGACGCGTCGCGATCGTGGATTTCGACGTGCACCACGGCAACGGCAGCCAGGACATCTTCTGGTCCGACCCGAGCGTGCTCTATTGCTCGACCCACCAGATGCCGCTCTATCCCGGCACTGGGGCCCGGGGCGAGCGCGGTGACCAAGACACGATCGTCAACGCGCCGTTGCGTCCCGGCGATGGCGGCGAGGCCTTCCAGGCGGCCATGCATTCCGTCATCCTGCCTCGCCTCGATGCCTTCGCGCCGGAACTCCTCATCATCTCGGCGGGCTTCGATGCCCATCGGCTCGATCCGCTGGCGCAACTCACGTTCGAGGCGAGCGACTTCGCCTGGGCTACCCGTGCCCTGATGGAGATCGCCGACCGGCACGCGGGCGGCCGGGTGGTCTCGGTGCTCGAGGGCGGCTACGACCTCGAGGGTCTCGGCACCTCGGCCGCCGCCCATGTGCGCGAACTCATGGCCCAGGGCTGAGCCTCCGCTCACATCAACGGTCGACGTCCTCGCGCGACACGATCTCGATGCCAAAACCCGACAACCCCACATAGGTTCGGTCGGTCGAGGCCAACAGCTTGATGGACCGGATACCGAGGTCGCGCAGGATCTGCGCGCCAAGCCCGACCTCACGCCACTGCGAGGTGCGGGCTTCATCGGAACTCTCTGCGGAACCCGGCATCGCGGTGACCGGCACCCCGGCCGTGCCGTCGCGAAGATAGACGAGCACGCCGCGTCCCTCCGCCTTGAAGCGCTGTAGCGCCTTGTTGATCACGGTCGCGCCGCCCAACACGTCGGCGATGATGTCGACCCGATGCAATCGCGTCGGGATCAAGGTCCCGTCCCCGATCCGGCCATGCACGAAGGCGAAATGCTGCACCGGATCGAATCGGGTCTGGTAGGCGTGGCCCGTGATCTCGCCGATCGAGGTCTTGACCGGGAAAGTCGCCACCCGCTGCACGAGCTTCTCGCGCGCCTGTCGGTAGCTGATGAGATCGGCCACGGAGATCTGCTTGATGGCATGCTTTTGCGCGAAGGCTGCGATCTGCGGCCCCACCATCACGGTGCCGTCATCGTTGGCGAGCTCGCAGATCACGCCCACTTCCGGCAGGCCAGCCAGACGACAAAGGTCGACGGCCGCCTCGGTGTGGCCGGAGCGCATGAGAACGCCACCGTCTCGCGCGATCAGCGGAAAGACGTGGCCGGGGCGCACGAAGTCGGCTGCCCCCATGTTGCCGTTGGCGAGAGCCCGGACGGTGTTGTTGCGCTGCTCGGCCGAAATGCCGGTCGTCAGCCCGTGGCGAACGTCGACGGAAATCGTGAAAGCGGTCCCAAGCGGCGCGTCGTTGCTGGCCACCATGGGTTGAAGCTGCAACCGGCGCGCCGTCTCGCTGGTCATCGGCGTGCAGACGATCCCGCAGCAATTGCGGATGATGAAGGCCATCTTTTCGGTCGTGCAGAGCGAGGCCGCGCAAACGAGATCGCCTTCGTTCTCGCGGTCATCGTCGTCGGTCACGATCACGAGTTCGCCGCGCGCGATGGCATCGATCGCTTCGGCCACGGAATTTTGAATGGTCATGGCATGATCCCCGCCCGAGATGTGGCGCGCTTGCCCGGACAACAGATCGTTGGGTGTCACGGACCCGGCCGTGGCCCGAACGATTGCTTCCGCGGTCTCGCGCGACACCCAGGCATCGCTCTGGTTACAGATCTGGGTGACGGCGCCCGGAGAAAGACCGATCCGCCGCGCGAACTCGCCGCGTTTGATCCGGTTCCGCTTGAGCCAGTCCGCCAGCTTCATGGCAGAACGCTAGCCCAGCAAAAAATTTAGTAAAGCTAAATTTCGGCCCTAAAACTCAGGTGCCGACTTGCCCGCGGTGACGCAAGAAATGATCCGCCAGCACGCACGCCACCATGGCCTCGCCGACCGGGACCGCCCTGATCCCGACACAGGGGTCGTGTCGCCCTTTGGTGACGATCTCGGTTTCCGTCATTTGCCGGTCGACCGTCTGGCGCGGGGCCAGGATGGACGACGTCGGCTTGACGGCGAACCGCGCCACCAGCGGTTGACCGGTCGAAATCCCGCCCAAGACCCCGCCCGCGTGATTGGACAGGAAGCGTGGCCCACCTTCCGGGCCATGCCGCATCTCGTCGGCATTCTCCTCGCCGCGCAGCATCGCGGCCGCGAAGCCATCCCCGATCTCGACGCCCTTGACGGCATTGATGCTCATGAGCGCAGCCGCGAGGTCCGCATCGAGCTTGCCGTAGATCGGCGCGCCCCAGCCGGCCGGAAGGCCCTCGGCCACGATCTCGATCACGGCCCCCACCGACGAGCCGTCCTTGCGGATGCCGTCGAGGTAGGTTTCGAAGATGGCCGCCGCTTTCGGGTCCGGGCTGAAGAAGGGATTTTTGCCGACCTCGTCCCAGTCCCACAGCGCGCGGTCGATCCGATGCGGCCCCATTTGGACAAGCGCGCCGCGAATGCGCACCTGCGGGATGACGAGGCGCGCGACGGCGCCGGCCGCCACGCGCGCGGCAGTCTCCCGGGCCGAAGAGCGGCCGCCGCCCCGATAATCCCGAATTCCGTATTTGGCCTCGTACGTGAAGTCGGCGTGGCCGGGGCGGTATTTGTCCTTGATGTCGGAATAATCTTTCGAGCGCTGATCGACGTTCTCGATCATCAGCGCGATGGGGGTCCCGGTCGTCAGCGCGGGCGCGTCCGGGCCGTCCGCGAAAGTACCCGACAGGATCTTGACCTGGTCCGGCTCGCGCCGCTGGGTGGTGAAGCGCGACTGGCCGGGGCGCCGCTGATCAAGAAAACCCTGGATATCGGCTTCGCTGAGCGCCAGACCGGGCGGGCAGCCGTCGACCACGCAGCCCAACGCCGGACCATGGCTTTCCCCGAAGGTGGTGACACGGAACAGATGACCGAAGCTGTTGTGGGACATGGGCCTGCCGGAAGGTGAGCCTCTGCTTTAGACGATCGCGACCGGCGCTCCAACACCCGCCATGGCGCGCGCCTCGCGGTCGCGCGCCTGCCAGGGTCGGACGAGACCACGGTTGACATGATGTGCTTGCATGGTGACCTTCGGGCATGACGACATCGGATGAATGCCTCTCGCTACTCGAATCCCTGGTCCAGAGCGGCGACCAGAATGCCCTGACGCTGGCCGACACCACCATCGAGGATTTTCTTCAGTCCTCGACCATGAGGGCCAGCGATGCGGCACGGACCCTGGGCGAGATCCAGGCTGAGTTCGCGCGCAGGATCGAACCCTCCCCCGTCCGTGCAGACATCCTGGATCTGATCGGCACCCACGTGCTTCGTTTATTGGAGGCCACGGAGGGGCGCGAGGATTAGGTCGCCCCGCCATGGTGAACGCGCGCCTGCTGGCATGGTTGATTTGGCTTGACGCGGCCTCAACGCTTTCACGATCTCGTTCCCTGCACATGCGGACACCAAAGAACAAGCCACTGAGATGTTGATCCGCGAGGGCCAGTCCCGAAGCATCGCGGTCGACCGTCGGCTCGCCTCCGCTCTGGCCTTGATCGCGGGTGGGCTGAATTCGGCGGGCTTTTATGCGGTCGGGATCTTTTCTTCCAATATGACCGGCAATGTTTCGATGCTGGCCGATCGTGTCGCGCTCGGCGAGCTTGCGATCGCCGCATTCTATCTCGCGCTTATCGGCCTGTTCGTGTTTGGCGCCGCGATCTCGACCCTCCTCATCAGCATGGGGCGACGCAAGCAGATCACCAGGATCTACGCCTTCAGCATCCTTGCCGAGGCCGTGCTGCTGATCCTGCTCGGTGGCGCGGACCTGTGGCTGCCGGCTGCCAATCGCGGTCCTGTCCTGGTGTTCGGGTTGAGTTTCCTGATGGGGCTCCAGAACGCGGTCGTGACCCGCATTTCCAGCGCGCGGGTTCGCACCACGCACATCTCGGGAATGGCAACGGACGCCGGGATCGAGCTCGGCCATCTACTCGAGATTGCGTTACGGCGCGGAAGCCCCAAAGAGGCGGCGCCCTATCGGGAGAGGCTGGGGCTACACGGCGCCACCATCCTGTCATTCTGTGTCGGCGGAGTGCTCGGCGTGCTGATCTACAAAGCCATCGGGGCATGGCTTTTGTTCGGTGCCGCCGTGGCGCTCCTGCTGATCGCGCTGCCGAGCGTTTTGCGTGGACGAGCAGGTGACCTTGCGCAGAGACGGGCAACCCGCGACTAAGCGAGAACCCGCAACACCGTCACGGCACACCTCAGACCGCCGCGTGTTCCTCCCGAGCAGCCTCCCAAACCTCCCGCGCGGCGTCCACGTTGATTGCCGCAATTGCGAGTCCCACAATGACGTCGGGCCAAGCCGAGTGCCAAAGAAACGCCGTCGTCAATGCAGCCGCAACGATCGCCACATTGGCCAGCGCGTCGTTGCGGGAAGACAGGAACGCGGCTTTGGTCAAGCTGCCGCCGTGATGGCGATATCGTGCGAGCATCAGCGCGCAGGACAGATTGACGGCAAGAGCTCCGAGCCCGGCAAGCATGAGCGGCAGCGGGCTTGGGGCCACGGGAAGGCTAACCTTCCCCCAGGCCGTCCAAAGCGTCGCGAAACCGGGAACCAGCAACAGGCCGGCCAACACCATCCCGAGGCGCGCGCGGTTGCGCACGGACCAGCCGAGCGACACCGCGATCAGAACATTGATCGACGTGTCCTCCAG
>CAXTOT010000095.1:0-18861 GCA_964245915.1 uncultured Lichenihabitans sp. | reverse complement strand
TCGGCCGAACCCGAGGAACAGATCCGTGAAGCAGCATGACCGCTCCGGCCGCCCTCCCCGACCTCGGCGCCTACCGGCGCTTCGTCGTGGCGTTCAGTGGCGGCAAGGACAGCCTTGCCGCCCTGCTCCACCTTCTCAGCCTCGGCGTGCCGGCACACGCGATCGAGCTGCATCACCATGATGTCGATGGCCACGGCCCGACCTTCGTGGATTGGCCGTGCACGCCCGCCTACGTACGCGCGATCGCCGACAATTTCGGGATCGCGCTCTACGTCTCGTGGCGCGAGGGCGGCTTCGCGCGCGAGCTGGCGCGCGACGACGCGCCGACCGCCCCGATCGTGTTCGAGACGCCGACCGGTATCGGCCGTGCCGGGGGCAACGGCCCTGCCGGGACGCGCGGGCTCTTTCCCCAGACGTCTCCCGATCTTCGGGTGCGCTGGTGCAGCCCCGCTCTGAAGATCGACGTCCTCGCGGCCGCGATCCGAAATCAGCCGCGCTTCCTCGACGGCCGCACGCTGGTCGTCACCGGCGAGCGCGCCGAGGAAAGCCCCTCGCGTGCGCGCTATGCGACGCTCGAGCCGCATCGCACCTCCACCCTCGCGCGTGCGGTCGATCATTGGCGCCCGGTCCATGACTGGACCGAGCGTCTGATCTGGGACGTGATCGCGCAAGCGCGGATCCGTCCCCACCCGGCCTACGTCCTGGGATGGGGCCGCCTGTCCTGCCGAGCCTGCATCTTCGGCTCGCCCGACCAATGGGCGACGCTCCGGCTCGTCTTCCCTACCGCCTTCCGACGGGTCGCGGCTCGCGAAGCCGCGAGCGGGAAGACGATCCATCGCACGCTCACCGTCACGCAGCTCGCTGATCGCGGCACAGCGTTCCCGGCTGCGACGCTCCATCCCGACGAATTGGCGCAGGCCGATGATCCGGTCTGGCGTGTCTCGATCCTGGCGGATCGCTGGACGCTCCCTGCCGGCGCATTCGGCAACCATGCAGGCCCGCCATGAACGCCGCCACGCGCGTCGATCTCATGGACCTGCTCGCTCCCACGCGGGAAGACCCGCTGTGGGAAGCCGAGAAATCGGGATGGCGCTGCTTCGTCATGGGCAACGACCGATGCCATTACCGCCGACGGAGCAAGCTCCGCACGGCTTGGCAGTCCGGCTATGACGCAGCATCACGATCGGCCGATCCTGTTGGCGGGATGCACTGACCAAGGCCCCGTCCACGGAGGAGAGGGAGCCTTCGGCCTTTTGAGCGCGCCCTGGCGCTCAGGAGGTTCGGACATGCTCTACGACACCCACTACCGCCACAATGAGGCGCGGTCTTCCGAGGCGCTGGGCACCCTGCCCGCAGCGCTCCATGCCCTGAACGCGGGCGTCGACGACTGCCGGCGTGCCGGCAAGCCGATCGACCGCGATTGCTCGATCCTGCTGCTGATCCGCAACCTGGCGGCCGTCGCCGAACGTGGTGCGCCCAGCACAAGCGAACTGCTTCTGCGCTGTGCGGAAGACCGCAACAGCGTCATCACCGGATCCGCGCTGCTCGACATCGCCGGCAACCGCGTCGCCGGCGACGCAATGGCGAAACGGACATTCCATCGGCAGGCACGCCTCGCGCTCGCTTCGCTCGCCGAGACGATCGGCCTCGAGGCCCATGACATCCGTATCGATACCGACATGGGCGGTATCGCGGACGATGGCACGACCGAGCTGCGCCACGCCGATCTCTCGATCCGGGTGCGGCCGCACAGCTTCCTTCCTGACAGCGAGATCACCTTCAACCGCTGCCGGGGCGGCGAACACGCTGGCCCCGTTCAACGCGCGCCGATCGCCGAGCTGCTGGACGTGAGCACGTTCCAGCGCCGGCTTACCGCGACGGTTGGCGACGTTGGCGCTCCGCGCCTCGCCGCTGCCGCCTGATCCTCACGTCATCGGAGACTTATCATGGGTTGGCTCTTCATGCGCGATATGGGCGGCTACGCCACACCACGGTCGTATCTCGACAACCAGTTCACCTACCAGCGCGACACGCATCGCCTGACCGTGCTGGCGTCCGCCATGGTCGGATCGACCTATTACGCCGCTTGCGAGCGCCTCGCGGACGACGCCGAACGGATCGTGTTCGGCATCGTCTGCCTCACCAAGACCAGCAACGGCGCGCGCGACGGCTGCACGTTCGGGTACAAGGATATGGATGAAACGGTCGGGCCGAACGAGAGCGAGTGTCCGGCTGCGATCCTCGACGAGCTGACCGCCACGGACAGCGCATATGCCTTGGCCTGGCGCGCGCGGTGCCGCGCCAACCTGCTCGCGAAGAAGCTCGACCGGGCCAAGCCGACCCCGAAGCCCGGGCAGACCATCATCTTCGATGAGCCCATGCGCTTCAGCGACGGTATCGACCGCAGCCGCTTCGAGGTGGTCGCCAATCCCAAGGGCAAGACGCCGCTCTTCCGCGACCCGGAAAGCCGCGCGATCTGCCGCATCCCGGCATTTCGCAAACGGGCATACCGCATCGTTCATGCTGCGATCGTCGTAAGGGACGCGGCCAGTGGCTGACCGCCCGCCCGTCATCGCCGCTTGGGGTGCCGGCGTCGATTCCACCGCCATGATCGTCGAACTCGCCGATCGCGGCGAGCCCATCGACATGGTTCTCTTCGCCGATCCCGGCGCCGAGAAGTCGGCGACCTATGCGTTCATCCCCGTGTTCCGGGCCTGGATGTCGGAACGCGGCATCCCATCCGGGATCGTCCGCTACCAGCCCCGCAACTTCAAACACTGGCCGCCCTATACGGGCATCGCCGAGAACATGCTGACCAACGCCACCCTGCCCTCCGTGGTATTTGGTGGCGGGTCGTGCAGCCAGAAATGGAAGGCGGCCCCGCAAGATGCCTGGACCGCCCAGTGGGAACCCGCGCGCCGCTGCTGGGACGCAGGCGGGCGCGTGGTCAAGCTGATCGGCTACGACGCCTCGGGACGCGACACGCAGCGTTACCATCACGCGGTCGGGTGCGAGGATCCTCGCTACGCCTACCGCTACCCCTTGCGGGAATGGGAATGGGCGCGCGCCGACTGCGAGGCGCGCATCGCGCGCGCCGGGCTCCCCGTCCCGCCCAAGTCGAGCTGCTACTTCTGCGGCAGCATCAAGCCCAACGAGGTGCTGGAGCTTTCAACCGAGGAACTGCGCATCATCGTGTTGATGGAAGCACGAGCCAAGCCTCGCCTTCGCAAAGTCGAGGGCCTGTGGCGCAGGCCGGTGCTTGGCCGTCGCGGTGCGACGCCGCGTCCCGGCAGCATCACCAAGTTCATCCGCGAACGCGGTCTCCTTTCACCGGCCGAAGTCGACCGCATCATCGAGACCGCGCCCTTGGCGCTACTCGATTTTCAGGCGGCGCAGGCCGCGCTTCCGCCCGAGCAACGCGCCCCGATGGGGCGCTGGCTCGACGACTTTCATCGCGCGTCCGACGCGCTGGCCGAAGACCGTCACCATGCCTAACCCGATCATCAAGCAATTCGTCGTGGAGGGATCCACGGCGTTTCCATTCGCCCTGCTCAACATCGATCAATGCTGGCCCGCGCGCGCCGCTGACGCAGCTGCATCGCGGACCACGCCAGCGATGCCGATGCGCGCCGCAAGATCATCCTCGCGACGGGCGCAAAATATGCGCCCAATCGCCAGGGATGGATCGCCGCTGGCTGGCGCGTGATCGACTGAAACAGTCTCCCGGAGGGGAGGCATCCTTTGGGACAGATGAGCCTTGGGCTCATGCTCGAGAAAGGATCATCACCATGCACAGCGTTGCCGTTTACCTCGTCCAACGGCTCTATGGCGGTCCCGAGGAAGGTGGCTGGTACTACGATGCCGGCGAACTCTGCACCGACCCGGCACTGACCGCCTTCGGCGTCACCTTTGCCGAGGGTCACGAGGACCGTGCCAGGACGATGGCGCTGGAGGTTCAGGCGCATCTCGATCGCGATTGGAACGTCGGCAATCACGCGCGCGAGATCAGCAGCGTCCTCTCCGCTGGTCGCTTCGAGGCCCACGTCCACGATGGCTGGCCCCCTGTCGCCTTTCCGGCCGAGCGTCCCCGCTACGAATGACCCGAACCGCTTGGGTCTCCCATTTTGCCAACCTTCTGGAGTCCGGTCTCATGAAGACCTTCACCGGCCCCTTTCGAATACCCTGACCATTACCGCGCAGAATTCACGGTCGAGGCGAAGATGTCGTCAGCGCCTGCCGCTCCGCGATCGATGTGTCGCATACGACCGACGGGTGGAAGAGCCTTGATACGGAGCATCCCACTTATGTCAGCGCGATCGCTGAAGGTGCGGACGTCGATCCTTGGCGCTTTGTCCCGGAAGGCGGCGATGCCTCCGTCCTGCCCGTCCCGGGGTGTTCTCTGAGGTGGCAGCGTTCGCGGGCTATGCCGCGACCCGGAGCGAGGATCTGGTCGACCAGCTCCGCATCATGATCGACGCGATCGGCGCCTAAGGAGCGTTGAGGATCACCCCAGCGGTGAAGGTCCGCTTGTGCGCAACGGGGCAGGCACTTCTCGACGACATCGCGACGTTCGGGGTGAGCCCCACTTCAACCGTAGCAGCAAGCGTGGTCACGTCTGCACCCGACGCCACCTGACGCCCGACAGCCTTCCGCCAGAGAGATGCGGCACATGGGCGGCCGCGAGACCCCCGCAACCGCAAAAATCCGGGCCGAGTTGCCGCTTTGCGGCTGCCCGCACCACCTCGGTTTTTGCGGTTTCCCTCCGCTACGCTCCGGTGCGGGCGTCTCTTATTCGGCCGCCCAGAAGGTGCGCACCCGGCGGATAGGCCGCCGGCCTCGATCAGATGAAGGGCTTGACCCCATGACCACTTCCCTCGCTGCCGCACTTTCCGCTCTGGAGCTTGGACACCTCGAACGCCGCGCCGAAGACGTTTCGGGCATGTGCCCGCCCTCGACCGAAGCACTGGAGCAGACCACCACCGCCATCTGGAGCGACCTGTTCGCAACCCTCCAGAATACGTCGCTCGAACGCGACATCGAGGAGATGGGCTGGGGCCTGGTCAACCTATTCCACCGGGCCGCGGCCAAGAAGCACGCGACGATCGACCGTCTCACCGACGAGATCAGGCTCCTCCTGGCCGAGCAGGACGGTTCGGAGATCAACACCGCTAACCTCGAGGACAAGATCGACCTTGCCAAGAAGATCGAGGAAGCCGCCACCTGCTACGAACACATGCGCGACACCGCAGCGGCACACTACATCCGCGAGACCGGCCGTTCCTGGATCCCGTCGACCGGCAACCGCATTTCGCTCGGGGTGACGTCGGCAATCGTTGACGGCCGCGCCTTCCTTCAGGCTCGCCGCGAGCGGGTCCGCGACGCCAACACGGCTCAGGGCACCCCGGTCGTGTTTGCCGGGGGACGGCTGACCTTCCGGACCGACGAGGACATGAAGGCGTTTGGCGACAACCTGCTGCGCACCCTCAATGCGGTTCGGGAGCGCGTCGGCGACATGTATCTCGTCCATGGCGGCGACATGAAGGGCATTGAGCGCATCGCGGCGTCGTGGGCCGAACAGAACGGTATCCAGCAAGTCCGCTTCGGTCTCGATCGCAAGCTGGGTGATCGTGCCGGCTTCCGTCGCAACGAACAGATGCTCTCGCTGAAGCCCCGCTACGTCATTGCCTTCCAGGGCAACGGCGTGACCGAACGTCTGGTGATCGACGCCAAGAAGGCCGGCATCCGCGTGGTCGATCGCCGCGGACCGCTCGGAACCCCTCCCGCAGCTCAGAACGGTCAGCGCGACCGAGAGGTCGCCTGAGCTTCGGCTCGGCCGCTGGCAAAGCCAGCGGCCTCGCCCTCGCGGCCTCCCCGCAGAAATCCACTCACTTCCACCCCATCGAGAAGTAAATCGATGCCTCGCCCAACCCGTTACAGACGGCTGCGCATTGCTGGTGCTTCGCGCTTCGCGCTTCGCGCTTCGGCTGACGGCGACACCTACCCCGGCGTCATGACGGACAACCTCAGCGCTCTTCTCGCGAGCGGCAAGAGGCTTTTCGTCACCGTCGCCGGCTCCGGCCCCCCGCCTGAATGGTGAGGACGCGGATCACGCTGTCGAGGCCATGATCGGTCGTGCAGGCTTCCCAAGGCGAACAGCCGAGCGGTGATGACTGGTTACTAAGGGCAAGCTCGCGAAGGTTCGGGGCGAATAGTTTCGCGACCAGCGCGCTATTCCGCTTCGCTCCACCGAGCCCGTAGCCCGTCTTGGCCCGTTCGGGTGACGATCGACTGACGGGGGCTTGCCGCGCCCAAATCGCGATTCCGACGCGGAGCGGTTCCGTGGGGCGAGGCCGGAGTCTGCCCCGCACCGTGTGCCTCTCGTTCATGCCGCACGCCACCTCACCGCGTTGGTCTCTGCGACGGCTTCGCCGCGTTATGCCAGGTGAGATGCACTGCCGGAATCACGACAGCCGCGCTCGGTTCCTGCCGTCCGGGCGGGGCGCTGCGCAGCACGAACCCTCCCATCGTCATCTCGACACGCACGACGCGCGCGCGCCGTGACAGCGAAGGCGGCACCAAGGTCCACGCCGCATCCATCATCCTTCACGACAGCCACCGGCGCAGGGCGCGAGCATCAGCGAGGGAGGGTGTCAGGTCCGCCCGGATAGCGGGATCGAGGCATAGTGGCACTGCCGGACGAGCTACGCGACAAGGGCGTCCTGCTTCACGGTTCCATGTCCGTTGCCCGCCGGGGGGTCCATCCCCTCTCTTTCCTGAACGACCTAATCCGGCCGTCTACCCCCTCCAACCCGCAATCATTCGGGCCGAGTTGCCGTGTGCCACGGCTGCCCGCACCACCCCTTTGATCGGGGTTTCCCTCCGCGTCTGCGCGCTCCGGTGGAGGGGGCGTCCTGGCCGTCTTTTTTGGTGTTCAGTCGAGGGGACGGATCCCCCGGCAAGCAAAAAAGGAACCTCGAAATGCAGAACCTCGTCATCCTCGCCGGCAATGTCGGCGCCACGCCTGAAGTCCGCACCACCCAGGGCGGCACCAAGATCACCAACTTCTCCCTCGCCACCTCGCGCCCCAAGCGCGACCAGGACGGCAAGACCATGAAGGATGGCGAAGGTCGCCGGGTCGAGGACACCGAATGGCACCGGATCACCTGCTTCAACGGCGTCGGCAAGACCGTCGCGCAGTATGTCGAGAAGGGCCAGAAGGTCATGGTCCGGGGCCGCATCCACTACACCCGCTGGACCGACGATCAGAACATCGAGCGCTACGGTGTCGAGATCATCGCCGACGAAGTGACCTTCCTCTCCTACGGCAAAAGCCGCCAGGAACGCCAAGGCGCCGCCCAGGACGATGAGGCGGATGACGTCCCCTTCTGAGGGAGGCAGTACGGGCCCGGAGCTGACGCTCCGGGCCTCTTCTCGCGTTCACCGGCAATCAGGACCGCAAGGTCACAAATTCTGCAAAAAGCAGCTAAACCGCCTGCTTGAGCTGCTCGGGTTGCTTGTTGTCCGGCAGCTTCTCCCTGAGATGTTGGTGAACCATGCAATTGTTGAACGGCTTGCCGATGAACGTCGCTTTGTCGGGCATGTCCCCCGGACCCGGCCTCACGTTGCCGCTCGCAATCACGATCTCGATCCAGGGCCAATGCTCGGCAACGTAATGGGCCAGCGCGAACCCGTCAGTGTCGCCAGGCATCTCCACGTCGGAGAACAGTAGCGTCACATCGTCGGCGTGATCGGCTAGAAGGGTCTTAGCCTCCTTGCCCGTACCCGCCTCGTGAAAACGAAACCCCGCCTCCTCTAGAATGTCGCAGGCGTGCATGAGGATAAACAGATCGTCGTCGACGACCACGGCATAAGGGACGGTAGAGCTCGCCATCCCGTCTAAACCTTGTTATGTAATCGGGTTGCCATTGTTGGTGTCTCGAAACGAGATGGCGTCTCCCGGCAAAGCCGGGACCGTCGCTCTTTTCCGCTTCGCTCCACCGAGCCCGTAGCCGGTCTCGGCCCGTTCGGGTGACGATCGACTGACGGGCGCGCAGCGCGGAAACTTCTTTCCGGAAAGCGGCAGCTTCCTTCCATTCTGGCCGGGCCGGGGCTGCACCGCCGCCCAGCTCACTCTCCCGATCGGGAAAGGGACGCAGAGAGGGAGACGGAATCGCCAGACGTCCACCATACCCGCGAGGGGGAGCGTCACCGGCGAGCCATCGCTGAGCACGACACTCCGGGCAGGCGGACTTCACCCCGCTCTTGAGGCGCAATCCTTGGGCCGGCTCAGGGCCTTGTACGATCAACCCGCAAGGGGTCCGGGCGCTTCGCTACGGCTTTTTTCGCATGCGAAAAAAGTGATCGCGGCCCTTCCCCGTCCTGTCGGGCGCCTGTCGAGCGGGGATGAACCCCGCCGGCTTCACAGGAGCCTCGGACATGTTCAACGATATCTGGATCGCCCGCAAAAACGCCATGGGCCTCGCAAGAACCTTGATGGTGGCAACCATGGTCATCGCCGTCGGCACACAATACGCCGTCATCACCGCCGACGATCACGACAGCTCGCTCACGATCGTCAACGAATACGACCCTTACGCCTGAGCCTCCCGGGGGGCTTCGGCCCCCCTCCCCTCTCCGCTCGTCAACCGTGAAGGCGCCGGAGCAGGCATCGAGCCCGCCCGGCCCCGCTGCGCAAGCACGGCAGCGCCGCTGGACGAAGGGCTTCTGCCCCCTTCCACCCACCGATTGGGTGCGGGATGCAAATTCAGACGGTATCTGTTCCGGACACGGGCAATCAGCTCCAGGCCGTCCGGACAGGCGGCAGTACCTCAAACACCTTCATCAGCCGCGGGTCGCGCAGGAGCGTCACCCATTCGCGGCCATAGGTTCGCGACGCCAGATAGAATGTAGACCCTTCGCACTCGACCATCCGGCAGCGCTCCAGTTTGTCGACGAGCGAATAGTCAGAGCCGTGGCGTGCGACGATGTCTTCCAGCTCAGCCCGCATCAGCGTCCCGCATTTGCAGCAGCGAATTCGGACCAACGCCTTCATACCGAGCATATCGCCGGCGCTGTCCATCCAGCGGGGCCACAGGGCAACGATATTGGCAGCCGTTTCCATGATCGAACGATACGCCGCGATCGGCGTGGTCGTCCAGCATCAGCCTCGACCTGAAGTCTCTACCAGGTCGACGATCCGCGCGGCAATTCGGGCTCCTACGTCCTGGCCGGGGCGCCCCCCCGCGCAAGCCCGCCAGCGGGCTTCTCCACTCCGTTGCGACCCTACGGGTGCGCGAGCGAGCTATGCCCCGGCCGTCCTGTCGCCTGTCGAAAGGCCCCGATCGTCGGGGTCATTGGCAGGAGACCATCATGGCCGAGCAAACGCCTCAATCAGACCGCGCCAAGGGTGGCGCAGCGGAGATCGCCCGCCTCAACGACTGGCTGCGCGAGCATCTCACCGCCCCGGGCAACAACCGGGTCGTGATGACGAGCGGGGTCGCAGACCTGATCGGCGACGTCAGCCTCTTCCGAAATTTTCGCAAGCGGGCGGAGCTGCTCCGCGCGGTTCGCGACTTCGACGCCTTCGACGACGCGATCGACCCCTACGGCGAGCACGACCTGGGCCGGTTCCTGTTCGAGGGCACTGACTGCTATTGGAAGATCGACTACTACGATCACGACCTGACCGCAGGCTCGGAGGATCCGGCCGATCCTTGTCTGACCACGCGCGTCCTCACGATCATGCGCGTCGACGAACGCTGACGCGTCGCCCCGGCGCGGTGGCGCCGGGGCTCCCCCTTCGGCCAAAAGGATCGGATCATAAATGTCGAGACCCCCCTCCCCCTCCACGCTCGTCGATCAACGCGGCCGAGCGCGCGCGACGTGAACGCGAGGTCGACTTCGCTCGTGGAAAGGTCCGTTGTGGAGGCGGCAGTCTTTCCGATGATTACGAGTGCCACGACGCCTGCTAGCTTGCCGGAGGACTCGATAGCGACGCGCTGACGGTCGCGATCCTTGCATCGAGGGTTGTCCAGCCTCGGTGATTGGCGCGAAGTGGGAGGGAAGCCCGTCGCGTGGGGCGGCGTCTCCCCTGCCCCACCAACGTCGGAAAGGCTCTGCGTCGACGCTTTCCATTGTGACGACCGGGCGGGGCCAGCGTCAAGGATGCGCGGTTCCCCCAATTTTGCCACGGCTTCCGCTGCGCTGCGCGCCGGCCGCGACAAAATCGGCACCCCCGCGCCCCGCTCCGCGGCCGCTGCGTGGTCCTGTGACCCCGCCCCCGCCCGATCGTCGGCCCGCATCCGTCTCAACGAACAGACGGAGGTTCACATGCACGTCCAAACCCAACGCACCCAGGCATGGCTCGCGGAACTCGCAAGCATTCAAGCGGAGATCGCAGCGCATGGGATGCCCGCGCCGGCACTCCGCCCCGCAGGCAAGCGGACCCGCAAGCTCAAGCCGCTCTGGGAGGAATGATCACTGACGGGGCGGCTTCGGCCGCCCCTCCGGTCGGACGGAGCGTCGCGTTATGGCTCGCGGGCTCCGAAGTGGTTCGATTCTCCCGGAAGGTCCGAGCCGCAGACATCGTCCGATCCTTCTCGCCATGTCGGCCGCCGGACGACGCCAAGGGCGCGCGTTGCGCTTTCATGGTCGGCTTTGGAGGCGGCGGCTTCTGAGCCGAAGGCACGACCCTCTCGGATAAGGCTCATTCCACCTTCGATTGGTTTGTTAATAGGCAGTTGAGTATGCGTCGGCTTTTCAGCTCGGCCTCCGGAAACGCTTTGGCGCGTTCGGTCGCTAGTTGGTAGCAACCAGGCAGCTATCGGCAAGCAGGCGATTTGGTGTTCACTAACATCCGGGTTTGTCTTAACCTTCTACGATTAAGTGCTGTTCCCGAAAGCGGTCAGCTCGAAATCTTCCCGGCGGTAGCTATCTGCTACCAACCAGCCAGCAACAAAGCAGCCATCTAACAGCAGGTAGCCAGCGGCCCAGACGCTACAGGCTCGCGACCACATCGCGGGTTGGCAGCAATCAGTTAGCGGGCAGGTGGCGACCAGACCGCGATAAACACGCTAGACGCTAGACCTCAGATGGAGATATACCTGTGATTGAACGCTGGCTGCTACTTGGTAGCAACCTAGCCGCAAGCGGAGAGCAGAATGCCAGTCATCAGCTTCGTGTCCCCGAAAGGCGGAGTAGGCAAGACCACCGCAACGCTGTTGCTTGCCGGAGAACTGGCGGACGCGGGTGGCACCGTGCGCCTTATCGATGCGGACCCGAACCTTCCGCTGGTCGACTGGGGTCAGCTACCGGGACGTCCCGATGCGATCACTGTTGTCGGGTGCCGCGACGAAAACGCGATCATCGACGAGATCGAGAGGGGCGCGGCCGAAGCGCGCTTCACGCTCGTTGACCTCGAAGGCGCGGCGACCGCAACCGTCACGTTCGCAATCGCTCAAAGCGATCTCGTGATCATTCCGTGCAAGGGGTCGCATCTGGATGCCACCCAAGCTGCCCGCGCTATCAAGCTCGTCAAACAGACGGCGCGGGGCACCAGAACAGAGATCGATTATGCGATCCTGTTCAGCCAAATCCCGCCGGCGCTGCGCTCGAACAATCAGAAGGATATCGCGGAGCAGTTCACCGATGCCGAAATTCCCGTCCTTCCGGTCATGATATACAACCGCGAAGCCTATCGCGCGATGTTCGCCGCTGGCGGCACGCTTCGAACCATCAACGACAAAGGCGTCGGTAATATGAAGGCGGCGCTGGAGAACGCCGAGGCTTTTGCGGCAGCCGTGATCGCCCGACTGCGTAAGGCCCGTACCGTGAAGGAAGCAGCATGACCCGGTCCAGGCTCGACCTTTCGGAGTTCGACGAGACGCCCGCGAACAAGGATCCAGCCAAGCTGCGCGAGATCAGCGACGGGGCGGGCTTCCCGTCCCGTCCCGCCGTCCCAGCTGTAGCGGCGCCCGCACCTGCAGAGCGTCCCCAAGCCGCGACATTTCAACGGCCCCCACGCCTAACCGGCAATCGCCATATCGCGATAAACGTGAGGGTCGATCCAGAGACCGCCGCGAGGCTCTATGCCCTTCGCGACGCCGACCCGACGCGGAAGCGCGTGCTCGCAGACGTCGTGGAAGATGCGACGCTCCTGCTTTACGAACGAGAGCTGGGCGGGGCTGCTCAATAGGCAGGGCAGGGGGCTTGCTTGGCCGATGGAGAGGCGACGCACCGCAATTCCGGTAGACCGGCCCGCGCGCCGCAGAACCGTGTGCAACGCGATCCCGCCATCGATCTAAAGGGCGTGGTTCCTCGTTTGGCAGGACCGCGACGGCGCCCGAAGCACCATACGAGCGTCGCCGGCGCGCAGAGGCGCACGCGCGATCGGCGGGCGGCGACACGACGCAATGTCTGGTCGGCCGGCAGGGGAGGGGGCAGCCTGATCCGGCGCCGTCAGACTGCTTTCGGGGTATCCTGCTGGGTCGCGTAAAGGGAGCGTGAGCCTGAAGCCTCGTTTAAACTAGTACACTTTCGCTAAGTCGTCCTGAGGTGCGAAGCGTTTCGCTTTCTCGCGCGCCGTAGAGGACGTGCTGTCCGGATTTCGGTAATGATCTTGTCGTAGGATCGAATCGCATCGAGATCGTGGAAGTGCCCTCTTATCCAGCCGGTGAGATAGTCTCGGCCCCGACCGGCGAGAATATCTCCCTTGGCCGCCAATTCGCCAAGGTTCGCATCGATTAGATGAAGCACCGCCTTCCAGTCATTTGGTCGCGAGCGCGCCAGTTGGTCCAAAAGCCTGCCGATTGCGCGGCCCCGCTCCCAGTCTGGTAGCGCCGTCAGCCAGATGGTCCGCATCAGATCGAGCGTTACGCCGAGGTGCGATCGCATCTCGGCCTTCCGCCCGCCCATGAAGCGGATCGCAGCCTCGTACAGCGCGAAGGCGCGGGGATCATCCAGCGTCAGAATGCCGATCAGAATCTTCGCGTCGACCCAGACATGATCGTGCCGCATGGCGCCGAGCATGCCGACCGCGATCAGATAATCCTTTTCGGAAACCACGCCTTCGCTACCCAGAACATGCAGCACGACCTGGAGCCAAGCACCGCCAATCACCTTCTGCTGCGCCGCGAACTGGCGCAGGTTCAGATCTTCGGAAACGATGATGAGGCCTTGGGCTTTAGCAAGGTGAGCCGGGTCGAAGATCTTGCGAGCGCTATAGGCACCCATCAGCTGCTCGAGCCGGGTGTCGTCCGATCCATCTACCGGCAAAATCTCACAATGCGCTTCGAGGTCGGCAATGACACCGTTGACCATCACGAGCTGCGCCTCGGTTTCCTCCAGCGTATGGACCCGGCGCCAAGCCTGGTCGCCGTCATAGCCCATCGTCATGAACTCGCGGCCGCGATTTGATTCGATCTTGGCGCGGACTTCGAGGATTTCGTCGAAGGTCGATCGCGGGATGCAAAGCCGGCCGAAGTAGGTCTCGGCGGCGGCGAGATGCCCCAATTCGCGCAGCTGCCATACCGTCAGCGTATCCAGCACGGCACCCTTGCCCCGGGCGCGCCGTACGAACTGCATCGCCTCTTCACGTTCGTCCTGCGCACCGATGCACGTCCGCAGATTCTTGCCAGTCGCGCTAAGATGCTCCGCCAGCGCGAGAACATGCTTGTGCGACATCGCGGCCACGGCCGCGAGCGGCACCGGGAAGTCGGCATAGGTGTCGACGACGATGTCGTCCTTCTTTGCATAGTCCCGCACCAAGTCCAGGACCGGCTGCACGTCGCCCTCCTTCATCGACATCTCAACGAACGAGGTGGCGTCCGGAAAACGCGCGGCGTGGGTCGCCATGATGTCATGCAGCAGCCAGATGTACTTATGTTTGAGCTGCCGAACCCGATATCGACGATCGGTGCCGATCTCGGCGGGCATGACGAACTCGTCGCCGACCTGCATGCCATTGAGCGCGGAAGCGAGCGGATGGTCGGGCGCATAACTGTCGACCCCCTCGATCAGCGTGGCATCAATGACGCCGGCGGCGTCGCGCGTTCCATCGAGACCCTCGAGTTCGAACCAGAAATCCGGCTGAGCGGGGCCGGCACGCCCAATCGGGGCGGGCAACGCTTCGTCGAGGAAGATCAGCCCGGGATAGGACGCCATCACCTCTTCAACCTGGCGGTGACCGGCAGCGACCGTGTACCCCAGACGAAGCGCGCGCTCGACGTCGCCGTTGCGGCGGTGATGGTGGGCGAGGCGCATCATGTCGTCCGGCGAGCCCGTCACCGCATCATCGTCGATCTGCCGTATGAGATCGATCGCGTCCGGTTCGCGATTGGCGCGAACGAGTGTATTGGCGAGCAGCAGCAGGGCGCGAAGGTCGGTTGGATCCGCGGTGATCGCGGTGCGCAGGTACCGCTCGGCCGCGGTCAGATCTCCACGGTGGTGTTCAGCGGCGCCTGCCAGGCGGGAGAAGCGAGACTGAGCGATGACGCTGGCCCCGAGCGATTTGAAGAACGGCGCAGTTCTCGGGCGCAGGCCTGCATTAGCAAAAGCCAGGGACAACCAGCCGAGTTCGTCCGATGGCTGGTCCAACCGCACGTGCCCGTCGAGCACTGCGATGACGTCCTCCCAGGCTTCGCGAAACAGCGAGAGCTGAGCGAACATGACACGGTCGGAATAGCTTGCCTGGTCGGTGATCAGTGCCTTCGCCTTCGCGGCGACCCGAGTGGCGTCTTCCTGCTTGTCGCGTCGGTAGATATCGGCAACCGCGATGTGCGCCGAGACGCCGAGCGGCCACGCCTCGAGCAACCGATCGACCGCTTCTGCAAGATCGAAGGCTGGATCGGCGGCGTGCCGGGCGCGAAAGAGAAGCGTATCGAACAGCTGGCGATCCGGCGGCGCGAGCGTTGTGCGACGCTCAGGCGTCGCGGTCTTGAGGACGTCCGACCATTCGTTCTGGTTGGAGAGGGCGACAAGCAGCGGCAGCGTCGCCGCAGCAGTCCTCGGACCGCTGCGCAGCAGGCGTACGGCCTCGGCAAACGCATCCTGATCGATCGCCACCCATGCGGCCGTGAGAAAGGTCTCAGGATCGGTGCTGCCAAGCGCGAGCATCTGATCGGACGTGGCCTTGGCGCGATCGAACTCGCCGAGCGCGCGGTAGGCGGTGACCAGATTGTAGGAGACCATGATCCAGTTCGGGTCGGTCGCGTTCTCGTACAGACGGACGGTATCCCAGTGCCGCTGCAACAGCGCGGCACCCGCTATCAATTTGCTGCGCCGTCCCTCTGCCAGAAAGCTGCGACGTTCTCGCGAACCGTCGCTCAGCGCCTCATCGATGAGCGCGTCCCCCGCCATGCGCATCGCGGTCCCGTCGTCTGGGAAGCGCGCCAGCGTCTCTGCCGCAAGCGGCCACCAGCTGTCCGGCGCATCTTTGGCACGCAGATAGCTGATGCGATGGATGCTGACATTGAGATCGTCGAGGAGTGCGGCGGGCACGATTGCGAGCGGGTCAAGCCCTTCGTTCGACATGGATGCGACCTGGAAAGCAAGCCCTGCCGCGCCGGAATTGGTCGGATCGTCGCGCAGCACCTGATCGGCGAACTGCCATGCTTCCTCGAGCTTTCCCTGCAGCGAGAGTGCGAGAATATAGTTTGCGCGCACCTTCGGATCCGCCGGGTTGAGCGCATAGGCCTCGGCGAGCAGGTCGGCGCCGGGTGCCTCGTCACCGAGCCGCAGGCGTGCATGGGCGATGTTTGCCTTGACCCGAGCCCGGATCGCGGCCGAACGCGTCGCGTCCAGGGTTCCATCGAGCATTTCGAGCAGCGTGAGCGCGGTCCGCGACTTCCCCGCGTTCATCAGGTCGCGATATTGATCGACCTGAAGATCGAGATGCTGCTCGAATGCGCTTCGCGCCGTATCGACCGGACCCACCGCGATGATCGCACTGATCGTTTCCATGTGCTGGAAGAGGCGTTCGTTCTGTGCGTAGAGCTGCGACTGGCCCTGGACGGTCTCGTTGCCAAGCGCCAGCAGCTTGTTCGTCGACGCGCTGTACTCCGGGTCGAAGGCGACCATGGCGCGGGGTCGGCGCGGATTTTATCCTGCAGCGTGTCCCATCCCCACACCTGGATATCGATCCTGCGCCCTGCGCGGGCCTGCTCCTGGCTCAGCGTGATCGCGAGAAGGTCCAGCGCCGGTTCGTCGGTCGCGGTCGTGACGACATAGAATTCGGTCAGCGGCGGTACGATCGCGAGTGCTTGCGTCACCTCGGCGCGAACGATCTTCTCGCTCAGCTTTGCGCCGCGGGTGATAAGCTTGCACAGAATTCCCACCGGCTGGGCAGGATCCCGATCGCGCCGCCCGATCAGGTCCAGCCCAAATTGCTTCTTGCCACGCGTACCCAACAGCTTGACGTTCGGATCGTTGATGATGCCTGCGAACAGCGGCACGCAATTGCTCTCGAACACCTTCTCGTCGGTGGGGATGCCGATGACGGTCGCCGAACTCAAACCGGATGTCTCCGCTGCTGGTGGACGCTGCCAAGCACGATTAGGATGGCGCTAAGTTCTTCTATCGTTCTCCTCGCGCATGCAGGCGTCCAGCGCAATGTGGTAACGGACGGGCGCCAGATGCCAGCTTTCCCAAAAGCGAAGGTAGAGCGAAACAACCGAGAGTGGGAATGCGACGAGTGGTTTGGACGCCCGGAAATGACGGTCCGCTCGGCGCAAATGCCGATCGACGCGACCATCTTATGGGTTGGTCGACAGGCTATCTTCGAGCGAAGCTGAAGATAATCCTAGACGAGCGACGCAAGTTGAGCGGCCACCGCTTTGCCGCCGTGATTCGAGATTGCCGTCGCGATCGCCCGGGCATCCGCTTTGTCGATCGCCGCGATTTTAACCCGCTGGAGCGCCGCGATAAGAACAGGACGGCCAGCGTCCCGAGCGCTCTGCTCCGCCGCCTTCGCCTGTTCGTCCAGTTGAGCGAGTTCCGCTCTTAGAGCTTCCCGCCTAGCCTCGATTGTTGCGAGCTCGACGACTTTTCTTGTTCGGGCCATTCTTTGAATCCGGTTCCAATAGAGAACAACTTACCATGTTGCGGAAGTTCCAGGAGATTGCAGATAGGCGCATCTAATCGTGCAAACACCCAGCCCCGAGACCACACGCCCGAAAGCTAATTGTCGCATACCCGCAGTCAATCACTTTTCACCTCCGCGTTTGGAGTGATTTCGCTCCAAAGAGGTTGTTGTTTGATCGGAGTAGCCAATTACTAGGGATGGCAGGATATGCCTCACGGCACCAATGTTGAACATTGGCTTGTGGGGCGCCGCTGCACGGGGCTTTTGAGATGAATGTAGGCCTGCGGTTGAAGGACGAGTTGGTCGCCGAGATCGACCGCGTTGCCGCAGCAAATGGGCAGACCCGCAGTAGTTGGATGGCGAACGCCCTAGCCAACGCCGTGCTGGCTCCAGAGAACGATGACATTCCGGTGATGCCAATCCAGGGGAGGGGGCATCCTGACGACAACATCCGGGTGACCGTGCGGCTCGACCGGAGAGAGATCGAGGGCATCGACGCCGTTGCTGCGCCGATGGGGATGACGCGAAACGAATGGATCAAACGCACGCTTCGCTGGCAGCTTTGGGACAAGGCGGGCGTGCTGAGGCTGGCTCCGGCCACCCAGGCTGAGATCGTCAAATTGCGCAAGCAGGTGCTTCTGATCGGCCGGAACATCAATCAGGCGGTCCATGCGATGAACGCCGCGAACCAGCCCGAAAGCTCGCTCGACATCGCCCGCATCGCCGGTCCCTTCATCGAGAAATGTGAGGAACTGAAGACGCTGCTGTTTACGACCCGGCTGGCCCTATCTGCTTCGATCGGGGCAGAGGTCGGGTACTGGACCGAAACCTACCGAGCGTCAGGAGCGTGAGCTTCCGCTTCTCTTCCGGAACGATGGACTCCATGGCGGGCGTCTTCGCGCCGCCCAAGAAGTACCGCCTCGGGACCGGAGGCGGAAGCGCAAAGGGCCCGAAAACCGGTGGCACTATGCTCGGCCTTGCCGTCGCGTCGATGTTCCCGAAGGCCGCATCCTCGCCGGCCACGTCGCGTCCCAGTGCGCAGGCGAAGCATGCTTTCGGGGGCGGAACGCAGGCCCGGATGAGCGGCCAGGCGATCATGGCTGCGGATCGCACATCGCGTCGCGTCCCCGAGGTCATGGTGCGGATCACGGGGCGTCAGCATGGCGGCGGACACGTCCTTGCCAACTTCGCCTACATCAGCCGGCTGGGGCGCGGTCCCGACGAGGAACTCGGGCTTGAAACCAGCGAGGGGATCGTTCTGCGGGATGGACGCGACATGCAGATCCTCGCGAAGGATTGGCATAACTTCGAGATGGACGGGGACGCCAGACGCAAAGGTGCGACGTCGATATCCATGATCCTCTCGATGCCGACGGGGACTGATCCGGAGCGTTTGAAAGCGGCGGCCCTGGACTTCGCACGCGAGGAGTTTGCGAACCGGTCGTGGGTTGCCGGCCTTCACGTCGATCGCGACCATCCGCACGTTCACATCACGATCGCGCGTCGCGATTTTGACGGGCGCCGCTTTCATCCGGACCGGGATGATCTGTTTCGATGGCGGCAACGCTTCGCCGAGAAGCTCCGCGAACGCGGCGTCGAGGCCAACGCCACGCCGACCAGGGCGCGCGGTATTGACCCCGCGCATGAGCACATTGCGGTACAGAAGATGCGCGACAAGGGGCAGGTTCCGCGGCTCGATAGGAGCCGGGCGGAGCGCGCCATGCGGCTCCGCGACCAGGGTATATCCGACCCGGTCGAGGCCATTATTGCAAGTCGGCAGGCAA
>CAXTOT010000094.1:0-19002 GCA_964245915.1 uncultured Lichenihabitans sp. | reverse complement strand
GCGAGGCCTTCAAGGTCGAACTCGTGGACGCCATTCCCGAGGGGCAGGACCTCAAATTCTACAAGCAGGGTGCCTGGCTCGACCTCTGCCGCGGCCCGCACATGACCTCGACGGGCAAGATCGGCCCGGCTTTCAAGCTGATGAAGGTCGCGGGCGCCTATTGGCGTGGCGATTCCACCAAGCCCATGCTGTCGCGCATCTACGGCACGGCCTTCGCCAGGCAGGAGGAGCTCGACGCCCATCTCAAGCAGCTGGAGGAGGCGGCCAAACGCGACCACAGGCGGCTCGGCCGGGAGATGGACCTGTTCCACTTCCAGGAGGAGGGGCCCGGCACGGTGTTCTGGCACCCGAAAGGCTGGATGCTGTTCCAGACGCTGATCAGCTACATGCGTCGGCGCCAGGAGGCGGCGGGCTATATCGAGGTGAACACGCCCCAGGTGCTCGACCGGGCCTTGTGGGAGACCTCCGGCCACTGGAGCACCTACCGCGAAAACATGTTCATCACGACGACCGAGGACGAGCGCGTCTTCGCGCTGAAGCCGATGAACTGCCCGGGCCACGTCCAGATTTTCAAGAACGGTCTGAAGAGCTACCGCGATCTGCCCCTGAAAATTGCGGAATTCGGCATCGTGCACCGTTACGAGCCCTCGGGTGCCCTGCACGGCATCATGCGGGTCCGTGCCTTCACGCAGGACGATGCGCATATCTTCTGCACCGAAGACCAGATCATGGCCGAGAGCGTGAAGGTCAACGACCTGATCCTGTCGATCTACACCGACTTCGGCTTCGACGACGTGCGTATCAAGCTCTCGACACGGCCGGACAAGCGGGTCGGGTCGGACGAGGTCTGGGACAAGGCTGAAGCCGCCTTGAGCGAGGTCATCGACGAGGTGGCGGCGCGCGGCATCCCGACTTCGATCAATCCCGGCGAGGGCGCCTTCTACGGCCCAAAACTCGAATATGTGCTGCGCGACGCCATCGGGCGCGACTGGCAGTGCGGCACCCTCCAGGTCGACTTCAACATGCCGGGCCTGTTCGGCTCCTTCTACATCGGACCGAACAGCGAGAAGATCACGCCCGTAATGCTGCATCGGGCGATGTTCGGCTCGCTAGAGCGCTTCACCGGCATCCTGATCGAGCATTATGCCGGCCATCTGCCGCTGTGGCTGTCGCCCGTGCAGGCCGTGGTTGCGACCATCACCCAGGAAGCTGACGATTTCGCGCTCGAGGTGATGGCGGAAGCGCGCAAGCGCGGCCTGCGGGTGGAAGGCGACCTGCGCAACGAGAAGATCACCTACAAGGTGCGCGAACACTCGCTCGCCAAAGTGCCGGTTCTGATCGTGATCGGCCGCAAGGAAGCGGCCGAGCGGACGGTGTCGATCCGGAGGCTCGGCTCGACCGAGCAGGTATCGATGAGCCTGGAGGCGGCGCTCGCGGCGCTGGCCGACGAGGCCGTGCCGCCGGATTTGCGGCGGAAGGGGTAGCGCGCTTCTGCGCTTAGGAGGGGGGTGCCGTGAGCCGTTAT
This sequence comes from uncultured Lichenihabitans sp., assembly GCA_964245915.1. Taxonomy (GTDB): domain Bacteria; phylum Pseudomonadota; class Alphaproteobacteria; order Rhizobiales; family Beijerinckiaceae; genus Lichenihabitans. Next base: position 17,477 of record CAXTOT010000094.1, on the reverse strand, counting down.
TGGTCTGAGCTTGCCCGAAGTTTGTCGCCCTACGTGCCCGGCGAACAGCCTCAGATTCCAGGCTTGGTGAAGCTGAACACCAACGAAAGCCCGTTTGGACCATCTCCAAGGGCGATCGAAGCCGTTCGCTTGGCGGCCACCGACACGCTCCGCCTCTACCCGGACCCACAATCCACCGGTCTCCGGGAGGTGCTGGCCGACCATCATGGTGTCGCGCCCGAGCAGGTCTTCGTCGGCAACGGCTCGGACGAGGTGCTGGCCCACGCCTTCGCGGGGTTGCTGAAGCAGCCCAACCCCCTGCTTTTCCCGGACGTCACCTACAGCTTCTATCCCGTTTACTGCCGGCTGTTGGGCATCGATCATGAGACGGTCGCCCTCGACGGCGCGATGCGCATTCGCACCGCAGATTATCGCGACCGGGGCGGCTCCATCATTTTCCCCAACCCGAACGCCCCCACGGGAATCGCCCTGTCGCGTGGGGACATCGAGCAACTCGTGAGCGAGCGGGCCGATGTGCCGGTGGTGATCGATGAGGCTTATGTCGATTTCGGCGAGGAAAGCGCCATGCCCCTGATCCGCCACCATCCCAATCTCCTGGTGGTTCGCACCCTGTCGAAATCCCACGCGCTCGCCGGCCTCCGCGTCGGCTATGCGATCGGCGACCAGGGGCTGATCCAAGCGCTGACGCGGGTGAAGGACAGCTTCAACTCCTACCCGCTCGGGCGGCCAGCCCAGGCGGGGGCCATCGCGGCCATTCAGGACGAAGCTTATTTCCAACAGAACCGATCGACCATCATCGCCAACCGGCAGAGCCTGACCGCGGCCCTGATCCAGCTTGGGTTCGACGTCCTGCCGTCCAGCGCCAACTTCGTGTTCGCCCGCCACCCGAGCCACACCGGCCAAGACCTGTCGGCGGCCCTGCGGGAGCGCGCCGTTCTCGTCCGGCATTTCTCCGGCCCGCGCGTGTCCGACTTCATCCGGATCACCGTCGGGTCCAAGGCGGAGCTCGACCGTCTGACAGACGCTCTGGCAGAATTTCTTGCGACGCCATTGCCGATGTAGCGTCCGTCGCTCGGCAGGCGCGAACGGCAACTGCCGTCGCGGTTGAAGGGAAACGGCCGATCAAAACGCCTTGAACGTGATGATGGTCCGCGTGTCCACAATGCCGTCGATGCGCTGGACGTGCTCGCCCACGAAATGGCCGATGTCGGTGTCGGCGGAGACGTAGAACTTGGCCAGGATGTCGTAATCGCCCGCGATCGAATAGATTTCGGAGGCGATCTCGGCCTCGGCGAGCGCGCTCGCCACAGAATAGGTGCGCCCGAGCGCGCATTTGATCTCGACGAAGAAGGTCTGCATGGCGGTCCCTCAGTTCTGGGCCGTGGTCAAAACCTCGACGTCGCGGTCGAGGTTGGATTCCACCTTGAATTCGCTCTGAAAAGTTTTGCCGTTGTGACGCGCGATGATCAGATAGTCGCCTTCGGCCAGCACCAGCGAGGGAAAGGCGCCGATTAGTTCGCGGATGATGTCGCCGCCGGGCGTCAGGATGGTGAAGCTCGTATTGGCCAAGGCTTCCCCGCCCAGGGCGTTGACGAGTTTGAGGGTGAGCACCGCGGCGCGGTGGCGCACCGTTGCCTCGACGAGCTTGCCGGCCTGCACCCGAAGATCCGCGCTCACGATCGAATTGGTGTCGGTCACGGGAGTGAGCGAGCCCACACCGACGGTGTCGAGATAGGTCGATTTCACGTGATACATCCCCTCCGGCAGGCGGATGATCTGGCCGGGCTTGGCGCCCGCCACCACCAGCTTGGCCTCCGAATTGCCGGCCTCGGGGACGTAGATCGACAGCGACAATTTGTCGGGCGTGATGGAGACATCCCCGAGCAGGCCACGAACCTCGAGGGCGCCGGCATTGAGGGTGAGGCGTTCCGTTCCGATCCGTCCCGCGACCGTCACCTGTTTCAAAGCGCTCGAGAATCCATAAGTGGCGTGGATCACATAGGCGCCATCGGCGAGCGTGAACGTGGGCTGCGGGTCCGCCGACTGGGCCACGACCGGGCGGCTGCCGTCGGGGTCGGGGTTGAACCTGAAGACGCGCCACGTAACCCCGGCCGGCACCGGGGGACCATCCGGGGTGAGCACGGCGGAGACATGGATGATGCCGCTCCGCACCAGAGTGCCTGCCGGGGCGGCGGGCGGGGTCGCGGGCCCTGGCTGGAGCGGGGTTTGTGCCGATCCAGGGACGGCCAGGCCGATCACGACCGCGGAGGTCACCATGATCGCGATCCATCCTTGCCATCCGGATCGTGTCACGTTTCGTCGCTCCATATCGTCGCCTTTAGCATTGTGGAGGCAATGGGTTCGGGTCGATCCCGTCTGCATAGCCCATCGCCTACCCGATGCTCAATCGAGGCGGCTTGTGGGATGCGCCGCTTTGTGCTTCGAGGTCGCTATGACAGATCTTCCCCAGCCGTCCGCCGACACCGTGTCTTTGTTACAGCGGAGGCGCTCCGTGCCGCCGCAAAACCTTGGCCTGCCGGGACCGAGCGCCGAACAGCTCGACACCTTGCTCGCCATCGCGGCGCGCGTCCCCGACCATGGCAAACTGGCGCCCTGGCGCTTCATCGTGTTCGAGGGCGAGGGACGCCGTCGCGCGGGCGAGATTTTCGCCGGGATCGTGGCGGCCGACCAGCCGGATGCCCCGGACAAGCGGCTCGACCTCGAACGCAACAGGCTGAGCTATGCGCCGGTCGTCGTGGGTGTCGTGTCGCGCGCGGCGCCGCACGCCAAGATCCCCGAGTGGGAGCAAATCCTTTCGGCCGGGGCCGCGGCCATGAATCTCGTGGTCGCGGCCAATGCCACGGGGTTCGGCACCTCCTGGATCACGGAATGGTATGCCTACGACACCCGCAGCAAGGCGGCCCTGGGCTTGCAGGAGACCGAGAATTTCGCGGGTTTCGTGCATATCGGAACGCCGACAGGCGTGCCGGAGGATCGGGTGCGTCCCGTCATGAGCGAGATCGTCACGCGATTCTGAGCGGCAGAGCTGCCGCGGCGGCATGATCGCCGCGAGGAGGCACCCCCCTTTGTTCTACAAGCCCGAAGCGCGCGACAAGACCGTTCTTCCCCACGACCCGTTCAAGGCCATGATCGCGCCCCGGCCGATCGGCTGGATCAGCGCCGTGAGCGCTTCGGGCGCCGTCAACCTGGCGCCCTATTCCTTCTTCAACGCCGTGGCCTCGGCTCCCGTGGCGATCCTCGCCTTTTCGAGCGAAGGCAGGAAGGACAGCGTCACCTTCATCGAGGAGACGCGCGAGTTCGTCTGGAACATGCCCACCTATGCGTTGCGGGACGCGATGAATGCCACCGGGGCGTCGCTGCCGCGGGGCGCCAGTGAATTCGACCATGCGGGTCTCAAGACTGCGCCCTCAAACCTCGTCAAGCCACCAAGGGTCGCGGCCAGCCCCTGTGCGCTGGAGTGCCGCCTGCTGGACATCATCCGCCTCAAGGACCTCGACGGCACCGAAATCGACAATCATCTCGTGCTCGGCCAGGTGGTGGGGGTCTATATCGACGACCGCTTCGTGAAGGACGGCCGGATCGATACCGCGCTCATGCAGCCCATCGCGCGCTGCGGCTATGCCGATTATGCCGTCGTGGACAAAGTGTTTTCGATCACTCGGCCGCGGTAGCGGCTCGTCCCGATGCTCGGTCGCCGCGGGCTCACGCTTCTGCAAAAGCGCCGTTGACGATCGTGACCTCGGCGGCGTGCCGCACCATCTTCCCGGAATATCCCATCCGGCGGATCATGCGGCAATGCTCTGGCAGGGATTGGGGCCGAGCCGGCTCCTCGAGGGTGTCGATCGCCAGAATGCCGGCCGCCCGCGCCGCCACCAGGGTCATGGTGCGGGCCAGCGCCAAAGGACCTGAGTCGGGTTTTGAGACGCTACTTGAGGCCGGTTCCGCGCGCAGGTCCTCGGCGAGCCGCGCCGCATCCCAGGTGAGCCCCGCGAGGCGGGGCAGTCCCACATAGCCGGCCGCCATGAGCCCCATGAGCCCCGCGGCGCAATCGGCGATCGAGCCGAGAATTGCCGTGGCGCCGTCCTCGATCCCGAGTTCGGCCTCATGGACGGCAAGCCGCGCCGCCAGTTGTTCGACATCGGCGGGGGAACGGCATCCGCGCAAAACGATGCCGTCTGGCCGGCCCGGCATGATGTCGGCGAGCTCGGATTCCGACGCCACGCGTTCGATCCTGACCGCCAACAGGGGCCAGGGCGCCAGGCCGCAACTCCTCTCCAGCCAGTGTCTGGCGCCCTCGCGCGCCCTCCTGGCTGCGGCGGCGTCGGACTCCCTCACGTCGAGCACCAGAACGTCGGCGCCACAGGTTAGCGCTTCATCGAGCGCGGGCGCGCTCCCGGCAGCCATGAGTAGGAAAGAACGCCGACCTCGCCACGACCCGATCATGCCACGAGCTCTGCTCCAGGGAACGTGTCTGCAATATTCGTTTTCTCAAAATCTCGGCTTAAGGGTCCCTTTACCATAAATCGTCATGTTTGATGAACAGATCGAACCCGGTTCTCAAGCATCGGTGTCCAGTCCGCAAGGGCTTGCGGCTGAACTGAGCCAGGAATCGGACGTCCCGACCCCAAACCATTCGGACCGCCACGGTCCCGGAGCCGAGTACCCATGGGTCATGCAGTTTCCGTGATGGAGAGCGGTCAACCGGTCTCGAACAGGATCGAAGCCGGCACCATCATCCGCGGCTTTCTCCGCTGGACTTTGACAGCTCCGGCCGGGGCTCGCGCCGAGGGCGCCGCGGCCCTGGCGATGGCCTATCTGCGGCGCGATCTCGACGCGCGGGATCGCCAGGATGCGCTTTCTGCCCTTACCGCGCTCTTGGATGACGGCTCGCCGCTGGTCCGGATGGCGCTTGCCAGGGTTTTGGCGACCTCGGCCGATGCGCCGCATCATCTGGTCACCGCGCTTGCCAACGACCGTTCCGAGATCGCGGCGGTGGTTTTGGGCGGCTCGCCGGTGCTGACCGACGCCGAACTCGTCGATGCCGTGGCGGTTGGGGACGAGATCGTGCAGAGCGCCGTCGCGCGGCGCCTCTTGGTGTCCGTCGGGGTTTCGGCAGCGCTCGCGGAAGTCGGCGCCTTGCCGGCTGGCGTGGCACTTGCCGCCAACCGCGGGGCCGAGCTCGCCCGAGACTCGTTGGCCCGCCTCATCGAGCGGTTCGGTGATGACGCCGACCTCCGCGAGGCGATCCTGGCGCGGCCTGGGCTCGACACCGGCCTGCGCCACGATCTCGTGGTCGCGACCGCCCGGGCGCTCACCAGTTTTGTGACGGCGCGCGGCTGGATGAGCGTTGATGGAGCCTCCCGCGTGTCGCGGGAGGCTGCCGATCAGGCCTGCGTGACGATCGCGGTCGAAACCGCGGTCCGTGATGGCGCTTCCGGCCGATGCCGCCTCGTGGCTCACCTCCGGCAGGCGGGACGGCTGACGCCCGCGCTCATTCTGCGGGCCCTGCTTTGCGGCAATCTCGCCTTTTTCGAAGCCGCGGTCAGCGAGCTTTCGGGCGTCCCGTTGACGCGGGTCGCGGGGCTCGCGCGCGGCGGACGAACCCTTGGCTTCGGTGCGCTCTATGCCAAAGCTGGCCTGCCGCCCTCGTTGCTGCCGGCGTTCCGGGCCGCCATTCTATCCGACCCGGCTGCCCCGACCACGACGGGCGAATGCGGCGTCACATTGCAGCGCCGTCGCATCGGCCGGGTTCTGCAGGCTTGTGCGGGATCGAACGTCGGCGACCTTGGCCGGGTGGAGGCGCTGCTGCGCCGGTTCGATGCCGAGGCGGCGCGGGAGGATGCCCGGGTGTTCGCGCTCGAGGTCAGGCGCGATCCGCGCGATGGCGGTAAGTCGATCCTGCCGCGATTGTCCCTCGAGGATCGTGGCGTTCCCCTGCTGTCGGCCGCCTGAGCGGGCTCAGTAGCCGAACTGCTCACTGAGGATTCGTTCGTCGAGCGAGTGACCGGGGTCGTGGAGCAGGGTCATGCCGATGGCGTGGTCCATCTTGATGTCGATCCGCGCGACGTTCTTGAGTTCGAAATGGTCGGCGGTCGCGGCCATCGGGCGCTTGTCGGCTTCCAGCACCTCGACCGTCACGGACGCCGTGTCGGGCAGCAAAGCGCCCCGCCAGCGGCGCGGACGGAAGGCCGAAATCGGGGTCAGGGCCACCAGCGGCGCGTTGAGCGGCAGGATCGGCCCGTTGGCGGAAAGATTATAGGCCGTGGAACCCGCAGGGGTCGCGACCAGCATGCCGTCCGCGATGAGTTCGGCCAGGCGCTCGCGGCCGTCGACGGAAATCCGCAGCTTTCCGGCCTGGTAGGATTGCCGGAGCAGCGACACCTCGTTGATGGCGCGTCCCGTCGCCAGCGTGCCGTCGCAACTCGTGGCCCGCATGACCAAGGGATGGACGGTGGACGCCTCCGCGCTGTCGAGCCGCTCGAACAGGTTCTGCTCGACGTATTCGTTCATCAGAAACCCGACCGTTCCCCGGTTCATCCCGTAGATCGGTTTGCACGAACCCATGAAGCGATGCAGAACCTGCAACATCAGGCCGTCGCCGCCGAGCGCCACGATGACGTCGGCTTCCTCGGGTGCGGCATTGCCATAGCGCGCCGACAAGGTTTCAAAGGCCGCATCGGCGTCGGGCGAGCCGGACGACAGGAACGCGACCGTCTTGAACCGATGCGACCGCGCATCCGCTCCCGCCATGCAGACCTCCCCGGAGATCGCCGCTCCTGCAGCGGCTGCGGGCTTATAGCATGGTGGCCCGCGGGAGCCATGCCGCGGACGAGCTCCCGGCCGGAGCAGACACGACGGACAGGACGAGGCATGATCCAGACTCGCTTGGCTACGTCTGTGCGGCTGGCCGCCAGCCCGCATCAGGCGACAGGAGGATCGGTATGACGCGTTATGCGATTTATTTTTTTCCGCACGGGAGCAGCCTTCTCGCCCGATTCGGGGCGAGCCTCCTGGGTTACGACGCCGCCACGGGTGCCGAGGTCGAGCCGCCCGACCATCCGCTGTTCCACGATCCTTTGAGCCTCGGTTATACGGCCAGCCCGCGCCGCTACGGCTTCCACGGCACGCTCAAGGCACCGTTCCATCTGGCCGACGGGCGCACCGCGAGCGAGCTCGAGGATGAGATCCAGGCTTTCGCCGCGACGCAGTCGAGCTTCGACATCACCCTCACATTGGGGTTGATGCAGAATTTTCTGGCCCTCGTCCTGGCCGAGCCGTCGCCCGCCATGGACGCGCTCGCGGCCGCCTGCGTGCGGCGGTTCGACCTCTTCCGGGCTCCCCTGACCGCGGAGGATCGCGAACGCCGCCACCCCGACCAGCTCACGGCCGAACAGGTCGCGGCGCTCGACCAGTGGGGTTATCCCTTCGTGCTCGATGATTTCCAGTTCCACATGACCCTCACGGGCGCGCTGGAGCCGCGCGACCGCGCCAAGATCGAACCCGTGCTGCGCGACATGGTGTCGAACCTGCCCCTCACCACGACCGTGGACGGTCTCGGCCTGTTTCGTCAGGAGGGCGAAAACGCGCGCTTCGTGCTGCAGCGCCGCTTCGATTTCGGCGCAGATTGAAGCAGCAGGCCACAAGACCGAACAGGTGGCCGGAGTTTCGGGCCGCCGCCGCCCGCGAGGAGATGGGCTCCCGCTCGGCATGGGCCACGTTGATGGCCCTCACTCACGGCTCAATCGCGGCGCGCCTTGCCGGTCGGTGCGGACCAGCAATACCGGATCACTGATTGGAGGTGAACATCGGGGCGCTCACGGCCGGGCCGATCGAGCGCCAGACGTTGGGATCTTCCTGCGATTGACGTTTGACGAAACGGTAGCCCGATTGATCCCAGGGCAGCACGCTGTCCACCATATTGTCGAGCACGTAATCGCCTTTGTTGGTCTTGACCGTGAGGATGGCATGGCCCTCGCCCGCATGGTCCTTGACCACCGTCATCAGCAGGGCTTGGCGAGGATAGCCCGCCTGGATCAACAGCTTGCGCTTCAGCAGCGCGTAGTCCTCGCAATCGCCCTTGCCGTCCAGCGGATAGTCCCAGCGGTCGACGATGCCCCAGTGGTCCATGTCGGTCTCGGGTTGAACGTTTTTGTTCACGGCCCGGTTGATCCGGTCGATGTCCTTGAACGACTTGGCGCTGAGCGCGATGTCCTGCGGGGCAAGCACCGGGCCGTCGCATTCGGCCGCGTAGCGGTTGCAGAAATCGACCCACCCGTAGGGCACACTCGTGGTCTCGGTCACCGGCGCCGAGCTCGCGTGCTGTTCCATCCCGGCCAGGGCCGGCACGCTCTGCAGCCCGAGCAGAACCACTGCGGCCACGATCGTCGTCTTGCAGCTCGAAACCATTACCGACCTCGTCTTGCGTCTAAGACGAAGCTTGCCAGCCGTGATTTGCTGTCGATGTAAGTAAAACTCTCGCGTTTTACCTATCGCCGTTCAACTTTATTGCTGAGACGTTAGGTAAAACTGTTCGGAAACAAGCACGGTAAATTTTCCGTCCAGCTTTACGGAAGCCCCGCATTTCCGGCGAAAATCGCTGGAGTGTCGTAGCCGCTGTCCGTCACAGCAGCGCAACTTTCACGAAGGCGAAACCTTGACGCCAATGCGGCATGGTTAATTCGCGGCGGTAGCCGGAAAATTATTTGGCAGCGCTTGTGGCGCAACCGAGGCGGCCCGCCATCTTGTCCACGCAACTCACATGCTGCAGTTTCCGAAGCGACATCCGGGCACTTGCCGGCATCTTGCACATAGGGTCGACCCATGCCGCAAACCAATCCAGAACTCATCACGGCCAAACTGGTCGATTTGCGCCCGACGCAGATGACCATCGGCCTTGCCGAGGTGGCGCTCAAGCGCAAGGAGTGGCGCGAACAATCCGCAACCCAGGAGCCGAGCTTCCTTGCCAGCCATTGTTTCCCCGGGGTCCGGGGCCCCAACGGAAACGTCTATATCACCGATCATCACCATCTTGGCCGCGCCCTGATCGAGGAGGGTGCCGACACCGTCTTCGTCACCGTGCAGCTCGATCTATCCGCGGTCTCCAAGTCCGAGTTCTGGACCGTGATGGACCACAAGCAGTGGGTGCATGCCTATGACTCGCACGGTCACCGCTGTTCGGCGGACGACATCCCCAAGAAGCTGACGAAACTTGCCGACGACCCCTTCCGCAGTCTCGCGGCCGAACTCCGGCGGGCTGGCGGATATGCCAAGGACGACTCGCCCTTCTCTGAATTCCTCTGGGCCGATTTCCTACGCAGACGGATCAGCTCGGATGACCTCGAGCACCACCACGACCGGGCGCTGAAACAGGCTCTGTCGCTTTGCCATAGCCCCGATGCCGAGCACCTGCCGGGTTGGAGCGGAAAAAAATAGCGGGCCGACAAGGCGTGCCGTCCATCCAGCCTGCAGCGTCCGACTTGTCGTCCCGCCTTCCATGAAGTTTACTGGACGTTAAGGCCTGTGTCCTTTGTGTGGCGGATGTCTGAACCTGATCCGGCCGAGAGCGGTGGGTCCGGCACTTCATCTGACGCCGCGGCCGCGTCGGGTGCTACATGGGGGAAGCCGGACCGGCATCGGGGCGACGACCGTGGCTCGCTCTACTTTGGGCGGTCGCCATGGTTGTCAGCTGTCCGGGTTCCACCTCGGGCGGAGCCTTCAACGAGCCGGCCGGGCAGGGGATCGTCATCCTGCGCGGGAGCTTAGACGGCGGCGACCGCTCCTTCGCGACGGGTGGCCATGTCGTCAAAACCGACCGATATACGAAAGACGAGGCCACGGCCTACATCGAATACGGTGTGACCGACTGGCTTCAAGCCATCATCAAGCCGGATCTCGTCTCCATCGGTTTGGGCGGCCCGCGAGGAGGCCATTATACCGGCCTCGGCACCAGCGAGGCGGGGGCGCAGCTTCGGCTGCTGCTGTTCGGGCCGGCGGTCCTGGCCGTGCAGGGGACGTTTCAGCTCCCGGCCTCGACGCGGGAGCGAAATCTCGCGCTGGTCGGTAATACCTCGCGCAACACCGACGCCCGTGCCCTTCTGGGTGTCGGCTTCGATCTTGGCTCGTGGCCTTCCTTTATCGACACGCAGGCGGGCTTCCGGATGCGAAGCGGTGGTGCGCCGGACGAGGTTCACCTCGATCTCACGCTCGGAACACGGCCGCGCCCGGACATCCTGCTCATGCTGCAGGACTTCACCACGCTGCCGAACGGGGCCGGAACGCCCTGGTTTCCGCGTTCGCGATATTCGAATCTCGAAGGATCGATCGTCTACCAGATCGACCCGCGCTGGTCGGTGCAAGTCGGCCTGTTCGCGACCATCGAGGGCCGCAATGCGCTGCGGGAAAGAGGCGTCGACATCGCGGTGTGGTACAAGTTCTGAGAAGCATTCGGGCGCGGGAATCCACTCCCGCGCGCCCCTTGCCAGCGGCACCCCGCCTTGCTACCTCGAAGCCGTGCGAGATCGCGCGATGCCGGTTTAGCTCAGTTGGTAGAGCAGTTGATTTGTAATCAGAAGGTCGCGGGTTCGATTCCTGCAACCGGCACCAAACACGAGCACCCATCCGAGCTGCCGTTCTGCTGGCGGAGGACTGGGTGCGGTGCAGCGAACTCGGTGGTCATGCCATCGCGGCGCAAGGCGATAGGCAAGGACCGAAAATGCGTTCCCCTCGGATGCCAGGCGGGTGCTTGGCGCCCGAGGGCCGAACTCACGTTCACGCTCGATCGGAGCCCGCGACTGCATCATGCCGTCCGCTGTCAGTGCGAGCCGTCGGACCCCACCGCATGATTGAAGTGTTCCGGGTCGGGATCCGGCTTGACCTCCGGGGCTGCTTGCTCCTGAGGCGCGTCCGATGCCGTTGCCGGGTTCCTGTAGTGGACGGTGTGGTGCCTGTGAACGGCATGCCGGGCGCCGTGCATCGTCTCGTCCGTGACGGTGGCGCGCGCCCAAGCATTGGACGCGACCGCGATACCCGCGACCGTGCATACGACGAAAATGGACTTCACCTGCATCAGATCCTCCCTGGACCAACTTCGATGAGCTGAGGATGGCCGGATTGACGACACTAGAAAAAGCCAGGAAGTCGCCATGGTCCAAGTGTCCACACCGCAGGCGCGCGGTTCCAAAGTACAGACACAATTCTGACAAGAAATATTCGAGCGAGGATTCGCCGTTGCTACAATCACTTAGGCTGCGAAGCGACGTGAAAAACGTCCCACATCAGGGCGGGTCAAATTACAAACTGTTCATCTCGATCACGATGTTTTGAGCGCACTCGCGTCCGGCATGGTGATGCCGGTTCGCCATTTCGGGAAGGATCGTCAGGAGCAAGCTCGCCTGCGTCCTAAAAGGTCGGCCTGGATTCAGCCGCGCGGCTGAGACACGGGCTTGCGGTGCCGTTTGTGCCGGACCGAGGGCGGCAGAGGGGACGGTGCTGCGGCTACAGCGTTCGGGTCGGGCAGCGGCGGAGGTGGCGCCGGCGGCTGCGGGCAAAAGGCGAAGTTGACCAGGCCGCATACCGGACCTGGATCGAAGCCCGAAGGCGAGTCTTGGGCAAACGCGGGGAGTGAAGTCGCGGCGAGCAGCCCCGATATACCGAGACTGCGCAACAGGCGGGCCGTGTTCATCAATGTTCCTTTCGGACGATCATCTGATCGCGAGCGAGACATACGCCGCTGGACGGCGTGGTCAATCCGCCGGCTGCGCGCCAACTTTACCGTCCGCCGGCGCCTTGATCACCCGAGCGTGCAGGTAGGGCTGTAAGCTTGGACCATCGCAGTCTTCAAATCACCCGCGGCCAAACTAGGCGCAATCCAGTGCTATGGGACTGCCGCCCGAGTCGACGCTGAAGGAAACGGCTCTGGCCGAGCTGACGGCGCATCCCCGTCGGCGACACCCGTCGCCAGCCAGTCGGCACAAGCCTGGCCGAGTTTCTGCCGTGAGATCTCGTGGTACCGAAGACAGTCCCCCGACGTCAACGTATCGCGCCAGCGCCCGTTGGTGCCCTTGTTGATGAAGGCCTTGGCCCCTCCCGAGAACACGGCATCCACCATGGGCACCGTCTTGGCAGCATTGTCCTTCATGTGCTCGAAGCTGCAATGTTCGAGGATGACGGGCCATCGTGCCTCGTCGATGGCGATGTCGAGAAAGGCCGCTATTCGCTGAATTTCCTTCGGCATGTCGGCTTTCAAGGCCCCGTAATGCAGCAGCAGTACGTTGGGAAGCTCTCGAATTGCCCACCAGCTTCGGACGTTATCCCAAAACGGCCAGAACGGATGCCCGTCGCGCGCGATCCACGTGCTGAAATACTCCCGGATCGAGTCCACCGGCCGCTCAAGGGGAGGGCCGACCCGGCCAGGGGTGTCGTTGACCATCTGGTAGAACAAATCGTTGCCGTTGACGTGGTGGTTGTGGAGGCTCCAGAGCACGTCGCGGCCGTCCCGAGCCACGTAGATGTATTTGGCTCGAGGCGAGTAGACCAGGGCATCCACCGGCAAATGCGTCTTGATCATTCGCCGGTGCGACTGCGCCGCCAGAGTCGCGAATTTGACCTCCTTGGGCGGGAATCTGAGGTCAAGCCAAGGCGACAGGGAGAAGAGATCGACATCTTCGGCTCCAGCGGACACGAGCTGCGAGACGATCTGCTGCACCCAGGTGGTACCGGATTTCGCGTAGCTCGCGATGACGATGTCGTCGTCGCGGAACTCGAAATCGTTCCATATGGTGGAATCCATATGGTGGTTCTGCATCTCCCTGGTCTTCGTGGGCCATCGAACGGCGGAGGCCTTCTCTGTCGTCGGGTCGGTCATAGGGGCAACTTTCGCTCCAGGATGCGGCGGTGCGCTGGCGGGGTCTGCCGCAGCTTCGGCACGCTCCAGCATGAAAGCCCAGTGCTGCGGATTGATGCCGAAAACCAGCAAGAGCGTTACAGTCGTAGTCTGCCGCCCAGTCGCCGGCACCGCCGCTGCTGCGGCGGCTGCAGCCGGAGGTCTAGATAGGGGAGGCTGCGCCACGCAACTCGCCGCCTACAAGGTCCCCGAAGGCGTCACGATCGTCGACACGCTCCCGCTGAACGCGCTCGGCAAGCTCGATCGCGCGGCATTGGCGGCCCTCGCGGCAGGGTGAGCCGTGAATGAGTTGGCCTTACGGGCTGCGTGCCTCAGCCCATCGAGCGGCCCTGCGGGTCGAAGCGGTAGATGCGTTCTTGGCGAGGCTTCAGGGTGACGCGGTCATCGACGTGTTTGGGTAGATCGCCGAGCGTACGCACCGTCAGCATGCCGATCTGCGGGACCTCGACATAGAGCATGGTGTCGGCGCCCAGATGTTCGGCATGGCTGATGGTTCCGGACCAGGGTCCGTCGGCATCGACGATCAGGTGCTCGGGGCGAATGCCGATCGTCTCGGCGCCGAGCCGGGCCGCCGGTTCGCCGGTGATGAAATTCATGGTGGGCGAGCCGATGAAGCCCGCCACGAACAGGTTGGCGGGGTTGCGATAGAGCTCGAGCGGCGGCCCGACCTGTTCCACCACGCCGCCGTTCAGCACCACGATCTTGTCGGCGAGCGTCATTGCCTCGATCTGGTCATGCGTGACGTAGACCATGGTGGCGCCGAGCTGGCGGTGCAGCTTGGCGATCTCGATCCTGGTGCCGACCCGCAGGGCCGCATCGAGATTGGACAGCGGTTCGTCGAACAGGAACAGGCTTGGCTCGCGCACGATGGCGCGGCCGATGGCGACCCGTTGCCGCTGGCCGCCGGAGAGCTCTGCTGGACGCCGGTCCAGCAGGGATTCGAGCCGCAGCATGCTGGCGGTCGTGGCGACGCGTTCGGCGATGGTGGCGCCGGGAACTCCCTCTTGCTGGAGCGCCAGCCCCATGTTTTTCGAAACCGTAAGATGCGGGTAGAGCGCGTAGCTCTGGAACACCATGGCAATGCCGCGCTTGGCGGGCGGCACGGTGTTCATGAGCGTGCCATCGATCCTGACGTCGCCGGAACTCTGCTCCTCGAGCCCCGCGATGATGCGGAGCAGGGTCGATTTTCCGCAGCCCGAGGGGCCGACGAAGACCACGAACTCGCCATCCAGCACGTCGAGCTCCACACCTTTCAGCACGTCGACGACGCCGAAGGATTTGTGGATGGACTTCAGCGTCAACGACCCCATGGATGATCCTCTAAATGTGGTTCTGCCTTCTCCTGCAAGGCGGGAGAAGGGTCACAACGGAATCGCACGGCCCTCGCGCATGGATTGGTCGGCCGCCAGCACGACGGCTAATGAGCGCACCCCGTCGTCCATGTGTTTGGATAGATCTCGATCGTTGATGATGGCATCGAGCAGAAAAGCTTGTTCGCGGTCGCAGAGATCCTGGTGGCCGGGCTCGCCCTGCATGGAGATCATCTGGTCGGCCTTGGTGAAGGTACCGTCCGGGCCCAAGGCCGCATGATGCAGGCGGATGCGTGCGGTCTTGGTGTGGGTGTCGATGTCGGCCGATTTCGCGCCCTCGTCCATGACGATGGAGACCGCGCCGTTGGGGCTCATCACGTCTTTCACGAAAAAAGCCGTCTCCGAGATCATCGGGCCCCAGCCGGCTTCGTACCAGCCCACCGAGCCGTCGTCGAAACGGACCTGCAGGTGGCCGTAATTGACCTGGTCGGCCGGGATCTCGTCGGAAAGCCGGACGCCCATGCCGGACACGTGAACGGGTTTGGCGTCGGTGATCTGCAGCATGACGTCGAGGTAGTGGACGCCGCAATCCACCAGCGGGCTGGTGGACTCCATCAGCCGCTTGTGGATCGCCCAGGCGGAGCCCGAGGATTGCTGGTTGAGGTTCATCCGCATCACGAAAGGTGGTCCGAGCTCGCGGGCCAGGCGGATGAATTCGATCCAGCTCGGATGATGGCGTAGGATGTAGCCGATCACGAGTTTCTTGCCGGTCCGCTTGGCGCAGGCCACCACACGCTCGGCGGCCTCGACGGTCGGGGCCAGGGGTTTTTCCACGAAGACATGCGCCCCGGCCTCCATGGCCGCGATGGCAAAATCCGCGTGGCTGTCCGTATAGGTGTTGATCGAAACGACACCGGGTTTGAGGGCCAGGCCGGCCGCGAAACTGTCGAGAAGCGGATAGGCTTCGAAGCCGGGCGGCAGGGTCACGGGCGAGCGATTGTAGAGGCCGACGATCTCGAAGCCTGGATTATGGTGGTAGCTAAGGGCATGGCTCAGGCCCATCTGGCCAAGCCCGGCGACGAAAACGCGCAACGGATTCATTTCACCGCTCCGGCCGTGATGCCGCGGATCAATTGCCGCGAGAACAGGAGGTAAAGGATCAGCACCGGGAGCACCGCGAGCGTGAGGGCCGCCAGCACGGCGTTCCAGTTGGTGACGAACTGGCCGATGAACACCTGGGCGCCGAGCGTAACCGTCTTGGTAGCCTCCCCGGGGGCTACGATCAGCGGGAACCACAGATCGTTCCAGATCGGGATCATGGTGAAGACCGCGACGGTGGCCACGGCAGGCCGCACCAGCGGCAGAACGAGGCGGAAGAAGATCGTGTATTCGGAGAGGCCGTCGATGCGCCCGGCGTCTTTCAGGTCCTTCGACACCCCTTGCATGAATTCCGACAGGATGAAGACCGCGATGGGCAGGCCCTGGGCCGTATAGATGAGGATCAGCCCAAGGTGCGTGTTCACGAGATGCGCCGCGACCATCAGATTGAGGATGGCGACGGTGCCGAGCCGGATTGGCACCATGATGCCGAGCGCGAGAAAGAGCCCCAAAAAGGTGTTGCCGCGAAAGCGGTATTCGCTGAGCGCGAAGGCCGCCATGGCGCCGAACAGCAGCACGGCCGCGAGCGAACCGCAGGTGACGATCATGCTGTTGACAAAATAGTTGATGAAGACGCCTTGACCCAGCACGGTCTTGTAGCCGATGAGATCGAAGCTCGTCGGGCCGGGCAGGGTGAGCGGTGCGCCGAAGATCGCAGCCCGGCTCTTGAAGGAGTTGACCGCGACTAGCAGCACCGGCCCGAGGCACAGCGCCGTGTAGAGGATGAGGACGATATGGACCGCCACCCGGCTCGGCCGGAAGGATCTCGCGCGCGTCATAGCCACCTCACAGCTGGTAGCGCCGCATCCGCCGCTGGATGCCGAACAGATAGACGGCCACCCCGGTCAGAATGATGAGGAACATCATGGTGGCGATCGTGGCCCCCATATTGGGGTCGCCGAGCTGCAACTGGTTGCCGAAGAAGGTGCGGAAGAGGAAAGTGCCCAGGATGTCGGTGGAAAAGTTCGGTCCGGCGAGCGCGCCATTGACCGTGTAGATGAGGTCGAAGGCATTGAAATTGCCCACGAAAGTCAGGATCGAGCAGATCCCGATGGTGGGGATGATCAGCGGCATCTTGATCTTCCAGAATTGCGCGAACCCGGTGACGCCATCGAGTTCCGCCGCCTCGATGATCTCCTCGGGGATGGCCAGCAGCGCCGCATAGATCAGCATCATCGGCACGCCGACATATTGCCAGACGGAGATCAGCGCGAGGGTGGTCAGCGCGGTGGATTCCATGCCGAGCCAGGGATGGAACCAGCTTTTCAGGCCCACCGCGGCCAACAGGGTGGGGGCCACCCCCCAGAGCGGCGAGAGGATCAGCTTCCAGGTAAAGCCGACGATCACGAACGACAGCATGGTGGGCAGGAAGAAGACGGTTCGGTAAAAAGCTTGGCCGGGCAGTTTCGGCAGCGACAGCAGCGCCGCAAGTGCGATCCCGATCGGGTTTTGCAGCAGCATGTGGAAGACGAAAAAATAGACGTTGTTGCGCAACGCCTGCCAAAAATGCTCCGACCAGCGCGAGTCGGCGAACAGAACGGTGAAATTGTCGAGACCGACGAAGACCGGCACACGGTCGACACTGCGGTAGAGCGCCAGCCGCAAGGTGTCGGCCAGAGGCACGATCATGATGGCGGTGTAGACAAGCAGCGCGGGCAGCAGAAACACCACGATGTGCCAGCGATGCGAGCGGGCAGGGGCGGCATGGTCAGCCGCGACCGCGGGCAGGGGCGCGTCCATGGCAAGATGCTCGATATCTTCCATGACGGAACTCGGGTGGCCTTGGCTGCGGCAAGAGGAAAGCGAGCCCTTCTCCCGCATGGCGGAAGAAGGTGGCCCTCGCGTCAGCGAGGGGCGGATGAGGGGAACATCGGTCTGGGATTCCCCTCATCCGTCACGGCTGCGCCGCGACACCTTCTCCCGCAAGGGGAGAAGGGCAGAACGGCGCCTTACTTGGCGGGCTTGTACCAGCTGTCGAGACCCTTCTGCAGCTTGGCGGCAGCCTGTTCCGGCGTCTCGGTGCCGTTGATCACATTGGCGGATTCGACCCAGGTCTCGTTCTCGAGGTTGGGCGTGCCGCGCGACAG
>CAXTOT010000093.1:0-19354 GCA_964245915.1 uncultured Lichenihabitans sp. | reverse complement strand
CGCAACTTGCGGAATGATCATACCCGATCTGATCGTTTTCACACAGCCAGGGTCGTAGTTCGACTTGTACATGGGCAGGCTCATCGCATGCATGGGCAGGCGATCGATTTCAGATCCTGGACGGCCCTATCTCGCGGTCGCCAAGGCGAGTTGGGCCTGCATAAAATGCTGCTCCAGTTCGGCGGCCCTGTGGCCCGCCGTGTGGCCGGCCAGGACGTTTTCACGCGCGCTCGCTGCAATCGCGTCCCGCCGCTCCGGCGAGACGGTGTCGAGCAGGCGCAAGACGTCCTCGGCGGTGTCGGCCAGCAGGATGTCGCGGCCGGGCTGGAAGATGGCTTCGATGCCGTCCCACCGGTCGGAGATCACGGGCGTGGCGCAGGCCGCGGCCTCGAACAGGCGGACGCTCGGGCTCCAGCCGGCCCGCACCATGTCGGCGCGCGTCACGTTGAGGGTGAAGCGGCTGACGCCGTAGAATTCGGGGTGGTCGGGCGGCGACACGTGCGCGAAACGCTCGACATTGGCGGGCCAGGCGATGTCGGCCGGATATTGCGGCCCCGCCACCACGAACTTGAGATGCGGGGATTTTCGCGCAGGTTCGAGCAGCAGCCGTTCGAGCACGGGCTGGCGGTCGGGACTATAGGTGCCGAGATAGCTGAGATCCCAACGGAACGCCGCCTCGCGCGGCTGGTAGAGGGCGGGATCGACGCAGCAGTAGAGCGCCCGCGCCATCGGCGAGCCATACTGCCGCTCCAGCCGTTTTAGGGTCGGGCCGCCCGTAAAAGACAGGTAGAGGTCGTAGCCGGGGATCAGCCCGGCGGACAGATAATCGCAGCTGCCCCGCTCCAGGGTCGCGAGCGTGACCGGGGTATCGATGTCGTAAAACGCCTTCACGCCCCGCGCGATGCGCTGCACGAAGGCGCCCACCTGGATGCCGTCGGGCACGTAGGAGCCGACCATCACCGCATCGGCGCTGGCGATTTCGGGCGCGTGCTCGGCAAGATCGTCGAGCGTTTCGTAGAAGGCGAGACGGCAGAACTCTGGATCGGCCAGATCGCGTTCCTTGGCATACCAGGGGACGTTGCGTTCCAAAAAGAGAATGTCATGGCCGCGCGCCGCAAAGGCTTTGAGCAGCGACCGATACGTCGTGGCATGGCCGTTGCCCCAGGACGAGGACAGGCTCAGCCCGAGCACGACCAGCCGGAGCGGCGTTGCGCTCACGCGGCGCTCCCGTGGCGCTTGGCTTGCCGGGCTTCCCGCAGGATGGCGTCGACCTGCACGCCGCGCCGCGCATAGGTGTGACCTTCCAGCACGCGGATCCGCGCGGCCTCGCCGATGGCGTGGGCGCGTTCGGGTGTGAGCGCCGCCAGATGCGCCGCCACCTCGGCCCCGTCGCGGGCCACCAAGACCTCCTCATTCTCTTTGAGGAACAGGTCGAGCCCCACCCAGGCATCGGTGATCAGGCAGGCGGCGGCGCCCGCCGCTTCGAATACGCGGGTTGCGGGCGAATAGCCGACCTGTGCCATGGAGTCGCGCGCGATGTTGAGCACCGCCCGCGAGGAGGTGTTGAAGGCATTGTGGTCGCGCGTATAAACGTGGCCGAGATGACGCACGTTCGGCGGCATGGACTTGTCGTGCCAGCCGTTGCCGCCGATCAGGAATTTTTTGCCGGGCAGTCGCGCCGCAGGGTCGAGGAAAAACGCTTCAACCCGCGCCTCGCGGTCCGGAAGCCGGTTACCGAGGAAGGACAGATCGGCGGCAAAACGCGGGTCGGCCGGCACCGGATGGTGGGTCGCCGGATCGAGCGCGTTGTAGATCGGGATGCAGCGCCGCGCCCCAAATCCCTGGTAGGCGTCGATCACGGGCGGGCCACCGCCATAGGTGAAGACGAAATCGAGGCCGGGCAGTTCGGCGTGGAGGGGATGGTCGGGCTCGGCGCGCAATTCGGCGAGGGTGGCGGGCGCGTCGACGTCCCAAAAAATGCGGATGGCGTCCGGTCGCGCCGCCGCCATCACCCCCTGGAGCAGCTCTGTGTCATAGACCCCGACACCGCTGGCTTTCACCACGATGTCGGCCTCGGCGGCCTCGGCTATGACGGCGCGCAGGCCCGCCTCGGTGGCGGGGTAGACCACGGAGGTGGCCCAGTCCGGTGGCTCGATGTCGCGGTGCTGCTGCCGGTCGAAGGCGTCCGGCTCGTAAAACGTGGTGGCGTAGCCGTGTTGCGCCAGCGCCGAGATGATGCCGCGATAATAGGTGGCGGCACCGTTCCAGTAGGAAGACAGCAAACTCGAGCCGTAGAACGCGATCTTCATTGCGGGCCTTTCGGCGGAGCCGAGTGCAGATCGCCCATGATGCCCAGGAGCGCGTCGACGCGATGCTTGCAGGTGTGCCGCGCCCGGATGGTTTTGAGGCCATGCTCGGCCAGGGCGGCCCGCAGGCCGGGTTCGTGCCGCAGGGCGCGCAGGTGGAATGTCATTTCGTCGCCGTCCCGAGCCACCAGAAAATCGCGGCCGGGCTCGAACAGGCGTTCGCTGTCGGACCAAGGAGCCGACACCAGCGGAATCCCGCAGGCGAGCGCCTCGAAAACCCGGATGGTCGGGATGCCGGGCAGTTGTTCGACGTAGAAGCGGCGCGGCACGTGTACGGTCGCCATGTGTCGCGCGAAGATGTTTGGGGCCGAGGCGTTGGGGGCCCAGCCATGATAGCGGGCACCTGATCGTTTCAGCGTTTGCAGCGCCGCCTCGGGATAGCGCACCCCAAAAATGTCGAGCGGCAGGGTGGTTTCGCGGGCCGGCTGGAACAGAAAGGTTTCGAGTTCGGCGCTGCGCTCGTCGTCGCCCCAGTTGCCGATCCAGACCAGCCCCTCGCGATTGCCCTCTACGGCAGGGGGGTGGAACACGTGGGTGTCGGCGGCCTCGTGCCAGACGAAGACGCGGCCTTTCCAGCCCCAGCGCCGGTAGACGGCCGCGAGGGTTTCGCCGAACGCCAGGACACCGTCATAGCCGCCAAGATCGAAGGTCCGGATGGCGTCGGGGTCGCTCACGGCCCGATGGTGGGTGTCGTGGAAGAGAAGCAAGAAATCCCGCCCGCTCAGCCGTAGCGCGCCGATCGCCGCCACGAGCGCCGGCTCGTTCCACTCGTGCACGATGACGAGATCGGCACCCTCGCAGGCTTGGCCGAGATCGACATCGGGCGGGTAGACGACCGAGCGCAGGTCGGGATAGGCGGCGCGAAAAGGCTTGAGCCCGGCCTCGCCCGCGTCGCGGCGGAGGTTTTCGAGGCTCCAGGCGCCCGCCGGCTCATAGGCCAGCACGTCGTGACCGCGCCGGGTCAACTCGCTGAGGACACCACGCAGAAAGTGCGCGTTGCCGTGGTTCCAGCAGGATTCCAGCGAATGGGTGAAATAGACGATCTTCATGCGGCGGACATGCCGAACGCTCGGGCGGATCGGTCGAGCACGCCCTGATGGACCGCGATCGTGCCGTCGACCATCGAGCCGAGGTCATAGGAGCTCGCGCGCTGCCTAGCGGCTTCGCCGATAGCGACCCGCCCGGCGGAATCCTCCAGCAGCATCTCGATGGCGCCCACGAGCGCGCGGTCGTCGTGTGGTGGCACCAAGACGGCGGCGCCCTCCCAGAGTTCCCGGAAGGTCGCAATATCGGAGAGCACCAGCGCGCAGCCGGCCTGTGCGGCCTCGACGACCGCGAGGCCGAAGGGCTCGTAGAAAGCGGGCGAAGCATAGATGGGCCGCGCCGCAAGCTGCTGGGCGATCTCGGCCTCGCTGAGGACGCCGAGCGATTCCACGTTGGTAAGCGCGATTCGGCTGCCGTTCGGACCATCGATCGGCCCCGCGACACGGACCCGGCAGGGCAGGGTGGCGGCCGCTCGGTCGAGCGCCGCGATATTCTTGCCCTCGTCCCACAGGCGCCCGGCGGAAAACACGGCCCGGACGGGATTCTGGCCCGAAGTCGGGGCCGCGACCGCCCGGCGGCCGTTGCGTACCACCACCGGTGGGTCAGGCAGGTGGTAGGCCCGTTGCGTTGCCGCCGCGAAGGCCCGGCTCGGCGCCACCAGGGCCGCGACGGCTCGATAGCCTTTTGCCACGATCGCGGTGCGCCAGGCAAAATCCGCCGGCAGCGCGGTTCCACGAACGGCCTCCCACCATGTCGCCACGCAGGAATGCGCGACCCCGACGGTGCGACAGGAGAAGGTCGCGCAGCCCGCCAGGGCCGGGTGGTTCAAGTGCAGCAGGTCGGCCTCGACCTCCTCCGTCAGGGCCGCGATCACCCGCGCGGTCGCGGCGATCTCGGCCGCGTCCCTGGCCAGCCATTCGGGCGCGCAGCCCGTATCGATCACGGTCAGACCCGCCGCCTCGGCCTGGGCACGCCGTCCGTCGTCCAGCCCAGGACCCAGCACCGCCAGCGTGACTGAGGCGCCTTGCAAGGTCAGGCCACGCGCGAGGTCGAGCCCATAGGTCCAGATGCCGCCGACCGCATCCGTGGTCATCAAGATGCGCCGGCCCGTCAACACGCGGCGCAGCAGGCGGTTTCGAGCTCGGGCAGCGGCATCGGGCGGTCGTCCTGCATCTCGCTCAATTCCTCGAATTGCGCGAGGTAATGCGCATGGGCGCGTTCCCAGGCGCGGGCGTCCGGCATGCCCCAGAGTTTCCGGTAATCGGGCGAACTCGGATAGGGATAGAGCGGCACGGGATCGTTGGCCCAGACGCCGCGGGCCCGCAGGCCGTCGCGCCATTCGGTCACGAGCGCTTCATCGTCGCCCGCGACCTCCAGCAGGTTGGCCTGGACGAAGGGCACGGATTTCCGTGCATAGACGAGCCGTTCTGCGAGGTCGTCCGTGGTCATGCGGCACTGCTTGTCGAGGGCGGCGCGGCCCTCCACCGTCAGACTCTCCACACCCGCCTCGATCGAGACGCAGCCGGCCTTGCCCAACAGATCGAGCATGTCGGGTTTCCAAAGATCGATGCGGGTCTGCAGCCCGAATTCGACCTTGCGCGACACCAGGGCTTCCAGCAGGGGGCGTTGCGGCAGGAAGATCTCATCGATGAAATAGAGATATTCGACGCCTTGCGCGATCAGCCCGTCGATCTCGGCCAGCAGCGGTTCGAGGTCCCGCTTGCGGTATTTGTCGCGAAAATCGATCTTGGCGCAGAAGGAGCAATGGTAGGGGCAGCCGCGCGAGGCCTCGACCTCGGCTCCGGGCCGGCGTGGTTCGCGGTCGAAGCGGTGATGATGATGGGTGTGGCGCGCGATCCACTCGTCCGGCCAGACGAGAGCCGGCAACGCCGTGAAACTGCTCGCATGCGGGGCGCCCGTGATGGTGACGCGCTCGCCGTCGCGGTAGGCGATCGACGGCACGGTGGCGAGCGGCCGGCCCTCCGCCAGCTGGGCCACGATCTCCTCGCATTCACCGCGCACCACGACGTCGGCGTTGAGCTTGCGCAGGGTCGTCTCCGGCGTCACCGAGCCATGCGGGCCGACCATCACGGTCTGGCCGCCGCGTCTGGCGAGCGCCACCAGGAATTCGCGCGGAATGCGCAGTTCGGGCGGCGCGCAGCGCCAGAAGAGGTAGCTGGGGGCCGTGGTCACCACCGTCATGTCGGGCTCGAAGGCCGCCACCTGGTCGGCCAAAGCCTGCATGGGCGTATCGGTCAGGTGCCCGTCCAGCATCAGCACGCTGTGACCCGCCGCTTCAAGCAGGGCGCGGGAATAGCCGAGTTCGAGGGGCAGGTGCGGGTGTTTGCAGCCGAAATAGATGCTGTTGGCGAAATTCCAGGTTGGATTGACCAGGGCAACCTTCATGATGCGGCCCTCAAAGGTGATCCGGCAGGTTCGTGCAACGGAACGTTCCGCTCGGCCGCCAGCCAGCGCACGAGACCCGCGACTCCGTCCTGCCAGGCGCGTGGCTTCGCCAGACCGAGCGTCGAGAGGGCGGCGCGCGCATCGGAAACGTAATATTTCTGATCGCCAGCGCGCCAGTCGGAATAGTCGATCGAGAGAGGCCGGCCGGTAATCTGGTCGAGATGCCGAACCAACTGCCGCAGGCTGATCGCATTGGCGGGCCCGCCGCCGAGGTTGAAGGCGCGGCCCTTGACCCGGTCGATGTTGCGCCAGGCCGAGAGATAGGCCGCGACCGCATCGGAGACGTCGAGAATGTCGCGAACCTGGCAGCCGTCGCCGAACAGCGTGATGGCGCGCCCTTCCAGGGCCGAGATCGCGAAATGCGCCACCCAGCCCTGGTCCTCGGTGCCCATCTGGCGCGGACCGTAAATGCAGCTCATCCGCATCACGGCCGTCGGCACCCCGAACGAGCGCGCGTAATCGAGCACATATTGGTCGGCCGCGCCCTTGGAACAGCCGTACGGGGTGTGGAAATCGAGCCGCCTGTCCTCGCCGATGCCCACCGCTCGGATGCGCGGGTCCTCCGGCGTGTAGGCATCATTGGTTCGGATCAACGCGACGTCGGCGAGGTCGCCATAGACCTTGTTGGTGGAGGCGAAGATGAGCGGCACCGCCGTTTCGCGCCGGCGCAAGGCGTCCAGCAGCGTCAGGGTGCCGCGCACGTTGATGTCGAAATCCTCGAGCGGCGCGACCAAACTCGTCGTCACCGCCACCTGGGCCGCCAGGTGGAACACGGCATCGACGTCGGCAGCCGCCTCGGTGAGCTGCCGACCATCGCGCACATCGGCCGTGATGGTCTGGATCGCGGCCCCGTGCCGCTCGCGCAACCAGTCGAGATTGCGTTCGACGCCCGGCCGCATCAGGGCGTCGTAGATCACCACCTCATGGCCCGCGGAAGCGAGCCGATCGGCCAAATTCGAGCCGATGAACCCGGCGCCGCCAGTGACGAGGACCCGTTTGCTGTCGCCCGTTGCGTTCATGCCACGAGGCCTCGGACTTCCAACTCCTTGCGGGCGTCCGCGACCCGATCGATCGCCTGCTGTTCGGCCACCCATTTGGCAAGCTCGGCCAATCCCGCCTTGAAGTCGCAGCGCGGCGCGAAACCGAGTTCGTCGCGGGCCTTGCTAAGATCGGGGATGCAATGGCGGATGTCGCCGGCCCGTGCTTTGCCCGCAATTTCAGGAGCGAGGTCGGGCCGGTCCATGGCCCCCGCCAGCAGCGTCGCGACTTCCGTCACGTTGCGGAATTCGCCGCTGCCGATGTTGAACACACCCCCGGCGGCGCCCGGATGGTCGAGCGCCAGCATGAAGGCCTGTGCGACATCCTCGACGTGCACGAAATCGCGCATCTGCCGACCGTCCTCGAAGATGACGGGCGACTTGCCGTTGTGGATGCGCGACGCGAAGATGGCCAGCACCCCGGTATAGGGGTTCGACAGCGCCTGGCCGGGCCCATAGGCGTTCCATAGCCGAAGCGCGACCCCTTCCATGCCGTAGGCGGGCGCGAGCGTCAGGGTCAGCCGCTCCTGCACATATTTGGTGATGGCATAGACCGAGGCGAGCGTCGGCCGCTTCCATTCCGGGGTGGGAACCGGCACCAGCGGATGGCCGGCGGCATCGAGCGGATCCCAGCCGCCATCCGGGCAGCGCGGACCGCGCAGCACCTCCTGGTGCAGAACGCCGACGCGATCCTTGTAGAGTCCCTCGCCGTAGATGCTCATCGACGAGGCCACGACCACGCGCCTGACGGGATGGTCGATGAGGCATTGGAACAGGGTGGCGGTACCGAGATCGTTGACCGAAACGTAGCGGTCCACCGCATACATGCTCTGCCCGACCCCGACTTCGGCGGCCAGATGCACCACCTTGTCGACGCCTTTTAGCGCCTTGGCCAGGACGGCATGGTCGCGCACATCGCCGCGTACGAACTCGACCCCTCGGGCGAGCCCCTCCGGTTGAGTGCGACCGCCATGCACCTGCTCGATGAGGCTGTCGAGAATCCTGACGCGATTGCCTTGCTCAAGAGCGGCCTTTGCGACGTAGCGCCCGATGAACCCGGCGCCGCCCGTGATCAGTATCGTTTCCGCCATTCCCGACCCTTAAACCTCCCGAGCGAACCGGACCTCAGTCCGGCACGGTCTTAGCGCGAACATCAAAGCTATAAGCATCATTGTGGAACAAAAGTTCTAACCACGTCTCGCCAACGCCCGGGCGCGGCTTTCCGGCGGCCTTTCGGCCGAATGCCATTCCGTCATCATCTTGTCTTGATGCAGGAACGCCAAGGGCCTGTCAGCAAAATGTTGGGGAAGAACCCAGGCGCATTGCCGCGCGCCTCGGCTTGTCCCCAGCGAGCCCCGACCCGGTGGGTGGCGGTGCAAACGAAATCGCTTCCCTCACGCTTCATAGTGGCCTGACGACGCAGGCCGGCGCGGCGGCCGCGCGTCGACCTTTCCCGTGCCTTGGGCCTAGAGGCGTAACCGGCCGATATCACAAATTCGACATTTCGCCGTCGTCTCCACGCTAGACTCAGATCGGGCCTCCACCCACAAAGGCCCCACGCTTCCGGAGCCCTGCCGACGTGCGCTTCTCGCTCGCCAATCTCATTCGCCAAAGCTTCGACGCCAATCGAGGCTGGCCCGAGCAATGGCGCTCGCCCGAGCCCAAGCCCTCCTATGACGCCGTGATCGTGGGTGGCGGCGGTCATGGGCTCGCCACCGCCTATTACATGGCGGCCGAACACGGCATGCGGAACATCGCCGTGGTCGAGAAAGGCTGGCTGGGGGGTGGCAACACCGGCCGCAATACCACCATCATCCGCTCCAATTATCTATGGGAGGAGAGCGAAGCCCTCTACGGGCGGGCCATGGATCTGTGGCAGGACCTCAGCCATGTGCTCAACTACAACGTCATGTATTCGCCGCGCGGCGTCATGATGCTGGCCCACAACATTCACGACGTGCAGGTGTTTAGGCGCCACGTCCACGCCAACGGCCTGGCCGGCATCGACAACGAATGGCTGAGCCCCGAGCAGGCGCAGGCCTTCTGCCCCATCCTCGACGTCTCCAAAAACCTGCGCTACCCCATCATCGGGGCCAGCCTGCAGCGGCGTGGCGGTGTCGCCCGGCACGATGCGGTCGCCTGGGGCTATGCGCGGGCCGCCTCGGCGCTCGGCGTCGACATCCTGCAGCGCTGCGAGGTCACCGGCATCCGTCGCGACGCCTCCGGGGCGGTCTCGGGGCTCGACACCACGCGGGGCGCCATCGCGACTAAAAGGATCGGCGTCGTGGCGGCCGGCAATACCAGCGTGGTCATGCAGATGGGGGGCGTGCGGCTGCCGCTGGAGAGCTATCCGCTGCAGGCGCTGGTGTCCGAGCCCATCAAGCCGATCATGCCTTGCGTGGTGATGTCCAACACCATCCACGCCTATATGTCGCAATCCGACAAGGGTGAGCTCGTGATCGGGGCCGGCACCGACGCCTATACGTCCTACAGTCAGAGCGGCGGGCTGCACATCGCCACCCACACGTTGGACGCCATCTGCGAGCTCTTCCCCACCGTGCGGCGCCTGCGCATGCTGCGCAACTGGGGCGGGATCGTCGATGTCACCCCAGACCGCTCGCCCATCATCGGCAAGACGCCGGTGCCGGGGCTGTTCGTCAATTGCGGCTGGGGCACGGGCGGCTTCAAGGCGACGCCCGGCTCGGGCAATGTCTTCGCCCATCAGGTCGCGACCGGGGAACCCCATGCCATCAACGCACCCTTTTCGCTCGACCGGTTCTCGACCGGACGGCTCATCGACGAAGCGGCCGCGGCCGCGGTGGCCCACTGATGCTCCTGATCCCCTGTCCCTATTGCGGTCCGCGTCCCGAACTCGAATTCCGCCACGCTGGCGAAGCCCATGTGGTGCGCGATCCATCGGTCGCCGATGATGCCCAATGGGGCGCCTTCCTCTATACGCGATCCAACACGCGCGGCGTGATCGCGGAACGCTGGCGCCATGCGTCGGGCTGCGGGCGCTTCTTCAACTGCTTGCGCGATACCGTGAGCGACACGATTTTGGCCACCTATAAAACGGGTGAGCCGCGGCCCGATCTTCCCGGGGGCATTCCGAATCTCGGCGACGTGCCGGCCGATCCTTCCGTGGCCGCCACCGAGGCCGCGCGATGAGCGCCCCTTTTCGCACGCCTGCAGGCGGCCGGGTCGATCGCGCCGACGTGCGCCACTTTTTCTTCGATGGTCGCCGGTATGAAGGGCTGGCGGGTGACACGCTCGCCTCGGCGCTGCTCAGCCATGGCGTGCATTTCGTCGGGCGCTCCTTCAAATACCACCGGCCGCGCGGCTTCCTGGCGGCCGGCTCCGAGGAGCCGAACGCCCTGGCGACGGTGGATCGCGGCGACGGCCGCGTGACGCCCAACCTGCGCATGACCCAGGTCGAATTGCACGACGGCCTCGTGGCGCGCAGCCAGAACCATTGGCCCTCGCTCGCCTTCGACGTCGGGGCGCTCAACAATCTGCTCGCCCCGATCTTCGCGGCCGGCTTCTACTACAAGACTTTTATGGGCCCTCGCTTCATGCGCGGGCTTGGGGTCTGGGCCAAGCTGTTCGAGCCGATCATCCGGCGCGCAGCCGGTCTCGGGGTCGCGGCCAAGGAGCCCGATCCGGACCATTACGCCAACCGCTTCGCCCATTGCGATGTGCTGGTGGTGGGGGCGGGCCCCGCAGGCCTCGGGGCCGCGCTGGCGGCCGGCCGCTCCGGCAAGCGCGTCATTCTCTGCGACGAAGGCTTGGAATTCGGCGGCTCGCTGTTGGCCGAGCCCGCTCTCCAGATCGACAGCCGTCCGGCCGCCGCCTGGCTGGCCGCGACGGTGCGCGAGCTCGCCGGCCTGTCGAACGTGACGCTGCTGCCCCGCACACAGGCTTTCGGCTACTACAACCACAACTTTGTCGCGCTCGCCGAGCGCATGACCGACCACTTGGGCGCCCCTGGCCGCAACGCGCCACGTGAGCGCCTCTGGCAGGTGCGGGCCGGCGAGGTTGTGCTCGCCACGGGCGCACTCGAGCGGCCCCTCGTGTTCCCGGGTAACGACCGGCCCGGCGTGATGCTGGCCGAAGCGGCTCGAGTCTACCTCAACCGCTATGGTGTGAAAACCGGCACCCGCGCCATGGTGGTGACCGCGCATGACAGCGCCTATCGAGCCGCGCTCGACCTGCATGCCGCCGGGGTCATCATCGCCGCCATCGTGGATCTGCGCGAGCGCCCGGCAGGTCCGCTCGTCGAGGCGGCCCGTGCGGCCGGTATCCGGCTCATGGCGGGCGCCACCATCACGGGCACTGAGGGGCATGGGCGCGTCCGCGAAGCCACGGTCGGCCTCGCGACGGGCCAGCTCGTCAGCGATCTCGAGAGAATCCCTTGCGATCTCGTTCTGATGAGCGGGGGCTGGACGCCCTCGATCCACCTGTTCTCGCAATCGCGCGGCAAGATCGCGTTCGACGACGGGATCCAGATGTTCTTGCCCGGCGAGGCCGTGCAGAAGCAGCGCTCCGCGGGCGCCTGCCGCGGCCTGTTCGGCATTGCCGAGGCGTTGCAGGACGGTTCTGCCGCCGGAGCAGCGGCGATCGGCGGCGACACGCCGGCGCCGAGCCTCGCAGTGGCGGGCGAAGACAGCTGGGCCCCAGGGGGCTTTTCCGGCCTGCTGCCCCATACGGGCGACGGCGCCCGGTCTAAGGCTTTCGTGGACTTCCAGAACGATGTCACGGCAAAGGACATAAAGCTGGCGACCCGGGAGGGGTTCCGCTCGATCGAACACATCAAGCGCTACACCACCACCGGCATGGCGACCGATCAGGGCAAGACCTCCAACATGAACGCGCTCGCGATCGCGGCCAAAGCGCTCGACGAGCCGGTCCCCGCCGTGGGCCTCACCACCTTCCGGCTGCCCTACACACCCGTCACCTTCGGCACGCTTGCCGGGATGTCGCGCGGAAACCTGTTCGATCCCGTGCGCGAGACGCCGATCCATGACTGGGCGGTGCGAC
Source organism: uncultured Lichenihabitans sp. (assembly GCA_964245915.1). GTDB lineage: Bacteria > Pseudomonadota > Alphaproteobacteria > Rhizobiales > Beijerinckiaceae > Lichenihabitans. Next base: position 7,404 of record CAXTOT010000093.1, on the reverse strand, counting down.
ATGGAGCCGTCTTCGAGGACGTCGGCCTTTGGAAGCGGGCGCGTTACTTTCCCCTGGCGGGGGAGGACATGCACGCGGCCGTCGACCGCGAATGCCGCATTACGCGCGAGACGGCCGGCCTGTTCGACGCCTCGACGCTCGGCAAGATCGAGGTGGTGGGGCCGGATGCGGCGGATTTCCTCAACCTGCTCTATCCCAACAACTGGACCAAGCTGGGCGTCGGGCGCTGCCGTTACGGCCTGATGCTCAACGAGGCCGGCTTCGTGATGGACGACGGCGTGGTGGGGCGGCTGGCGCCTGACCGTTTCCACGTCACCACCACCACCGGCGGCGCGCCGCGCGTGCTGGCTCACATGGAGGACTATCTTCAGACCGAGTTCCCGCATCTAAAGGTTTGGCTCACCTCGACCACCGACCAATGGGCCGTGATCGCGGTGCAGGGGCCGCGCGCACGCGATATCTTGAAGCCGCTGATCCACGACATCGACCTTTCGCCCGAGGCCATGCCGCATATGTCGATCCGCGAGGGCCATATTCTCGGCGTGCCGACCCGGATGTTTCGCGTGAGCTTCACCGGGGAACTCGGCTTCGAGGTGAATGTGCCGGCCGATTACAGCAGAGCCGTCTGGGAGGCGATCTGGGCCGAGGGCGAACGGCACGGTGCCGTGGCTTACGGCACCGAGGCCATGCACGTGCTGCGGGCCGAGAAGGGCTATATCATCGTGGGCCAGGACACCGATGGCACCTGCACGCCCGACGATGTAGGCCTGGGCGGCATGGTGGCCAAGCAGAAGCCGGATTTCGTCGGTATGCGCTCGCTGGCCCGGCCCTTCCTCGCCGGCCCCGACCGCAAGCAACTCGTGGGCCTGCTCACGGACTACGCCACCATCGTCCTGGAGGAGGGCGCCCAGATCGTGGACGCGGTCGACGCGCCTCAGGGCACCCATGCCGTCGGCCACGTGACCTCGTCCTACAAGAGCGCGGTGCTCGGGCGCTCGATCGCGCTCGCGGTGCTGGAGCGCGGTCGATCGCGCCAGGGCGAGACCGTCCATATCCACATGCCGGGCGGCGCGATTCCCGCCAAGGTCACTGCGCCCGTCTTCTACGATCCGCAAGGAGAGCGCCTCAATGGCTAATGGCGCGCCCGCGCTCCGGCGCACCAGCCCGCTTGGCGAGCGCAAGTCCGTCTCGTTCGCGCTGCTGCCCCCGATCACCCGGCTGGCGGCTCGAGGCGGCGACCAAGCGGCACGCCGGTTTGGTGAGGCATTCGGGGTCGAGCTTTCGCTGCACGCCCTGCGGGCCAAGACCGAGGGCGCGCGCGCCGCGCTCTGGCTCGGTCCGGACGAATGGCTGCTGCTGGCGCCCGAGGATGACGGGTTAGCCAAGACGATCGAGGCGGGGCTCCACGGCGAGCCGGGCTGCATCGTCGACGTCTCGCACCGCCAGATCGGGCTCGAGGTGACGGGCGCGGGCGCGGCCGTGGCGCTCAACGCCGGCTGCCCGCTCGATCTCGACCTCGCGGCCTTCCCTGTCGGCATGTGCACCCGGACCGTCCTGGGCAAGGCCGATATCGTTCTGTGGCGCCGCGGCGAGGACCAGTTCCGGCTGGAGTGCTGGCGCTCCTTCGCGCCCTACGTGTTCGATTTTCTCAAACAGGCGGCTGCCGATTGCGGCTACTGAGACCTCCAACGCATTTGCCTGCAGCCGCTAAACCGCCTTGGCGCGCGCCACGTCGTTGACGCCGTCGAGGTCGGGCGCCTTGCCGTAGCTCATGTTCGTCATCTGCTGGATCACCCGGGCCATTTCCTCGTCGGGCAGGATTGGCGGGTCGCCGAGCGTCAGGGCCTGCACGTAGAGGCGCGCGATGGTCTCGACCTCGATGCCAAGCGCCAGCGCGGACTCCAGCGTCTTGCCGAGCGAGATCTGGCCGTGTTGACCCAGCAGGCAGGCGAGCCGGCCTTCGAGCGCTTCCAGCGCATTGTCGGACAAGGCTTGGGTGCCGAACGTCGCATAGCGGGCGCAGCGGATCGTGGTGCCGCCCGCCACCCCCACCATGTAGTGGAAGCTCGGGATCGTCTTGTGGTGGCAGGCGAGCGTCGTCGCATAGATCGAGTGGCAGTGCAGCACCACGTTGACGTCCGGGCGGGCGTGCAGGATGTCCCTGTGAAAGCGCCATTCCGAGGAGGGGCGGCGGCGACCCTCGTAGGTCCCGTCGAACGCCATCTGGACGAGGTCCTCGGGCTCCATCTGGTCGTAGGGCAGCGACGTCGGGGTGATGAGCAGGCCGCCCGCGTTGCGGACCGAGATATTGCCGGCGGTGCCCTGGTTGATGCCGCTTGCGTTCATGCGGCGGCAGGTCGCCACCATGTCGCGGCGTAGGTTTTGGTCGTCGGTGCTCACGCGTTTCTCCTTTGATGGGCGCGCGCCCGCCACCCGGCCCGATAGGCATCGAGGGCGGGACACGACACCGGTTCGGGTCGATCGAGGGTGAGGGGCGCCGGCACCTGGCGGGTGGTATGTCCGACCAGCAACGCGGCGCCGGTGGCGGTGCCATAGTGGTCGTGGTTGACCACAACCTGGGTCTCCGGCCGCAGCGCCGCCACCAGGGAGCCGTAGAGCGGATCGCGCGCGAAACTGCCATCGAGCACCAGCGTGCGGCCGATCGCCAACCCATCGAGGCAGGCGTCGGTCAGCAGCGCAAGATAGAGGACCGCGAGGCTCGCTCGGAAGGCCGGATCGGTGGCCAGCGGGCCCTCGATCGCGCCGCGCCCGGCGGTGCCGGGAAACAGGGCGTCGTCGCCGGAGAAACTCGGCAGCGCCATGGTGGCGGTCTCGGTGAGATCGCGAATCTGGTCGAGCGAAGCGCAGCCGCGGCTCTCGCCCGCTACCGCGCCGAACTCGCGCCCCGCCATGGTGAGCACCCCCGCGAGCGGATTGCCCCAGACGTCGGCATTGCAGCACACCCCCGGCCGTTCGGTGTCGGGGTCGGCATGCGGCGTGTCGCCGATCGCCACCATCCAGGTGCCGGTCGACACCACGGTGAGGTCCGACAGGCCGGCCGCCTGGTAGCGATAAAGGTTGGCGGAGCTGTCGTGGATGCCGTTGAGAACACGGGTCGTCGACGACAGGCCGGCCCGTTGGACGAATTCGGGCCGCAGCGGCCCAAGGTCCTGCCAGGCCGGGGCGAGCGGCGGCACGAGGCGCCCCCAGCCACGCTCGGCCACAAGCCCGCTGGGCCGTCGATCAGTCGGACACCATAGATGGGATTGCGCCGCCAGACTGGTGACCTCCGAGGCCGCCACGCCGCTGAGACGCCAGGCCCAGTATTGCGGGGTTGCGAGAAAGTGGGTTGCCCCCGAGAAGGCTTGCTGCCAGCCCGTCTCCAGCCACAGCATCTGGCGCGCCAGATGGGCGGCCCCCAGCATGAACTGGCTGCCACGCTCGCGGAACGGTCCCGCGATGCGGCGGTATTCGGCCTCGACGCCCTCCGGCACCGGCTGCTCGTAGTCGATCATGGGCATGGCGGGCCCATAGCGGTTCACCAGCACGCCCCCCGACCCATGGGCACAAGGCACGATGGCCTCGATGGGGTGGCGCTCCCCGAGCGCGCGCAAGCCGTCGACCAGCCAGGCTTCCAGCGCCACGAGATCATGGTGCCGGTAGGGTGGTCCGGCCAGCGTCGAATTGGCGGTGCTGCGGGTTTCGAGCAGCGCGCCACAGCGATCCGCAATCGTCAGCTTGACGTTGGTCTTGCCGATATCGAAGACCGCGATGGTCACTCGGGAACTCGCGAGCGGGCTGACGACTCCTCAAAAGACTGTCCAAGCACGGCTATCCTGTGCTCTTCGGACCGATCTTTAGGGGATGGTCTACCAGCTGTCCTTCTCCCCTTGCCGGAGAAGGTGCCCGACAAGGCGGATGAGGGGTCGTTCCCCCGTCCCGCGCCCCTCATCCGTCGCTGCGCGACACCTTCTCCCGCAAGGGGAGAAGGCGTTCCCCCGATATCTGGCGACACCACTGCGGACCGATCTGGCCCGCGATCGGCGGCATCTCGAAAGAGACGTGTGCGTCCCCACGACCGCTTTGGCCGAGAGGTCATGGAAGTCTCAGCCACCTTGTCGAGCGCCTTCTTTCCGAGCGGGAGGCGGCCGCAGCCAACGATCGTTCTCGACCGGCATACCTTCCACTTTCCGCCGCCGCGTCGAGCCGCGCAATTCGAGTCGGCAGGGCAGGCGGAGAGCTCCCGGCGGCGTGCTGTCGCCCGCGAGACGGCGCATCAATTGGGCCCAGGCGGCGCGCGCCATGGCGTCGACGGGTTGGCTGACCGCCGTGATGCCGGGCGACACCAGCCGCATCCATTCGCTGTCGTCGAAGCCTGCGAGCGCCACGGCATCGGGGACCACGAGGCGCAGCGCCGCAAGGCACTGGAACGCGGCGAGCGTGGTCACGGTGTCGAGGGCGAACAGGGCATCGGGCAGGGGCTCCGCGGTCAACCGCCGCCTCAGCGTCATGCCGATGTCGTCGGGATCGACCCCGCAGGGCAGCATGGTGAGCCGCATCGCGCCATCGGCCGCCGCCAGGGCGCCTTCCCAGCGCTCGCGGATGTTGCTGATGCCCAGCGTGCTGCCCGCCACCATACAGGACCGGACGCCCTCACTGGCGAGATGCCGGATGACGGCAGCGGCGGCCGCGTGATTGTCGATCGCCACCACGTCGAAGCCTTCGCGCGGAATCCGGTCCGCCACCACGATGGGCGGCCCGGCGCCCGTGGGCATGCGGGCCGCGAGCGCGTCATCGCAGGGAAGGACGATCAGTCCGGCAGGCCGCCAGGCGCGGATTGCCCGCAGCCGCTCGGCCTCCTGCTCGGGATCATGGGCGCAACTCACTACCAGGAGATCGAAGCCGTCCTGCCGCGCCGCCTGCTCGAGGGTCGACACGAAGGCGGCGAAGAACGGATTTTTGAGATCCGGCACAACCACGCCCGCCAGTGCTTGGGGTTTGCCCGAGCGCAGCCGCGAAGCCGCGCCATGCGCCACGTAACCGAGTTCGTCCACTGCCTCGCGGACGCGGCGCGCCAAAACGGGGCCGACATTGGCCCGATTGCTGAGCACGTTCGAAACCGTCGCGATGGACACACCGGCCCGCTCGGCAACCGTGCGAATGGAAATGGAAACTGGCGCCATCCTCGGCTACGACGACCCGGCACATTGGCCGAGTTCCTCCCATAAAAACGTTTCATGGAAGGCTAGACAGCCGCCTCATCTCTGTCAATCATGGGCGCAACGACCGTCGCGCCGGGCCAGAACCCCTAACGCGGATCGGACGACACCGCAGGGAGAGACGCCATGAACAAGCTCGGAGTGCATGCCTTCGTCTGGGCCAAGGGGTGGAGCCACGACGAATGCGCGCGGGCGGTCGGCACCTCCGCCGAACTCGGCTACGACATCATCGAACTCGCGGCCCTCGACCCCAGCGGCGTGGATGCCGCCTTCACGCGCCGCGAATTGGAGAAAAACCATCTCGGCGCCACCATGTCGCTCGGCCTTCCGAACGAATGCGACATCTCGTCGGGCGATCCGGAAAAAATCAGGCGCGGCGAGGCCCGGCTGCACGAGGCGCTGGCGCTCGGCCGCGAGGTCGGGGTCACGCATATTTGCGGCATCCTCTATTCGGCGTTCCAGAAATATGCGGTGCCGCCTACCCCCGACGGGGTCAAGGGGTCCGTTGAGGTGCTGCAGCGCGTCGCCGAAAAGGCTCGGGCCAGCAACATCACTCTGGGGCTCGAAGTGGTGAACCGCTACGAGACCAACATGCTCAACACGGCCGCCCAGGGGGTCGAGATGTGCAAAAGGATCGGGGCCCCGAACGTCAAGATCCATCTCGACTGCTACCACATGAACATCGAGGAGGCCGACGTGGAATCGGCCATCATCGAGAGCGGCGATTACCTCGGTTATTTCCACACCGGCGACTCCAACCGCGGCTATCTCGGCTCCGGCTCAATCGACTTTGGGCGGATTTTTCGAGCGCTCGTAAAATCCGGCTATGCGGGACCCATCACCTTCGAATCCTTCTCGTCCAAGGTCGTGGGCCAGCCGCTCGAAGGCATTTTGGGGATCTGGCGCGATCTTTGGGACGACAGCCGCGATCTTGCGGCTCACGCCAAACAATTCACCGAGGCCCATCTCAAGGCGGCGCGGGAAAGCCACCTGCGGCCGCGGAGTCGGTTGGTGTGAGGGGCCGCGGCTCCAAGGGGCGTTGATGCCTCGCTCGACGGTGGGTCATTCGTGAGGCGGGTGCAATGTCGTCAGATGACCGCGGAACGGAGGGGTCCAAAATGGTTGTGAACGATCGGCCCGTGGTCACGAGAGGTGGTCACGAGCATGGTGGCACGGGTCAATCGGGTGGTCTGGCGCTCGTCACAGGGGTAGGGCCGCAGCATACGGCAGCGACGAGGCTTTGGTTCGGAAAAGCCAGCAACAAGCCGGGCTCCCGATCGTTGCCGCACCACCATGGCGAGGCGGAGACCGGGGCCTATCTGCTCTCCGGCCGCGCCCGCATCTATTTCGGTAAGGACTATCAGGACTTCGTCGACCTGTCGGAGGGCGATTTCATGTTCGTTCCGCCGTTTCTCCCACATCTCGAAGCCAATATGAGCACGACGGAAGAGCTCTGGTGGATCGCCTGCCGATCTCCGGAGAATATCATCATCAATCTCACTGATGTCGCGGACGCCTCACTCGCGGGCTATCGCCGGGTCTGACGAGGGTCTGGAGGCCAGCGCGAATCGCCCTGTGGGCGTGCGCCGAAGGTGCCGCGGAACATTCCAGTCAGCGTACGGCGCACCGTTGGATTGCTTCGGCGCTAGGCGCGCGTCTTCGCGCGAAGGCCGGTTCCCGTTGGAACAGCCGGCACGTGGGCGACGCGATATGACGAGCGCAGATGCCACCCGGCCGGGCCGCATCATCCTGCACCATCATGGGAGGTCGACATGGTTCTTTCAGCGCGTGGGCTATTCTTCGCGGCTTGCGCAACGCTTGGTGGATCGATCTATGGCGCCAGCGCCGCCCAAGCGGTCCCATGCGACGTCAATGATGAGGTTCAACAATGTTGCTCGGCGCAGCATTGTGGCGGCAAGGTTTTGAACCATAAAGACGAGCATAATTGCAGGCGGAGCGGCGGCAAGAGTTGGCACCTCGCCTCCGACGGCGTCAATCCGGCCGTCTGTGTGTCCCCGCCACACTGACCGAGTTGGCCGGCGCATCGGGCTTTGTCTTGCCTTCTACCCTTGCGGGAGAAGGTGGTCCGAAGGACCGGATGAGGGGTCTTTCAGTCGAGCCATACCCCTTATCCGGCGCTGCGCGCCACCTTCTCCCCTTGCGGGACCGTTGCGAAATTCGATGA
>CAXTOT010000092.1:0-19446 GCA_964245915.1 uncultured Lichenihabitans sp. | reverse complement strand
GCCAACTACTTCGAGGCAGCCGGATACGATGCAACGTGAGCGGATTCCGCTCTAAGCGCGAGAGGGCCATGTCGGCCATTCAGCACGGCGATCCGCTCAGGCCGGCACTGCGGTCGCACCATGCGACTCAGGTCCACCAACAATGGTGTTCTGCGCTTCGATTGCCTTGGCCGAATGGTTGGCGGCCAGCATCACGTAGAAGGCCGGCACGACAAACAACGTGAACAGCGTGCCGATGGAGAGGCCGGAGGCGATCACGAGACCCATGTTGTAGCGGGAGGCGGCTCCGGCCCCGCTGGCAAAAATCAGCGGGACGACGCCGAAAACCATGGCGGCTGTGGTCATCAGGATGGGCCGCAGCCGGATGGAGGTCGCCTCGATCACGGCGTCGCGCTTGCTCTTGCCGGCATGCTGGAGTTCATTGGCGAATTCAACGATCAGGATGCCGTGCTTGCTGACGAGGCCCATAAGCGTCACGAGCCCGACCTCGGTATAGATGTTGAGGCTCGCTCCGCCGATCCCGACCATGATGAACAACATGGCGCCGGCGATCGAGAGCGGAACCGAGACGAGGATGATCAGGGGATCGCGGAAGCTCTCGAATTGCGCCGCGAGGGCGAGAAACACGATGATGATAGCGAAGGCGAAGGTGCCGACGATGCCGCCCGATTCCTGCTCGAGCTGCCGTGACTGCCCCGCGAAGTCGATGCCATAGCCTTTCGGTACCGAGCGCGCCGCGACATCCTTGAGGGTCTGGAGGGCCGTCCCGGAGGCTACTCCAGGAAAGGCGACGCCGGAGATCGTGGCGGCGTTGATCTGCTGAAAATGGTTCAGCGATTCAGGCACGGCCTTCGTCGTGAGGGTCGCCACGGTCGACAGGGGTACGGAGACCCCGTCGGACGTCTTGATGTAGTACGAGAGCAGTTGATCGGGGTTGAGGCGAAATCGCTGCCCGACCTGTGGGATGACCTTGTAGGATCGCCCGTCCAGATCGAAGTAATTCGTGTAGCCGCCGCCCAGCATCGTCGAGAGGATGCCGCCGACATCGCTCATCTTGAGACCGAGTTGCGCCGTCTTCTGACGGTCGATGACCACGGAAGCCTGAGGCCGATCGAGCTTCAGATCGCTGTCGAGGAAAATGAACTGGCCGGTCTTGAGCGCCTCGGCGAGGAAGCCGCGGACCACCTCGTCCAGTCGTTCGGGAGCATCGGTCGTGGTGATCACGAACTGAACCGGCAAGCCGTTCGAGCCGGGCAAAGGCGCTGGCTGGAAGGCTACGATCTTGGTTCCCGCGATGCCGTTCATCTCGCCTTGAATTTGCCCTTGCAGGGCATCGGCGCTCGCCTTGCGCTGCTCCCACTGTTTGAGGATCCAGACGGAAATGGCGCTTCCCGGAGAATCGATCTGGAGCACCTTGCCGGTTTCTGGATGCTTCGTGAACATCGTGTAAGCCCCCCGCGCATAGAGTTCCCGTTGAGCCAAGGTCGCGTTGGGTGCCGCTGTCGTCAGGGTGAGGATGACGCCTTGGTCTTCATTGGGTGCGAGTTCGGACGTGGAATTTGCGACGAGCCAAGCGATGCTGGCCAGCACCAGGGCCGTGAAGACGATGGTCACCGGAATGTAGCGGAGCGTTCCTTCGAGAAGGCGCTGGTAGACGCCGCGAACGGCGTTCATGCGACGGTCGACGAAGCCCGACAGGCGCTCGTCCCAGCTCGGATCCTCGAGCGCCGGGGATTTCAGGATTAGCGCGCAACTCATGGGCGTCAGGGTCAGCGCCACGATGGCCGATACGGTGACGGCGCCCGCCAGCGTGAAGACGAATTCAGTGAAAAGGGCGCCGGTCAGACCGCCCTGAAAGCCGATCGGGACGAAGACGCAGATCAGCACGATCGTCATCGCAATGATGGGGCTGACGAGTTCGCGCGCTGCCTTGAGTGCAGCCGGCAGCGGTGCCATGCCTTCGCTGATATGACGGTTGACGTTCTCGACGACGATGATGGCGTCGTCGACGACAAGGCCGATCGCCAGCACCAGGGCAAGAAGCGTCAGGAGGTTGATGGAAAATCCCAGAACCAGCAGAACCGTGAGCGTCCCGACCAGCGAAAGAGGAATGGCGACCACAGGGATGAGAACGGAGCGCCACGAGCCGAGGAACAGGAACACCACGGCGGTCACGATCGCCAGGGCCTCGATCAAGGTCGTGATGACCTCCTTGATCGAGGCGTTCACGAATTCAGTCGCGTCGTAGACGATGTCCGTCGTCATGCCGGCGGGCATTTGCGCCTTGATGTCGGGATAGATGGCGCGAACGCCTTTGACAACGTCCAGCAGATTGGCAGCCGGGGCGACTTGGATTCCGATGTAGACTGCGCTCTTCCCGTTGAAGCTCGCCGCCGAGTCATAGTCCTCTGACCCTAGCGAAACGGTCGCGACGTCCTGCAATTTGATGTTGGCGGTGCCTGCCTGCGCGACGACGAGATTGCGGAACTCGTCGAGGGAGTGGAGGCCCGTCGTGGCCGACAGGTTGATCTGGACCATCTGGCCCTTGGTCGTACCGAGGCCCGCGATGTAGTCGTTGCCTTGCAGGGCTGTCGAGACTTGACTCGCCGTCAGCCCTTGGGCGGCGAGTTTCATCGGATCGAGCCAGACCCGCAGGGCGAACACTTTCGGACCCAGAAACTCGGCCGTTTGAACGCCTGCGACCGCTTGCAGGCGCGGCTGGACCACACGCGTCAGATAATCGGTGATCTGATTGGACGCGAGGACGTCGCTGCTGAAGCCGATATACATGGAATCGATCGTCTGGCCGACCTTCAGCGACAGGGTCGGCTGCTGCGCACCCGTCGGCAGCTGGTTGATCACCGAATTGACCTTGGTGTTGATCTCGGTCAGCGCCTTGCCCGAATCGTAGTTTAGCCGGAGGTTGACCGTAATCGTGCTGGTGCCAGACTGGCTGGTCGAGGTCATGTAGTCGATGCCGTTGGCCTGGGCGATGGCATTTTCAAGCGGGGTAGTGATGAACCCAGCAATGATGTCCGGATCGGCCCCGGAATAGGTTGTCGTCACGGTGACGATGGCATTCTGGGTGCGCGGATATTGCAGGACCGGCAGCGAGGTCATGGATTTAAGGCCGAGGACCAGGATCATGAGGCTCACGACGACGGCTAGCACAGGACGGCGGATGAAGATGTCTGTGATGTTCACGGAAGGTCTTTCCTGCTGACGGCCGTCGTCGGAAGGCGTCGCCTGATCGAGGCGGCGCAGATGCTTCGGCTGAGCACGGTAATAGGCACGCTGGACCGCTTCTCGTTCGCGAGCCGTGGCCTACTGATCGACGGGGAGCGGATTGGCGTCGTTCGAGGGCTGGATCGTGTTGTCGATTTTGATCTGGGTTCCGTTCCGCAGCTTGATCTGACCTGCGCTCACGATCGTCTGACCGGGGCTGACGCCGGACAGGATGGCGACCTGGTCGCCACGGGTCGGCCCGACCTTTACAAGGGTCTGGCGGGCGATGGGTTCATGCTGCGCATCGCCGGTCTCCACGACGTAGACCATGTCGCCGAATGAATTGGAGACGACCGCCGTCTGCGGCAGGGTCACGCGGCTCTGCGGGCCGCCGACCACGACCTCGACCGTCGCGAACATGCCAGGCAGCAGCGTGCGGTCAGCATTTTTCAACAGTGCTCGGATTTGCAGGTTGCGGCTGCTGGAATCGACCTTGGGATTGATGGCTTTGATCTCACCAGCAAAGCGTCGGTCGGGGAAGCCATCGAGCGCAGCCTCGATCGAGGCGCCGACTTTGACCTGTTCGGCCGCCTGCTGTGGTAGCGAGAAATCAAGGTAGATCGGGTCCAAAGCCTGTAGCGTCACGATCGTGGTCCCGGCGCTGAGATACTGGCCCCTGTCGACCGCGCGGATGCCGAGCCGGCCAGCAAACGGAGCGCGGAGCGTCTTTTCGTCGACGATCGCTTGTTGCTGCGCCACTTGCGCGGTGGCCGTCCGCAGGGCCGCGCGATCGCTGTCGACGGTGGCTTGGCTCACGGCATTGATCTTGAGCTGCTGCTCGTCGCGATGGAGCGTGATGGCGTCGCCATCGGTCGTCGCCTTTAAGGATTCGAGTTTGGCGATGTCATCGTCCGCACGCAGTTCGAGCAAAACCTGCCCCTTGCTGACCTCGTTGCCGGACTCGAAGCTGATTGTCCGCACGACGCCGGCAACTTCGAGCGCCAGATCAGCACCATCGACCGCCCTAAATGTTCCGGTCGCCGTCAGCTTCGATTGCCAGTCCTGTTCCGCCGCGGTGGCGGTGGAGACCGTCTGAGGCGGATTGGCCTTCGAGGCGATGGCCGTCTTGATCATCGTCGCCCTGAATTGGACGAACCACTCGAGCCCATAAAACACGGCACCAGCGAGCACGAGCAGCAGGAGCATACGTTTGATCATGGGGCGATCTCTTTGGCCGGGCCTGCAAGATGACGACTGGATTCGGAAAGCGGCCCGTCGGCATCGGATAGGGCCGCGGCCAGCGGGCTGAGGGCCGTCGCATTGGTCGGCTTGGGCGAGGCCGCTCCCGTCTCGTCGGTGCGGTTCCACCATCCCCCGCCGAGCGACTGGAACAGGGCCGCTGTATCGGTGAAACGGGCGGCCTGCGCCTTGACACGAGTGGTGCTCGCATTGAGCAAGGTCTGCTCGGCGTTCAGCACGGTGGTATAGGAGGTCGAACCCCCACGAAATTGCGCCGTAGAAATTGTGAGGCTCTGCTGCGCAGCCCGTTCGGCCTCGACGTCGGCCTTGAGCGCGGCCGCATCGGCGCGAACCGCGGCGAGCTCATCGGCAACGTTCTGGAATGCGCTGACCACCGTGGACCGGTATTTGGCCACTGCCTCATCGAACGCTGCGACCTGCGCTTCCTTCTTGTGGTAGAGCGTCCCGCCGTCGAACAGAGTCTGCGAAACGCTCGCTTCGAGACTGTAGATAGAGGTTTGCGCGCCGAACAGTTTCGACGCGCTGAGCGCCTCACTTCCACCCGATGCCGAGAGGGTCACGCTTGGCAGCATGTTGGCGAGGGCAACGCCGATCTTGGCGCTCGCCTCATGGAGCTGTTCCTCGGAGGCGCGAATGTCCGGACGCTGGCGAACCAGCTTCGAAGGCAGGGTGACGGGGAGATCACGCGGGAGATTGAGCGTTCCAAGGTTGACCGCTTCGCCGTGGTCCTCGCTTGGCAGACGCCCGAGATAGGCCATCAGTTGATCGCGGTTCTGGGCACGCGACTTCTGCAAAGGAGGGAGGGTCGCGAGGCTCTGGGCGACCTGCGACTGCTGCGACAGGACATCTGCTTGCCCAACGGCGCCCAGCTTGAACCGCCCCCGGAGGAGATCGAGTTCCTTTTGCTGCGACGCGATCAGTTCCTGCGTGACCTTGATTTGGGCCGCGTAGGACGCGTCGCTGATCGCCGAGGTGATCACATTGGCCGTGAGGGAGAGATATGTCGCTTCCAGTTCGAAGCGCTGATACTCGGCCGCCGCAGCATCGGCCTCGATGCTACGGTGCGTTCCGCCGAAGAGATCCGGGCTGTAGGACACCGGCACGGAAACGTTATAGAGTGTATAGGTCGTGGCATTGCCAGTGAGCCCCGACGCGGCCGGCGATACCCTTTGACGGGTCAAGCTGTCGCTGGTGGTGACCTGCGGAAACAGTGAGCCGGTTTCGGCCAGCGCGGTTTCGCGCGCCTGTCGTAAGGCGGCCTGCGCGGCGGCGAGATCAGGATGGTTTCGGATCGCCTCCGCGATCAGCGCATCGATTTGCTTGGAGCGAAACAACCGCCACCAGAGGGCCGCGACGTCCTGGTCGGGACGGAACCGCTGTGCGGCGCCACCCGATGCAGCGGCCGCCACGGTAGACGCATTCTGACGGCTGGCGGCGTAGCCGGACACGACCGGTGCCGCGGGCTCGATGAAGTCCGGGCCCACCATGCAGCCCGATACCCCGCTCGCAAGCAAGCCCAGCAGCAAGACCCTCAGCGATCCCGCACTGGGCCGCCTCGATCCCGCAACGGATTCAACCACCAGACGCGGCCCGCCGCGCTTCCGATACAAACAAGGGTTACGGTAGACGTCCAAGCCGCGCTCCATAAAACTGAACTGGCCAGTTCTCTCTTGCGCGAAACTCGCGACTCTGCTCTCATAAGTCAAGCAGAACTGAACGGACCAGTACTGGATAATTTCCGTGGCTTCACGATTGACTACGGCTGGGGGCTGGCAGCGATGCCGCTCCTGACCGTGACCAAGCATGAGAACCGGGCGGGGGAGGAATGTCGACAGCGGGGCATGACAAGGGGATCGCTGGACGGAAGGTAGCGCTGGTAGTCGCAGCTGCCTGGAAGCTCTTCCTCGATCACGGGTTCCAGGACGCGAGCATGGAAGCCATCGCGCGGGCGGCGGGGGTTTCCAAGGCTACGATTTATGCCTACTTTCCTAGCAAAGAGGCGCTCTTTGCCTCCTTGATCGTCGAGGAATGCCGGCGGGCGCACGCCATCGTTACGATGCCGGATTTGAGCCGTGGGATCGCCGAAGCGCTTCGCTCCTTCTCGAAGCAATACATCCGCTTGTTCGTCGACCGTGGACCGAACCAGATCGCATTCTTCCACGTACTAGTGCCGGAAGTGAGCCGGTTTCCCGAACTTGCCCAACTGCTGCTCGACAGCGGCCCCAAGGCCCACGCGGAACGTCTCGCACAGCTGCTCCGCGACGCATGCGAGCGCGGGTTGCTCGACATCGCCGATCCTTTGGTCGCGGCATCGCAATTCCTGAGTTTGATTCGGGGTGATCTCCCGATCGAAGCGGCACTGGGCCTGCCGGCTCCAGCCGACGCTGAAGTCGACAAGACGATTGAGGACGGAGTGTCGTTGTTCCTAAGAGCCTATCCTCAAAAAAGTTGAGTCGGATGAGCCGATTGTGATTACTAGCTGCCTCTATTGGGAGGAGGCCCACTCGCGCAGCGAGGTTGCTGTCACCTTGTGATGTCATGCCTCGGATTTCCGGCGAGGGCACTCGTGACCAGAGCGGAGATCAATAAAAACGCCCGTTGATTTCCGACATGCTGCGAGCTCATCGACGATCGGGATGTGCTCGTGTCCGTCCTCGTCGGCCATGCGCTTGTCGTTGATGTCGAGCTGGACGACCTCATCCTCTCTGATGACAATCGTCGTAAAATCTTCGCAGCCTGACGACCAGAAGATGAACGATGGGTCAGCGACGTCCGCCAACATGGTGAGGCACCGACGATAAGCCTTTTGAATTCGATACTTGTTAGAGACACGATGATCGCAGGCAACGATTTCCGCAACACCACTACTGCGGTCGTTCATGGATTCGTGATTAAAGCAGAGGCACTTTCGATCGATCTCTGCGAGGGCGAGCCAGAGCCGCCAGAAGCGGAAGTTGTCACAGTCCGGAATGGGTCGATTGTGTTGAAAAACTCTGAAATAGGCGTGCGCCAAAAATCGGGTAGTTTGGCCCGCACGTCCTGCTGCCGGTCGCATTACCATGTGGTTGAAGCTACAGGGGCCGTGAAGGGGAATAACGCTCAAACATATGCCCCCTAGGGTGGATTTTTATGAAGGCTACCAGTGGCCCGGAAAAACGAGGCAGGTGGCCCGTTTCGGAGTTTTTCAACACAACCGGTCAGAACCGGAGATGAGGCTTCGCTTCAAACCGCTGTTTGCTGCGGGTAGCCGTCTCTGGAGAGCCGGTGAGTACTCGCCGAGCTTCTATTTGTTGATCACCGCGAACAATCGCCCGCTACTCGATCAGGGCATTCCGGCGGTGTGGGGGCGTTTACTCGATCGGTGAGACGACGGCCTTTGTGTAGAGGCAGACTGCTACAGGCACGTTGGTGCTTTCCCAAACTGGGCAATTCCTTTTTGCTGCTATGGCGCTGACACAACAAATCAGCAGTGCTGTAAGGCGTAGCCAACTTCTTCATATAATTGGTGCCGCAAGAGAGATTCGAACTCCCGACCCCCTCATTACGAATGAGGGCGGCCCTATATAGATCAATAAGTTAGGCCCTGTTTCGGTGCCCTTTAAACCCTAATCGTTCGCGTCCTGTTCTCACGTAGGAGCACCGATCGAGCACCAGGAATTGGAACCGTCGGGCCCGCGCTGAACAGCCCGTCAAAAGCTGCCGCGCGATCGAAAACTGCCGCTATAGGTGGCAAGCTCATCCGGGACCGTCGAGCATACGAGTGGAGCGACAGCCGCCGATTTCCGCCTCGAACTCTTCGATCGTGAACCGTTGCAAGGCCAGTGCCCAGGCGAGGTCGGAACGGCGACATACCGCATCATCTTCAGTCGTCGCCAGCAAGCAAGTTTTCTTAAGGAGTCAGGGCGATTCTCGCGCCACTTAGGAAGCGCTATCCTCCTTCGAAGTCGGTCAAACAGGATGTTTCCAGAGACGAAACCACACTTGGCAGGGTCGGCCCGGACCACAGATCGGCTGTTTGCAGTTCAGCTGATGGAGCATTTGGTCGTCGCAACGTTCGTCCTCGACGCGCACGGGAATGTCATGATCTGGAACCGAGCCTGCGAACGCCTGACCGGCGTACCCGCCGGTGAGGTTTTGGGGACCGATCAACATTGGCGGCGCTCTACGACGCGCGCCGTCCGTGCTTGGCCGACTTGGTGTTGCAGAATAGCTTCGGCGACATTGGTGCCCTTTACACCCAGCATTCTGGGTCGAGTTCGCATCAGGACGGCATCTCGGCCGAAAATTGGTGTGTCATGCCGCGCCTTGGCTCACGGCGTTACCTGGCGTTTGATGCTGGACCGATCTATTCGGACAAAGGCGAGCTCCTGGCTGTGGTCGAAACCCTGCGCGACATCACGGCACAAAAAGAGGCTCAGACCGCACTGGAAATGCTCGCACGGGTTGATGGGCTAACGGGCGTCGCCAACCGACGTATGTTCGATGACGTGCTTGAGGAAGAGTGTCGAAGGTCCAGCCGGGACAATGACTGTGTGTCGCTTATGATGGTTGATGTCGACCATTTTAAGCTTTTCAACGATGTTGCTGGTCATCAAGCGGGCGACGAGTGCCTGAAGCAAATTGCTCAATTGATCAGGGGCGAAATGCGGCCCGCGGGCGACTTCCCGGCGCGCTACGGTGGCGAGGAGTTCGCCGTGATCCTACCCGCTACTCCACTTGCCGGAGCGATCGAAGTCGCGGAAAGCATCAGAACTGCCATTGTGGAGGCAGCCATTCCCCATCCTTCTCCTCTTGCTTCAGGGATGCTGACGCTCAGCATCGGTGTCGCGCATGTCGGAGCAGGAGCCAGCCCAGAACCCGTGAGCCTTATTCACGCCGCCGATGCTGCCCTCTACCAAGCCAAGCGGCAAGGTCGCGACCGCGTGATCGCTGCGCAGCAGAATTAGCGACTGACTCTGGCTATGACGCCGTACGCCATGTCATGCGCGCCGAAGAACCGGCCGATCCTCGTCACCGATTCTCACGGCGTGACCGTCGAAGCGATATGGAACCCCAATGGGGAATACGAGCAAGACGACGGCTCGATCGCTCACGGCTATTGGGCCACGGAAGCGGGATGGATCCTGCCGCACGAGGCGACGGGCTGGCAGTCGAGCTTAGGGCGGGCGCTGAAGGCACACGGTGGCTGACCGCTACACCGGGCCACCCGAGAGGGTCGGCAACCCGAATCAGAACTGCGTCACCTGAACCGAGATTAAGACTGCAGCGGTCCAATCGGGACTCGCCTCTCACGCTAAGTCGCCTTAGAACAAACACGGGACGCGCCGAGGCGAGATGGTCTGCAGAAAGAAGCCGGAACACCTTACCAACCCGACGCCGCTGCTCGATGCCATGGGCCGGTTTCGGATGGTGCTTATCGACCACGGCGACAAGGTCCGGCCGTTCGGGGTCACCTACAACGCTCCCTGTCAGCCGACGTCATCTGCAGCCTGGCACACACATGGGATGCAGCGTGCTGCCGAAAGGCGCCGCTCTTTCAGTTGGATTGGATACCTGACTGCTTGCCTGCGCCTGGTAAGTTCCACCGCTAAGCGGAAACTCAAATTGATTGGAAGCTACTAGACTCAGAAACTGCGAAGGGACGGCTATATCGGCTTCTCCACCAGGTTGACCTGACCCCGGCAACACGAACCTGTTCACCTGACCACTCGGCTGCCCTGAAATTGGCAATACTCTGTCCACGAGTACCTGGCCGGTGACCGTGGCCGACGCAAATCGTAAGCTTGCGTCAGGCGCGATGATCGTTCCGGGAATGTCCCAGGCTTCTCCACCTGGGCCCCGAGCGCCGCCAGAGGACGAAACTTCAAGATCGAGAGCGTCTGGAAAATAGAAGACGATTTGCGAAGGGTTTATACCTCCAACGACCGAAAATCCGACGTCGCGGACGCGCACCACAGACCCGCGAACACGAACCAAGATTCGTGCCTTAGCATTCCCTTGGAGAACTAGCTTGAGATGTCCAGGAGCATCGGACACCAATTGGTCGGCCGTAAGTTCGACGACCACAAGATCTTGCTTTGCCGCAATGGTGATGACATCGAATGTATTTCCGAACAGCGCGCCTTTGTGTATTGACGCTTTGGCTGTCACGGGTAGCGACGAAAGTCGTGCCGCTATCATGTTTAGCTTAGTTGTGGCGAGTTCAATAGCCAAGGGCACGTTCAGTTTGTTACCACTGGCAAATACGTTTGTCAGTTTCGAAGTTGGTGAGACTACGAAGCCCTTTACGATCCCTTTGGAGAAATCGACTCGCATTCCCGATGTTAGATCGCCATCAACTTCAAAATCCGTTAATTTGATGGTACCGCCCGCAGCAGCTGGTCCTTCATAGTCACTGCGCTCTGCTTCAATAGATCGCTTTGCGAAAACCTGAAGGTTCATCAGGTCGAGAGGCTTGGGTGCAAGATCGATGTGGGAGAAAGCTCCTGAGCTTAAGACAACAGTACCCAGCACCGTCAGAGTGGATAGGGCCTTGATTTTGGACCGAAATAACATGTGGATTGTCCAGGACGTAAGCCGCAAATCACTTGACTTTTAAATTAGCGGTCCGACAACCCAGATCTTAATAAATGGTTAACGGCGGAGCCCTACGCGATCCCATTTCGGGAATTCCCGATTAAGGCGATATCGCAAATGGAAGGACAGCGGGTTCTAGCGGCATGCATCTGGCGTCAAGGGCCGTTACCCGCCTACGTCATGATCGGCACTATGCCGGACATTGACCCAGATGAGGCGCAAAAGCGCTTCGGCAGCCTGCAGCACACGACATCCAAGACCTACCGGCATTTCGATGATCCGGAGGACGGGATCTGGCGACCGCTGTTCCACGGCGGCAAGCTGCTGGGCCATCGCCTCTATCGACTGCCACGGGTGGGCAGGAAGGTGATTTGGCGTCCAAAGTGATAATTGCTACTCGGCACACCGCCAGTGATCAGCCATCGTCTTGTCGTTCAGATGCGGGACGCGAGCGACAATAGGCTTGTGCCCCGAAATTTTGCCCAAAGGATCGCGCCATGCTGCGTTGGGGCAAAATACGCACGCGGTCGGCATCATCTTCAACGACATAATCCACAATCGGATCGCCTGCAGGACGGACTTTGGGGCGAGCCTCGACGTAGACGTTCGGCATGTTCTTCCCTCCCTGATGGTTTCTTTTTGGTTAAAAATCTACACACGAATGAAGCTTTTGCAACAATCGAGGCTCTCAGACGGCGTAGACGTCTTGCCCGGGCCTCGATAGCATCGCCGCATGTGCAACCTCTACAGCCACACCAAGGGGCAAACCGCGATCCTGGAGTTCACGCGGGCGATGGTCGACCGCAGCGGCAACCTGCCGCCGCAGCCCGGCATCTTCCCCGACTATTCGGCACCGATCGTGCGCAATTCGCCCCAAGGGCGCGAACTGACCATGGCGCGTTGGGGCATGCCATCATCAAGCCAAGCCTTGTACCAGGCCACTAAGAAGCGAGCCGAGAAGCTGGAGGCGCAGGGTAAACGGGTCAACTTCTACTCGCTGCTGCGTATGGAGCTCGACACCGGCACGACCAACATCCGCAACACTGCCTCGGCCCATTGGAAACGCTGGCTCGGGCCCGAGAACAGGTGCGCGGTGCCGTTCACCAGCTTCAGCGAGTTCAACCGCGCCGCCGGCGGCGACGTCTGGTTCGCGTTCGACGAGGGCCGGCCACTGGCCTTCTTTGCCGGGATATGGACGCGTTGGACGTCGGTCCGGAAGGTCCGGGAAGGCGAAACCACAAATGACCTGTACGGGTTCCTGACGACGACGCCGAACGCCGAAGTAGGCGCGATCCACCCTAAAGCTATGCCGGTGATCCTGGTGACCCCCGAGGAGGTGGACCAGTGGATGACAGCACCGGTGCCGGGAGCCCTGAAGCTGCAGCGGCCGTTGCCCGACGGCGCCCTGAAGATCGTGGCGCGGGGGACCAAGAAGGACGGCGCCGAGGTGTTCGCGTGATGCGACTGCTGGCCTTGATCGGCATCCTCGTGCAGACCTCCGGATGCGCGTTGCCGGCCACAGGCGATTGCTCGAATCCCTATCGCCCGTACGATCCGCCTCGGCGTTGCACGTCGCTGCTGCAGCAGTGATCTTTCTCGCAGCTGAGCTGCCGGTAACGCTCCTTCTCGGAAGCGAATCTGTCTCAGCATGCCCGAATCGGCCCTTTTGACCCCAAACAGACATTGGGAACGTCCGGTGACTGGCAGCCCCTTGAACGCCGCGCTCGCGATCGACTACGATGCCTGCTGCTTGCGAGGCGGAGATGCCGAATGACTGTTCGTGGGCAAGGGACTGACTTTCAAGCAACTCGACGCCCCATAGTCCCATGAAAGTCGGTAAGCCTCCTTCAACCTTGCCGAGCTTTTTGCGCGGCTCCGGGTATGCTAGCCAAGGCGAAGAGCTGGAGAGAGTTTGAACGCAATGCAATCGAGTGGACAACGGCGGTTCGAGGCGCTCCTCAGCGGGGTGTCGCAAGCGGCGTACGATCGACCGTTGCTGGATCGTGTAGATTGGCTAGTCGTGCCGACCCTGGGCGCGGTCGTGCCGGGCTGGGTGCTAATCATACCACGCCGCCAAATGCTGAGTTTTCGCGATTGGGCGACAGCAGCCGATCGACCCGCCTTGTCCCTGCTTGATGAGGTAACCTCACACTTAAAGCTGCAATCAGACGAGGTCATCTGGTTCGAGCACGGCCCAGCAAAGGCGGGCACGCTCGTCGGATGCGGGCTCGACCAAGCTCACCTCCACGTTTTGGTCCGTCCGCGTTTCAGCTTCGACCTTTTCGTCGATCACGTGCGCGCTGAAGCGAACCTCGACTGGACTGACGTGCCTGCGACGGCCAGCTATTCGGGGATTCCCGAGAATTTATCCTATCTCGTCGCAGGTTCCGGCGAGCGAGCCATCCGTGCGATTGGTGTGGAGACTGCCGGCTCTCAATTCTTTCGCCGGGTTGTTGCGGCGCTCGACGGCACTGGGGCCGGGTGGAACTATCACAATTCCCCTCACATGCCTAACATCGAACGGACGATCGCGACGTTCAGGCAATTAGAGAACGCTGCAAGACGTGGAGCCTGAGGCTCATTCCAAATCCGACCACTCCCAAAAGGGGCTCGTCGAAGCAGGACCGCTGGGCGATTCGATGAAGCCGTCGTTAGACGGACGGCGGGACTACACGGACGGCAGAAAGCAGTGGGACTGGGACTCGCACTTCCCTCTCGAAGCGCGAAAGCTGATGAACACGGAGGCCTACGCACTCCTTGCCATGTTGATGGCCTCGCTCCTTGGCGCCGGCGCATTCCTCGGGCTTGCCGACCAGACCAGCTGGATCGACATTGGCAGCCTCAAGCTTTGGATCAGCTTTCGACTATTTGCGATCTTCTTCACTGGCTGTGTGGGTGGCGTGACGTTCTCGATTAAATGGTTGATTCACGCTGCGGCTAAAGGCAAGTGGCACCGCGACCGTAGATATTGGCGTCTGATGGTGCCCACGATCGGCGGAGTCTATGCCTGCGTGGTAATGACCCTCTTTGCGTCCGGGATGTTCTCGGGACAGGCAGCGCAGGCGAGCGGGGTGGCCAGCACTGCTGCGCTCGCCTTCCTCGTTGGGTATTTTTCGGACGGTGTGAGCGGCCTGCTCTCAAACATCGCAAACGCCGTGTTCGGAACCCTGGAGAAGAAGTGAATGCACTGATCGATTCACAGTCCCTGGCGCCGATCGAATGGGCGGACACATTCCGCTTCGCCCAGCTTTGTGGCGTCAAGGCCGCGACCTCCCTGGCAATCCCGCGGGCTTGGACCCTGCCATTCCTCTTGATCCCGGTCCAGGACGCAGAACGCCTTGCTGACGGCATACTTCCCGTCGAGCTGACCGGCTCCGAGGGCGCAACCCACATATCCGCCCTGGCCGGTGAAGGACGGCACCTCATTGTCCGATCAAGTGTTGTCGGCGAGAGCATCTGGGACCGCGGCACCTACGAAAGCGTGTCATTCGGGATTGGCGAGGATTGGCGATCGACATCGCAGCGTCTGGTAGATGCGGCCAAGCGGGCCTTGGCGTCCACCGCTGGCCGGCTAAGCGGCCTCATGCTCCAGCGGTATATCCGGCCAGCCTCTCAAGGTGAATTTGGCAATCTCCAGCGCGTCTCGAAAACCAGGGACCAATGGGAGATCGCCACACGGGAGTTGGACGGGATCACCACCAAGCTGCGCCTCAACAGCCAACGGGACCGTGCGGCCGATCCAGAGGAGCCACTCACGGCGCGCCCCGGCCTCGCACGAGAGCGTTTTTTTGGCGCGATCGGCGCGTGGCTAAACAACGAACTCCTTCTTGGAAGATCGCAGCGTCTGAACTGCGAGTGGATTTCCGACAATCGCCAATTCTTTCTCGTCCAAATCGATGAAGAGGATGAGGATTTGGCCGGGGTGAACCCGTTTCAGGTGCGGGTGCCTCCCGCCGTTGGCCCCCTTGCCGACAGCGGCCGATACCTTAAACTTGCCGACGCAGCCGTGCTGGGCCAGTGGGACAAACTGGAGGTGCTAGAACAGCTGTGGGAACCCGGAGCAGCGCATAAGCCCACGCTCTTATATCTGCCGGTGGCCGACCTGCCGTCACGAGCTTCCAAGCAGGCTCTCTCAGCCTTGTCCGCGGACTTCGCCAAACTGATCGGTCCGCGCGGGATCATCGTGCGGACCAGCGTTCGTGCAGGCGCAGAGAAGCTGCCCAATCTCGCTCGAACAGAGTGCCTGACGCCCGAAGCTGCAGCGCGCTGGTGTTTCGAGACCGCGAGGAAGATTCGGCAGGAGCGTAATGCAAGCAACTTCGCGTTCGTGGCCCACCGCTTCGTGGCCTCGGGGGCGAGTGCATGGGTACGCGCTGAGCCCAGCAATCCGATGATCGAGATTAATTCGCTCTGGGGCCTGCCTGATGCGCTACAATACTGTCCCTACGACATCTGGGAGGTACATGTTCCAACGGGCGTTGCGACGGATCATCGAGATTACAAGTCCGACATGCTGATCTCAAGCCACGATGGTGGTTGGGAATATGTGCGAGTCAAGAATGAATTAGCTCGCGGCAACAGCATCGGTTCTGTCGAGGCTAAGGATATTGCCTTACGCTCGGCGCAGATTGCTGAACGACTGGGACGGGCGTGCCACATCATGTGGTTCGTGGGTTGCATTGGACAAGATGGCACGCCGTTCAACATTCCTTGGTATTGGACCGAGGCGCATGAGGCGCAACGTAACCCGGACCGCACCGCGTACCGCGTCTTCACTGTGAGCGACCGCCAGTCCCTCGACCAGTTCATCGGCTTCACAGGCTCTCGGGCCCGGCAGGCCGTCGCCCTGCGACCCACCGATCTCCAGCTCATGCGGGACACCCACTTCATCGAAGCCGTGGGACGCGCGGCCGGCACTGCGCAAGTGCCGGTGATCCTGTCAGGCTCCACTTTGGCGCATGCATACTATCAGCTCCGCAAGCTCGGCTGCACTGTCGTGACCCCGAGCGAGAAGGAACACGTGCGCGTGCGCCGGACCGCGAACCTTGGGAAACTGGTCCGAGACAAGATCCCAGGTCGGATAGCTGAACGCCAGGAACTGCGCGTCACGCGACGGACCGAGGGAGCGCTGAGGAAGGGCTACCTTATCAGTAAGCTGTTCGAGGAGGCACTGGAGGTCCGTGAGGCAGCGGAGCCCGCGCAGAAGGTCGAGGAGCTTGCGGACCTCTTCGAAGTGTTGCGTGCACTCGCGAAGCTGGAGAACGTACCCATGGAGGACATCCGAAAGGCAGCCGATCAGAAAAAGCGCAAGGCGGGCGGTTTCGAGGAAGGATTAGTGCTGTTGTCCACCGCCATCGGAGCATCGGACCGGCCAGCCTTTGAGGCCGATCGCGGGCTGGGCGAGGTACTTGGCGGACCAATCGGCGACGACACTGCCGAAATCCCGTTCTCGTTTTTTGGGTTCATGGAACTCGATCGGCCGCGCTCCGTGTACTTCGAACAACTCAGCGTCCGACTAGACCTCACCCTTCGCCCTGACAGGCTGGAAATACGGCTCTCACGCGGGTCTGAGCAGTTCTCACTGCCGTTATGAGGGCTACACCGCATCGAGCTTGGCCTCCAGTTCGTCTAGAAGGGGGGTCAAGGCCGAGACCACGGCGGCGTGATTCTCCAGCCGTTCGGGAAGACTGGGGATGGCGAACCGTTGCAATGCATCGACATCGATCGGATAGCCACCGCGGAAGGCTTTAGCCAGGATTTCGCCGGAGGCGTCGACCACCCGCGCGCCCGAGTACATCTGGTTCGCACCGACCTCGAACCGGAGGCCGTTCGCTATGCGGACGTCTTTCGGGAGATCCCAGTAGCGAATCCTACATGTTTCGTTCCGGTCAAAAAGCTCGCGCAGTCGGAACGCGTATATCGCTTCTTTCGAAGAAGCCGAGAGAGCCGCGAGTGACGTGACCTGGACATTCGTCAGGTTGGCGGCTTCGATCGCGCCGCTTTGGAAACCAGCCTCACAAAGGAGTATACCGCGATCCGCACCGAGGTCGGCCACGATCTCGCGTAGTGCGAGCACGTGAAGTTTTGTGACGGCACTTTTCCAATGCTTGCATTCGACCAGCCATCTGACTGCAAAGCCAGCCATGTCGATGTCCACGACCACATCGATGTCGTGTTCCGTCCGCACACCCCTGAGCGTCACATCCGTGGATGCGCGCAGCCCGATCGACTGGAAAAACTCCGACGCTTGCGTCTGGTAGCGCTTCCACTCAGGTGTCACGTCACCTGCTTCCTTGGTCATGGTGCTCGATGAACGCATTGTCTCAACATTGCTCAATCAGGACCTCGCGTAAGAGCGGTTGATAATCTTCCTAACCTGCTCTTCCGAAATACCAGCTTCACGACACCGCTCCAGTACGGCAATAGCCAAAGCCCCAGTCAGGACCTGATCTCCAGCTTGAGCGGGCATTCGAAGAGCCTTCTCGATCGCGTCCGATGAAAGACCCGCGCCATCAGCCATTCTAAGCAGCGAAACAGCCACAGACCGAAGCGCCTCTAGGCCGACACTCCAGTCGATCGTTGATGGTTGTCGAAAACCGCCTTCCGGCGACAGCTCGACGTAAAGACCGGCATTCCTCGGAACTAGGCCAGTTTTGAAGAGCATTTCGGCTCCCGCCATTGCGGAAGCGAAATGGTTGGTCTCAATCAAGTCTGCCGGCACCGTCTGCATAATGCGCAAGTACGTCTGAGCGATCTTCGAGTCGTGATTGCGAAGCCGCTTCCAAAAGCGCTTCCAGTTGGGCGGATTGTTCTGAGCAACCCGTTTTCCGGCGAGCTCCAAAATGAAAAATTTTGCCAGTTCCTCGATGGCGGTATGACCCAGGGCGAAGGCCCGGGCCTGATGATTTGTTCGAAGCAGGATATCTGACTCGTCCAGGAGCTCACGAGCGTTTGCACGGCAAGCGACCATCCCGGACGCGATTTCTGTGATGGTCAATCCACGAGTCACGTTCAGATACCTTCGGAGGCTATGCCATGGCAGAAATCGGCTGCTTTATCGGAAGTAGCTGCATACATTATCTAACGGAAGCTTCCGATAATCACCAATCCCGGAAGCACGGCTCCGGTCTCATGCCTTTTTCGCGGACAAGGTACTCGTCGAAGCTGCCGATAAGCGTCATTCCCAGCAACGCCGCGCGGCGGGCAGTGGCCGCGACTACTTACCGGCGCGTTGTCGCTTTATCGGCATCGGTGTTTGCACCTAACTTTCCAGGCTCCGCTTGGCCAGAAAGAGTTCCAGGGGTCGACTCGCCGGCTGGCGCTCCGGCACCGGGTTGTCTAGCTGGCGCACCAGCATTGGCCGCGGTGCCCAGCGTTTCGCCGCCAGCTTTGCCCGCGCGAGACCCAGTGCCGGCCTGGCCGGCGAGCGCTCCAGTGCCCGCTGTACCCGCAACGGGTCCAGCGGCTCGCTGGTCGCCAGCGGCTATCCCCGAACCGGCGCCGATCGTCGCTTCGATGCCTCTATTAGCTCCGGTCGTCCCCCTTCCAAGAATATAGCCCGACAGTCCACCAAGAAGTGCCGCAAGCTCCTTGCCTTCAAGGATCTTCAATACGCCAAAGAGGATTATCGCGATTATCAGAGCAAAGAGGGTGACAAACTGGATGCCGGAATCGCCAGACAAAATCTGTGCACCTATTCCAGCCCGGTACGTAATAAAAAAGAAACTTCCGATTACCAGAGCTACGAGGGCGCTGAATGTAAGTGTTGACCAGTTCGTATAGGAATTCAGAAAAAGATTAGTACGGAGCATTTCGCCGGCAAGATCGTCAAGAGTATTCAATGTATAATCTGCAGATGTTGAAACCGATTGCCCGCGCCGCGAGATTATTTCCAATTCAGCAAGATGAGTTCCCGCAATGTCGCCCGACATAACGTTCAAGGATTTTATTTTTTCATTCAGATCCTCAATGTCGGCTTGGGTCTTTTTCAGCTGGATCTGCTGTTGATCGATGAAGTTGACAATTCCCGGTTTGTCCTTATCGGCAGCCGCCTTGAGCTCGGAATCGGCCTTGTCTAGTTGAAACTGCAAGACCCTCAGGCTAGACTCTGCTGCCTCCTTCCGCAGTGTAAGCTCTTTTGAAGACGGGCTGGAGCTTGCAAGTTGCAGGGCGCTTCTTAGTTGCCGCACACCGTCTAGAACTCCTCGCAATTCTGCAGTTCTTCGAACAAGCCTCTGTCGCTCCGTACGAACCAACCCTAAATTCTGAGCACGTAGATCGTCTGGCAATTGCTGTTGCTGCAAAATCAAGGCATTTGCCCCGTCAACAACCTTAGAAATGTCGCTTATTACATCGAAATCGACGGTTCCAGGTATCGCTCTAAGC
>CAXTOT010000091.1:0-19735 GCA_964245915.1 uncultured Lichenihabitans sp. | reverse complement strand
ACACAGTGAATCACGATCATCGAATTTCGCAACGGTCCCGCAAGGGGAGAAGGGAAGGCCCGAACGAACATTGCCTGCATGTTCCTGTGGGTGGCCCGCCCTCACTGCACCGCCATCATCCGCTTGGCTTTGGCGGCGCTGGCCATGGCGGCCGGGCTCACCTGGAACATCTCGAGGCTTTCGAGCTCGTCGTCGGGCACTGCCGTCAGGGCGAGATCCATATACTGACGGCGATTGGGATCGGCCTTGATGGCCTTGCGCACGCGCCCCATCCGCCACACCAGCTTGCCGATCATGACGTGCTTCCTCACGACATCGAGGACGAATTTCGGATAGAATGTGAGCGGGTTTTCGATCGGCAGGCCCGGCCGCCGGTCGGTCCTGACCTTGCGCCGAAAATAGCCGCCCTCGAGCGGATGGATCTTCTCCACCGTGACGCAGCCGTAGAACCAGATCAGCAGGAACAACATCTTGCCCGGGCTGATGCCGACCGCGACGGCGCGCCGCATGATGGTTTCCATGTGGTCGGGCGTGTAATAGGTCTCCCAGGCGAGGCGATAGGCGCGCTCCCACTCCTGCTTGGACATGAGCGGGTGGCCGGTCGTGACATGTTCGAGGTCGTATTTGTTCATGTCCGGGTCCATCGCGACCCCGGCCATGTGCAGCTTTTTGTGATCCTCGGACCCCGGCAGCGGCGTCAGGCAGAAGAATTCGAGCAGGTCGAGCGGCAGTTCGCGCTTGATGATCTCGATGTCGCGGACGATCGTCTCCGCCGTGTCGGTCGGAAAGCCCAGGATATAGCCAGCGTAGGTGAAGCAGCCCACCCGTTTCCATTCGAGCAGCATGGTCCGGTATTCGGCGATGCGGTTCTGCTTCTTCTTGGCGCCGACGAGCGAATTGGGATTGATGCTTTCGAGGCCGAGAAACACCCGGGTGACGCCGGCCCGCGCCGCCTTGTCGATGAAGTTGGGAATGCGGTGGCAGAGCGTGTCGACCTGGATCACGAAGTTGAACCACAGGCCCTCCTGCTCGCGCATGGCGATCAGGCGGTCGAACATCGGCTCCCAATTCTTGTTTCGGGCTAAGTTGTCGTCCGTGATGAAGAAGTGGTCGATGCCCTGCGCCAGATTGGAGCGAATGATGCGTTCCACATCGTCGGGCGAGCGGAAGCGCGACTTGCGCCCCTGGACGTTGATGATCGTGCAAAACGAGCACTGGAACGGGCAGCCGCGGCCGGCGTCGAAGCTCGTCAGGCGGCCCCCCGTGCGTTCGATCCGGGCCGCGGGGAGCAGCGGGGTGGGCACGCCCTCCAGGCCCGGCAGATCGGCCATGAAGTCGTAGACCGGCTGGAGTCTTCCCGCAAAGGCATCCCGCAGAACCACATCGAAGCGGCCCTCGGCTTCGCCTGCAAAGAGGCTGATCCCCATGTCCTTGGCGGCTGCGAGATCGGCCGGCATGTCGGGCAGCATGGCAAGGCAGCCCGACACATGGAATCCGCCGATCGCGACGTTAATGCCGGCGCGCCGCAAGGGCCGGGCGATATCGACCGCTCGGGGAAACTGGTTGGACTGTACACCCACCAGCGCCACGAGGCCGTACCCGCCCCTCGAACTGATCAGCCGCGCGATCCTATCCGGTCGAATGCGGGTGTTGGTCTCGTCGAAGGCCACGATGTCGATGTCGACCTCCGGGCCGAGCACCTTGCGATCGGCGCAGTCCAGCGCCAATCCGTTCAACACCGCGAGCGTGTTCGAGGGAATAGCCGACCGCATCCATTGAATAACGTAGCCATCATCGTCGTAATGCGACGGCTTGATCAGAACCAATATAAAACGTTGGCGCGAAACGACGTCAAGCATCGGCTCTCGTCCGCTCTTGGTCTCGTGTCTGGCTACGACCAAAGATCACGATTTAGACAGCGGACGCAAGCTTGACCATGCGTTACGATGGCATGTCAGAGCACTAAATCGGAAGAAATTATCTTATGATGACCGGATCGGGGTCGTTCGGCAGACCGCGCTAAGAGCGGGGCGGTTTGGATGTCGAGTGCCGTTGACGGATCGTTCGAATCGGCAGGACGGTGCCCGGCCAATCCGTGCTCGACGGGGAGGTTTGGGGCGGGGTGAACCAGTCACCTTCTCATTTCGCACTCTTGGCGGCCGACAAAGCGTTTCGGCACGCGGGCGAAAGTTTTGCAGCGTTCTGCCTGAGACAGGCCATGATGCGCCCACCACCCGGCTGTACGTCGGCGCAGAACGATCTGTAGTCCGTGGTGCAGGCATCCCGAATCGACAGCGCACTTTGCTGCGCCGTCGCCACGACGGCACTGGTCGACAATCCTAAAATCACCAGCACGGCGAGCCGTCCCGCCGCGCGGACTCCTGTCCTGGGCTGTTGCTCGGCTCGGCGGCCCCGCGCAACGCGGCTCACCGGCTCGGCCTCATCTGACGTCGGACGTTTCGCGTGCCCGTGGCACTAGCGAGCACGGCGAAAGCCGGGAAGACCAGCATGGCCACGCCGAAAATCAAACTCGGAAAATCTACGCTCATTTGCGGCCTCGCTGTGGGTTCATCGTGAGCGAGACGCTACCTGGGTCTGATTTCGGCTGTACCCGCGGTTTGTGAAGTTGTTTGAAGCTCGTGCGTCATTCTCGGGCCAGACGGATGGCTGCTCGACCGGTCAGCGTGAGGCCGCGCCGGCCGCTTGGAGCAAGCTTCCCTCCGCGGGAAACAGGGGAATGAGGCAAGCCTGCAGGGCGTGATAGAGGTCCGGCTTGCCCGTGAACAGGGTCGAGATCGGCTGGCAGGTCTCGTGGAGCTGCGGGCGCCAGCCACCGTGCTCGCGATCGAGCAGGTTTACGGAGGCCCAGCCCCAGAGCTCGCGATACCAGGTCTCGTAGCTGGGGTCGTCGCCATTGGCGGCCAGAAAACTCGCGGCCGCAATGCCTTCGCAGACCGGCCACCAGATCTTGTCGGTCACGCGCGGCCAGCCGTTCCAGTCGAGCGTATAAAAGAAGCCGCCGTACTTGCGGTCCCAGCCCTCGCCCACCGCGTTCTGGAACAGGGCCGCGGCGGCGTCCGGCATCCACTCATGGCGGCGACCACCCGCGATCCACAGCTGCACCAGGAGGCGGCTCCATTCAAGCCAATGCCCGGGCGTGGTGCCGGCGGGGCGGAACATCTCGGAGCCGGCATAGTCGCGGTTGACGGTCCAATCCTCGAAAAAGTGCTCGGGCAGACGCCAGCCATTGGCGGCCGCGAGGCGGCGGATCAGCAGATCGGCGATCGATTCGGCCATGCGGAGCAGCCGCTCGTCATGGGTCGCCTCGAAGCCCGCCATCAGGGCCTCGGTCAGGTGCATGTTCGAATTCTGGCCCCTATAGGTGTCGAGCGGCTTCCAGTCGCGCGAAAATTCCTCCGCCGAGGCGCCGTGCGCGGGGTCCCAGAATCTTTGCGTCAAGCTGTCGATGATGTCGGCCAGCAGGCGGTCGGCATCCGGATGCCCCACCGTCTTGGCGCTGGCCGCGGCCAGCAGCACGAAGGCGTGGCCATAGGCCTGCTTGGTGGCGTCCACCGGGCCATGATCGCCGACGCCCCAAAAATAGCCGCCCTGCTCCCCGTCGCGATGGGCCGACCAGAGATAATCCATCCCATGCTCGACGATGCGTGCCGAACCGGGGTGGCCGATGAGGTGGCCGACCGCGTAGCAGAAAATCATGCGCGTGGTGGCGTGGAGCTGGCGAACATTCGAGCCGTCGGCATCGCGGATCGGGGCGCCTGCGTCGTCGAGGTCGAAGAAGCCGCCACGCGGGTTGAGGGTGACGGTCCCGAACATGTCGAGCAGGGATCGAGCCTGCGAAATCAGCCAGGACCGGTGGTACGCGCTGTCGCGCCAGGGCACGCTTCGGTCGGGCAGGTTCAGCATCAGCGATCTCCGCGCGGACATGAGTGCCGCGACCATAACCCACGTGGGAATGCGGCGCGACCGGTCGATTTGAAAGGCGCTGCCGGTGGGCGGCGGCCCACCACGAAAAGAGGCGATTGGCTATGGAACCTGTTCTGATTTTCGGGGGATCGGGCGGGATCGGAAGCGCGATTGCGCGACGCCTCGCGAAACGGGGCGAGAAGCTGATTCTGCTGGGCAGGGACGATGCCCGCCTCGGGACGATCGGTCGGGAGCTCGATGCGCGCACGGTTCGGATCGATGTGACGGATCCGGAACAGGTTGAGTCCGTCCTCGCCGACATCGTGCACGAAGGTCCCGTGAAGGGCCTGGTCTATGCGGTGGGCACCATCACGGTGAAGCCGCTCGGCCAGTTGAAGCTGGCCGATTTCGAACGGGATTTTCGCGTCAACGCGCTCGGCGCCGCGCTCGTGGTGCGGGCCGCCCTGCCGGCCCTGAAGGGCGCGAGCACGGATGCCTCCGTGCTGTTGTTTTCCTCGGTCGCCGTCGCGCAAGGCTTCACGGGGCACGCCTCCATCGGGATGGCAAAGGGCGCCGTCGAAGGACTGACTCGATCGCTTGGCGCCGAACTCGCCCCGAAGATAAGGGTCAATTGCATCGCGCCCTCGCTGACCCGCACACCGCTCGCGGCCGCTTTGACCGGGAACGAGGCGCTCGCGAAGGCGGTCGGCGACATGCATGCGATGCGACGCCTCGGCGAGGCGGACGATATCGCCGCCATGGCGGCGTTCCTGCTTTCGGATGAGGCGGGCTGGATCACCGGTCAGGTGATCGGCGTCGATGGCGGCAGGTCTCGGCTGAGGACCAAGGGCTAACGCCAAACCATGCAAGAAAGCGACAGCCAGCGACGATGATCGCCGGCTGTCGCAATAAAGCTATTGTCTTACTTGGGCATCAGAACGCTGTCGATGACGTGCACGACACCGTTCGACTGCATGACGTCGGCAATCTCGACCGTGGCGCCGCCGCCCTTTTCGTCGATGAGCACCAGCTTGTCACCGTCCATCTTGGCGGTCAGCGTCCCGCCTTCGACGGTCTTCAGATTTTCCATGCCGCCCATGGACTTCACCTCCTTCATGAGGTCGGCGGCGGTCATTTTGCCCGCCACGACATGGTAGGTGAGGATCTTGGTCAGCGTGGCCTTCATGTCGGGCTGAACCAGCTTGTCGACCGTGCCGGCCGGCAGCTTGGCGAAGGCCGCATTGGTGGGCGCGAAGACCGTAAACGGTCCCGGGCCCGACAGCGTGTCGACGAGACCGGCGGCTTTGACGGCCGCCACCAGCGTGGTGAGATTGCTGGCCTTCGAAGCATTTTCTACGATGGTCTTGCTCGGCGACATGGGCGCGCCACCCACCATCGGGTCGGCCGCATAGGCGGTCCCACCACCGAACGCCAACAGCGCCGCGACGCCAGCGGCTCGGGTCATCAATTTGATGTTGATCATAATTATCTCCCTATGTGTCTCCCGACACGCGTGGAGATACGCCCCGATATCAAGCAAGTTTCAGTCTTGGCAACTTAATCGGCGCCTATGCCTGCCCTATAAACAGCGTCAATTTGCCACTATTCAAACAACACGAGATAATTTCAAGGCGAAGTCAAATAAACGTCATACTGCTTTTGGGCACGTAGCCGCGATAGCGTCCTGTTCCACGGATGACAACGCAAAGCATCGGGCCCGCCCCTCGACTGGACCGCGATGCTCGTGTTGCGTCCCCGTCAGATCGCTTTCAAGGCCACGGCGGGGTCGCCCACCACCTGGGCGGACGGCTCGTCGCTCAACCATCGATAGATGAGGCCGCCCAGCGCGCCGCCGATCAGGGGTGCGAGGATGAACAGCCAAAGCTGCCCGATCGCCCAGGAGCCGGCGAACAGCGCCGGGCCGATGCTGCGGGCGGGATTGACCGAGGTATTGGTGACCGGGATGCTGATGAGGTGGATCAGCGTCAGTCCGAGCCCGATCGCGATCGGCGCAAAACCCGCCGGCGCCCGGCCGTGCGTGGCCCCCATGATGATGAACAGGAACATCATGGTCATCACGACCTCGGTCAGGAAGGCCGCGAACAGGCCGTAGTGACCCGGCGAATGCTCCCCATAGCCGTTGGCCGCAAAACCCTTGGCGACATCGAACCCCGGGGCGCCGCTGGCGATGACATAAAGCACCGCGGCCCCCACCAGGGCACCAACCACCTGCGCCGCCACATAGGGCGCGATCTGATTGGTTGGAAAGCGCCCGCCTGCCGCAAGGCCGACCGTGACGGCCGGGTTGAGATGACAGCCCGAAACATGGCCGATCGCATAGGCCATGGTGAGGACCGTGAGGCCGAACGCGAAGGAGACGCCCACGAGCCCAATGCCGACCTGGGGGAAGCCCGCCGCGATCACGGCACTGCCGCAGCCGCCCAAGGTCAGCCAGAACGTGCCGATCGCCTCGGCGGCGAGCTTTCTCGGGTCCAATGCAGCCTCCCCAAAATCGATGTTGAGCAACAAAGGTTAATCTATGTCGGCGCGCCACCGCGACGCAAATCATTCTTGTGCATGCAACCCGTGTTCTTGTGCTCCACAGGTTCCGGCCGTATCTGCCGCCCGCAGCGTCAGAACTCAAACACACTGCCGCGCCCACGCACGGTTTGGGATGGAAAGCTGTCATTCGCGCCGAAGCCGATGGATGCCGGCTCACCGATCCATGAGCGGACATTCGCACCGGGTTTTTTGCACAGAGCAAGGCGTTGACGTCGTTCGCCACCCTCAGCGGTGCAAAATTCTTGAACTATGCACAGGGCCAAAGCCGATCTTGATCGCCTTCCCGTCGCAACGGCGGTAAACTCAGCTCCTACGAGCGACATCGGCCGCCAAGGGACGGAGAAGCAGCTTGGCGGCCTATAGTAAGACGATTATTTGCCTCGCGAATTCATGGAAGCTTGGCGGCCGGTGCATTGCCGGAAAGGTCGTCAATCCTCCTGCGTTCGGAGAGTGGATCCGCCCTATTGGCACGGCAAACCACGGCGCGCTCTCTTTCCAAGATCGCAATTACCAAGGGGGCGGCGACCCCGCCCCGCTCGACATCATCGAGATTAAGATGTCCGGCACATCACCACACCCGTATCAAGTCGAGAACCATAGCATCGACGTTAATTGGTATTGGCGCCTGATCCGACAAGCTCCACCAGCCGCACTTCACAAGGCACTTGATCCGGCTCAACCACATCTGTGGGGTTTATACGATTCCAGCGGAAGCGGCATAAACGACCGCGTCAACGAAACTGCGGCGCCAGCTTTTGGCTACTCACTAAAGCTCATTCAAGTCGTGGATTTCGCGCTTCGCGTCTCCGTTGAAAACCCACATTTTTCCGATAAACGAACAGTTCGCGGTTCGTTTTCCTACTCTGGCAATGGGTATGCATTGACAGTCACGGACCCAAAAACGACAGCAACGTACCTTGCGCAACCGAACGGCAATTATTACGTGGGGCAAGCTATCTTATGTGTTAGTCTCAGTGAACTCTTCAACGGGTATGCATATAAGCTGATTGCAGGAGTGTTCTAATCTTGAGCATATCGTCCACGAGACCGAGCGACGAGAAGGCCGTCACTTCAGGCCAGAGCACGAAGGTGCTCACCGTCGGCCATTCTACGCTCGCCCTCAACCCCTTTCTTGCTCTACTCAAAAACGCAGGCGTCACAGCTGTCGCCGACGTGCGAAGCTCACCCTTTTCGCGTCGCTCCCCGCACTTCAGCCGCGAAGACATTCGCGCATCGCTCAAGGACGTCGGCATTGCATACGTGTTTCTCGGCAAAGAGCTGGGTGGCCGCCCTCGCAGTCAAGACCTCTACTGCAACGGGGTTGCCGACTACGAGAAAATGGCCCTAGTCCCGGCATTCTCAAAGGGCATTACTCGCGTCGTAGACGGCTCGAAAGAGCACACGATAGCGCTGATGTGCTCCGAGCATAATCCGCTGGATTGTCACCGCTGCCTTCTAGTCGGACGGGCGCTAGCGGAGCGCAATATTTCACTCAACCACATGTTGGGCAACGGAAGTATCGCAACTCAGCATGAGATTGAGGAAAAGCTTTTGTCTCTTGTGGGCGCGGAACAGAAGGCCATGCCGGATATGTTTGCCAGCCGCGACACCGCTAGCCGCGAGGAACTGCTAGCAGTCGCTTACCGCTTAAGGGCTCGGGCGGTCGCTTATCGGGAACCCGCGCGGGAGCTTGCCGACCCCGCCGCACCGCATTGGTATGATCATGCCCCTTGATGTTACGACAATCGGCTTCACAAAAACGAACGCAAAGGGATTCTTTGATCGGCTTGTCTCAGCAGGCGTCAAGGTGCTTTTTGACGTTCGGCTGCATAACACATCGCAGCTGTCAGGCTTTGCGAAAGCTGATGACCTTGCGTTCTTTCTCGAAAGAATTGGCGGAATAAAATATCAACATCAGCCATTACTCGCGCCCACGGACACCATGCTAAAGGTGTTCAAACGCGACAAAGGCGACTGGCACGAATACGAAAAGAAGTTTCTTGATTTGATGGCGGAGCGAAAAATAGAAACCCGACTTCACCCGTCCTTATTTGATGGCGTCTGCTTACTTTGCTCCGAGGCCACTCCGCACCACTGTCACAGGCGGCTCGTCTGTGAGTATCTCAATTCTAAATGGGATGGAACTTTAAAGGTGAAGCATCTTTAATTCTTGATTTCTGCACCAAGCCCGAATGGCCGCTGTTGCCTTGCGACCGGACATTAACGGCCGAATTCGCGAGAGTCCGCCTTGGGTCGCAAACGGCCTTCCACACCGGCAAGCTGACTGCGTTCAGCCCTAAGCGGAGCCCCTCTCCATCACCCCCATGATCCGCAGGGCCGCGCAGGCGGCCCCGTAGCCGTTGTCGATGTTGACGACGCTCAGGCCCGGCGCGCAGCTGGCCAGCATGGCATTCAGCGCTGTGCCGCCGCCCGCCGCCACGCCATAGCCCACAGAGGTCGGCAGCCCGATCACGGCGGAGCGGACCAGCCCCCCCATGACGCTAGCCAAAGCCGCGTCCATGCCGGCCGCCACGATGACCACCGGCGCGCGCCGGATTTCCTCGATGCGATCCATGAGACGCCACAGCCCCGCAACCCCGATATCGGCGTATTCGGTGGCGGCCTGGCCGTTGAAGGCGAGCGTGCGGGCCGCCTCGCGCCCCACCGGCACGTCGGACGTTCCCGCCATCACGACCGCGACGGCCGGCCGGTCAAGTCTGGCGCGCGGCTGTCCGAGGATGGCGGTGCGGGACACGGGATCGTAGTCGAGCGCGTCCCGCTGCGCCTGCGGCAGTCGAGCGAATTTCTCGCCATCGAGCCGGGTCAGCAACAGCCCGCCCAGGCGATCCGTCACGCTGTCCAAAATGGCCGCGATCTGGTCGGCGCTCTTGCCGGCGCAAAAGATCGCCTCGTCGAGGCCGATCCGCGCGTGGCGATCGAGGTCGAGCTTGAACTCGGCCATCAGCTCTGGCCGATCAGAAAGGCGCTGCCGTTTCGGTACGGCGCGAAGGACAGGTTTTGGCTGGGCAGCAGACCCGAAAAGAGCTGCTCGACCTCGGCAGTCACCCGCGCGCGCCGCGTGTCCTCGAGGGAGGCCAGGGTGGCGGGGTCGAGTTCGACCACGATGCCGCTGGCCCGCACCCGGCAGCGCACCGTGCCGCGCGGAAAATCCCGCGCTAGATCGCGTTCGACCGCGTGGATGGCGCGCAGGACCTCCGGCCGGATCGCGATCCCGGTTTCGACCCGGCTCGACAGGCAGGGCGCGGCCGGAAGCTCCGAGAGATCGCCGAGCCCGAGTTCGGCCGCCAGCGCCCGCACGCCCGCCTTGCCGATCGTGGCTTCGAGATAGGGGTGACGCACCGTGTGCTCGCGGGCGGCATCGAGGCCGGGCCGGTATTCGCCGAGATCATCGAGATTGGCGCCCGACACCATCTGACCGTCGGTGTGACGGCCGATGGCGCCGTAGAGGTTGGTTTTACAGAAGAAGCAGCGGTTGACCGGATTGGCGAGATAGGCGTCGTCGTCGAACTCACCGGCGTCGACGACGCGCAGCCGCCAGCCCTGAAGCGCCGCGAGCCGCTCGACCCGCGCGGTCGCGTCGCCGGGAACGGCCGGAGAGACGGCGTGGAACATTTTAGTGTCGGGGAGCACGCGATGCGCCAGGGTGGCGAGCGTCAGGCTGTCGATGCCGCCGCTTACCGCCACCGCGAGGGGCCGATCGATCGTGCGCAGCACGGCCGTGAGGCGCGCCTGGGTGCCGGACGGCAAAACGTTGTCGGTCACGAACGATCTCCCGGTTTGGCCAAACTCGACGATGGCGCGGCGCGGCCGAGCGCCAAAGTTTCGGCATCCCGGCGCAGTCGAACACGCCTTGCATGGCCTGGCTCGGCCGCCACATCGGCGGCTTCGGTCTTGGCGGTCAGCATGCCCCCGGGGCGCTGCACGAGCTTGACGCGCAAGCCCCGGTCCTCGATCTCGGCTTCCGCCGCGTGCCGGGGCAGCACGGCGCCCTGTACGATGTGGAAGCGCAGCCCGATGGTCGTGGTCTCGGTGAAGCAAGCCTCGATGGCGGCGTCCAGGACCTCCGGGGCCGCCAGAACCTGCACCTGCGTGGCGATGCGGCCCTTCTTGCCGAACGCTACGCTCTGGATCACGTCATGCACGCCGGGCAGCGCCCGGATGTGGTCGAGGCCATGGGCCAGATCCTCGGCCGACAGGTCGTCGACCTCGAACGCGATGACGCCGAGCTCGCGATGCGTGAAGGTCCCCGCCGCGGATCGCTCGGCAGAGACTTCGGGCTCGACGACTTCGGGCTCGAAGGCCAGCACCCTCAGGCAATTGCTGATGCCCGGCATGTTCCGCGCGCCAAACCCGATGCCGGTGCGCACCAAGCGGCGCGGCCGGCGCTCGGGAGCCTCGCGCCCCAGCAGGTAGCGCGCCACGGCGGCGCCGGTCGGCGTGACGCGCTCGCCCGGAATGCCGTCGTCGATCGTGGCCAGGCCGCGCAGCAGAAGCGCGGTCGCGGGCGCCGGCACCGGCAGGATGCCGTGCCGCGTTTTCACGCGCCCGGAGCCCAGCGGGAGCGGCGCCGCAGACCACGAGCCCGGCCCGACCAGCGCGATGATTTGGGCCGCCGCCACGATGTCGATGATGGAATCGGCGGCCCCGACCTCGTGGAACGTGACCGCGTCCTCGGCGACTCCGTGAACCTCGCCCTCGGCCTGGGCCAGCAGCCGAAAGATCCCGATCGCATGGTCCTTGACGGCGGGATCGAGGCGGGAGTCGGCGATCATGGCGCGAATGTCGGACCAGGCGCGGTGGCGGTGGGACGCTTCATCCTCGTCATGGGCATGGTGATGATGATGATCGTCGCGGGCATGTAGGTGGGCATGGGTATGAGAGTCCGCATGGGCGTGGCCCTCGGCCGCCACCAGGAAGCGGTGCCCCGTAAGCGCATGGTCGCGGTGGGTCGGCAGGCTCACGGCGCCATCCGGCCCGAGGTCGAGCGCCGCCACGGCGCCTTGGACGGGTGGCCAAAAATCCGGGAACGCGTCCAGCATGGCGGCCACGAACATGTCGCCCGACCATCCGCCCAGAGGGTCCAGATGAATGTCCAATCCGCGCTCCGATCCCACCATAGCATTGGCCATGCGCGCATGCCGGCCAGCGCATTGCCTAACTACATTGGCGAATGGGGCCGCCTAGGCAAGGGACATAGGCTCGCAGGCCGCCGGAGCGATGGCTCGGGGCTTGCATGCAAGGCGGCCATTCAATCGAGGAACCGCATATGTCTTCCGCCACCTCCACGGCCCAGGCGGCCGCCCTTCCACGAGCCGCGACCCGCTGGGTGCAATTGCTTCTCGGGCTCGTCTGCATGATGGCGATCTCCAGCCCGCAATATGTGTGGACGCTGTTCACCAAACCGCTCGGCGGAGCCCTCGGGGCGACCCCCGCCGCCATCCAGGTCACGTTTTCAGTGCTGATCGTTCTGCAAACCTTTTTCTCGCCCTTCCAGGGCTATCTGGTCGAGCGTTTCGGGCCACGTCTGCTGATCGGTCTTGGCGCGGCACTCACGGGTCTGAGCTGGATGCTCGCCTCCTACGCCACCTCGCTGTTCGAACTCTATCTCACTTACGGGGTGATCGCGGGCCTCGGCACGGGGATCGTCTATGTCGGGGTGGTGGGCCTGATGGTGGCCTGGTTCCCGGACCGCCGGGGCTTTGCGGCCGGCGTCGTGGCAGCCGGCTACGGCATGGGCGCCATCGTCACCACCTTCCCAATCTCGGCCAGCATCGCGCAGCAAGGCTATCAGCACACGCTGTTCATCTTCGGCGTGATTTTGGGGATCGTCGGAGTGTTGGCGGCGCTCGGCCTTAAGCAGGCACCGGCCTCGGTGAGCGTTTCGGCACGCAGCGCCACGTCCGAACCCCAGACCGAAACCAGAACCATGCTGCGAACCCCGCTGTTCTGGCTGCTGTTCATCATGATGACCATGATGTCGACGACCGGGCTCATGGTGACCTCGCAGCTCGCCACCTTCGCGGGCGATTTCGGCGTGAGTTCGATGCTGGTGTTCGGCATGGCGGCGGTGCCGCTGGCCCTGACCCTGGACCGGTTCACCAACGGCCTCACGCGACCCTTTTTCGGCTTCGTGTCGGATCGGATCGGCCGTGAGAACACCATGTTCATCGCCTTCCTGCTCGAAGGGCTCGCCATGGCGGCCTGGCTTGCCAGCAGCAGCAACCCGGTGCTCTTCGTGCTGCTGTCGGGCCTGGTGTTCTTCGGCTGGGGCGAGATCTTCTCGCTGTTCCCCTCCGTCCTCACCGACACGTTCGGGACGCGGCACGCCACCCAGAATTACGGCTGCCTCTACATTGCCCAGGGCGTCGGCTCGATCCTGGGCGGCCCGATGGCGTCCTTGCTGCATGGGGCGACAGGAACCTGGAGCAGCGTGTTCGGGGTCGCGATCGCGGCCGATCTCCTGACCGCCACCCTGGCCATCCTGGTCCTCAAGCCGATGCGCGCCACCTATATGGCGGCGCGCTAAGTCGCATGCTCGACCAAGAACCATGGCGACGGTACGGCGTTGACGGCTTGATCGCGGCTAGCGTCGGCGCGATGCGATCAGGGGAGGAAGAAGTCATGGAACGACGCAGCTTCTTGCAAGGGGCCGTGCTAGCGGCGGGTGCGGTGGCGTCCGGAGGCCCCGCGGGCGCAGTCACCACCGCAACGCTGCCGTCGGCCCTGCCCGGCAACCTCAACCAGCCGACC
The DNA here is from genome assembly GCA_964245915.1 of uncultured Lichenihabitans sp. Classification (GTDB taxonomy): domain Bacteria; phylum Pseudomonadota; class Alphaproteobacteria; order Rhizobiales; family Beijerinckiaceae; genus Lichenihabitans. The sequence goes on along the minus strand of CAXTOT010000091.1, from coordinate 6,478 downwards.
GATCCCTCCGATCTGCCCTTCGTGTCCGATCCGGGCCAGATGCAAGGCGAGATGCTCTATCGGACGTTGGGCCGCACCGGCGAGAAGATCTCGGCCATCGGCATGGGCGGCTTCCACATCGGAAAAAGCGTGCTGACCGACGACGAAGCCGTGCGGTTGATCCACAAGGCGATCGATCGCGGCATCACCTTCATGGACAATTGCTGGGACTATAACGAGGGCCGCAGCGAGCTCCGCATGGGGGTGGCGCTCGAACAGGGCGGCTATCGCAAGAAGGCCTTCCTGATGTCCAAGATGGACGGCCGCACCAAGAAGGAGGCGGCCGACCAGATCGACACCTCGTTGAAGCGGCTGCGCACCGACCATATCGACCTCGTGCAGCACCACGAGATCCTGCGCTACGACGATCCCGACCGGGTGTTCGCCGAGGGCGGCGCCATGGAGGCCTTCGAAGAAGCCAAGAAGGCCGGCAAGCTTCGCTACATCGGGTTCACGGGTCACAAGGACCCGCGCATCCACCTGCAGATGCTCGAGGTCGCGGCCCAGCGCGGTTTCCATTTCGACAGCGTTCAGATGCCGCTCAACGTCATGGACGCGCATTTCCGCTCCTTCGGTCACCTCGTGCTGCCCTATCTCGTGGCGCAAGGGATCGGGGTGCTCGGCATGAAAAGCTTTGGCGACGGCGTGATCCTGAAGAGCCAGGCCCCCATCAAGCCGATCGAATACCTGCATTTCTCGCTCAACCTGCCCACCTCGGTGGTGATCACCGGGATCCAAAACGATCGCGACCTCGACCAGGCCTTTGAGGCGGTCAAAACCTTCAAGCCGATGGACAAAGCCCAGGTCGCCGAGCTGCTGTCCCGCTCGCGGCCCTATGCGCTGGAGGGCAAATACGAATTGTTCAAGACGAGCTCGACCTTCGACGGCACGGCCAAGAACAACAAATGGCTCGGCGATGACGTGGCCGGGGTGCAGGAGCTCGCGCCGACTATGGAGTGAGTGCCCTGACCGCTCAGAAAGCGCCTCCGTGAGCTAAAGTTGACGCAGACCGATGTGTATCTTATAGTTCACACATGCGGTTCGAAGTCCGCCAGACCTTGGAATTCCAGGCGTGGCTGAACGAGTTGCGGGACGAGCGCGCGCAACGGCGAATCGCCCAGCGCATCGTTCGTCTCCAAGCCGGCCTGTTCGGTGACGTCAAGCCGGTCGGGGGAGGCATCAGCGAACTCCGGGTCGACTACGGGCCGGGCTACCGGGTGTATTTCGTGCGCCGCGAGCGAACCTTGATCATGTTGCTCTGCGGCGGAGACAAGAGCAGCCAGGATCGTGACATCAGGGCCGCCAAGGCGCTCGCCGAGACCCTGAAGGATGGACGATGACCATCGCGAAAACCACGACTGTGCCGTTCGATGCCGCCCGTTTTCTGACCACCATCGAGTCGCAGCGCGAGCTTCTTGCGGATGCGCTGGAAACCGGCGATCCGACCTATATCGCAATCGCCCTCGGCACGATCGCGCGGGCGCGGGGCATGACCGATGTCGCCCAGCAGGCTGGCGTGACGCGCGAGGCGCTCTACAAGGCATTGTCGCCGACGGGCGATCCGCGCCTCAGCACCCTCATGGGCGTGATGAAGGCGCTGAACCTGGAACTGCGGGTCGTTTCTCGTGGCGTCAGTGACTAGCGGCGCCCAGCCGAGAGGTCATCGGGGTCACGCTCGCAGTATTAAACCGACAGCCGGTCCACCGTCTCCCGTGCGGCTTGCGTCACCACGCCCCAGACCCCCTCGGCCACCGCCTTGGCGGGCGTGAGCCAGGAGCCGCCCACGCAGGCGACGTTCTGGCAGGCCAGATACTCGGCCGCGTTGGCAAGGTCGATGCCGCCGGTGGGGCAGAACACGAGGTCTTTAAGGGGCCCATGCAGGGCCTTCAGCATGGGCACCCCGCCGGCCGGCCCGGCCGGAAAGAATTTCAGCCGGGTAAGCCCGTGTTCCATCGCGGCCATGGCCTCGCTCGGAGTCGCGACCCCGGGCAGCAAGGGCAACGGACAATCGCGCATCACAGCGAGCAGCCGCGGTGTCAGCCCCGGCGAGACCAAAAAAACAGCGCCCGCCTTGATGGCGGCATCGGCCTGATCGCTCGTCAGCACCGTGCCGGCCCCGATCACGACCTCCGGCAGCTCGGCCGCGATGCGGCGGATGGCGTCGAGCCCAGCAGGGGTTCGCAACGTCATCTCGATGACCCGGATGCCTCCCGCCACGAGCGCACGGGCCAGCGGCACCGCCTGCGCGGCGTCCAGCAGCGTCACGACCGGAATGACCGGACCTAGTCGCATGATGGCGTCGATGGGTAGGGCGGACGTGGTCATGAAAGGCTTCCTTGCGGTTTTGTCCGGGTCGCGAGCGCCTCCAGCACCGCGGCCCGCCGGGGCATGGGCTGGACGGCCCCAAAGCCCGTGGTGGCCAACGCCGCGGCGCAACTCGCGTAGTAGGCGGATTTTAGGGGATCGTCGGTCCGCACGTACTCGGCCAGGAAGGCGCCGCAAAACGTGTCGCCCGCCCCCGTGGCGTCGACGGGTCGGCACGGGAAGGCCGGAACCGGGACCCGGCGATCCGGCGTCGCGACCACACAGCCCGCTGCCCCCATCTTGAGCACCACGATCTTGGGTCCGAGGTCCAGGTAGACGTCGAGGATCGCATCCGGATCCGACAAGCCGAGCAGAAGTTGCGCATCCTCCAGACCCGGAAACGCGATGTCGGCGCCCCGCATGGCTTCCGCGATGAGGGCCGCGGCCCGGCGCGCGGGCCAGAGCTTTGGCCGGTAGTTCGTGTCGAACGCGACCCGGCGTCCGGCCTGCCGCGCCATGGCGGTGGCGGCCAGCACGGCATCGGCAGCCGTGTCGGAGATTGCCAGGCTGATGCCGGATGCGAACAGGATTTTCGTGCGCGCGATGAGGTCGGCCGGCAAATGGGCGGGCGCGAACCAGCTCGCGGCCGAGCCGCGCCGCAGGTAGGAAAATTCATGTCCCCCTTCGCCGTGCGACACGAAATAGATGCCCGTCGGATGGTCGGGATCGAGCCGGACCCCTGTCGCGTCCACCCCCTCTTCGCGCCAAAGCTCCCGAAAGCTGCGGCCCGCCATGTCGTCGCCAACCGCCGAGACGAAAGCCACGCGCGCGCCTTGCCGGGCCGCCGCCACCGCGACGTTCGAAGCGTCGCCCCCGTGCGCCTCGAGATAGCTGCGGCGACCACTGGCGTCGGTGCCCTGGAAGTTGAACTCCAGCATCGGCTCGCCGAGGCAAACCAGATCGAACGCCGCCGTCACGCCGGAACTCTTTTCGCATTTAAAGTGGAACGATTTTCCATTTTCCTCTTAGCAGCCGTTGCTCCTTGAAGTCACTTGGGATATGGCACAAACCCAAGATCAGTACGCGGAGGAGTGGACCGATGGCGGAAGCCGACAATGTCCCGATGGACAGCCAGTATATGGACTATGCGGAACACGAGCGCACCTATCGCTTGTTTCTGCGCATGGCCAAATGGCTGACGATCGGGGTCGCGATCCTGCTCATCCTGATGGCGATCTTCCTCGTCTAGACTTCCCGCGGTCGCAAGCCGCCCCCTCCCCCATCGCGCCGCTCGCGGCATGCGACCAGGCCTTTCGCGGCCCTGAACCTCGTGTGCCCTAGGCCCTCATCGGAGTTGTTTCATGCGCATCGCCGTGCCGGCCGAATCGGATCCGAATGAGCCGCGCGTCGCCGCGACGCCTGAAACCGTCCGCAAATTCATCGCGCTGGGCGCGAGCGTGACGGTGCAGAGCGGCGCCGGCGTGAAGGCGGGCGTTCTCGATGCGGATTTCGAGGCGGCAGGGGCCGCGATCGCCCATGATGCGGCCGAGACCGTGCGCGACGCCGACCTCGTGTTGCGGGTGCGACGACCCCGGGCCGACGAACTGGCGGGCCTCAAGCGCGGCGCCCTGGTGATTGCGATCATGGACCCCTACGGCCAGGAGGACGCCTTGCGCGCCATGGCGGACGCGGGCGTGTCGGCCCTCGCCATGGAGCTGATGCCCCGCATCACGCGCGCCCAGGTCATGGACGTCCTATCGAGCCAGGCCAATCTGGCGGGTTACCGATCCGTGATCGACGCGGCCGAACAATATGGCCGGGCTTTTCCCATGATGATGACGGCGGCCGGTACCGTGCCCGCCGCGCGACTCTTCGTGATGGGCGTCGGAGTAGCCGGGCTGCAGGCCATCGCCACGGCGCGGCGGCTCGGCGCCATAGTGACCGCGACGGACGTGCGTCCCGCCACCAAGGAGCAGGTGGAGTCGCTCGGCGCCAAATTCGTGGCCGTGGAGGACGACGAGTTCAAGCAGGCCGAGACCTCCGGCGGCTACGCCAAGGAGATGTCGGACGCCTACAAGGCCAAGCAGGCTGAGCTGGTGGCGAGCCATATCGCCAAGCAGGATATCGTGATCACCACGGCCCTGATCCCAGGCCGGCCCGCCCCGAAACTCGTCAGCGCCGCTATGGTGCGCTCGATGCGGGCGGGCTCGGTGGTGATCGATCTTGCGGTCGAACGCGGCGGCAATTGCGACCTGTCGCGACCCGGCGAGATCGTGGAGGAGAATGGCGTCAAGGTGGTGGGCTATCTCAACGTGCCCGGACGGCTCGCCGCGACGGCCTCGGCCCTTTATGCGCGCAATCTGTTCGCCTTCGTGGAGACCATGATCGACAAGGACAAGAAGATGCTCGCCGTGAACTGGGATGACGAGCTCGTGCGCGCCACCCTGCTGACCCGCGATGGCGCCGTGGTTCATCCCAATTTCCAGCCCAAGGCCGCCTGACGCGCCCAGCGCTTTTGGCGATCCGGCATCCGTTTTCGTTTCATCATTGAGGGCAGCAGCATGGCGGCCGATACCGCGGACCAACTCTACCAGAAGGCCCAGGCCGCAGCCGCGGCGGCCCAGCAATCGGCCGACCAGGCGCATGCCTATGCGGCGCAGCTCGCCGACATGGGGGGCACGGCCGCCCATGCGGTCACGGGCGGCGCCATCGATCCCTTCGTGTTTCGCCTGGCCATCTTCGCCATGGCGGTGTTCGTCGGCTACTACGTGGTCTGGTCGGTGACGCCCGCGCTGCACACGCCGCTGATGTCGGTCACCAACGCGATCTCGTCAGTCATCGTGGTGGGCGCCCTGCTGTCGGTCGGCGTCGATGCCGAGGGTGTCGGATCCGCGGGTGCCTGGGCGGCGCGGCTGTTCGGCTTCGTGGCGCTCATCCTCGCCAGCGTGAACATCTTCGGTGGCTTCCTGGTCACCGAACGCATGCTGTCCATGTACAAGAAGAAGGGCTGAGCCATGAGCGAAAGTCTCGCCGCCCTTCTATATCTCGTCTCGGGCATCCTATTCATCCTGGCCCTGCGCGGCCTGTCGTCCCCCGCCACGTCGCGCCAGGGCAATCGCTATGGCATGATCGGCATGGGGCTGGCGGTGCTCACCACCTTGCTGCTACGGCCCCCGGCGGACGCCATCAGTTGGGCCATGGTGGTGGGCGGCATCGCGATCGGCGGCGGCATCGGGGCCTGGCGCGCCCGCACCGTGCAGATGACCAACATGCCCCAGCTCGTGGCCCTTTTCCACGCCCTGGTCGGTTTTGCGGCCGTGCTGGTGGCGGCCGGCGCGCTCTACGCCCCGCAGGCCTTTGGCATCGGCACGCCCGGCGACATCCACGGCCAGAGCCTCGTCGAAATGTCGCTCGGCGCCGCCATCGGGGCGCTGACTTTCACCGGCTCCATTATCGCCTTCCTAAAACTCGACGGCCGCATGTCGGGCAAGCCCATCATGCTGCCGCAGCGCCATCCCATCAACATCGCGCTCGCGGTGCTGCTGGTAGTGCTGATCGCGGGATTCGTGGTGAGCACCAGCACGCTCGCCTTCTGGGCCATCGTGCTCGTGGCGCTGGCCCTCGGCGTGCTCATCATCGTCCCGATCGGGGGCGCCGACATGCCGGTCGTGGTTTCGATGCTGAATTCCTATTCGGGCTGGGCCGCGGCCGGCATCGGCTTCACGCTCGGCAATCTGGCCCTCATCATCACGGGCGCGCTGGTAGGCTCCTCGGGCGCGATCCTGTCCTACATCATGTGCAAGGGCATGAATCGCTCCTTCATCTCCGTCATCCTCGGCGGATTCGGGGGCGAGACGGCCGCGGCGAGCGGCGTGGTCGAGACACGCCCCGTGAAACAGGGGTCGGCCGAGGACGCCGCCTATATCATGAAGAATGCCGCCAAGGTCATCATCGTGCCGGGCTATGGCATGGCGGTGGCCCAGGCCCAGCATGCGCTGCGCGAGATGGCCGACACGCTCAAAAAGGAGGGCGTCGAGGTCAAATACGCCATCCATCCCGTGGCGGGCCGCATGCCGGGTCACATGAACGTGCTGCTGGCGGAAGCCAACGTGCCCTATGACGAGGTGTTCGAGCT
>CAXTOT010000090.1:0-19741 GCA_964245915.1 uncultured Lichenihabitans sp. | reverse complement strand
GTCCATATTCGTCTCAGACCTGCCCACTCCAGGAACTTGCCGTCGACGGTTCCGTCCCGTAGCGCACCGATCAGCCTTTTCTGATTTTGCCGTCAAAGGTTTCGCGCGCACTCTCGACTTGGTCGAGGTTCTCCGCCGCCCAGACCCAAACCCCACAGAATGCGGAGCCTAACCCAAGACCGAGCGCGGTCAGCCGGTACTCGACCTTGGGCGGCACGACGGGGTGCACGGTCCGTATCAGCAGCCCGTCGCGTTCCATATGGCGCAAGGTCTGCGTGAGCATCTTCTGGCTGATGCCGGGGACGAACTCGCTCAGCCGCGTGAAACGCACCTCGCCGTGCTCCCCGAGAACTTCGAGGACCATCATGGTCCATTTGTCGGCCACACGTCCGATCAACTCATGCACCAGCGCCTCAATCCGAGGATCTAGGTCAATGGGGGGCGTCGCGGCGGCGTAGAGTTTCGCCGCCGTGATTTGCTCTGGCGTGAAATGCGCCCCTCCAGCCATGTCACACTCTCCTTCCGGTAAGTATAGAACGTTTCAGTGCCTACTTCCGACGGGTAAGTGTATGCGTCTAAGATACAGGGAGCAAGCACCCCGACCGGCGAGAAGCCCCATGAAGCTGAACCAAAGAACCATCCTGATCACCGGGGGCACGAGCGGCATCGGCCTTGAGTTGGCAAAGCAGCTCCTCGGGCGCGGCAATGCGGTGATCGTGACCGGCCGCGATCAGGACAGGCTTGACGCCGCCGCGCAGACTCTCCCAGGCCTCCATACCTTCAGAAGCGACGTAAGTAAGCCTGAAGCCATCGCGGCGCTGTATGAGAGCATTATTTCGGGCTTTCCGGCACTCGACACCCTGGTCAACAACGCCGGCATCATGCGCAACCTCAACCTTAATGACGCCCGGGACCTGACAGACGTGACACGCGAGATTGAAATTAACTTGAGCGGGCCTGTTCGGATGGTCCAGCAGTTCCTTCCGCATCTCAGAACGCGTCAAAACGCGCTGATCGTCAATGTCTCGTCCGGGCTGGCTTTCATCCCACTTTCAATTTCACCAGTCTATTGCGCCACGAAGGCCGCCATTCACTCTTTCACTCAGTCGTTGCGCGTGCAGCTCAGCAGCACCGGGATAACCGTGGTCGAGCTGGCCCCGCCAGGCGTTGAGACACCCCTGTTCCGGGGCGAGTTCGCGGAGGAGATGAAGGGGCAGAAAGGCATGGACGTAAAGGTGCTTGCCCGCCATGCAATTGCCGGGATCGAAGCTGGCAAGCTGGAAATCCGCCCGGGCCTTAGTAACGTTCTCAAAGTAATGAGTAGGGTTGCTCCCGAATCCATGTTCAAGAAAATGTCGAAAATGAGTAAGCCAAAGTAATTTGTCGTTCTCTATTCGGGGTATGTCACCTGCGCATGATGCCTCCCGCAACCGTCCGCGCCGACAAGGTCTCTGCGGCGTAGACTCTTTCCGCCACCGATCTGTTCGCCGGTCCCTGTCGGGGCGCGACAGGACTTTTCGGCCGATGCATCTCCATTCAGGCCTACTCCGAGGAGAACGTTCGTCACCCCAAGGCGGTTGCGGGAGTGTGCCCAACTTTGCCATCGAACGCAGAGCGGTGGCGTTCGAAAGCGGGCGTTCATTCATGGATTTGCGCGCTGAGCTGAGGCGTCAGGGAAGGGGCCGGCCGGCAAGGAAAGCTCTTCTCGCTCGGGAGCGTTTGGGCGAATTGTCAGGCTGACGATGAAGCCGAAAGACCGGGAGATATCGTCCATGATCTCGACGAGCGCGGCAACATCTAGGAGCCTGTCCGAGCAACGGTTTGATCTAGCTATGGGTGGTAGGGTTTGGTCGAGATGGGTTTGTCCCCGCGTCGGTCCGCGCCATGCGCCTGATCCTCGGCCGCATCGGTGTCGCGCGCATGATCCAGCCATTCCGCCACCTCGGCCGCCAACGCCGGCGCGGTTGTCTTCATCCGCCCATAACTCATGGCCTTGTTACGCGAGGCGTTCGCCTTGAGCTTGGTCCCGTCCACCGCCACATGAGCGAACTGGACCAGCCCGGCCGCCCGGCACAGACGCAAGACCTGAACGAACAGGTCCGACAGCGCCGCAAGGTGGCGCTTGCGAAAGTCCGTGATGGTTCGGAAGTCCGGCCGGTTCAACCCGGTCACCGCCATGACGTCGACCCGCTCCTCGCAGGCGCGGGCGAGCTGACGGGAGGAGTACAGGCCGCGGCTGTAGCCGTAGAGAAGCAGCGCCACCACCATGCCGGGATGATAGGGCGGGTAGCCCCGCTCCTCGGTGTAGGTGTCGAGGATGGCCGAGAGGTCCAGCGCTTCGCGCACCGTGTCGCAGACGAAGTGCGCCATGTGCCCCGGCGGCACGAACTCATGCAGCGAGGGCGGCAGAAGCCATCCCTTGTCAATATCCCACGAGCGAAACGCCTTGGCCATCAGCCAAGTGAATCACCCCAAAACAGCGCCGTCGAGACAATTACTCGGACAGGCTCCGAGCTTGCGGACCTTTTCGACGCCGATCGACATCGCCGCCGTACGGTTGGACACCCCGTCGCGCTTGGCCCGTCGCAAGACCTGCTCGAAAGATGCCTTCAGCAGCGTCTCAAGCTTGTCGTTCACCTCGGCTTTGGACCAAAACAGGCGCTGGAGGTCCTGGACCCACTCGAAATAGCTGACGATCACGCCCCCCGAATTACACAGGATGTCCGGGATGACGAAGACCTCGCCCCGCCGCTCGTCCAGAATCTTGTCGGCGTCGGGCGTGGACGGGCCATTGGCGCCTTCAGCCAGTATGCGGCATCGGAGCTTGCCGGCGTTGATGACCCGCTCGATGGCGGCGGGGACGAGGACGTCGCATGACTACGTCATCAGCTCGTCGGGCGCGATCGTGCACTGGTCTGAAAACCCGGCCAGCGAACCCTTAGCGGAGGTGCGCTCCATCAGGGCGTCGAGCGGAAGGCCGGACGGGTCGAGATAGGCGACCGTATGGTCGCTCACCACCGTGATGCGCATGCCGTAGCGGCGAGGCAGGGTCAGTGCCGAGACGGAGCCCACGTTGCCGAAGCCCTGGACGATCGCGAAAGCGTCGTACAATTGCAGACCAACCTCTTCAGCAGCCAGCGAGACGAGGTAGGCCACCCCGCGGCCGGTCGCCTCGCGCCGCCCTTCGGTGCCGCCGAGCGAGACGGGCTTGCCGGTGACGATCTCGGCCACGGCTTGGCCCTGGTACATGGAATAAGTGTGCATGAACCAGGCCATGACCTGCTCGGTGGTGCCCATGTCGGGCGCCATCACATCGGTGTGCGGCCCGACGAACGGGATCATCTCCTGCATGTAGCGGCGCGACACCGCCTCCAACTCGCGGCGGGAGAGTTCGTGCGGGGAACACGCGACGCCTCCCTTGGCGCCCCCGTACGGCAGTCCGGCGAGCGAGCACTTCCAGCTCATCCAGACCGCAAGGGCGCCGACCTCGCCGATGTCGAGGCGCGGCGCAAATCGCGTCCCGCCCTTCGTGGGGCCCAGCGTCAGATGATGCTGGACGCGGTAGCCCTCGAAGACCTCGACCCTGCCGTCGTGCATGTGGACGGGGATTGACACGCAGATGGCGCGCTTCGGGTAGAGGATGCGTGCCCGTTCATGGGACGGGATTTCGAAGTGATCGGCGATGACGTCGAGGTGCCGCCGCGCCATCTCGAAGACCGGGCGGGTGTAGACCGTCATTGCTGTTCTCCCTTGCGGTCAGCCTGCGCGAGGCCGAGCGGGGCCCGCTAAACGTTCCGCTGCACGCCCGAGCGGGCGAGGACGCCGGGCTTGAGGCGCTCGTTGGGGCCGTAGTCTTCGGCAGGATGGAAGAAGAGCCTCGGCGCGGCATCGAGCGCAAGGAGGCGCGTGCGGTAGGCTTCAAGGCAGGCCTCGCGTTCGCCCTGGCTGAGCCGGCCCGGCATGTAGGCGACGAAAGGCTGCAACACGTCGAAGCCGCTGTAGCGCAGCAGTCCGTTGTGCACGGGCCAGAGCACGGTCAGGATGTCGCCGTCGATGCCGTCGGGCGCGTAGGTGTCGGCGGACGTGCCGGTCGTGGCGGCGACCATGGCGGCCTTGCCACGGAGCATGCCGGTATCGTACTTGCGTCCGGGCATGTAGGCGAACCCGCGGGCGAACACCCGGTCGGCCCACCCCTTCATGATGGCGGGCATGCCGAACCACCAAAGGGGGAATTGGAAGATCACCAGGTCGGCGCGGCTCAGCTTCTCCTGCTCGGCCACGATGTCGGCAGCAAGCGTCCCGCTCTTGATCGCGTGGGTCTGCTCCCGCGCGACGCTGAGGAAGCCCGCGTCTTCGCGCTCGCCCTCGAAATCATCCGGCCCGACCGCGGAGCGGAAACCCATGGCGTACAGGTCGCTGATGACGACATTGTGCCTGGCGCCCCGCAGCGTCTCGACGGCAACGTCCTTCATCGCGCCGTTGAAAGATTTCGGCTCCGGATGAGCGTAGACGATGAGGACGTTCAAGATTGCGCTCCCATAAAGAATGACAAATGCCGATCGCCAGCGAGATCTTCGAACCTCTGCCGACCGTCTTACCTCAAGCGAGCCCCGCGCAAGTTGCGGTCAGAAGAGCGGAAGCCGAGGAGCCTTCTGCTTACGGCAAAATAAGAGGCGCCCAATTGTTCGGGCAATGAGCGGATTGCGTTATCAGCTATCGCGATCCGCTATAGAGGCTTTTCCACCCTCGGTTCGATAGCCCAAATACCGCGCGATGCGTTTTCGGCGACGATGGCCACGATCGCCTCGCCGGCGAACCGCGCGAGCCGCGGTGCCGGACGATCGGCAGGGAAGGACAGGACCAGGTGGCGCTCGGGCGCCGGGTCAACCAGCGGCGCTGCCGTGAGGCTGCCGACCGCGATGTCGCAGTAGATCGGCGCGGTCGGCAGGATCGTCCACCCGTAGCCGTGCCGGACAAGATCCTTGAGTGTTCCGAATGCGTCGGCCTCGGCCACCACGTTCAATGCGATCCCGCTCTCGGCCGCGCATCGCTCGACGATCCCGCGCAGCCCGTGCCGCGCGCTCGGCAGCAGGAGCGGCTTGCCCTCGAGGTCTCGGAAAGGCACGGCCCGCGAGGTGCAGAGCCCGGCACTCGAGGGTCCTACGACGTGGAGGTGCTCGACAAGCAACGGGCGAGACCTGAGCGAGCGGGCCGAGTGAGGGTCATAGAGCACGGCCAGATCGATCTCGCCGCGGTGCAGCCAATCGAGGAGGTGGCCCGTGTAGGCGCTGATCAGCCTCGGCACGGCGTTGGGGTGGGCGTGAAAGGCGCCGACGAGCGGGACTGATATGATGTCGGACACCGTGGGCGGCAAGCCGATCGACACGTGACCCGCCAAGGGCGGCTCCCCTTCAGAAACCTCCGCGCGGATTTCGTCGAGCTCGCGCATGACTCGCGTCGCGTGCGCGAGCACCGCGCGACCTCGCTCCGTCACCACCATGCCGCGCCCGTGACGGTCGAAGAGCCTGACGCCCAGTTCCTCCTCGAGAAGCCGCACTTGCCTGCTCAGCGCGGGCTGAGCGATATGTAATCGGTCAGCGGCCTTGCTGAGGCTTCCGAGTTCGGCCACGTGGATGAGAGTGCGGAGTTGAGACAGTTCCATCTACCTATTCAATAACACTATAACTGATCAAGAAAATGGGCCGACCACCCGCAGGATGCAGTGGGCTATGAAACGGCGAGATCAACGACAGGAGAGCGGCCGTGCCCGGCGCCGAACCCGACCGTCCCGCCCGGGACGCGTCCATCAAGACTGAATGGCCGAAAGCGATCTACCAGGCGCTCAAGGCAGCCAAGGTCAGGCAGATGGCCTATGTGCCCGACGCGGGGCACACCACTTTGATCAATCTCTTCTCCGCCGACCCCGATGTCACGGCCAACGTGCTGACGACCGAAGAGGAAGGGATTGCCATCTCTGGAGGGGCATGGCTGGGCGGTCAGCGCTCGGTGCTCCTCATGCAGTCGAGCGGTGTGGGGAACTGCATCAACATGCTCTCGCTCCCCGTGATCGCCCGCTTCCCTCTCCTGATGCTCGTCACGATGCGCGGCGAGTGGGCCGAGTTCAACCCGTGGCAAGTCCCCATGGGCCGGGCCACCCAGGCGGCCCTCGAGGCGATCGGCCTGCGCGTAGTGAGGGCCGACACGGCCGAAGACCTGATTGAGGCGGTCGAGTCCGCCGCGACCCTCGCCTACGAGGCTGACCAGCAGATGGCCGTTTTGATCGGACAGCGGCTCCTCGGCAAGAAGAAATGGTGAGCGACATGAGCCGATCCGACATCCTGACCGCCGGCACCCTGTCGCGACGCGAGGTCGTCGCATCCCTCTTGCGCGACCGCGACCTGGTCGTGACAGGGCTTGGCTCCCCGAGCTACGACGTGCATGCCACGGGCGATCGCGACGACAACTACTATCTCTGGGGCGCCATGGGGGGGGCCGCCCTGGTGGGGCTTGGGTTGGCTCAAGCGCAGCCGGAGCGGCGGGTCCTGGTGATCACGGGCGATGGCGAGCAACTCATGGCGATGGGCAGCCTGGCTACGATCGCCGTCGCCAAGCCGCGTAACCTCTCGATCGTCGTGATCGACAACCATCACTTCGGTGAGACCGGCATGCAGCCGAGCCATACGGGCCGGGGTATCGACCTCGCCCGGATCGCCGAGGTCTGCGGCTTCGCCCAGGCCGAGACGGTCAGGGACCAGAACGACGTCGAGCGGCTTTGCGTAACGTTAACACAGCGCGCGGACGGGCCGCGCCTCTTCGTCGTCAAGGTCGCCGCGGAGAACCCGCCCCGGTCGTTGCCGCCCCGCGACGCTGTCGAGGTCAAGAACCGCTTCCGCGCCGGCCTGGGTTTTGCGGCAGGATGACGACCGCGTGCTGTCACGACCTGCCTCGACCTGAGGCGACCGGACCAATATGACCGCAATCTTCAACGCTCCAGCACGTCTGCATCGTCCTGGGCGACCTTAGGAAACGACGGCGGTCTCGGACCCGATCAGCATCGGCGCCTGGCAGGATTGTCCGCCGCCTGCCGATCATGCCAAATGAGACCTGCCGAACCCCCACCGCCGACCGCGACCTCGAGAGTGCTGAATCGCTGGAGTCGAAGGCTGCCGCTGTCTCGATCGGCAGACGCCGGCAGTGAGACGCGGTTTGACCCGATGTTGTGAATATATTATCCAACTGACCTGTAACCTGCTGTCTCGCGGCAAAGTGAAACGACGCTCGGCTGCAGCCAGCCAGATTTAAGATCGGGGCCGAGGTCTGCAGGAGGCTTCACATTTGGGGGCAACGGGCCGATCGCCGCGCCGGTGGCCCGCGTGAAGATCGGGCTCTCGCCCCGGCGAGGGGCCGGCATCGCGATGCCAGACTGATCGAATGTTGAAGGAGTGGACGTGAAGCTGAAAAACAGGGTCGCGGTCACCACCGGCGCAGCGCGTGGCATAGGGCGCGCATGCGCGGAGCGCCTCAAGGCTGAAGGCGCAAGGGTCGTGATGGCGGACGTCGATGCCCGGCGCCTTGACGAGAGCGCCGCCGAGATCGGCGGCGGCGACGACATCCTGGCGGTCGTCACCGACGTCAGCGAGAAGGCTCAAGTCGAGGAGCTGGTCGCCGAGGCGGTCGCCAGGTTCGGCCGCATCGACATCATGGTCAACAACGCCGGCATCGCTATGGTCCAGGACTTTCTCGAGGTGACCAAAGCCGACTACGACAAGGTGCTCGGGATCAACCTCGAGGGCGCCTTCTGGGGCACCCAGGCCGCGGCGCGCCAGATGATCGCCCAGGGTGGCGGCGGCGTCATCATCAATATGTCCTCTATCAACTCGGGGCTCGCGAACCCGCGCGTCGCGACCTACGCGATCACCAAGGGCGGGATGAATCAGGTGACCAGCACCGCGGCGGTCGCCTTTGCTCCGTATGGCATTAGGGTCGTCGGCGTCGGCCCGGGCACCATCGACACCGAAATGGTCCGGGGCGGTTTCGCCTCCGATGCCACGGACCGCGCGATCCTGTCCCGAACCCCCCTCGGTCGCTACGGGACCGCGGCCGAAATCGCCGCCGTCGTGGCGTTCCTGGCGAGTGACGACGCCTCCTACATCACGGGCGAGACGATCTACCCCGATGGCGGCCGCCGCGTGCTGAACTACGTCATGCCCGAGAGGAAATGAATATGGCGGACATTACGAAGAAACTGCATCACGTCTGCATCGTCGTGTGCGACATTGACAAGACCCAGGCCTACTACGAATCGATCGGGATCGGTCCCTGGGAGGCCTATCCGGCGCTGGCAGAGTACGAGGACCTCGACGTCCCGAACCCCCAGGGATTCCTCAAGATGCAGTACCGCATCTGCAATCTCCCCAGCATCCAGCTTCAGCTCTGCCAGCCCAGCGAGGACCCGACCCCGCAGCGCAAGCACCTCGACTCCAAGGGGGAGGGCGTGTTCCATCTCGGTTTCGAGGTAACGGACGCGGACGCGGCCGAGATCGAGGCGAAGGGAAGGGGATTGCCGGTCCTGATGCGCGGGCGCCGGGCTAACCGGACGGGCTTTACCTATTACGATACCGCCGACAAGGCCGGCGTCGTCCTGCTCACCCGGGCCACGGACAAGCCCGGCAAGTGACGCCCGGCACGTCGCTCGCCGCCGCGACGGCCTGTGGCGAGAGCTCGATGCCGCGTCCTTGCCTCCCGGACGACGCCGCAGAATCCGCCTAGGATGCGATATGGATCTGCTCCTCATCGAACGATTGCTTGGCTTGATGGGCCGCGCGCCGATCCAGGAACTCGAGTTCGTGAAAGATGGCTGGCGCATCCGCCTGGCCAAAGGGGTCTCGTCCCTGGCCGATCGACCCGCGGCCCTCGCTCCCTTGCCGCCGCTGGAGGCGGCGGAGCCCCGCGCCTCGGGTGTCGCTATGCCCGCGGCCGACAAGCCCCAACTGGTGGTCGCCGGGTTGGTGGGAACATTCTACCGGTCCGCGGCGGCCGGCCATCCGCCGTTCGTCTCGGTCGGCGACGTCGTGGAGGACGGGCAGACCTTGGGTATCCTGGAAGCCATGAAGACGCTGATCAAGGTCGAGGCCGACTGCGCCGGAACCGTCGCCGAGATCCTCGCGCAAGACGGGGCCGCGGTGCAGGCCGGGGATCCGCTCTTCGCGATCTCTCCAGTCGCCCGCCCATGAGCTTCGATACCGTCCTGATCGCCAACCGCGGCGAGATCGCGCTGCGCATCCTTCGGGCCTGCCGGGCCGAGGGCCTTGGAACGGTTGCGGTCCATTCCGAGGCTGATGCCGGCCTTCGGCACGTCATGCTGGCCGATCGCGCCGTCTGCATCGGCCCTGCGCCCGCGACGGCGAGCTACCTCAACACGATCGAGATCCTGCTCGCGGCCAAGCTGACGGGCGCGGGCGCCATCCACCCCGGCTATGGCTTCCTGTCGGAGAACGCGGACTTCGCGGCCGCCGTCCAGGCGGCCGGGCTCGCCTTCATTGGGCCATCCTCCTCGGTGATCCGCCGCATGGGCGACAAGGTCGCGGCCAAGCAGGCCATGATCGCGGTGGGCGTCCCTTGCGTGCCCGGGTCGGACGGCGTGCTGCCCGCAGACCCGGGCGCGATCCGCAGCGCGGCCGAGCGCGTCGGCTACCCGCTGATCGTCAAGGCGGCGGGCGGCGGCGGCGGCCGCGGCATGCGGATCGTCCGCGACGGGCGCGATCTGCTCGAGGCGGTCGCCATGACGCGGGAGGAAGCTGGGCGGGCATTCCGAAACCCGGACGTCTACATGGAGCGCTTCCTCGAGCACCCGCGCCACGTGGAGATCCAGGTCCTGGCTGACACGCACGGTTCCGCGATCTGGCTGGGCGAGCGCGACTGCTCGATGCAACGCCGTCACCAAAAGGTGATCGAGGAGGCCCCGGCCCCGGGGATCGCGCGCGAAGCGATCACCGACATAGGCCGCCTGTGCGCCGATGCCTGCTTGCGCATCGGCTACACCGGTGCCGGCACCTTCGAGTTCCTCTACGAGGGCGGCGAGTTCTTCTTCATCGAGATGAACACACGCGTCCAGGTCGAGCACCCCGTCACCGAGCTCGTCACCGGCGTCGACATCGTCCGCGAGCAGCTTCGCATTGCGCAAGGCGAGAGGCTCTCGGTAGGGCAGGCCGACATCGAGCTCCAGGGGCACGCGATCGAATGCCGGATCAATGCCGAGCACCCCTTCACCTTCGCGCCGTCGCCCGGTCGGGTCGAGCGGTGGATCGCTCCCGGCGGCCCGGGCATCCGCGTGGAATCGCACCTCTACTCGGGATACGAGGTGCCGCCTCACTACGACTCGCTGGTAGCCAAGCTTCTTGCCCACGGCGCGACGCGCGAGGAGGCGGTCGCCCGCATGCGAGGCGCCCTGGCGGAGATCGAGGCCACCGGCATCGTGACGAACGCGCCCCTGCATCGCGCGCTGATGGAAGAGCCCGGCTTTGCAGCTGGCGGCTTCGACATCCACCACCTCGAGCGGCTCATCGCCGCCGGGTTCCCGAACCAGGTACGGCGATGATCGGCCCGGACGAGATCGAACGACTGAGCCGGATTGCGCATGCCGCAGGCGTGACCGAAGTCGAGCTGACGGACGGCGTCGTCTCCTGGCGCTTGCGGATCGAGCGCCCCGTCGTCGACTGCCCCGCCCCGCAACCCGCCCAGACCCTTACGACGCAGGCTCGCGGAGGCGTCAGGGCGCCCGGTGTCGGGATCTTCCATCACAGCCATCCGCTCACAGGGCGCCCGGCCGCGGAGACGGGGCAGCAGGTCGTCGAAGGCCAGGTGGTCGGCTACGTTCAGGCGGGTCCCTGCCTGCGGCCCGCTACGGCGCCCCGCGATGGGACCCTCGGTGCGCCGTCTTGCGCTGAAGGCGCATTGGTCGGATACGGCACGCTGCTCTACACGATCGAGTGACGGCCTTGAGCAAGGCACCACTTGGTCCAACGGCCGGGGCTCCTGTGCGACGCAGAGCTCCGGGCCGCGCAGGTCAAGGGCTGCGCATGTAAGGCTTCATGATGCCGACCCGTTCGCCGCCGCGCGGCGCCGCCAAGGTTTCGAAGGCTGAGGAGACGACCCATGCCTGACCCGACAACAGCGATCGTCGTGGACCTCAACTCGGACATGGGCGAAGCCTTCGGCGCCTACTCGCTCGGCAATGACACGGCCATCCTCGAGATCGTCTCGTCGGCGAACGTGGCCTGCGGCTTTCACGCGGGCGACCCTGAGGTCATGGCCAAAACGTTCGCCGAGGCGCGCTCCAAGGGCGTCGCGGTGGGAGCCCATCCGGGCTACTTGGACCTCTGGGGGTTCGGCCGGCGGCACATCCCGCATACGGCGGGCGAGATCGAGCGATTGGTCGCCTATCAGGTTGGCGCCGCCCAAGCGCTGGCCACCTATGCGGGGCATCGCATCACCTACGTCAAGGCGCATGGCGCGCTCGGCAACCTGACGCAGACCGACGCCGAGGTCGCCGGCGCGGTGACCCGCGCCATCAAGGCGGTCGACGCGACCCTCGCCTGCCTCGTGATCGCGCTCGGGCACCAGGACCGTCTCGCGCGTGATGCGGGCCTGACCGTCAAGTCCGAGATCTTCGCGGATAGGGCCTACACGGAGGAGGGCTTCCTCGTCTCGCGCAAGCTGCCCGGCGCGGTTATCCACGATGCCGAGGAGGCAGCCGCCCGGGTGGTCCGGATGGTCAAGGCCCGCGCGATCGAGACGCAATCAGGGGCCATGCTGCAGACGCCCGTCGACTCCATCTGCGTCCATAGCGATACTCCCGACGCCTTGAACATCGCCGCTGCGGTTCGCCGTCGGCTCGTGGGAGACGGCGTGTTGATCCGGGCCTTCGCGCCGGGGCTTTTGGATCGAGGCGACCAAGACAGGGTCTTGTCTATCTGACAGGGGCTGACCCTTGACGTCGTTGGGGCTCTCTCCGAGACCTCAGACGCCGGCGAGCGAGGCGCGGGTCGCGCCCAAGTCGTTCATCCACAGAGCCTGCTCTTGCAAGGCCCTGAGCGCGGCTTTCGGTTCGATCGACTGGAAACGGATCGCGGTCCCGACAGGAGCCTGCGCGACGCGCCAGATGTCGGCCTCGATGATGGTCGCGATCTTCGGATAGCCCCCGCAGGTGTTCGCGTCGGCCAGTTGCACGATGGGCTGCCCCGCGGGCGGGACCTGCACGGTCCCCGGCATGATGCCGTGCGACAGGAGCTCGAGCGGGCTCCGCAGGTCCAGGCAAGGCCCGCTCAGGCGATAGCCCATCCTGTTGGCCTCTACCGTCACGATCCAATCTGCTTCGAAGATGGACTGCTGTGCCCGCTCGGTGAACGCGCCGTATTCCGCCGCGGCCAACACGCGCAGCGTGACCGCCGCGTGTTCGCCTGCTTGCCTCTCGGGAGGAACGGCGCCAAGGCCGGCCGGCCCTAGCCGGCCCGGCGCGCCGGCCAGCCCGAGCGGCAAGCGGTCGCCCCTCGCCAGCCCGCGGCCTTCCAGGCCGCCGAAGCGGCCGCGCACGTCCGTCGAGCGCGACCCGAGCAGGACCGGCACCTCGATCCCTCCGGCAATAGCGATGTAGGCGCGCGCGCCGGATCTCGGCGGCGCCAGCGCCAAGGTCTGTCCCGGGCCCAGCGGCGTAGCCCACCAGGGCGGCAGCCGCACCCCGTCGATCGTCGCCTCGCAGTCAGCCCCTGTGACGGCGACGGTGACCTGTGCGTGGGAACGGAGGCGGAACGGGAACAGCTGGACCTCCAAGCCCGCGGCACCCGGTGCATTCCCGAGGAGGCGGTTTGCCGCCTCGAGCGCTGGACGATCCATGGCGCCGCCGATGCTGACGCCGGACGCGAGCCATCCGGGGCGGCCGAGGTCCTGCACCGTGTTGAGGACCCCGGCGCTGAGAATCTCGATCATGCTTCGATCCTGGCCACGGCGAACCGCACAATGTCCCCCGGTTGCAGCAGCGCCGGCGGATTGGCGCAGGGATCGAAGAGCTTGACCGACGTCAGCCCCAGGACGTGCCATCCCGATGGCCCGGGCTGCGGCATGATCCCCGTCTGCGGGCCCCCGATGATGACGGCCCCTTCGGGGATAGAGGCTCGCGGCGACGTCCTGCGCGGCCTTGCCAAGGCTGGGTCGAGCCCCGAGAGGTAGGGGAAGCCCGGCATCGCGCCGATGGCGGCAACGGAATAGTCCGCTGCCGCATGTCGCCTCACGGCTTCGGCCACGGGCAGCCCGCAATGGTCCGCCCACTCCAGCAGGTCCTCGCCGTTCGGACCGCCGTAGTGCACGGGAATTTCCACAATCTTTCCCGCCACAGCGCCAGGCTCGACGTCACGCCACATCTGGCGAAGGTTCCCGCGCAGGTCCTCGTGGTCCATCGCGAGAGCGTCGAAGGCGACGAGCAGGTTGTTCATGCCTGGCACGGCGTCCCGGACCCCTTCGAGGCGTCTTGCGGCCGCCGCCAAGGCCCAGACCCGCCTCTGGACGTCGGGCGAGAAGCGCCCTTCGGCCGCGTCGAGCAACAGGCCGCCCGATCCGGCAAGATCGATCTTCGGTTCGGCGTGGCTCGCCATCCGCATCCCTCGCCTCTGTTCGACGTCTTGTCCACTTGGAGCAGTATCGGATTGGAGCGAATTCGCCGGAAGCGAAAGCGTTCGAGGTGGACCGGCTTCCAACCCGTCTCTGCTCGGCTTGGACGTTCGTTCCCTTGTAGAGGCTGCACCCGGAATCCGATTGGATCAAAGGCTCAGCCGCAGCCTGCCGCGCAAGGAGCATTGTCATGTAAACCCAGCTTGGATAAGATGTCCAATCTGGCAGGTTGGACGACGGCTCATCGTTCGGGGCCTGCAATCGGTCTCGCACGAGGTGCAAGTGGTCGGATGGCACGCCATTTCGCCAGGCCGGTTGGAGGCCACCGGTCCTGCGTCGAGGCCGAGGGATTGATGCGACAAGTCTACGATGTGGTCATCATCGGCGGTGGGGTCGTGGGCAGCGCAATCGCCTACTTCCTATCGGCTGACTCCGGTTTTCGCGGCACGATCGCGGTGATCGAGCGTGATCCGAGCTTCATGTCCTCCTCCTCCTCGCTCTCCGCGAGCGCGATCCGGCAACAGTTCGGAACCCCGCCGAATATCCAGATGTCAGCCTACGGGATTCAGTTCCTGCGCGAGGCGAAGGAGCGGCTGAGCGTCGAGGGAAACGTCGCCGATATCGGGCTGCGCGAACCCGGATACCTCATCCTCGGGCTGCACGGTCAGGAGGCCGCCTTCCGTGCCAAGCATCAGGTCCAGAGGGATGAGAACGTGGCGGTGACCCTCCTCGAGGTCCCCGAAATCCAGCGGCGGTTCCCCTGGCTCAACACCGCCGATCTGGCCATTGCGTCCTTAGGCATGGCCGACGAGGGTTGGTTCGATGGGCCGGGCCTGCACCAGGCGTTCAGGCGCAAGGCGCGCGCGCAAGGCGTTACACTGCTATCTGAGGAGGCGGTCGGCTTCGAACGTTCGGAGGAGGGACGGATCGATGCGATCCGGCTCGCGACGGGAGACCGGGTCGGCTGCGGAACGGCGGTGAATGCCGCGGGCGCCTGGAGCGGGTCCATCGCGCGAATGGCCGGCCTCGCGCTGCCGGTGGTTCCGCGCAAGCGATGCGTGTTCGTCTTCGACAGCCCCGAAAAGCGTCCCGAGGGGCCGTTCGTCTTCGATCCGAGTGGGGTGTGGCTTCGTCCCGAAGGAGATCTCTATATCTGCGGCGTCAACCCGGACACTGAAAACGATCCGGAGGATTTCGGGCTCGATGTCGATCACACGCTCTTCGACGACATCATCTGGCCGGCGCTCGCTCATCGCATTCCGGGCTTCGAGCGCCTTCGCCTCCTGCGATCCTGGGCTGGCCACTACGACTGCAACCTGTACGACCACAGTGCCATCCTCGGGCGCGACCCGGACGTACAAAACCTCATCGTCGCGACCGGGTTCAGTGGCCATGGCATGATGCACGCGCCCGCCGCCGGACGCGGCATCGCCGAGCTCGTCGCCCATGGCGGATACCGCACCCTCGACCTGACCCCTTTCAGCATCGAGCGGATCGCGGCCGATCGACCGATCGCCGAGCACGTGTACTGACGAGGATGCACCCTTGTCCTGACGTCAACCCTCCCTGGTCAAAGATGTCGTCGGACCGGGATACGGAAGCTTCGAGTGGGGCAGTGGCCAGAGGGCGTGGATTCTAGCAAGGATCCTCGGTTTCGGTTAGGGACAGATACCACCACAGCTCACAAAGGCCCTCGAGTGCCGCCATCATGAACATCGTCGTCGAGAGGAAGACCATCTCGGCCCAGGTTGCGGATGCGATCCGGAAGCGCATTCTGTCAGGCGAGTACAAGGCCGGCATGCAATTGCGCCAGGAGCACCTGGCCGCCGAAATCGGCGTGAGCCGTATTCCCGTGCGGGAGGCCCTCCACCAGTTGCACTCCGAAGGCTTCGTGACCCTGGTGTCCCACAAGGGAGCCGTCGTCTCGGACATCTCGGCGGAAGAGATCCTCGAACTCTATGAACTCCGGGCCCGGATCGAAACGTGGCTGCTGGCCCTGGCGATCCCCCGCATGACCGAAGCCGATTTCGAGCGGGCCGGGGTCGCGGCCCACCGCTTCGGAGAGGGCGGCGGCGACAGCGACTACTCCCACGAACTCAACTGGAAGTTCCACGCCGCGGTCTACGCGCCGTCGCGGCGGACGAAGACCTTGGAATTGATCGCGAAGATCCATCAGCAGATCGAACGCTATACACGCATGATGGTGTCTCTGACGGGCATCCAAGACAAGGCGCACAAAGAACATCTCTTGCTGATCGACTATTGCAAGGCAGGCGACACGCGCAGGGCCGTCGATCTGCTCGAACGGCACATCATGGACGGGGGGACGTTTCTGATGCAGCGGCTGGCGGAAATGCGCGGCGACGAACTCACATCTTCCTAGACAGGATCGGATCGAACCCCTTAACGTCCTCACCCCGTGACACTGCTCGCGATGTTCAATATGAGCAAATTTGCCGAAGGCGAAGCTCACATTGGCACGGGTCGTCCCCTTGAACCGGCTTAGCCTGAACGAGCGGGGGCGATCGTCATTGCTCGCGGCCAGGCGAAGGATGGCTCGGGCGTCGCGATAAGGGCCAGGATGCCGTCAGAGCGTCCGCGTTGGCGTGCAGCACACATGCTGCCAAACCGCATTCGGATGCAGGGCCGTGTGCGATGCAGAAGCCTTGTAACCAGGCAGCCCGTGCCTGAACGCAATGCAATTTACCCTTCCTTTTCGCACTTCAAATCGATTCGGCACCGCGGCCTTGACACGTGTGCAAAGGTCATTGATCTTCGTCTGGATAGTGTATCCACAGAGGTTTATTAGACGATCGGCGCGTGAAGTGTCGATGGAGATGCAGCACATCGAGCGACATGGAGGTTTTCGCAATGACCAGAATAAGCCTGCTCCGGACCATCCTGCTGATCCTCCCTCTCTTGGGCGGCCGGGCCTATGCGGATAAGCTCGACGACATCATCGGGGCCGGCACGATGCGGTGCGCCGTGACATTGGACATCCCCCCGAATGGCTTTCGCGACGAGAAAAACGAACCCGCGGGCTTCGACGTCGATTACTGCAACGATCTCGGCAAGGCGCTCGGCGTCAAGGTGGAGATCGTCGAGGCGCAATTGCCGGACAGGATTCCGGCCATCTTGTCGAACCGCGCCGATATCGCGGTCGCAGCCACCTCCGACACGCTGGCCCGCGCCAAGACGATCGGGCTGTCGATTCCGTATTTCGCCTTCAAAGAAGTCATCCTGACCCGGAAGGATACGGGGATCGCCAAGTACGAGGACATCAAGGGGCGCAAGGTCGGAGGTGTCGCGGGCTCGTACGAGTCTCTCGCCATGCAGGACGACCTGAAGAAATTCGCTGATCCCAAAGGATCGTTCAGGGCTTACCAGAGTCAGGCCGACGTCGTGCTCGCCGTCAGCCAGGCGCAAATCGACGCTACGCCCATCGTTGCGACGATGGCATCCGAGATCATGAAATCGGGGAAATACCCGAACCTCGCTATCGGGGGAGACGCGCCATACACGATCGATTATGTGACGATCATTACGGCGCGGCAGGAGTATGGCCTACTGAACTACATTAACCTGTTCATCAACCAGCAGGTTCGGACTGGCCGCTATGCTGAATTATACAAGAAGTGGATGGGTGGGGGAGAGCCTATCAACCTGACGATTCCGAGCGTCTACCGGTAGGAAGTATTTGGGCGCCGGGGGACGTCGGCGGGCGAGGACAGAACGTCGAGGAGGCTGGCGGGTCTGCTCCTGACGGGCCTGCCGGTCATCCGAGGTGCCTCTTCTTCGTTGATCGAGGGGTACAGCGTCCATGAACTACCGTTTTCAGTGGGCGGCCCCCCTGCGCTCCCTGCCCGATATGCTCGCCGGAGCCCTGGTCACGCTGGAAACGTCGTTGCTGGCGGTGGTGATGGGGATCGCGATCGCGGTCCTTCTCGCCTTGTGCAGCAGGTCGGGCAACGGATTGCTGAAGTCGGTCGCGGCGGTTTGGGTTTCCATCGCGCGCAACACGCCCGCCCTCTTCCAGATCTACATGGTCTATTTCGGCCTCGGGTCGCTCGGGATCCAACTGGATTCCTATCCTTCGCTGATCATCGGTATCACGTTCAACAATGCGGGCTACCTGACGGAAGCGTTCCGGGGCGGTCTCGGCGCGGTACCGGAGACCCAGGTGAGGGCGGCCCGCTCGCTGGGCATGGGGCCGAGCACGGTCTTCAGTACCATCGTCATGCCGCAGGTCTTTCGCGTGGTGTTCTACCCCATCACGAACCAGATGATCTGGTCGATCCTGATGACCTCGCTCGGGGTGGTGGTCGGCATGACCGACGATCTCATGGGGGTCACGCAGCAATTAAATGTCCTGACGTTCCGAACGTTCGAGTTCTTCTCGATCGCGGCGGTCATCTACTATTTGCTGGCGAAGGGTGTGGCTGTTTCCGCGCGCCTGCTGGCGTATCGTCTGTTTCGCTACTAGGGGTGCAGCCGATGAACATGTCGCTCGGTTGGAACGATGCCCTCTATCTGCTGCACGGGGCGGGGGTCACGCTGCTGATCACCTTCTGGGCCGTTCTTGGGGGCACCATCCTGGGCCTTCTGTTCGGCATCGCTCGCTCGGAAGGGCCGTTCTGGATCAGCGCGCCGCTCGGATTCGTCCTGGATATCTTCCGCTCCGTGCCCCTGCTCATCCAGTTCGTACTGTTCAACTCCGCGGTCTCGATCCTCCATCTGAATATCCCGAGCTTCACGATCGGCTGTGGTGTGCTGGCCATCTATACAGCAGCCTATTGCACGGAGCTGGTGCGGGCCGGGATCCTGGCCGTGCCCCCGACCACGCGGCGGGCTTCCCGCTCTCTCGGATTGACGTACGGGCAGGATCTATGGAGCATCGTCCTGCCAATCGGCCTTCGCGTCGCCCTGCCCAACTGGATCAGCCTCACGCTCAGCGTGATGAAAGACACATCGTTGGTGCTCTGGATCGGGATCACGGAGCTGCTGCGAGCGTCGCAATCCGTGGTCACGCGCACGCAGGAACCGCTGCTGATCCTCGGGGTCGTAGGAGTGATCTACTTCGCGATGAGCTTCCCCGTCAGCCTTTTAGGCGCCCGGCTTGAGCGGAGACTGAAGTTCAATGATTGAGATCGAGCGAATCGAGAAATCTTTCGGCGCTCACAAGGTTCTCGACGGCGTCGAGATGACGGTTCGAAAGGGCGAGGTCGTCTCGGTCATCGGCGGGTCCGGCTCCGGCAAGTCGACGATGCTGATGTGCATCAACGGCCTGGAGCCGATCCAGAGCGGCCGCGTCGTGGTCAACGGCGTCGACGTCCACGGTCCCGCGACGGACATCAACAAGTTGCGCCAGAAGATCGGGATCGTGTTCCAGCAGTGGAACGCCTTTCCACATCTGACCGTGCTTGAAAACGTGACCTTGGCGCTTCGCAAGGTGCTGAAGAAGCCGCGAGCCGAAGCGGAAGCCATCGCGGTCAAGCAACTGACGCATGTTGGGCTGGTCGACAAGCTCAAAATCTATCCCTCACGGCTCTCGGGCGGCCAGCAGCAGCGGATGGCCATCGCCCGAGCCCTGGCCATGGGGCCGGAATACATGCTGTTCGACGAAGTGACCTCGGCGCTCGATCCACAACTGGTTGGAGAGGTGCTGGATACGATGCGGATGCTCTCGCACGAGGGAATGACGATGATCGTGGTGACGCACGAGATCCGCTTCGCCCGGGAAGTGTCGGACAGGGTCGCGTTCTTCAGGAACGGGAGGATCCACGAGATCGGGCCACCCGAGCAGGTGATCGGGAACCCGACCAAGCCGGAAACCATCGCGTTCCTCAAGTCGGTACTGTGAAGTGACAACGACCTCAAGCCATCGGCATCGGCCATCCATCGCGGAACTCACCCGCCTGCTGGATGCGATCCTGCAGGCTCACGGCTGCTCGGCCCCGAATGCCGCAGTCATCGCCGCCAACATGGCGGCTGCGGAACGGGACGGCAGCAGGAGCCACGGCGTGTTTCGCCTTCGCGACTATCTGTCGACGCTCGCGAGCGGTTACGTCGACGGGCATGC
>CAXTOT010000089.1:16947-19877 GCA_964245915.1 uncultured Lichenihabitans sp. | reverse complement strand
CTCTTAAGACCGGTCCTTCGCCTGCTCGACAAGGCGGCCCCCGCCGGATGGATACCGTAGTCCTTGCAGCCGCTGGAGAACATCACGAGCGGACGGACCCCAGCCGCCTCGCTACGCCGGACGATCGTGTCCATCATCATCTTGACCTTGGCGAGATGCGCCGCCGCGTTCTTCATGTCCTCGGTGTTCGAAACCACCACGTCGAAGACGACGCCGTCCGTGCGGTCGAGGAAGGACAGGTCCTCTGGTGTCCCGATCACCGGGTGAATCTCGTGCCGGGCGAGGTCGCCGACGGCCCTGGCCTGACGGACGAGCCCGTAGACCTTCCAGCCCGCGCGCCTGAAGGCTTTGGCGACCGCGTTGCCGATGTATCCGTTGGCGCCGGTCACGAGCACTGTCCGCTGGGTCATGCGTAACCGTCCTTCGCGTCAGTATAACCGGTCATCGGCACGAGCAGACCCCGGCGCGTGGGTTCCCGCGCGGGACCACTCAATACCGTCGAGCTGGGGGGCGGACCACCCTTCGGCGCCCTTGCGCGAGATTGGTACCGCAATGCGAGCTTCCAAGGGCCGAATACGCGGAAGCTACGCCGTGACGCTCACGAGCGCACCCAAGGCTTGAATGGTCGCTTCGATCTCGTCCTCCGTCGTCTCGTGAGAGAGGCTGAATCGCATCGTCGAGAGCGCGTCTGCATACGACAGTCCCATCGCGAGCAGGACAGCGGAGGGTGCAGAGGCGCCCGCACTGCACGCGGAGCCCGTCGAAACGCAAATCCCCTCGGTCGCAAGTCGGTCGACCGCGGCGGCTGCGTCCAACCCGGGCAGCACGATCGAGGACGTATTCGGAAGACGCTGCACGGCAGCCCCGTTCACCCGTGCGGACGGCACAATCCTGAGTAGGCGAGCCTCGAGCTCGTCGCGCAGCCGTTCCACCCGGGAAGAGGAACGGCCGCGGCCAAGCGCGAGACGCGCCGCCTCGGCGATGCCCGCCGCAGCGTGCGTGTTGGACGTCCCACCCCTGAGTCCCTCCTCCTGCTCGCCGTGGATCATTGCCGGCAGCTGAAGTCCGGGTCGCACGAAGAGCGCCCCCACGCCCTTCGGACCATGGAACTTGTGTCCGGATAGCGACAACAGATCGACCTCCCCAAGCTCCCCATCCATGTCCACGGCAATTCGCCCGAGGGCCGCGGTCGCATCGCAGTGGACGATCGCCTGCGGACATTGCTCCCGAACGTGTCGCGATAGCCGCTCGAGGGGCTGTACGACGCCGGTTTCGTTATTGGCGAGCATGACCGATACGAGACATGTGTCGGCACTCAACGCGTTCCGGAACGCGGCCTCGCAAACGCGGCCGTCACGGTCGACGGGAACGACTGCGACCTCGAATCCCCGGCGACCGGCGGCCTCCACCGCACGACGCACCGAGGGGTGCTCCACGCCGCTCACGACGATGTGGCCTAGTCCTCGTCCATGCGTCGCGCCGAACACCGCCCAGCTGTTTGACTCCGATGCTCCAGAGGTCAACATCACCCCTTCCGCGAGGTCCGCCGACCCAAGCAGGGCTCCAAGCTCGCGCTTCGCCCTGACTACGGGATCGGCGTCGCCCTGGATGATCCGCCCGGCTGCGGAGGAGGGATTGAGATACAGTTCCTCGAGATACTGCAGCATCGCCGCTACCACCGACGGTGCGGGCCTGGTGGTCGCGTTGTTGTCGAGGTAGGCGCGCATCATGCCGAACGCCTCGCCGAATCCTCGCGCACGAGGGCGCTGACAAGCTCGGTCAGCTCCTCGTCGTCGATGAAGGGCACCTGCGCGTATTCCGGGCTTGATCCGCCACCCATGATGGCCGCGAGATGCCCCTGTCCAAGTAGCCTTTCGGCCGCACCTCCTTTGAGACCCAGCGACAGGTCGGAGGTGCCCGCGCTATCGACGCGCAGGACGAGGCGGTTGCCCAGATTGCTGCGTAGCTGCATCGGGAAGACCGTGTTGTCCGGCCGTTGAGCGGCAAAGATCAGGTATATGCCGGCGGCGCGAGCCTTGACACCGAGGCGGCTGACGACCGCCTCCACACCATCGCGATACGACTCGATCTGCATCCAGTCGGCAAACTCGTCATGCACCATCCAGATCGCCGGCAGAGGCTCGGCGGCGGTCCGGTTGTAGGAGGTGACGTTGTTCGCACGAGCGTTGCGGAAGAGCACGTACCGGCGTTCCATCTCGACCACGAGCGCCTCAAGCCGTGCCAGCGCGTCCGCAGGCTGGTCGATGATTCCGTCGACGAGGTGCGGCAACGGATCGAAGGCGAAGTAGTCGACGCCTGCCTTCGGATCGATCAGGACGATCTGCGCCTGGGCCGGCGTGTTCGTAGCCGCGATGCCGAGGATGATGTTCTGGACCAGCACGGACTTCCCACTGCCGGTGCTTCCCGCCACGAGTGTGTGCGGTGCCGGGGTGGGCTCAAGGTAAAGCGGCGCGCCGTCGTCCTCGCGCACCGCCACGAGCAGCCGGCTGTTGGGCGCTCCAGGGTCGATCCTCCAATCGCGCCACACCCGTGCAAGGGTCAGGACAGCCCGGTCCGGCCGCCTGATGGATATGGCCACCCGGCCGGGCCGGGCCCGGACGTTCAGGACCTCTAGCCCATGAGTGGTCTTCAGCTCCGTCACCTTCGCCTCAACCTTCGCGACGGTGAGGTCGTCGCTCCCGCGGAACATGAGGAGCGCCGCGTTCGGTGTCAGAATCTTCTCGTCGATCTTAGAAGACATCCCGTAGCGCATGAGGGCGGTCCGGCAGCGCGACGCCACATCCTCAAGCCAATCCTGATCCTCCTCGCCGCTCTCTTGGGCGGAGGCGTAGGTGTCTATCAGACTCCAGAAGGGACTCCGTGGCTCGACCGGCGGCGTCGGCCCGTCGTCGGCCAGCTCATCGACTGGC
>CAXTOT010000089.1:0-16937 GCA_964245915.1 uncultured Lichenihabitans sp. | reverse complement strand
GGAGGGTCGGCGGTCCAGGGGGCTCGACGCCAGCGGCTCTCGGCCCCGCCGGCGCGGGGCCGTCCGGACCGCCGGGTGGCGGGGCGACCCCGCCTTGACGCCCGTCGCGATGGCGATGACCATCACCGTCGCCGCGAACGGACGACCGGATCGCGGAGGGGCTGGCCCGGTCGGAGAACGCGCGGACGAGCATCCGCAGACTCTCGGGCGCATACCGCTCCTGGTCGCCCGTCGAGGTGTCCTGGACGCCGACGAAGCCGTCGACCGCCGACGGCATGGCGTCTGGCGCCGCGTGGCCGAAGACGTGCGAGTGCCCGCGGACGCGGACGGCGCAGCCCTCCTCGTCCCGTAGCGCGGTCCGCCAGTCGATGCCTAGAAGCTCGGCATCCCCGCCCCCGCGCATGCCATCCATGAGCATCTCAGACAGGCGGGCCCGCCAGATCAGACGGTCCGCAGGCGCGTTGTCAGGGGACATCGCGGCCTCCAGGCGCCTGAGAGTGTCGGCCAATTGCCGGGCCGACTCCGTCGCCTTCTTGCCCATGCTGGCCGCGCCGACATACTTCGCCTCGGTGACGATCACGTCCAGCTGGGGCCGTCCCTCGATGACCGACGGAACCAGGCACAGCAGGTCCGCGATGCGCTGCTCGTCCTGCCCGAGCCAACTCGCGTAGTCGTCCAGGAAAACCCACGCGTGGCAGCTGCCGGCCGGGAGGTCGGCCTCCACGAGGTACTTGCTAAGCACGATCCCGATGAGCTCGTTCGCGTTATTGCCGCGCTTGGCCGCCCGGAGCACTAGGTCGCCGGAGATGCTGTTGGCCTCGCCGATCAACCGCCTGCTCAGCGTGCCGACCTCCTCGTCCGTGTAGGACGGATCGAGCGCGCGGATGCGGCTCCTGAGCGTCGCGCGCAGTAGCGCGTCCGACGCCGCGGACGAGATGATCAGGCTCCTGCCGCCACTGCCGCCCTTCTTGTGGCGGATGATCTGGATTTGGTTGTCCTCGAGCTGGCGCCGGTCGAGGAGGTCGTCGATGTTGATCACCCACGCGCCCAGGCGATGCGTCTCGTCGAGGACGCGCTGGGTCTCCTCCGATGCGAGATCGGTCATCCTCGCCGGGACCCGATGACGGCCGTCCGCAAGCGCCATGCGCGTGCGGCGCACGTCATCCACCGCGGCGATGGCGTCGCTATACTGCCAGCCCTCGGCGGGTTGCGCCGGGCACGCCAGCAGGACCACCGCGTCCCGCTCGCCGCGGGCAAGCGGCTGGCGACGGCTCCACTGGCCAGGGTCGATGGTCTCCGCCGCCCTGACGATCGGCTCCACGTCGGTCCATTCCAGCCGCGCCTGGCGCGAGATCACGTCGTGGCAGAACACCAGGTCGAAGGGCGGGCCGTCCCGGGTCGAGCCGGCGGGGGCCTGCGTCACCATGATTGAGATCCGCAGGCGGGCCATGAAGTCGCGGGTAGCCTCGCTGGCGTGGATTCCGTCCTCGTCCATCTCGCGCGTCACGAGCTGCTGGTAGAGGTCGCGGAGCCGGCCGTCGTCTGTGTGCTTGAGCATGACCTGGCACATCGCTTCGCCACCTTCCGGCTGCGAGGCTCTTATGCCATCTACGACCGCCTGCGGGAGGGCCGCCGCGTCGCAGTTGTAGAGGACAACCGACAGGTTGTCCTTCTCGTGCGGCTGCAGGCGCAGGAAGCTCTCCACGATCGCGACGATCTGCTTCGCCTCCTCTCGCACATTGTCGTTGGTGGTGCCCGACCGACCCTCCACCGCGACCGGTGGCTCGTGGAGGCTGTAGTCGTTCAGGGTCGCCGACTGCGACATGAGCAGCGGCTTCGCTCCGAGCCAGCTCATGACGACGTCGGGCCTCGACGGCTCGGCCAGCGCGCGTTGCAGCTCGCCAAAGAACAGGGCGCCGTTGTCCGTGAAAGTCGTCGGTTCCGCTCCGAGCAGCGGCGCCAATTCCGCGCGCAACCTCAAGAGGCGGGCACGCTGAGCCGCCAGACGCAGCGGCTGCCAGGGGCAGACGATCACCGCGGGCTCGAGCCCCGCGGCGGGTTCTACCCTGGCGACGCCGATCTCGAGCAAAGGTCGCAGAAGGGTCTCGACCGCCACCGGGCGATCGGCCCCGTTGACCACCCCTGCCAGCAGGTCGCCGAATGCGACAGCCTGCTCGGCGATGCTCGGCGCGTTGAAGCCGAGGGTGATCACGTCGTCGATCGCGCGCCTGTACTTGTCCTCGAACTCCCGGAAGAGCTGTCCCAGTCGCGCGGCCACCGCCTGGTCGATCAACCGCTCCGCGAGCGTCTTCGCCAGGGCGGCCTTCCAGACTTCCGACAGGGATTCGCACCGCGTCTTGGCCGGCACGAAGGAACCGCGGTTGCGGCTCGCAGTGGGGTCGAGACCCTTCAGGTCGTTCAGATCGATGCCCGACCCCCGCGACCTGCCACCGGGCACCCGACGACCACCGGCACATCGGACGAGAGGGGTGCCCCGCGTGTTGCCATGGAGCTTCTCGAGGTCGGCGTGCAGCTCGATGCCGATGGCGTCGAGGTCACCCTCCCAGACGAGCCGAAGCTCGGCCGAACGCTCCACCTCGCCCCCCTCCGAAGTCTCCATCCACACGCGGAACGAGAGCTGGCGCGCCTTACGACCCTTGGCGTCCGCGGTGCGCTTCGCGAACCTGGCGATCGCTTCGCTGAACTCGGGGTAGCGGAACGCCTCGGCGCTGCGGAACTCGACCACCCCATGGAGCGCGTCCTGCAACCCGCGGTTGCGCGCAGCGAAGAAGCGGCACACGTCGTCGTTTAGCGACACGAAGGAGGTCTGGGCCCGCTCCACCCCCTCCACCACGAGCAGTTGCCTCTTGCCGGCCTGGCGCTGAAAGAGTCGGCGGAAGCACTGGACCAGACCTTGGGCGAGATCGCGGCACTCCACGCGCTGCCCGAAGACGAAGCGCTCCCACAGCGCGGAAAGCCGCGCCTCTTCCCGCATCTCCTGCGCATGGGCCGCGAAGAAACGCTCGTCGTCAGGGCCCTTGGTCGGCTTGGCCTTCCGCTCCTGTGCAAAGTTCTCGAGGTAGGCCCGCTCGTCGTCGTCCAGCAGCAGCGGATCGCGCTCCTGGTAGAACCTGTGGGTGAGCTCACCGATGCGGACCTTCTCGGCCTTCTGCGCCTCTTCGAAGAGGGGCTCGAGCTCAGGCCAGTTGAAAACGAACGGGGCCCGGGTCGCCTCGCTCGACCCGTCCGGCGCCTCGACGTAGGCGGACAATGCGGCGTAGACCTCGTCCGAGAGGGTCTCCCGCTGCTCCTCGAGCTTCTCGCGCAGCCGCGCCCTCGAGAAGGGCAACTGCGCGGGGTCGCGCTTCGCGAAATAGCTCTCGCGGCGCCAGTGCGACTTCAGCCGCTGCTGCCACTGCGACGCCTGATGCCTCTTCGCAGGCTGGATCTCGTCGAACAGCTCATCAAACCGCGGCAGCCGAAGCGCCGGCAGCGCCCGTCCCAGGGCGCGATGCAGCGGTAGCCCGTCGTCCAGTGCCGCGGCTGTGGCGGAGACGTATTCGGCTACGAGACGGACCGGGACGCGGTCGATCCTGATGACCGCAACGACCGCCGCCCGCCACTGCGGTCGCAGTTCCGCATCCAGCAGGTCGGTCGCGCCGGCGGCGTCGATCCACGCGTCGGCGAGGTCTTCGCTGAGCAGGACATCAGAATCGAGCTTCTCCAGCTGGACCACCGACTGCCGCTGGCTCTCGTCCAGCAGCACCATCAGGCGGCCGTCGCGATCGCAGGCCTTGTGGCGCAGGACCGTCGTCGCCTCGTCGGTGAGTAGGTCCGCCGTGATGCCTGGAACGTCCCTGAAGCCGTAACTCGGCAGCTTCAGGTCCATGCGATCGGACAGCCCTGGGTCCGAGCATATCGCGTCGACGATGGCCATGACCTCGTCCGTCGACAGAGACACGACCACGAAGCGCGCGAAGTCGCTGTCCTGGGAGCCGGTGTCGAGCGCCTGCCGCACCACGCCCGCCGCGACCGTCCCCATGAGTTCCAGTGGCGGGATCATCATTTCGTCGCCTGGCCGAAAGGATTGAGGACGTAGGCGCACCCGTCGGAGAGGCGCTTCAGCATTCCCATGCTGCTGAGCCGCGCCTCCAGCCGCTCCTTGTTGCGCTCGAAGGTGCTCTCGTCGAAGCTGTCCGGATCGAGCGCCGCCTTGGCCTCCGTGGGTCCGAAGACGAAGCCGTACTGTTCGTACATGTCGGCGAGGAACTTGCCGAACTCCAGCCGCGCGGGGACGCGGGCGATCACCAGGGTCTTCAGCAGGGCGTCGGTGGGGGCGTAGCGGTTCCTGTTCGTGCCCCGGCGCGAGATCAGCCCGATGTAGCGGCCGAACGCGGCATGGACCAAGCCACAGTTGGCATCGAGCTTCGCGTCTGCCGTCTGCTCGAACTTGCCAAGAAGGTCTTCGATGGAGTCGTAGTGTTCCTCCTTGGGCCCGTAGCTGAACTCCCGGCGCAGGAAGTCGCGCGCATCGTCGAGCGCCTCGACGGGCTCGATCTCGGCGTCGTGCTCGGCGGGCATACGGCCCACCACGTGCTCGGCCTGATATGAGGCGATCGCCCTCCGGCTGAGCGAGTCGTTCGCGTAGTAGGAGGCGATCGAGCGCTGTCGCACCAGCTCGCGCTTCGGCGCGATCATCTCGCACACCAGGCTCGGGCGAGGCACGCCGGCAACCGCCGCCGCGGTCTCGAGCTGGTAGAGCATCACGTGCAGGGTCGCGAGCGGGACGAGGTGCGCGAAGCCGTCCTGATCCGGCAGCCGGAGGTCGAGGACCGCCAGCCAGTCGTCGGCCAGCCGCTCGAACGCCGGATGCGTCCGGTAGGGAAGATACATCTCCCCCTTCATCGGCAGGTCCGGGGTTTCGTCGCTAACCGAGCCGATTAGCGCCACCCGCCTGTTCTTGGGCTGTTGGGGATCAAGGAATCCGTCGAAGTGCACGCGCAACCGCTCGGCCTGCGACGAGCGAGTGAGCATGAGGTAGAGAAGCTCTCCTGTCCGTCCGAACACAGTGTAGTCGCGCCTCATCTGGAGCGTAGCGTCACTGAAGAGCGCGCCGACACCGAATGGGAACACGAAGCGCGACGTCCATCGGCGGTTCGACCCCGGCTCGATCGTGGTCTGCCGCACCAGAGCGACCAGCTCGGCGAAGTCGTCGAAGCGGGCGAATCTCCGCTGGATCTCCTCGAGCCGTCCAGCCGGGCCTGCGCCGGCCTTCAGCATCTCGTCGGTCCATGCGGCCCACTTCGACGGGTCGTCGCGCTTCCGTGCGGCTATCCGCGCCAAGACGTCGTTGTTGAACAGCACGTGCCGCAGCGTAGTGCGGAAACGAAGGTCGTAGGGCGTCGTCTCCTCCGGGCTGGTGGAGGCGAACAGCGCACCCTTGCGCGCAAACGCCTCGGCCACGCCGAGGAACTCGAGGAAAATCAGCCAGGGGGTCTGCCGATACCACAGGCGGTGGCCGAAGATGGCTTCCTCGAGCCAGATCGAGACGTCCGCGAAGGCGCCGGAGCCGCGAGGCAACGAACCCACGTTCGTCGGGTCGAGGAACGTCATAGCGGCAGGCTCAGGTGCTTCTGGACGAGGGTGCCGTGAGCCCCCTGTGCCAGCACCGAGAGCTGGGGCGGCGGACCGCCGATCCCCCGGCGCAGCTCGTGATATTCGGAAAGGAGCCGGCTCTTGAAGGCGAGCACGTCCTCGTTGCACTCCTTCGAGAAGCTGTTCGGAAGCGCGCCCCCGGCGACGCGGGTGAGGAATTCGTAGCGGACGAGGTGGAGCGGGAACTCGGTGCCCCTGCCCTCCCGCCCGAGCGAAACCCTGAGCACGGGCAGCTCGTCGCGGAACTCGATATCGATCATGTCGCCGTGGAGTGTCGCCTGGAGGGGCACTTCGTATAGGAAGATGTCGCTGACCGGCGCCGAGCTGAAGTCGAGACCGGTACTGAGGTAGAGCCGGTCGAGGTCGCCCACGAGCATGCCGGTCCAGATCCTGTTCAGGCCGCAGACGAGCGTCTTGATCACGATTGGCTCTACTGGTCGCCCGACCCTACCCGGATGGAGGACGCGGCGACGGTAGCTGTCGGCAGACTGGAACACTGTAAGCCGCCAGGGATCCAGCCGGGGGTCGC
Source organism: uncultured Lichenihabitans sp. (assembly GCA_964245915.1). GTDB lineage: Bacteria > Pseudomonadota > Alphaproteobacteria > Rhizobiales > Beijerinckiaceae > Lichenihabitans. The sequence continues at coordinate 10,753 of CAXTOT010000089.1, read as the reverse complement.
CCTCCTCCAGACGGAAGAACAGGCGGCGGCGCTCGTTGGCCAGGCTCTCAACGAAGGCATCGGTGGTCGTCCGGTCCTCCTCCGCGTCGACATACCCCCGACGGAGCGTCTCGAAGTGCGGATTGTCGCCATACAGCGGATCGTCCGCGAGCAGCCGCCTGTGATCCTCCATGAACGCCTCGTCCTCGACGCCGAAGATCAGGAGGTTGTCGAAGAGGTTAGTCGTCTCCTGGCCCAATCGGAACGTCCCGAAGTGCCGGAAGACGGCGTATTGCTCCTGCTTCGCCGCGGGCAAATTCGCCCCGAACAGATTGCCGTAGATCGCCGCCTCGTAGGCCCGCCCAGTGGTGGACAGGGCGCGGATGTCGTCCGGCTGCATCAGGTGTTCGCCCGAGCCCGCATGGCCGAGGAGCGCGTTCACCAGCAGCAGAAGCACCTCGCGGATCGACACGTGCAGCCCGTTCGTGTCGCAGAGGTCCGCCAGCGCGAGCAGGCGCTCCCTAAAGGCAGGATCGGACATCAACAGGTGGTTGCGTCGAAGCGGGGAGGCGTCGGAATAGGCCGGGTCGTCGGGCTCCTCGTCGAAGCAGGACCACTCGGGGCGTGCCAGCAGGCAGTCGAGGGCGTGCTCGAGTATTTCGGCGGTGCGCATCCGGCTGAGGTTGAGGAAAAGGAGGTCGCTTCCCGCGACGTCCTGCCGGTCGCCGGCGAGCAGATCCTCGATGACCGACGCGAAGCCCTTCGCGGGACTTGCTTCCGGCAGGCTGTCCCACGCCTGCACCAGCTTCCCGTCGTTGGCCGCGATGATGAAGTACTCGTCGCCCGGCAGAGCCGTCGCCGCTACGAAGCGCTCCATCAGATTGAGCTTGTCCTCGGGCCAGGATTCCCCCTTCGAGGGCGCGAACCCGCTGAACTCGAAGATGAAGTGGACCCGGCACGTCCGGCCGCCGACCTCGACTTCGAGCTCGAGGATGTCGTCCCGGTTCCTGCCCGTGGCGCGCCGGTCGTCGCCCCCCAGCCGCTCCCAGACCTCGTTCAGCAGCGATGTCTTACCGTCGCCCGCCGTCCCCGTCAGGATGATGTTCGTCATGCGGCCCGCGCCAGGATCGAGCGCCTGCAGCAGCTGGCGCAGTCTGGGGTGCTCGAAGTGCAGCGGCGCAACCCCGTAATCGTCGGCCCGCTCGCGGATCGTCTCGGCGAACATGCTTCCCACGCGGTTCACGGGACCGTAGCCGCGCAGGAACGAGATCCAAGCGTCGCTGGGCTTTAGCGTGTCGCGGGGACGCCGCCGTTCGGAGCGTCGCACGTGCGGCGTGCTCACAACTGGCAGATCATGCAGCTCTCGCTCACAGGCTCGGCGACTTCGAGCCCCCCGAGCACCGAAACGAGCGGTCGGTTGCCGCGGCGCGCACGCTTCGTCTCCTGAGACTTGAGCCACCGAGCCTCGATCTCAGCCATACGCTCCGGCTGCTCGATCTCGGCCAGCGGTTCGTCGGTCCAGAAAAAGACCTGGCCGTTTACGCGATTGGGCTTCTCGTAGGCCTTCGCCTCCTCGTAGAGATGCGGGTAGTGCCGCTTCAGGCGCACCCATTCGATCTTCTGCTGGTAGAAGCAGAAGAAGCAACCCGACCTGCTCCGCCCCCACTCCGTGTACGGCGGCAGCCCGAGCCCGGCGTCCTCGAGGATGCGGACTACTGCGGCGTAATCGATCCCGTCGTCGCGAAACGGAAAGACCGCCTTGAGGTTCGGCTTGTGGCTGATGTAGCCGATCCGATCCTCGTCGGCACGGATGCCCACGTAGTTGATGCAGGGCTGGTCGCCGATGTAGGCCTCGAACGGCTTGAGCTTGAGGTAGTCCGTGCACCACCTCCGCTTGCCGGACGGCAGCATGCCGCCCTTCGAGCGAAGTATGTCGTCGAAACCCTCCCGCGTGGTGGTGCGGATGACCCGCTGCCCGAGGTAGGCCTCGAGCCGCTCGATATAGTCGAGAGTGTCCGGAAGCTCCTTGCCCGTGTCATGGAAGATGTATTCCATGTTGTCGACGCGGTCGCGCATGTACACAGCCAGCGCAGTGCTGTCCTTGCCCCCCGATAGGCTGAGGATATGTCTTACTTCCGGAACCGCGGACGTCATTACAATATTCGCTTTCGTCTCTGTTCTCTTGGCACACGCTAGACCACTTTGCGGGCCAGTCGCGTTGCCGACCTATTCCTCCGACGAACCCTCAGCCATGATCACCCTCGCCGCGGCGAGTGTACCAATCCTCCCGTGCTTTGAAAGCATCGTTCGTATCTCTCCTTCGAGCGAAGCGAGGAGAGCCCGGTCGCCAGAACCCAGCCGCAAGACCTCCTCGATCTCACGGCCGTCCGCGGCCGTGATGACGAGGCGGTAGGCCTCATCGTCCCCGGAATGAGCCCTCCCGGTGCGCTCGTCGTATCCCGCCGCCTCGACGCGACGAAAGCGCTTCGCGAGCTGCGGGAGGCGGTGGGTAAACTCGGCCTCATCGACATCGCCCCACCGCTCGGCCGGCTTGCGCGCCACGGTGCTCGCGAGGGACTCGATCCAGGCGGTGTCGTCCAGCGCCCCGTCCGCGAGCCTGAGGAGAAACGCCTTCAGCTCGGGTTCCTTGACGCCTGCCATCACCCGAGCCGCGCGCGTCGCCGCGACAGATCGTATCGAACTCGTATCCTCCTCGTCGATCTCGAGCGCGATCGCCAGCGCGGAGGTCAGACGCGCCAGAAGGGTGGAATAGGCATCGCGCAGCTCGCGCACCGAGGATTTCATGCGTTGCAGGAAGCAATCCACATCGGCCTCGCTCGGCTCCTCCCCGACCGAGATGGGATCGACGCCGCAGGCGCGGGGGAGATCGGTAAAGACCATCACCTTCGGATCGCGCGCAGACATGAGCGCCTCGCGCACCGCCACGGTCACCGCCGACATGCGCCGGGTCCGGCGGGCGTGGTCGGGCAGCCGTGCAAGGAAGGTCGTAAGGGGGCGGACGACGTCGAGCAGGTCGAGCTCAGATTGCGGCACCTCGACGCCGATCGTGGATGCCAACCGCGCGAACACCTGCGCCCGGACGCCTTCGATCGCGCAGTGCTGGAGCTCGAAGTGCTCGGGCTCCTTGGTGACGCGGTTGAACTCGGGACCCCCGACCTGATCGAGGTATGACCCATCCTCGTAGACGGCAGTGTGGTGCCAGCGGGCCGCGAGGTAGATTGCCACGAAAAGGGGTGCGAGGCCGTCGCGTATCCCGAAGCGGCCACCGCGCAACATCGCGATCACATCCTCATACCCGACCCGCGCGTCCCCGGCCGCGCGGAGCATGTCGTCGATCGCGACGAGCGCCGGCCGGAGGCGCAACGGATCGTGGCCCTCGGCCGGAAAGTCGATAGACCAGACCCCCTCCCTCTCAGCGTGGACTCCGCCAGGCTTGAGGATGGACAGGTACATCGCCCGCTCCGGGGGCGTGCCCGCGTCGGCGAGGCCCAGATCCATGATGTCGGCGCGCGTCGAGAGAGCCTCGAACAACATGTAGCGCGCCCTGGCAGCCGCCGTGCTGAGCGTCCGCCGGTTGATCAACTCGTTCCTGACGATCGGAGACAGGTCGAACTCCTCGTCGCACACCTTCGACAGGTAGGACACCACGGCCCGCCCATTCGGGAGATCCACGGCAGCGCCATTGTGGAACCACTCCGTCCTGCCGCCTCCACTCCGCACATCGGTAAGGGAGGTCAAAGCCCTGCCGAGCAAATCCTCGCTGGTGGAAAGCTGGCGGGACACCTCCTCACGTGCGATCCGATCACCCGCGAGCTCCATCACGTTGTCACGGACCCAGCGCCAGGCCTGCACATCATGAAGTAGGGGAGCGAGCTCGCCGACCGGCTCGGGAACCGCGACCATTACCGTGCCGAGGAGCGTCGGGACAAGTCGTGCGACGATGCCGAGGATCTTGCGATGCTCACGCGCCGTCTCGCTCAGCGCAACGACTATTCGACCGTCCGGAGCGTGCACTCCCGGCTCCGGCAGCCGGGTGGCCACGGCTTCGAGGTCGGCCGCGGAGGCATAGACGCGCTCAAAATGCCGCAGCGCACCGGTCTCCACGTAGTGGCGGCGCGCCACCAGCGGCTCCCTCGGCAGCAGCGGGGCCAACGAGGCCACGATGGCGGTGCTGGCGGTCGCGTCGTATCCGCGCCCGAACGCCTCTTCCAGGTCGACGCTCGTGTTCGGCCATAGGCTGAGGCCGCCAATCGAGCCGCGCCGATACAGGATCCTGACCTCGTCGCGGAGCCTTCCTATGGCAACGTCAACGTCTCGTCTGCTGGCGACCGAAGCGCCGGCCACGGCGAGGGCGACCACCGGCTCGGACGCCGGAAGCGACGGGTCGTCCAGAAGATTGAGCAGCCCGACGGTCTTGAGGACGTCTAGGTCCATATCCGAACCGAGGTGCGCCGACCTGATGACGCCGTCGATTACCTGCCACCTACTGGCGTGAACCCCATATTCGATGAGGCTGACAAGGTTCGCGGCCACATAGTCGTAGAGGTCATGCAGGCGATATGGCCGTGCCTTCTCCAGAGCGACGCCGGCGTGGTCCATGAGACCGAAGGGCTCGGCGGAGGACAGGAAGCTGAACAGCGACCTCTCGTTCTGGCCGAACCTGCGGAGGAGGCGGGCGAGGACTGGGAGCGTCAAGGGGTCCAGGGGAAGGAGCCCGGCAGCGAGGTCGATCAGCGCGGCCTTCGGCGCACCCATCCCATACCAGCCTAGCTTCAGCGCGGCGTCCATGGTGGCGCCAGCCGCGCGCGACAGCGCGGGAGGCAACACCTCGCAATCGATACCGAGAGCCGCGGCCACGAGGGTGGCGCTCTGCTCGAGCGGCGGCGCAAACACCACCTCTTCGAACCGCCCCGCAACCTTCTCCCACTCTCGTCTGTCCGTGGATGAGAGGCTGGCGGCGTACGTCGCTACAGCCTGGTGGAGCACGGCGACCACCATCAGGGGACGGCGTCCGCTGCGGGCAGCGGACTCAGCTAGCCGCTGAAGCAGGTAGACGTCCTCCGAGGAGGAGGACCGCACCACGTGTTCGAGGTTCTTTCCAAGCTCGTCGAGAATCAGAAGCAGCCCGTCCGCATGGCCGCCCGAGGACAGCGCCGCGGACATCGCGTCGATGGCGTCCATCACCTCGGCGGGCTGGGGGGCCTCCACGTCGCGCAGAAGCCGCTGCAGCGCACTTCCCTTGGGCGCCAGTCTTCGAACTTCCGCGACGGAACGCAGGCCGCGCATCACACTCCGCCCAATCGACTCGCGTTCCCCAACCACGAGCACGGGCTCGAGCCTGACTTCCGACGAAACGTCGGAAAGACCCTGGGGCAGCGCGGCCCGGTCGCCCGCAGCCACGCGGGACAGCGCAAGCGCCAGACTGGACTTGCCCGTCCCATAGTCGCCCGTCAGGCGCCAAGCCCGTGCCGTCGACCCCTCGCGCAGACCCTCGGCAAGCCGCCGCATCGTAGACCTGACGAACGGGGTGACCACGTAGTGCAGGCTCGAGGCAGGATCGTCGAAGTCCCTGTCGAGCTGGACCGATCGCAGGTGACGTGGCTGCATCCCCATCAGGGTGGCGAAGGACGCATCGACTAGACGTTCGGCTGTTTTACGCACGGCGGGCCCCCTTTCGAGCCGCAACCGGTGGGCCGGTAAAAATGTCTGAAAGCAGCGAGAGCGAGGAACGAGTGGCGGTCCTCTGGATCACATGCTGGTTCAGGCTCTCGCGCAGGGCAATGCCCGATTCCGGATCGGCGGACAGCGCGAGGAGCCGTTCCCGGACCTCATGCTCGGACAGCCGAAACACCTGGCCTGGACTTGACTGGCCGAACACGATCTCCCGAAGCGGCGCAGTCTCCTCACCGGCAAAGTGACTGTCCCACCATTCCGCAAGAGCGTAGGCGAAGGTCGCGTTGGCTAGCGTGGCCTTCGGTCCACGGTCGAACGAACAGACAGGCTCGCGCCTCCCGCCGCCTGCGTCGCGCTCCCCCGACGGACGGACGAGAGCCAAGGCCGTCATCGGGCTGTCGAGGCTCTCCTCCCCGCGGCCAGATCTGCTTGGCAGGTAGCTATGCAACCAGACGTCGAAGTGCTGGCGCGCGGACACGGGGGAGAGCCGCCGGCCGGTGCGCTCCGCCTCCGTGAGGAAGGCCTCCACGACGATCGACGGACTGAAGGAAGGCTCTGACCAGCGGTCGATCAGTAGCTCCCAAGCGAAGAACCGCGCGTTCCTCCGGGTCGATATGGTCCAGTGCAGCCACCAGAGGGTCTGCGTGTCCTCGAGGAAAGGGTCGTGGCCGTCCCGACCGAAGATGGCGGCCCCACAGGGCGTGAGCCGCCAGCCGTCCGCCTTGCGATCTGCGACCCCATAGGCCTCGATCCAGCACCGAAGTGCCTCGACCATGTTCTTCCCCAGACCCAGCTCAACCACGCCGGCGATCGGGTCGGTGAGCGGATCGAGCCCCGCCTCGATCGCTGCAACTGCCTTGGGAAGCCACGCGATCCGGAGCGCGAACGACTGGTGTCCGCCGAATCGGTATTCCGGTGCGCTCGTCAGCACCTCGATCATTCGAAAACTACCAATCGTCCTATGCGGCGCTCGACACGGTCGGGCCGCGTGCCAGCGCCTAGGCAACTCCGTCGTCATGCCCAGGGGACCAAAGGAACTGCCGGCGCCACCCTACCGTGCATTCGCGCGGCTGTCACCAGCGCAGCTTCAGGTCGGCCGGAGACCAGACGGAAATCACGCGCGGCTGCGTCACGCCAGATGCCTGCGAACCGGTTTGCGTAGTTGATTACGAAGGGAAAATAACATGCGCATCACAGTTGGCGTCCTGAGCCGGCATGCCGACGGCTGCCTCTCAGGCGCGCTTCGCACTCTGACCATCAGGAGCCAGATCGAGCTCAGGCCCATTTTCGCCGTCGGCAATGGCCCGGACTTCGAGGTCATGATCGGGTCGGGCTTCGTCGCGGGCCATGCCACTTGGAAAGGGCCCGAAATCGAAATCGTCGTCATGTCGCTCGAGTTCGCAGCGCCGGTCAGGATGCGTGCCATCGCGCGCGGCCCCGACAGGAACGAGTGGCAGCTAGTATGGGACGCGACTTGAAGGACCGCAGCAACTAGTCGAAGCCGAACCTTCCGCGGTGATGTGCCATGTAAGGCCGCTCTTCGGCGGTGAGACCACGCCGCAGCGGGCGTGGAATGCGCAAGCCGGCGCGATCGGTTTTGGTAAGGCGGGCCGACATGGCCATCGCGCCATCGTCCTGGAACGAGATCAAGCCGCGGTCGAACAACGCATCGAGGTCGGCAGCGAGCAGAAGTCCGTTCGCGGCATCGAGGCGCTCGGCGTCGTCGCTCGATCGCCACGCCTTCGCATGAGAGGCCCGGAGCACCTCCCGAACCGCGCAGCCCGTGACAGAGCATCTGCCATCCCATCGCCGCTCCAGATCGGCGCGAAACCGACCCTGCCCTAGCCGGGCATCCACGAGTCGCTTGCGTGTCGTCGTGGGTAGATCCCTGCGGCGCTTCAGAGCGCCGAGATCCTCATCTAGATCGCCGGGGCCAGCGTTGCCAACGAGCTCGCGGATGCGGTGCCAAGCAGGGTGTCGGCTAGGCTCCGGCACGCGATCGAGGAAGGCCGCAGCCTCCTTCGCAGTCAACTCAGTGTGCCTACCGAACATCGTCAGCAGCTTCGTGGTGCCGCGCAGCCTGCGCGCGTCCAGCGATACCGGCTGGTCGAGCCACAGGAACGTCTCTTCAGGACAGCGCCAGTTGGGGATCCAGTGCAGGTCCTTCGACCAGTCCGCCCTGAAGGCTGCCCGGTCGCCACCATAGCGGGCCCGCACGAGGTCGACGGCCCACGCTTCGGCCGCCAGCCGGTCGAGCCGGAGCTTGGCGACGAGACGGGTGCGCTCGGGTCTGGATTCATCCTGCGCGAGGTAAGTGGCTTGGCCGGCGACTCCCACCAGCTGCTGGAGGCCATCGTGAGACGCGTACATGAGGACGACACAATCGTCCTCCGGGGTCAGTTCGCCGATGCGCTCGGTGTGGAACGCCCGGAACCGGGAGCCGCCCTCAGCAAAGGCCATCGCATCGGCGTTGTTCCACTCCTCGTGCCCATACCCGGTCTCGGAGGGGTAGCCGCTGGTGGCCCGGTGGCCGCCGGGACGCCCGTATCCGGCTCCATTCCAAAGGACGGGCTTCAGGACGAAGCGGGTCATGCGTCGCCGCCTACCGGCGCACGGCTGGCTGCCGGACTCTGCGCGACACCCGGGCTCGATGAGACACTCATCGCGATCGCCGAGGCACAAGCCGCGCGTAGTGAAGTGACGTCAGTAAAGCCAAACGCAGCGGCGAGCTGCTGGCGGGCAAGCAGCACGTCGCGGTCGTCCCTGTCTAGATCGGGTCCACCGACCCTGGTCGCGAGAAGCCGCGAGGCGGTCAGACCCCGCTCGAAGCGGGAAAGCGTGGCCGCGCTGACGCCACTGGCTTTGGCAAGCTCCACCAGCGTCATGCCGCGCGACCGCCGAAGCGCGCGCAACCCGATGCCGGGCGAGGCAACCGGATTCGTTGAGAGATCAAAGGAATCTAGAAGCCAGCGCTTCGCGACGACAGCCACGCTGACGCCGACATGATCGCACAGCTTCTCGAGAGTGGGCCAAGAGGGCTTCTGATGGCCCCGCTCAATCCTGGCGAGCGTGCGTGGCCGGATGCCGACGGCCTCCGCCACCTCCCGGCGCGAAGCTGCAGTCGCCTCGCGCGCGGCCCGAAGCGCTGCTCCGCAGCCTTCGGGAAGCAGCCTGCGCTGGAACGGAAGGCGGGGGTCGTAGGCCATCACTCTCCGATCAATCCGGCAGCCGTCCCGCAGGACAGCACATCCTTAAGGGTGGTCCGCGTTTGCATTGCGGCGGAAACGGCTATTCCACAAGGCCAGCATGGCGATCGACGTCACCTCTCTGCGGACCAAGCCTCGCGAAAGCGGACCGACGGTCGTGCACGTGCCGGCGGAAGCCCTCCACTGCGATGGCAACGGTCGGGGGCCTGCGGCGCAGGAGCTGCTCGCGTTCGTCAAAGCGCTTGCACGCGACCTCGCCCGGGCCGATGCTGACAGGCTCCGCCACGGCCGGCTGGCGGATCAACCGCTGGAGGACGCGTGCGGAGAAGCGACGAGCCACGACCGCAGGACCAGCATGTGACCGCCTCCGGCGCGAAGGTCGCCATTTACGCCCGATATAGCTCCGACCGACAATCCGAGCGGTCAATCGAGGACCAGGTGCGCCTCTGCCGCGAACGCGCCGAGCGCGAGGGGTGGACCGTCGCCGACGTCTTCCCCGATTTCGCCCTATCGGGCGCAACCCGCGATCGACCAGGGCTGAACGCCATGCTCGCGCGAGCGGGCGAATTCGACATGATCCTGGCGGAGGCGCTCGACCGCATCAGCCGCGACCAAGAGGACGTCGCGGCGATCTGGAAGCGCGTCGAGTTTGCCGGCTGCCGACTGATGACAGTGTCGGAGGGCGCGATCAGCGAGCTGCAGATCGGCTTCACCGGCACCATGTCCGCGGTGTTCCTCAAAAACCTGGGCGACAAGACGCGTCGCGGGCAGGTCGGTCGCGTTGCCGCCGGGCGAATCCCGGGCGGCCTATGCTACGGCTATGAGACGGACGTGCAGGTGCTTACCGGAGGCGTGGTCGAGCGCGGACGGCGGCGGATCGTTCCCGAGCAGGCCGAGGTGGTGCGGCGGATCTACGCTTGGCGAGCCGAGGGGCGCAGCGTCAGCTTCATCGTGAGGCAGTTGAATGGCGAGGGCATCTACGGACCATCCGGCGGGGCGTGGCGCGTCTCGACGATTTGCGGCAGCCGGCAGCGACGCAACGGCATTCTGCACAACGAGCTCTACGCCGGCCGGATCGTGTTCAACCGCCAGCGGTTCGTGCGTGATCCAGAATCCCGCAAGCGCGTGTCGCGGCCGAACCCCGAAGGTGAATGGAAGACGCAGGACGTCCCCGAGCTGCGGATCGTGGATGCAGAAACGTGGAACGCGGTCGCCGCCATCGAGGGCTCGCCAGAGCGAGCGGCCGGGGTGCGGAGAACCCCGTCGAAGCGGCTTCTTTCGGGACTGATCACGTGCGGGATCTGCGGCGGGTCCTTCACCGTCGTGGGTGCCGAGCGCTTGGGCTGTAGCACCGCTCGCTCAACCGGGACATGCGCGAACACCCGCACCATCAGTACTCCGCAGCTAGAACACCGCGTTCTGGACGCGCTCCGCCACCGGCTCCTGCAGCCGGACCTGGTCGAGGCATTCGTTGAGGAGTATCGCCGTGCCAGCGAGGGGCAGCGCACGAGCGTAGCCGCAGCGCGGGCCAAAGTTGAGCGAGCGCGCGCGAAAATCGGCGGCAAGATCGAGCGGCTGACCGACATGATGGCGGACGGGATCGGCGACTATGCCGAGATGAAGTCTCGGCTCGCGACGGCGCTTGCCGAGCGGAATACGCTGAACCGCGAACTCGAGAACACGGAGGCCGCACCAGCGATCGCTCTACATCCCAATCTAGCGCGATCGTACCGTCACAATGTCGAAAGGCTGACCGACGCCCTCAACGCCCCCGAGTTGGAAGCCGGCGAGGCTCGGCAGGCGCTGCGCAACCTCATCGAACTGATCACGGCTGAGCCACGGGCCGAGGGGCGCGGGCTGGACCTCATCGTCCA
>CAXTOT010000088.1:0-20460 GCA_964245915.1 uncultured Lichenihabitans sp. | reverse complement strand
ACGTCGGCGTCCGTCATGATGATGATCTTGTGGTAGCGCAGCTTGTCGGGATTGAAATCGTCGCGCCCGATGCCGGTGCCGAGTGCCGTGATCAGCGTGCCGATCTCCTGGCTCGACAGCATCTTGTCGAAACGGGCGCGCTCGACGTTCAGGATCTTGCCCCGTAGCGGCAGGACCGCCTGATACTCGCGGTTGCGGCCCTGTTTAGCGGAGCCGCCGGCCGAATCGCCCTCGACGAGAAAGAGTTCGGCGAGCGCGGGGTCGCGCTCCTGGCAATCGGCGAGTTTGCCGGGCAGGTTGGCGACATCGAGCGCGCCCTTGCGGCGCGTCAGTTCGCGGGCCTTCTTGGCGGCTTCGCGGGCCGCGGCATTTTCCACCACCTTGCCCGCGATGATCTTGGCGTCCGCGGGATGCTCCTCCAGCCAGCGGTTGAGCGTCTCGTTGACGATGCCCTCGACCACGGGGCGCACTTCCGACGAGACGAGTTTGTCCTTGGTCTGGGACGAGAATTTGGGGTCCGGCACCTTCACCGACAACACGCAGGTGAGGCCCTCCTTGCAGTCGTCGCCCGTTACATCGACCTTCTCGCGTTTGCTGAGGCCCGAGCGGTCCGCATAACCCGTCATCTGCCGGGTCATCGCGGCACGCAGGCCAGCAAGATGGGTGCCGCCGTCCCGCTGTGGGATGTTGTTGGTGAAGACCAGCACGTTCTCGTGGTAGGTCTCATTCCACCACAGCGCGACTTCGACCGTGATGCCCTCGCGTTCGCCCCGCATGAGAAGGGGCGTGCCGATCAGCGGGGTCTTGTTGCGGTCGAGATAACGAACGAAAGCCTCGAGCCCGCCTTCGTAATAGAGTTCCTCCTGCTTGGGCTCGGAATGCCGCGCATCGGTCAGCACGATGCGGACGCCCGAATTCAGGAAGGCGAGTTCCCGCAGCCGATGCTCGATGGTGGCATAGTCGAATTCCACCATGGTGAAGGTTTCGGGCGAGGGCTGGAAGGTCACTTCCGTGCCGCGCTTGGGCGCATCGCCTTCCATCGGAGCAGGGCCGGTGACGACGAGGGGCGACACCACATCGCCGCGGGCGAATTCCACGAGATGTTCGTTGCCGTCGCGCCAGATGCGCAGCTTGAGCCAGATCGACAGCGCGTTGACGACCGAAACGCCCACGCCGTGCAGCCCACCCGAAACCTTGTAGCTGTTCTGGTCGAATTTTCCGCCGGCATGCAGCTGGGTCATGATGACCTCGGCGGCCGACACGCCCTCCTCGGTGTGAATGCCGACCGGAATGCCCCGGCCGTTGTCGGTGACGGTCACCGAGCCGTCGGCATTCAGGGTCACGGTCACCAGGGTGGCGTGGCCCGCCAGCGTCTCGTCGATGGCGTTATCGACGACCTCGTAGACCATGTGGTGCAGGCCGGAGCCGTCGTCGGTATCCCCGATATACATCCCCGGGCGCTTGCGAACCGCATCGAGACCGCGAAGAACCTTGATCGAATCGGCACCGTATTCGCTTTGTTCGCCGTTCTGATCGTCGGGCGGAAGAGGCAGTTGAGCCATAAAATCCAATAACTTTCTTGCGCCCTCTTGGGGCAGTTCGGACAGACGTTCGAGTCCCTCTTATATAGTCCGAAACGCCGGCTTGCGCAGCACGGCTCGTGCCTGGACGGCTCGTTTCGCCCAGTTTATCGGCACGAAAAACGCGAAAGGCTCGACCGGGAGGACCGGGAGCGGAGATTCAGGGCGCCGCTCGGCAATGCGGCACCGTTTCGCAACGTGAGTTCCCAAGCGGCTCCGAGGCGGCCGGGGTGGACCTAACCAAAATCCGGGCTCAGGCGATCTGTTTTTTGCCGACCCGTCCCTTGGTGCCCTTGCCCCGCGTGGCGAGCTTCTCGGATTTCGAGGCGTCGCCCGTCGCGGCCGTCTTCGGCACGGCTTTAGAAGCCGCAGCAGCGCCGGCGGTTTTGGGAACGGGAGGCTTGCCGCCGTTCATGGCACCTGGCCCGGGGGTCGCAGCGGATTTCGGAGCCGCGAAGGAAGGCTCGCGGTCGATCGAGGTCAGGTCGTGCTCGCCGGTGTCGGTCAGGCTCGGCGCCTCGCCCTCGTTGTCGACGGCGATCGCCTTTTCTTCGATCGGCTCTTCGGCGCCCGTATCACGCGGCAGCAGCGTAGTGGCCTCGCTGTCGTGCAGGGCGATGATTTCCTTGGCCTCGTCCCAGTGCTCTTTGTCGCGTCCGTGCGGGCGGCCTTCGGCTTCCCATAATTCATGCGCCTTCTTGGCGATCCGTTCGAAGTCTTCGTTCTGACCTATCATCGTAATCTCCCAGGGGTGTCGGGAGGCAGGTCCTCGGCCTGGTGGCGGACCTCCTCGTCCAGATCGTCGAGCCCGTCGGCCGTTTCGTCCGGCAGCGTCGGGCGGCTGTTTTCGGCTTCGATCCAATCCTCCAGCGAAGGTTCGCTCTCGTCGGTCGAAGGGTCGTCGTTGGCGTCCGAAGGCCGTTCGCCGGTGCTCGGCGTGCCGACCGCGGGATCGAGGAGCCTGTCTCGATCGTTCTGATTCTGTGTCGAGCCCATGCCCAAATCCTTAATTAGGGGTGAAGGGTTAACGCAATCTTAAGCATAACCCCGGGCTCTTCGCAGTTGCGAAAGAACCCGGAGTCCAGCATTGCTGTGACAACGCCTAACCCGCCCTGCGGATGCCTCAACTCGGTTGGCGCAGGGATTCGGGATCGCCGATCCCGTGCAGCCGGGCTGCCGCGGCCTGGGCGAAGCGGATCAACAAGGCGCGCCGCCTCGCGCCCGAGAGGCGATGTTCGGGCGCCTCGCGCACCACCTCGGCCCCATAGCAATCGGCCACGATCAGCCCCGCATCCTGGGGCATCGACTGGACCGGCATATCGACCGGAATCGCGAAATAAAGCCGATCGCAATGGGCCCGGTAAAACGGCCATTTGCTGTCGGCCCGGAAGTCGGCCAGGCAGGATTTCACCTCGACGATGCTGAGCGTACCGTCCGCCCCCAGCGCCATGATGTCGGCCCGGCGGCCATCGCCGAGCACCAGTTCGGTGACGCTGGCCAGGTGTTGCGCACGCAACATGCGGCGAACGCCCCGGCACACCGCCCTTGCGGTTTCCGACTGGCGGCCATCCTCGGGAATTTGCTCGACCGCTGCTTTGCTCGAGGCCATCGGCACGCGTAGAGCCCCTTTCGACCGGTTGATTCGTTGCGAAACGATAGCGCGGTCGCCCTCGGGCCGCATCGATATCGGTTCAGCGCGCCGGCCACGTCCATGCGGGCGGATCGACATTTTCGATGATCGTCTCCCCGAGCCGCTTGGCCAGCATGATGCGGGTACAATCCGCGGTATCGGCGAGCGCCGCAACGAGTACGGCGGCGTGCGAGACGACGAGAACCTGGGAACGTTTGGCGGCCCCGGCGATCAGGCGGGACAGGGGCAGCATCAGGTCCGGATGCAGGCTGGTCTCCGGTTCGTTGAGGATCATCAAGGTGGGCGGGCGCGGCGACAGCAGGGCCGCCACGAGCAGAATGTACCGCAACGTTCCGTCCGAAAGCTCGGCCGCCTTGAGGGGACGGAGCAGCCCGTGCTGGTGCATGTCCAGCTCGAAATAGCCGTCCGTGTTGGTGACCGACAGACTGGCGCCGGGAAAGGCGTCCGCGATGGCGTCGTCGAGCTCAGTGCTCGCCCCGATCTCGCGGATGGTCTGGATGGCGGCCGCCAGATCCGATCCGTCGGCGCCGAGAACCGGGGTGTAGGTGCCGATCTGGGGTCGGCGGGCCTGAGCGTCCCGGTCGGTGCGAAAATGGTCGTAGAAGCGCCAATTGCGCATTCGCTCGCGCAGAATCAGAAGTTCGACCGCCTCTCGCGGGTCGCTGCAATGGGTCATCATGCTGTCGAACGGCGCAAGGTGTTCGAAGGACAAGCGCCATGCTCCGCTCTCGGAGCGGATCCGAACCGCCGGGCCATGGCGTGCCGCGAACAGTGTGGACGGTTTCAGGGTCTCTCCCGTCCAGAGGCTTTCGGACTTGATCTCCGGATCTCGCGAAAACGCGCTTGAGCTGGGGACCGGCAATCCGAGGTCGATCGCATAGCCATAGTCGTCCCCCGAAAACCCCAGTTTTAGGCTGATCGACTGCTTGCGCACCGTTCCCTCGACCGCGTGATCGCCGCGCTTGACGCCTCGGCCGAAGCTCTCCGGTCCGGCCCAAAGCGTCGAACGCAGCCCGCCCTCCTCGGCCAGCGACTGGATGATGCGGCCTTGGGCGATATCGGCCAGCAGCCGCAAGCCCCGGTAGACGCTGGACTTGCCGCTGCCGTTCGGCCCGGTGATGACGTTGAGCGGACCGAGTGGAACCCGGACGTCCCGTAGCGACCGATAGCCGGAGATCGCAAGTCTCGCCATCATCGGCGCGTTTCCAGCTTGGCCGGCGGGTCGTGATCCTGCCGCCGCAGCAGTAGGCATGCCTTAGGTTGCGCAATCAAGCCCCGCAAACCCGCCGTTCCCGTCGGCGTGCCGTCGCGCCGTGATCTTTCGCGCCACTTCGTTGGTTATGGGCGCATCGATGCTGTTTAGCTCCGGAGTGCCGTGATGCCCAAGAAAACCTATGCGCCCCCTCAGGCAGGCGGAGCCCACGGGGACTCGACCCACGATACCGTGGAGACCGCGAAGACAAGATCCCTGAAGGCCGACACCATCCCTCCAGGGGACGCCATGACGAACAACCAGGGCGTCAAGATCAGCGACGACCAGAACAGCGAGAAGGCGGGCGTGCGCGGCGCAACCCTGCTCGAAGACTTCATGCTGCGCGAGAAAATCACCCATTTCGATCACGAGCGCATTCCCGAGCGTGTGGTCCATGCACGGGGCGCCGCGGCGCATGGCGAGTTCGAAGCCTATGAGGATCTCTCCGAACTCACCATGGCGTCGCCGTTCGCCAAGGCGGGCAAGAAGACGCCGGTCTTTCTGCGGTTTTCCACGGTGGCGGGTTCGCGCGGTTCTGCCGATACTCCGCGCGACGTGCGTGGCTTCGCGGTCAAATTCTACACCGACACCGGCGTGTGGGACCTTGTCGGCAACAACATGCCGGTCTTCTTCATCAACGACGCGATAAAATTCCCCGACCTGATCCACGCCGTCAAACCCGAACCGCACGTCGAAATTCCGCAGGCCGCGAGTGCCCACGACACATTTTGGGATTTTGCATCGCTCTCGCCCGAAACCAGCCACATGCTGATGTGGGCCATGAGCGACCGCGCCCTACCGCGGTCTTTCGCGCATATGGAGGGATTCGGGATCCATACCTGGCGATTCGTGAACGCCAAGGGAAAGAGCCGTTTCGTCAAGTTCCACTGGAAGCCGATCAAAGGCGTCCATAGCCTTGTCTGGGACGAGGCCCAGAAAGTCGCCGGCAAGGACGCCGACTATCACCGCCGGGACATGTTCGAATCGATCGAACGGGGCGATTTTCTCGAATGGGAGTTCGGCATCCAAGTCATCGAGGAAGCGGATGAATTCGCTTTCGATTTCGACATCCTCGATGCTACCAAGCTCATCCCGGAAGAGCTGGTGCCGATACGCAAGATCGGCAAGCTGACCCTCAATCGCAACCCGGACAATTATTTCGCCGAGACCGAGCAGGTGGCCTTCTGCGTCAGCCATGTGATTCCCGGCATCGACTTCACCAACGATCCCCTGCTGCAGGGGCGGATCTTCTCCTATCTCGACACGCAGCTTCGCCGCATCGGTCCGAATTTCGCGGAACTGCCCATCAATCGGCCCATCAATCCGGTGTCGAACAATCAACGCGACGCTTTCGCGCGACAGACCATCAACAAGGGGCGCGTCGCCTATTTCCCCAATTCCTTGGGCAACGGGGCTCCGGCGCAGCAGCCCGAGGCCCCTGACGCCTTCCGCAGCTATGGCGAGCGGATCGACGGCCGAAAGATCCGGGCCCGCTCCGAAAGCTTCACCGACTTTTTCAGCCAGGCGACCCTGTTCTGGAATTCCATGGCGGCTTGGGAGAAGGAGCATATCGTCGAGGCCTTCGCGTTCGAATTGAACAATTGCGAGACCAAGGCGGTGCCCCAAGCCGTGATGGGTAATCTTCTGGTCAACATCCACCCGGATCTTGCCAAGCGCATCTCCGACAAGACCGGGCTCGATATCGAGGCGTGCAAGCGGGGGGCCCCCAAGCCGGTCGTGACCGAGATCGCGGTTCCGGACACGATGCCGAGCGGCACAAAGGTCGTGAAGGCATCCCCGGCTTTGTCGATGGACAAACTCGCCGAGGGCATCAAGGGGCGCAAGATCGCGATCCTGGCGGGCGAGGGCGTCGATGGCACCCAGATGGGGACGCTGAAGTCGGGCCTCGAGGCCGAGGGCGCGGTGGTCGAGGTCATCGCCGCGCACGGCGGCACGATTACGTGCAGTCTCGGCAAAAGCGTCAAGGTCGATCGGCCGGCCCCGAACGCGCCTTCGGTCATCTACGACGCGGTCGCGGTCCCGGGCGGGGCCTCGGCGGCCAAATTGGCCAAGACCGGTCTTGCCCTGGCGTTCCTGGCCGAGGCCTTCAAACACGGCAAGCCTATGGTGTTTGTGGGAGACGCGGCTGCGCTGATCGGCGCCGCGCATCTGCCGGTGCCTAAGGCCGGCGCGCCGGAGCAGGGTGTCATGGCGGGCGACGCCCCCGCGGCCCTGAAGGCACTTGTCGAAGGGTTGAAGAAGCATCGCTTCACCAACCGCAACATCGAGGCTGTTGCGGCCTAAGGGGCCGGCCCGGCACACCGAACGATCCGGTCACCGGGCCTCCAAGCCCTCGCATGTCAATCTCGACCGGGCGCTCTCACCCGGCTTTGCCGCCCCTGCGACCTTGCGGCGTCGCTCGACGACGTTGATGAACGATGTCGGCTTTGATGACTTGAGTTAACATCGAGGCTTGGATCGGGGTGCAAAGCATGGTTTCGTCACAATTGGCGCCGCGAACGACCGGCAAGGCAGCGGACGACGCTGGCGGATACCCTGCCCTATGGGATTGGCGCCGCAAGGTCGCCGATCTCTATGCGGCGGTTCGGGCGGAACCTGATCCTCTGCGGGCCTGGACCGCGTGGCGGACCGGCAAGGACCGCCTGTTCGCCACGCATTCGCAATCGCCGCTGGAGGCGGAGGCGCGCCAGGCCTTCGACACCCTGCCCTTCTTTGCCTACGATGCCGCGCTGCGCTTCACGGTCGGCCTCGCGCTGATCGACGAGCCCTCGATGGCTTTCGATGCCGGCAACGATGGCGCGCCGCGCATGCGCCCGTTCGCCAAGACCGAAGGTCTGGCCGAACGGCTCGGACGGGAATTGACCCTGTTCTGGATCGAAGGCTATGGCGGCGGCGTGTTCCTGCCCTTTGCGGATTCGACCAGCGGCAGCGAGACTTATGGGGCCGGCCGCTATCTGCTCGACACCATCAAAAGCGCGGATCTCGGATCGGACGCCTCGGGTCGCCTGATCCTGGACTTCAACTTCGCCTATAACCCGTCCTGCTGCTACTCGCCGCGATATGTCTGTCCGCTGGCGCCGCCGCAGAACCGCGTGCCGCTGCCGGTGCGGGCCGGCGAGCTGGCACCGAGCCGGTAGGCAACATCGCATCAGGGTTGAGCCGGCGCGGCCCGCAAAGCGTCGAGCAAATGGGTCGTCGGTTCGCCGTCCGGGATCATGTTCACGCGGGCCTGCGCCGACCTGATCACGTCGCGCAGCGCGAGGCTGATGCGGCCTTCCCGATTGTCGACCGCATAGCCGAGCTCGACCATGCGCGCCTGCAAGGCGATCCGCTCGTCCCGAGACATCATCTGGTCGCTGGGCCAGGGCGCCTGGATGGCGGGTTTGCCCTCCATCCTGTCCGCCAGCTGAGCGACGCTCAGCACATAGGCGTCGGAGGAATTGTAGGTTTTCAGCACCTCGAAATTCTCCGAGACCAGGAAGGCCGGTCCCCTCGATCCCGCGGGGAAAAATAGGATGCCCTCGCCACTGGCCGGCATTCGGGCTCCATCGGGGCGCGTGATCCCGCGCGACACCCAATCGGCAAAACTGCCGCGGCTCACGCGGTAGTCGAACCCGGTCGGCACCCGGACCTCAACCCCCCACGGCCGGCCCGGTCGCCAGCCCTGCTCCCGGATGAAATTGGCGATGGAGGCCAGCGTGTCGGGCACATCGCCCCAGATATCCCGACGGCCGTCGCCGTCCCCGTCCACGGCAAATTTCTCGAAACTCGAGGGCATGAACTGGGGCTGGCCCATGGCGCCCGCCCAGGAACCCCGCAATTGCTGCCGAACCACCTCGCCGCGCTGCAGCATCGACAAGGCCGCAAGCAGTTCGGCGCGATAAAGCTCGGGCCGATAGTTCATGGCGGCCAGCGTGGCCAGCGAGCGGATGACGTCCTTGCTGCCCGTGAAGGCGCCATAGCCCGTCTCCAGGCCCCAGACCGCGACGATGATCGGGGCCGGCACCTCGTAGCGGCGCTCGATCGCGGCGAGATCGGCACTCCAGCGTTGCATCACGGCCTTGCCGGCCTTCACCCGGGCGGGGGTGACCTGCGTGGCCAGATAGGCGCCGATTGGTTTTGCAAATTCCGGCTGCCGACGCGTCATGGCGGCGACCGACGGGTCCGGCTCGAGTCCCGCGAAGGCCGTCTCGAAGACAGTGCGCGAAACGCCGCTCTTGTCCGCTTCCGGCCAGAGTTGCTCGGCATAGGCCCGGATATCGGCCGCGGTCACGACGGGCGCGGGCGACGCGGGTTGCGCGGAGGCCGCTGCGGAGAACAGCACGAGGCCCGCCAGAAACAACCCGCGCAAGACCGTCCTAAGCTTCACAGATAGTCCTCACGCCGACACCGCCCAGCACGCCACGTCCCGGCCCTGTTTGCGTTCGAGCAGCGGCACATCCACCCGGCATTTATCGAACGCGATGGGGCAGCGGGTGTGGAACACGCAACCCGGCGGCGGATTGATGGGCGAGGGCAATTCGCCCTTGAGCACGATCCGTTCGCGCTTCGCGCCGGGGTCCGCCACCGGGGTCGCGGACAGCAGCGCGCGCGTATAGGGGTGTTGCGGGGCCGCAAAGATAGCCTCGGCGGACCCGAGCTCGACCATGTGTCCGAGGTAGATCACCATGATGCGGTTGGCGATATGGCGCACCACCGACAGGTCGTGCGAGATGAACACGTAGGCGAGCGCGAATTCGTCCTGCAGGTCGGCCAGAAGGTTGAGCACCTGGGCCCGGATCGAGACATCCAATGCCGAGACGGGCTCGTCCAGGACCAGAATCTTGGGCCGCAGCATCAGGGCGCGCGCAATAGCGATACGCTGACGTTGGCCGCCGGAAAACATGTGCGGGTAGCGCTCGTAATATTCCGGCCGGAGACCGACCTTGACCATCATGTCGCGCGCCGCAGCCTCCCGCTCGCGCGCCGGCCTATCGGTGTTGACCAGCAGTGGCTCTTCGAGCGCCTTGCCGATCTTTTGCCGCGGATTGAGCGAGCCATAGGGGTTTTGGAACACCATCTGGACCTCGCGGCGCAGACGCCGCCGCTCCGTCGCATCCGCGTCCAAGACGTCCGCACCGTCGATGCGCAAGACCCCGGACGTGGGCGGCTCGATCAGGGTCAACAGACGCCCGAGCGTCGACTTGCCCGAGCCGGACTCGCCCACCACCGCCAGGGTCTCGCCGCGGTCGAGCGTGAAGGAGGCGCCCGCCAGCGCCTTTACGGTGATGACCTTGCCGAACAGACCGCGCCGGCCCTCGTAGAAACGGTGCAGGTCTTGGGCCTCGAGCACACGGACCGGGTTCTGGAGCACGGCGCTCGTCATGCCGGCTCCTTGGCCCAGGGCAGATTGTCGACCGCCGGCACCCCATCAACCAGTGGCGTGTGGCAGAGCGCACGGCCGAGATCGGCACTCGCGGGCTTTGGCGGGATCGTGCGGCAGGCGTCGAACACGAAGGCGCAACGGGGCGAGAAGGTGCAGCCGGCCGGCCGGTCGAACTGACCCGGCACGACGCCGGGAATGGCGGGCAGCCGGCGCGCGGTGGCCCGCTCCGGCAAGGCGGCCAGCAAGGCCTCGGTATATGGATGGTGCCGGTCGGCGAACAGGCCGCGCGTGGTGTTGGTTTCGACCTGCCGGCCGGCATATTGCACGATCACTCTGTCGGCGGTCTCGGCCACCACGCCCATGTCGTGGGTGATCAGCACCAATCCCATGCCGGTGTCGCGTTTCAGCGCGACCAGCAGTTCGAGGATCTGGGCCTGGATGGTAACGTCGAGCGCGGTGGTGGGCTCGTCCGCGATCAGCAGTTTCGGGCTGCACGCGATCGCCATGGCGATCATGACGCGCTGGCTCATGCCGCCCGAGAGCTGGTGCGGAAAGGCGCGCAAACGACGTTCAGGCTCGGGAATCCCGACTTGCCGGAGCAGGTCGATGGCCCGCGCCTGGCGGGCTGCGCGCGACAGCCCGAGATGCGCCTGCATGGCTTCGGTGATCTGGAAGCCCACCGTGTAGCAGGGGTTGAGCGACGACATGGGCTCTTGAAAGATCATCGCCATGTCTTTGCCGACCACGGACCGGCGCGCCTTGGCGCTCAGCTGGCGCAAATCCTGGCCCGCAAAGTCCATGCGGTCGGCCGTGACCGTGGCGGTCCAGGGCAGCAGCCCCATGATGGCCAGCATGGCGACCGATTTGCCCGAACCCGACTCGCCCACGATGGCCAAGACCTCGTCGGGCTCGACCGTGATGTCGACCCCGTCCACGGCCGTAAAAGCCCCGTTCCGCGTGGCGAAGCGGACCGTCAGATTGCGGATGTCGAGGAGCCGCATCAGCTTCTCCGCATCTTCGGATCGAAGGCGTCGCGCAGCCCGTCGCCCAGCAGGTTGATGGCCACGACCGTGATCAGGATCGCGAGACCCGGCAAGGTGACGATCCAGGGGTTGGACCGAATGAACTCTCGAGAGTCCGCCAGCATCGCGCCCCATTCGGGGGTCGGCGGCTGTGCGCCGAGACCCAAGAACCCGAGCGCGGCCGCTTCCAGGATCGCGTCCGACAGCCCGAGCGCGGCCTGCACGATCAAAGGCGCGAGACAGTTCGGCAGGACGGTCGAAAACATCAGGCGGAGCGGCCCGACGCCCGCGACCCGCGCGGCCGTCACATAATCCTTGTCGAGCTCGGCGAGCGCGGAAGCGCGCACCAGGCGAACGTAACGGGGCAAATAGACGATCGTGACCGCCACGATGGTGTTGACGAGGCTCGGACCCAGAATGGCAACCGCGAGGATCGCCAGCACGAGGTCCGGAACCGACATGACGAGATCCATCACGCGGGTGATCACGACGTCGACGAAGGAGCCGTAGTAGGCCGCGGCGAGCCCGAGCACGACGCCCACCACGAAGGAGACGCCCATCACCGAGACGCCGATGAAGAGCGACACACGCGCGCCGTAGATCAACCGGGACAACATATCCCGGCCGAGGCCGTCGGTGCCGAGCGCGAACCGCCACGAGCCGCCGTCCGCCCAAACGGGCGGTGCCTTGACGGCATCGCGATATTGCTCGATCGGCGAATAGGGCGCGACCAGCGGCGCGAAGATCGCCAACAAGACCACCACGCTCACCACCACGAGCCCGAACACCGCGCCCTTGTTCTCCCGGAACGACAGCCAGAACGCATAGAGCGGCTGGGGCTGGGTCCGGAGGGTCGCCGGGACCTCGTCGATCGAGACCACAGAAGCCATGTCAGCCATGACGGATCCTTGGGTTGATGACGCCATAGGCGAGGTCGACCAAGAGGTTGATCAGGATCACCACCGAGGAGACCAGCAAGATGCCACCCTGCAGCGCCGGATAGTCGCGCCGCGAGATCGCCTCGATCAGGTAGTGGCCGACCCCGGGCCAGGAGAAGATCGTCTCGGTCAGCACCGCGCCGGCCAGCAGCGACCCCGTCATCAACCCGATGACGGTCGTGACGGGGATCAAGGCGTTGCGGAGCGCGTGAACGCCGATCACCCGGAAGGGCGACAAGCCCTTGGCGCGGGCGGTACGCACATAATCCTCGCTCAGCACTTCGAGCATCGAGGAGCGCGTCATGCGGGCGATCACGGCGAGCGGAATGGTGCCGAGCACGATCGCGGGCAGGATCAGGTGATGCAGCGCATCCAGAAAGGCACCGGGCTCGTCCGACAGCAGGGAGTCGATCAACATGAAGCCGGTCGGGGTGTCGTAGTCGAATTTGATGAGGTCGATGCGGCCCGACACCGGCGTGAGATGCCATTGCTCGGCGAACAGCATGATGAGCAAAAGCCCCCACCAAAAGATCGGCATGGAATAGCCGGTCACCGAAAAACCCATGAGCACCTGATCGTACCAGCTGCCGCGCTTTACCGCCGCCACCACGCCCATCGGCAGGCCGAACAGCATGGCGAGCAGCATGGCCGCAAAGGAGAGTTCCACGGTGGCGGGGAACAGGGTCATGAATTCGGTGAGCACGTTGCCGCTGGTCGACAGCGAGGTGCCGAAATTGCCGTGCAGGAGCTGCCAGGCGTAGTCGAGGAATTGCTTCCACACCGGCTGATCGAGGCCGAGCTGGTGGCGGAACATGGCGAGACGCTCGGGCGAGATGCCGTGCTCGCCGACGCGCACCTCGACCGGATCGCCTGGCACGAGGCGGATCGCCGCGAAGGTCAGAAAGGTGAGCGCCACGAAGGTCGGGATCGTGAGCGCAAGCCGTTTGAGGAAGAAGCGGATCATCGGCCTACACGCGTACGGCATCGGCCGGGCAGAGCCCGGCCGATCGGTTTGTCTTTGCAGGAACCGGCATGGTTACTTGAGGTCGACGCCGTCGAACTGTTGCCGGCTGAGCGGGCTCATCTTGAACCCGACGACCTCCTTGCGCACCGGCTCGTAGACCAGCGAATGCGCGATGTTGAGCACCGGCTCCTGATCGTGCTCGATCTGCTGCATCTCGGCGTAGATCTTGGTCCGCCCGGCAAGATCCGTGACTTGCCGCGCCTTCTCGAGATCGGCGTTGAAGGTCGGATCGCACCACTTGCCGACGTTGCTGGCGGCCGGCTTGCCGTCCGTGCAGCCGAGGAAGAAGAAGAAGTTGTCCGGATCGCCGTTGTCGCCGGTCCAGCCGAACAGCGCCGCGGGGGCTTCGCCGTTCTGGATGCGCTTGCGATATTCGCCCCACTCATAGCTCACGAGCTTGGCGTTGATCCCCACCTTGGCGAGATCGGATTGCATCATCTCGGCCATGCGCTTGGCGTCGGGATTATAGGGACGCTGCACAGGCATATACCAAAGGTCGATGTCGAGCGGAGCGGTGACGCCGGCATCCTTGAGCATCGACTTGGCCTTGTCGGGATCGAAGCCGTAATCCACCACCTTGTCGTTATAGGCCCACATGGTGGGCGGGATCAGGTTCTTGGCCATCTGGCCGGACTTGCCGTAGACGGCGTCGAGGATGGCCTTGCGGTCGATCGCCATGCTGAGGGCCTGCCGCACCGCCACCTTGTCGAAGGGCGGCTTGGTGACGTTGAACGACAGGTAGCCGATATTCAGGCCCGGCTGCGACATGACATTGAGGTCGGGATCCTTTTGCAGCTCCGGAATGTCGGCCGGCCGCGGGAAGGGGGCCACCTGGCATTCGCCGGTCTTCAGTTTCGACACCCGCGCCGTGGGGTCGGGCGTGATGGCATAGACGAGATCGTCGATCGCGGGCTTGCCGCCCCAATAGGCCGGGTTGGCCTTGAAGCGGATCACCGCATCTTTCTGGTAGCTCGAAAATACGAAGGGGCCGGTGCCGACCGGAACCTGGTCGAATTGCTCCGGCTTACCCTTCTTGAGCAACTCGTCAGCATATTCGGCCGAATGGATCGAGGCGAAATCCATGGCGAGGTTGGCCAGGATCGCGACATTTGGCGTGTTGAGCGTCATGACCACGGTGTAGTCGTCCGTCTTGGTGAGGCTCTTCACCAGCGTCGGCATGTCCATGTCGGAATAATAGTCGAACTTGCCGCCCGACACCTTGTGGTAGGGATTTTTGTCGTTGCTCTGACGATCGAACGAGAACAGGACGTCATCGGCGTTGAAGTCGCGCGTCGGCTTGAAATCCCGCGTAGCGCCGAATTTTACGCCCTTGCGCAGCTTGAACGTGATGGTCTTCCCATCGGGGCTCACGACCCAGCTCTCGGCGAGGCCGGGCTTGAGATTGATCGTGCCGCGCTCGAATTCGACCAACTGGTCGAACACCGGGCGGGCGGCGTCCAGGCTAGTGCCCGTGGTGTTGAGGGCCGGAGTGAAGTTCTCCGGAGAACCCTCCGCGCAATAGACAAGTGTCTTGGCCGACGCGGCCGTTCCGGCGAGCAGCAGGCCCGCCAGTCCCAATCCGACAACATTCAAACGTTTCATTCCCCGTCCTTCCACGTTGACCAAGGTCCCGTCCGCTCCTGCTGCGAACGTTCGTGCGGCCCCTGAGCAATCTGTCCTCGAATGCAATCGCTATTTCAAGCCCCGTCTCGCCTGACCGTCTGATCTCGGTCGGCACGGGCTTCTCGCGAGAGCTCCGCCCGGTGAGCAAGGTTCGCACCAACGCACCCTGATGGCATATAAAGAAATCGACATATGTTTATTGCCATGAGTTGCGCCTGCTGCTATCGACGGGCATTCCGCCATGCAGGATCACGCTTCATGTCATTCGCTCAGACCTCATCATCCGCCCACGACTATGCCGTCGCCGACATGAAGCTCGCCGACTGGGGCCGCAAGGAACTTGCGATCGCCGAGACCGAAATGCCGGGCCTGATGGCGACGCGCGCCGAATACGGCGCCAGCCAGCCGCTCAAGGGCGCCCGGATCGCCGGCTCCCTGCACATGACCATCCAGACCGGGGTTCTCATCGAAACCCTGAAGGCCCTCGGCGCCGATGTGCGCTGGGCCTCGTGCAACATCTATTCGACGCAGGACCATGCCGCCGCCGCCATCGCTGCCACCGGCACCCCCGTCTTCGCCATCAAGGGCGAGAGCCTGACCGACTACTGGGATTACACCCACCGCATCTTCGAATGGGCGGACGGCGGCACCCCCAACATGATCCTCGATGACGGCGGCGACGCAACGCTGCTCATCCATCTCGGCATCCGTGCCGAGGCCGGCGACGTCGCCTTCCTCGAGGGCGCCACCAACGAGGAGGAAGAGGTTCTCTTCGCGGCCATCAAGGCCCGCCTCAAGTCCGACCACGGCTGGTACGGCCGCGTCGGCAAGACCATCAAGGGCGTCACCGAGGAGACCACCACGGGCGTGCATCGCCTCTACGTGATGGAGAAGGAAGGCAAGCTCCTCTTCCCGGCCATCAACGTCAACGACTCGGTCACGAAATCGAAGTTCGACAACCTCTATGGCTGCCGCGAGTCGCTGGTCGACGGCATTCGCCGCGGCACCGACGTGATGATGGCCGGCAAGGTCGCGATGATCGCAGGCTTCGGTGACGTGGGCAAAGGTTCGGCGGCCTCGCTCCGCAATGCGGGCTGCCGCGTCATGGTGTCGGAGGTCGATCCGATCTGCGCCCTGCAGGCCGCCATGGAAGGCTATGAAGTCACCACCATGGAAGACGCCGCCACCCGGGCCGACATCTTCTGCACCGCGACCGGCAATGTCGACGTCATCACGGTCGATCACATGCGCGCCATGAAGGATCGCGCGATCGTCTGCAACATCGGCCATTTCGATAGCGAAATTCAGGTCGCGGGCCTGAAGAACTTCAAGTGGCACAACGTCAAACCGCAGGTCGACGAGGTGGAATTCGCGGATGGCAAGCGCATCATCCTGTTGTCGGAAGGGCGCCTCGTGAACCTCGGCAATGCGACCGGCCACCCCTCATTCGTGATGTCGGCCTCCTTCACCAACCAGACGCTCGCTCAGATCGAGCTTTGGACCAAGCCCGGCCAGTATGAGAAGAAAGTCTACGTGCTGCCCAAGACCCTCGACGAGAAGGTCGCGGCCCTCCACCTCGACAAGATCGGGGTCAAGCTGACCAAGCTCAGCGATCAGCAGGCGAGCTATCTGGGTCTCTCGCAGACTGGCCCGTTCAAGCCGGAAAGCTACCGATACTAAGAAAGCGCGGCTCGAAGCCGCGCTGCGCTTCGGCCGCAACGCCTCGAATTGTTGCATGAACAGCACCCCCGCGCGCCAACACGCCGGGGGTGTTTCCGTTCGCGGTTAATCCGTTCTCCAAGCCATCGAACAAAAGGCTATTGTAGAGCGAATCGGTTCCGCTGCTTCGGCTCAGGGACGGAGGCTGGTTCTCGCGCGCCGTCTCTGCCCGTCGCGCCGGCCCGCGCTCCGATCGGGGCAAGGATTTGAGCATGCAATGGGGGCGGCGCCTTGGCAGAGCGGTGGCTGCGGATCGATCCGGCTCAGGCTACAGAAGGCGGTCTCCGGTGAGTGGGGCCTGGCGGCTTGGACTCGGGTTGATCGGCACGCTCGGGGCCGTGGCGTCTGCGCAGGCGGCCGACCCGACGGACGCGTCGCTCGCCTCGATGGCGGACCGCGGGCAATTCGCCGGCCTGTCGCTGATCCTCGGTCTTCTGCTTTTCTCGACCATCACGGCTTTGCTGCACCTTGCGGCGCGGCGCCGCTGGACCGAACGGGAGCATCAATTGACGGGCGAACTGGCCGAAGCCCGCGCCAGAACCGACCG
Organism: uncultured Lichenihabitans sp.; assembly: GCA_964245915.1. Taxonomy (GTDB): domain Bacteria; phylum Pseudomonadota; class Alphaproteobacteria; order Rhizobiales; family Beijerinckiaceae; genus Lichenihabitans. The sequence continues at coordinate 3,718 of CAXTOT010000088.1, read as the reverse complement.
TGCCCAGGTATTTCTGGCGGCCGAACCGCAGATCGTGGTGGCCTGGCGGTCCGCGACGAGCGAACCCGACATCGAAGGTGATCTTTCGCTGGTGGCGGATGCCCTGGTGGCGCGCCGCATTCTGGGGTTCGGGACCTGGCTGCCGCCGACCTCCGCACAGGCCCTGGAACATGCGGTCGAGCGCTTGCGTGCCCGTGGCGAAGCCTGCCGTATGGCGGTCGTCACGGTGTCGGGACGGCATCTCGAGATCGAAGGCCGGGCCGTCGGCGGCCGAGCCATCCTGCGCATCCGCGACGTCTCCGGCGACCGCCTCGAACTCACACGGCTGCGCGACCGGCACACCGAGGTGCTCAACGAAGTCGACGCGCTGCGCTCCATGCTCGACGTCATCCCCGACCCGGCCTGGATGCGGGACCGCGAGGGCCGTCTGAGCTGGGTCAACGCCGCCTTCGCCAAGGCCGTCGAAGCCAAGGATCCGGCCGACGCCGTGGTCAGGAACCTCGAACTGCTCGATCAGAGCGCTCGCGCCGCGGCCGACGTGGCCCGCCACGAGCACAAGCCGTGGATCGCCCGGTCCTCGGCTGTCGTGGCGGGAGAGCGTCATCTGTTGCACGTCATCGACGTTCCGGCGGAACATTGCTCGGCCGGTATTGCGATCGACCTTCTCGAACTCGAATCGGCGCGCTCCGAATTGGAGCGGCAGATGGCGTCGCACTCGCGCACGCTGGACCAACTCTCGACAGCTGTCGCGATCTTCGACAGGTCCAAGCGCCTGGTGTTCCACAACACCGCCTACCGGGCCCTATGGTCGCTCGACGCGGCGTTTCTCGACAGCCGGCCGCTCGACGGCGAAATCCTCGACCGGCTTCGATCGGACGGACGGCTTCCCGAGCAGGTCGATTACCGGGCCTGGAAGGCGGGCGTGCTTGCCGCCTATCAGGCCGTAGAACCGAGCGAACAGCCCTGGTATCTGCCGGACGGCCGCACCTTGCGGGCCGTCACCAATCCGAACCCCAATGGCGGGCTCACCTATCTGTTCGACGACGTGACCGAGCGCTACCACCTCGAGTCGAAATACAATGCGCTGATCCGGGTGCAGGGCGAGACGCTCGATACGCTGAAAGAGGCGGTGGCGGTGTTCGGCACCGATGGCCGCCTGAAACTGTTCAACCCCGCGCTGATCGAGGTGTGGCGGTTCGATGCCGCCATGCTGGCCGAGCGCCCACATATCGACGAGATCGCGCGGCTGTGCATGCCGCTCTGCGCCGACGGGGCGTGGACCGAAATACGGGCCATCGTGGCGGGCTTGGAGGAGGAACGGAGGGGCTTCGAGCGGCGCCTGCAGCGTCGCGACGGCACCATCCTCGATTATGCTGCTGCGCCTCTGCCCGATGGCGCGACGCTGCTGACCTTCACGGACGTGACGGCGGGCGTCAATGTCGAACGGGCCCTCAAGGAGCGCAACCAGGCGCTGATCGATGCGGAAAAACTCCGCAACGACTTCGTCCACCACGTCTCCTACGAATTGCGCTCCCCTCTCACCAACATCATCGGCTTCATTCAGCTGCTCGGCGACCGTTCGGTCGGAACCCTCAATGCCAAGCAGCAGGAATATGCGGGCTACGTCACGAAATCGTCCGCGGCGCTGCTCGCCATCATCAACGACATCCTCGATCTCGCCACCATCGACATCGACGCCATGGAGTTGACGCTGGACGAGGTCGATATCGAGCAGATCATGCGCGAGGCGGCCGAAGGCGTGCAGGATCGCCTGTCCGACTCGCAGATCACGCTGCAGATCGTCGCCATGGACGGCATCGGTTCGTTCAGCGCCGACGGCAAGCGCATCCGCCAGATCCTCTTCAACCTTTTGTCCAACGCCATCGGTTTCTCGTCATCCGGCCAGACCGTGACCCTGGTGGCGCTACGTCGGCCCGATGAAGTGGTCTTCAAGGTGACCGATCAGGGCCGCGGCATGTCGACCGAGGTTCTCGACCGCGTGTTCGACAGGTTCCACACCAACACGCTCGGTTCGCGTCACCGCGGCGTCGGACTCGGCCTGTCGATCGTCCGCGCCTTCGTGGAACTCCATGGCGGTCAGATCCTGATCGACTCGGCGGTGGGCGAAGGCACTGTCGTGACCTGTATCTTCCCCGCGCAGGCCGGGGAGATCGAGGGGGACGTCCCGGCGCCGCACGTCCCCAGCCAAAGGCTGGAGCTCGAAGCCGACAAGGGACAGGGACGCGGCTGATGCCACTGCTCTGGGGAGAGCCCTCGGGGTCGGATTGTTAACCAGCCCCTAATCCAGTATCGACGGACCAGGCTGGCGCGATCGAAGGCGGGTGTAATGAGCGAAACGGTTGCGGCGACGCGGTGGCCGTTGGTGCTCCGCGACGAATCCGTGACCGACAGGCTGGCCGAAAAGGTCGCGGGCTGGGTCCGGGCCGATGACCTGGTCACCCTGTCGGGCGACCTCGGCTCCGGCAAGACGACCTTCGCGCGCAGTCTCATCCGGCACTTGGCCGTAAACCCTCTGTTGGAGGTTCCGAGCCCCACGTTCACCCTGATGCAGGTCTACGACGCTCCCGCCTTTCCGATCGTCCACGCTGACCTCTATCGGATCAAAGGCTTCGACGAACTGGCGGAACTCGGTTGGGATGAGGCGGCCGAAGGCGCCTTGGTGATCGTGGAATGGGCCGAGCGCATGGGCGACCAGGTCGCCCCGGATCGACTGGACCTGCAGTTCGCCTTGGCGTCCGACGGCGACGAGACCCGAAGAGACGTGGTCATGACCGGCCATGGCCGCTTCGCGATGCGGCTCGGCGAAGCCAAAGCCATCGAGGATTTGCTGCCGCGCGCAGGCTTCGAGCACGCCACTCGCGCGTTCATCGCCGGCGACGCCTCGAGCCGGGTTTATGAGCGCCTGACGCGGCAAGACGGACGGACCGCCGTCTTGATGATTTCCCCCCCGCGCACGGACGCTCCCGTGGTGCGTTACGGCAAGCCCTATCACCTGATCGCCCGCCTGGCGCACGACATTCGCCCCTATATCGCGATCGACAAGGCGCTTCGCAACCAGGGGATCTCGGCCCCGGACATCTTCGCCTATGAACTGGATGCTGGCCTCGCGGTCCTCGAGGACCTCGGCTCGGAACCCTGCGTCGGCGAGGCGGGACCGATCCCCGAACGCTACCTCGAGGCGGTCGGCGTGCTGGCCCGTCTGCACGGCTCCGTGCTGCCCGCGACCGTGCCGCTCGACCGCGACCTCACCTACGACATTCCGCCCTATGACCTCGATGCCCTGCTGATCGAGGTGGAGCTGATGATCGACTGGTACGCGCCCCAGATCGCGAGGACCGCCGTGCCGGCCAGCGCGCGAGCCTCTTTTTTGGCGATCTTCAACCGCCTATTCGAGCCGCTTTTGGCGGCACGGCAGACCTGGTGCCTGCGGGATTTCCATTCCGCCAATCTGTTTTGGCTCGCCGACCGTCGCGGCACGGCCCGGATCGGCCTCGTCGACTTCCAGGACACCGTGCTGGGCCACCCGGCCTACGATCTCGCCTCCCTGCTACAGGACGCGCGAGCCACGGTGCCCGACACCCTCGAACTCAAGCTGCTGGGCGCCTATGCGCAACTGCGGCTGTCGGTGGAGCCCGGATTCGACCGGGCCGCTTTCGTGCAGGCCTACGCCATCATGGGCGTCCAACGCGCCACGAAG
>CAXTOT010000087.1:0-21397 GCA_964245915.1 uncultured Lichenihabitans sp. | reverse complement strand
TTGAAGCCCTGGAGCGAACCCATTGCGAGCACGGCCGTCGAACGTCCCCGATAGGATCCCACCTCGACGATGCAACCGTCGCGAACCTGTGTCGCGAGTCGATATAGGTATCGCATTTCCTCTTCGTCGACGCTTCCGCGGATGGAAAGCAGTTCACTCATTTTGTCAGGGGTCAGAAATTCCACCAATGCCTCCGGGCTTACGTTCGATCCCAGCCAACCGCATGTATTTCGCTAAGTGGAGGTGCCGCGCAAGCCGATCGCCCCTGAAAAGGATCAAGGGCCATGAGCGGGTACCGCTCTTTAGACGAAGGCCGACCTCAAGGCCTGACCATATTGTCCCAGAAGTTGGCGGGTCGCGGCCACCCGGGACTCTGGCTCTGGCGCTCAATCCGTCGTTCCTGTAACCGTAGAGCCGACCGCAACGGACGAAATGACGATGTAATTCCGGGCGAGGAGATGGCCTGGGTCGCTGCTGGGCGATCTGATGGCGGGGTGCGGTCAAGGGCTGACGTTATGGCGTTTCTGGAAATCGCTGGGCTGCGGAAGCGTTACGGCGGGGTCGAGGTCCTCAAGGACATCAATATCGACCTCGATAAGGGCGGGTTTCTGGTGCTCGTCGGTCCGTCCGGCTGCGGCAAGTCCACCCTGCTCAACACGATCGCGGGCCTGGAGCCGATCAGCGAAGGTCAGATCCGCATCGACGGTCAGTCGGTCAACGATCTTCATGCGTCCAAGCGCGACATCGCGATGGTGTTCCAGAGCTACGCGCTCTACCCCAACATGACGGTGGCCGGAAATATCGCGTTTGGAATGGAGATGCGCGGGGTGCCAAAGGCCGAACGCGAGACCGCCATCGCGACGGTTGCCAAGACCCTGCAGATCGAGCATCTGCTCGGGCGCCGTCCGTCGCAATTGTCGGGCGGACAACGCCAGCGCGTCGCCATGGGTCGGGCCTTGGTGCGAAACCCCCGCGTGTTCCTGTTCGACGAGCCACTGTCCAATCTGGATGCCAAGCTACGCGTCGACATGCGCACGGAGATCAAACGCCTGCACGCCAAAACCGGCACCACAACCGTTTACGTGACTCATGATCAGATCGAGGCCATGACCCTGGCCACCAAGATCGCGGTGCTGAAGGACGGGATCTTGCAGCAGGTCGGCACACCGGCGGAGATCTACAACAAGCCCGCCAACCTGTTCGTCGCCGACTTCATGGGCTCGCCGGCGATGAATCTCATGCAGGCCAGGGTCGGACACGAGAACGGAAAGCTCGTCTTGAAACTGGCCCGCAGCGGGAGTGCGGACGTGACACTGGCGCCGCCCCCGACCATCGCGGAATCTCCCCTGGAGTTTGGCCGCGACCTCATTCTCGGCATTCGTCCGGAGGCCATTACGGACCGCGACGGCGCAGACCGAAATTCCAATGCCGTCGAGATCATCGATGGATTTGTCGACGTCGTGGAACCCGCCGGATCGGACACTTTCGTGGTCACGAAGCTCGGCGGAACGACGTTGACGGCCCGAATGCGGTCGGATGCCGACGTGATGGCGGGCCAAACCGTCCCATTTGCGTTCAACCTCGACAAAGCGGTGGTTTTCGACCCCGCTACGGGCGTTCGGCTCTAGCGATCCCAGCCGGCCCTCGTCAGCCGCCTGCAGGCCTCGTCACCACAAGCGCGGCATCCACGCCATGGTGGCTGATCGCATTGGTATCCGAAATGCTGGCGCGTTGGGCGCGTTGGTCGAACCCTGACACCGGGCGCAGCGCGATCGCCGACCCGCCGATGGCCACCAACAACGCGAGCGTCACTCCAAGGGAGACCTGAAACTGCCGCCTGGCCGCCTGGGCATCGACCGTATGAATGAAGCCCGGACGGACAGAATGATCGAAGGAATCTTGGAAAGGCATGGTCGAACCGCTGGTCGTTGATCGCGTTGAACGCGCATTGTGCCGTCAACACAAATCTGGCGATCAAGTTCCGGTTTTCAATTGACTGCGGCAAGGAAATAGCTTTTCGCCAAGCCGACGAGTCGGGCTTGGCTTGCGGCGGTGGCCTCGCAGCCTTATGCTAAGGGCCAATCAAGATTTGGTCCCCGTCCCTGATGCTGATCCAGAACCGAAGCTCGGCCGTCGTCAAAAGGCCCCCCCTTCCGGGCCAGACCGCTCCCTTTCATGGGCTTCAGGGCTGCCCCGTCCATGACCTGCGCACCAAGCTGCGGCAAGCCGGATTGCGTCCCACACGGCAGCGGGTTGCCCTCGGTTGGCTGCTGTTCGCCAAGGGTGATCGCCATATCACGGCCGAAAAGCTTTACGAAGAGGCCAATGCGGCGCGCGTGCCGATCTCCCTCGCGACGGTTTACAACACCCTTCATCAGTTTACCGAGGTGGGCCTGCTTCGCGAGATCGCGGTGGACGGATCCAAGACCTACTTCGATACCAATGTGCTGAACCATCACCATTTCCTGGTCGAGGGCACCAACGCCTTGGTGGATATCCCCGATTCGCACATCTCGGTCGGACTACTTCCCGAGGCCCCGGAGGGCATGGAAGTGACACGGGTCGATGTGATCGTCCGCCTGGCCAGGAAATCTACGGAACCCACGGCTTAGGGCTTCGGCGTGTGTTCGGTCGTCCGTGTGGACGACCCGTCGGGCTCAGTCCACATGCTCGTCGGGGTAGACGCCCCATAGATCCGTCTGCCGCATGTAGCCGTCGAAGCCGTCGCCAAAGATCCGGCACCAGGTGCCGTCGCATTTCTTCACGTTGCCAAGCACGCCGGGCTGCAGGTTGGCCACTACGCGGCCGTCCGTTGCGGCGTTGGCGCGAAGCGGCAGCACCACATCCTTCTTCCACGGCGCCACCAGGGTGGTCCGCCGGCCCGACAGAAGTGAGTGCAAAAGCCACCCTTCGGTGCCCTCCGAGTCCCGGATTTTCCGCCATGTATCGAACTCGGCCGTGATCTCGACGGGGAGGCCCGCGCGCTCGAACACCCAGGTGGTGCGGTGGTCCTTGGAGGGTCCCTCGCGGAGGTTCACCCGATCCGATTTCAGACTCACGTAGCGTGGAAGCGCAAGGCCCGTCGCGGTCCCGACCTGCTGGGCGAAGGCGGCGCTTCCAGTAACGAACGCGACCATGAGCACGACGGCGCGCGTGAGAACGGCGCGGCGTTCCAAAGTGGTCTGCGGCTTCCCCTGCGGGACTGTTTCCAGGGGTTCACGCATCGTTTTCTGAAATCCTGATCGGACGTCCGGGACGTTCAAACTCGTGCCTTAAGGTTAAGCACGTGTAAATGGTGGCGGGTCGAAGCGGGGGGGGACCGCATTCTGGCCACCCGCAGCTCGTTGTCTTTGGTCGCGAGGATTGACTACCTTGGGGCGGCGAGGCCAGAGACGGCCGCGGAGGCCTTGTTGACACGAGAACCACCCCTTGTCGTCGTGACCCGACGCCTCCCCGAGCCGATCGAAGCCCGGATGCGAACCCTGTTCGAGACGCGCCTCAACCTCGACGATGTCCCGCTCGACGCCGAGCGGCTCGCCGGGGCGGTCCGCATAGCCGACGTGCTGGTGCCCACCGTGACGGATCGAATCGATGCGGCGCTTCTGGCGCAAGCCGGCCCGCGTCTCAAACTGATCGCCAACTTCGGCAACGGTACAGACAATATCGACGTTGCGGCGGCCCGCGCTCGCGGAATCGTGGTGACCAATACACCGGGCGTGCTCACCGAAGACACGGCCGACATGACGATGGCTTTGATCCTCGCGGTTTCACGACGGCTGGTTTCCGGTGCCGCGGTAATTCCGGCGGGAGGCTGGACGGGGTGGTCGCCCACCTGGATGCTGGGACATCGGATCACCGGCAAGCAGCTCGGCATTTTGGGCATGGGGCGGATCGGTCGGGCCGTGGCCCGGCGCGCGAGGGCGTTCGGACTGTCGGTGCATTACCACAATCGAAGGCGCGTCCTGCCTGCGGTCGAAGCGGAGCTCGACGCCACCTACTGGGAGTCGCTGGACCAGATGCTGGCCCGCATGGACATCGTTTCGGTTCATTGTCCGCACACCCCAGCCACCTACCACCTGCTGTCGGCGCGCCGTCTCGCGCTGCTTCGTCCCGAGGCCATGCTGATCAATACCGCCCGGGGCGAGATCGTGGACGAGAAGGCTTTGACCAGAATGCTCGAAAAAGGCGAGTTGGCCGGTGCCGGGCTCGACGTGTTCGAACATGCGCCCGCGGTCTCGACCAGGCTGGTCAGGCTGGCTCGGGCCGGAACCGTCACGCTGCTGCCCCATATGGGGTCGGCTACCATCGAGGGTCGAATCGAGATGGGCGAGACCGTGATCGTGAACATCCGGGCTTTTTCCGACGGTCATCAGCCGCCCAACCGCGTGCTGCCCGCCGATTTCTGAGCGACGTCAAGGACGGCCCAGCCGCCTTGACGAAGCCGAATCCTATCCCCAATTTCCAATGCAACACTCGGAGGGGTTGCGGCGACCGATGATCGGTGTCCGTGCTCAGCCATCGTGGTTGCGGTCGGGACCTCTGGTACGGCCAAGACCCGCGGGTCCCAGCGGGACCGCATACGGAGTTGATTATGGACCAAGTCAAAAACGGTAACTCACTCTCCCCCGACGAATTCGCCCATCTCGGGCAGGGCGCGATCGCCTATGTGAAACCGATCCGGTCCGACGATGTGTCTCGCCTGTTTCCGCAGGCCCCCACCATCCAGCCAGGTCTCGATCTCTACATGTTGCTCGGCGCCGATGGTATTCCCATCATGCTGACCGATTCCAAGGACGCTGCGGTCGCCAATGCATGGGAAAACCAGCTCCAGACCGTGAGCGTGCATTAAGGCAGGGCATGGCATGGGATCGCGCCGCGATCCCGAAGCCTTGCGACACTATTGGTGATCCAAACGCCAATTGAGCCCGTGGCCTTCCGGCCGCGGGCTCTTTCTTGTCTGCAGGCAAACGCGCATGCAGGACTGAGCGATAATCGGGAGCCGGCGCTTCGCATGAACTCCAAGGCCAAGCAGCGGGCCGCGTCGACGGGAAGCGGTCGCGCTTCGATCGAGCCCTTGGGCCTCGACCTGCAGGACAATGTCGTGGGCCCCGGGCTTTCGCCACCTGGGGTTCCAGCCTCGCGGGATTTTGCGACCCCGGAGGGGCCTCACGTCTTTGCCGTCGGCCCGGAGGATCGGGGCCAGCGGCTCGACCGATTTCTTGCCGACCGCTTCGAGCCGAGCAGCGGTGTGTCCCGCACCCGATTGCAAGCTCTGATCGTCGCGGGAGCGGTGCGGATCGACGGGCAACTCGCCCTCACCGCAAATACGCGCCTCGAACAGGCCGGCGCGATTTCGGTGGACATTCCCCCGCCCGCTCCTGCCGGGCCGCTCGCCCAGGCCATTCCGCTGTCCATCGTGTTCGAGGACGACCATCTTCTCGTGATCGACAAGCCCGCTGGCCTGGTGGTGCATCCGGCGGCGGGCCATGAGAATGGGACGCTCGTCAACGCCCTGATCGCCCATTGCGGCGACAGCCTGTCCGGAATCGGAGGGGTTCGCCGGCCCGGTATCGTACATCGGCTCGACAAGGATACGACCGGCCTGATGGTGGTGGCGAAATCGGACCCGGCCCACAAAGGGTTGGCGGATATTTTTGCCGACCATGGCCGCTCGGGGTCCCTCGAGCGCCTCTATACGGCTTTCGTTTGGGGCAAGCCGCAGACGCGGAGCGGCACCGTCGATTTGCCGCTCGGACGGCACCCGCACAGTCGCGACAAGGTGGCGGTCGTGGACGAGGCGCGCGGGCGCAAAGCCGTCACTCACTGGAGTCTCGAAGCCGAATACGGCGATCTATGTACGCAAATTCGTTGCCGGCTCGAAACCGGACGAACGCATCAGATCCGGGTCCATCTCACCGAGATTGGTCATCCGCTGATTGGCGACCCCGTCTACGGGACGGGATTCAGGACCAAGGCGGCGCGGCTTTCCGATGGCGCCAGAGATGCGGTCGAGGCCCTCGGCCGTCAGGCGTTGCACGCCAGCCTGCTCGGTTTCGAGCACCCGATCACGGGAGCCGCGCTGCGTTTCGAAAGCGCCCTACCGGCGGACCTCGCTCGCCTGGAAAGCGCGCTCGGCGAGCCTTAGTGCATGATCCGTCCGATCCGGATCATGCGTCTCATCACAAGAAGGCAAGTAGGCTCATGGCTTGGATGCGCTGCTGACGCTCCGGTCCAAACGCCGCGTCTCCTACTCCTCTTCGTCGCCGTCGTGTTCCTTGACCTTCGAGAACACCGAATCGATATCGAGCGCCTCCTCGTCGTGGCGGGCGCGGGACTTGGCGGACCCGAAGACGTCGGCTTGCGTCGAAGGTTCGGGGCTCGGCCGCTGGGTCGTGATTTCGGCGGGCAGCAAGGTCTGGCCCCGGTCGGGCTCGCTCGCGGGTCGATCCTTGGCGGCGCGGTTGACCTCGAAGTCGAGGTCGATCTGCGTGCACAGGCCGAGCGTTACGGGGTCCATCGGCGCGAGACCCGCCGAGTTCCAATGGGTCCGGTCGCGAATCGCCTGTAGGGTGGTTTTGGTCGTGCCGACGAGGCGCATGATCTGCGCGTCCTTCAACTCCGGATGGTTGCGAACGAGCCAAAGGATGGCGTTGGGCCGATCCTGGCGCCGCGAGAGCGGCGTGTAGCGCGGTCCGCGTGTCTTCTTGACCGGCGGGAGCCGCACCTTGGAGACGGCCAGCTTGAGTTGATGCGCCTTGTTGCCCTCGGCGGTCGCGATCTCCTCGCGGGTCAACTGGTTGGACGTGACCGGATCGTGGCCCTTGATTCCCGTCGCGACTTCGCCGTCCGCGATGCCCTTCACCTCGAGCGGATGCAGCTTGCAGAAGTCGGCGATCTGCTCGAACGTGAGGGAGGTATTCTCGACCAGCCAAACGGCGGTCGCCTTCGGCATCAAGGGTGCTGCGGTGCTCATGTCTTCTTTCCCCGTCGGCCCTGTCGGCATGGTTGCCTACGCGGCCGAGCAAAATCAGAGTCCCCCGGCCCAAGCCGAGGCAAAGCCTCAAACGTGTATCCATGTAGGGGAATAGGCGAATATAGGCGCGAAGACTGCACGAAATCAAGGCTGAGCGCGGCGCATTGACTTCGCCCGGCAAGGCTCCTACCCCTTTGCAACGGCCGGTCGATCATTCGAACGAGGTGAGGCAGACGATGTCCCTGCGCGTCTCCGGCAAAAACCTTCAAATCGGCGAAGCGCTCCAGGACCATGCGCGCTCCCGCGTGGCGGCCGTCCTGAGCCGCTACTACGAAGGGACCGCCAGTGGCCACGTCACGCTCGAACCGGAGGGGTCCGGTTACCGCTGCGAGATGATCCTTCACCTCGATTCGGGCATGACCCTGCACGCCGAAGGGCACGCGCACGAACCCTATGCGAGTTTCGATCAAGCCCATCACCGCGTCGAAACGCGCCTTCGGCGGTACAGGGAGCGGCTCAAGGGCCGCCATGCCGCAAGCAACGGCGCCGCGGAACCGATGATCTCGACCTATACGATCGAGGCACCCGAGGGCTTCGAGGAGGAGTCCGAAGAGTTCATCCCCGTGGTGGTGGCCGAGTCCAAGGCGCCCTTTCGCACCCTGTCGGTTGCGGCCGCGGTCACCGAGCTCGACCTGTCGGGCCTGCCGGTGCTGGTTTTCCGGCATTCGGCGAATGCCGCCGTCAACATTGTCTACCGAAGGGCGGACGGCCATATCGGCTGGATCGATCCATCGACGGTTGCTGGAGCCTGACGTGGGATCGAGTGCCGTAGTTGGCGCGTTGCGCTACCGGGTCCGCCTGGTGTCGGTTCGGTTTTCCGGCGTGGGGCGTGGACAAGCGGGAGGCGGCACTTTCCTTGCTTGCCGCCTGAGAAGGATCTGACCGGATTGATCTCGACCATGTCGCTGCACGACATCATCTCCGCCGATGCAATCATCCCGGCGCTGCGGGCCAACACGAAAAAGGCCGTTCTGCAGGAGCTCAGCGACCGGGCTGGCGCCGTTTCCGGTCTTCCCGCGCGGGACATCTACGACGCGGTCCTGCAACGTGAACGGCTCGGGTCGACCGGGGTCGGGAAGGGAATCGCGATCCCGCACGGCAAGCTCGCCAATTGCGTGCGGATCTTCGGCGTTTTCGCTCGGCTCGAACGGGCGATCGACTTCGACGCGCTCGATGGCGAACCGGTGGACCTCGCCTTCCTGCTGATCGCCCCGGAGGCTGCCGGCGCAGATCATCTCAAGGCCCTGGCGCGGATCGCCCGCGTTCTCCGCGAGCCGCAAGTGGCCTCGAAACTGCGGGCCATGCGGGACCCTTCCAGCCTGTTTTCCGTCATGACCGAAAGTCCGGCCTCCCACGCGGCCTAATTAAGGATTCCGACCTACGGTCGCGCAATCAGCGGGGCTCGACCCGCGAGCCGGCCTATCTCCATGCAAGGTGGTCGTAATCCAGCGCGTATAGGTCGGGGTTCGACGCGATTGCGGCCATGCCGTCGAGCACGGACTCGCCGTAGGTAATGAGCTGGGTTGAAATCCGTCGCGCCAAGGCCTCGACCGGAACCTTGGCCTCAAAGGCTTGCCGGAACCCTTGCGGGTCGAGCAGGTCGGTGATGCGGGGCAGGATACCGCCCGCGAGCGTCACCCCGCCCGTCGCCTTGAACGAGATCGCAACGTCCCCCGCGAAACGTCCGATCAGCCGCCAGTAGGCGGCCAGGGTCTCGGCTTCCTCCGAGGCGCGGTTGATGAGCGCCATTGCCGTGATCTGGGCTGGATTGGAGGCCGGCGCGGGCCGTCCCAGCGCCGCGAGGCGGGCGCGGTGCAGGCGTTCGATCCCGATCCCCGAGAGCACGCTTTCGGTCGTGATGCGGCCGTGGGCTCGGTCGAGATAGGGCCAGAACCGCGCTTCCTCCTCGGTCTCCGGCGCAAACCCGATGTGGCAGGCTTCGCTCGCCATGGCGACGTAGCGTCCGCCCGTTTCGAGCAGGCATGCAATTCCAAGCCCTGTGCCCGGCCCGAGGATGGCTTGCGGTCCCCGCTCGGGCGAAAGGTCCGGGCCGATCGGCAGCACCCATTCGGGCCGCAGAGCCGGGATCGACAAGGCCTGAGCTTCGAAGTCGTTGAGCAGCAGGCCCTGATCGAGCCCGAGCTGCGCCGCGATCATGGGTCCGTCGATGACCCAGGGCGCGTTGGTGAGCTTGAGGACACGACCATCCACCGGCCCCGCGCCGCAGCCGATGACCGATCGCGGAGCGACGCCGACCGACTCTGTCGCGAATGCGATGGCCTCGCCCAGCCCCGCGAAATCGGCCGTCTTCAAAAACGCGATGACCTGGGTCGGCGCGTCGGGACCAGGCTTCAGGGCCAGCCGGCAATTGGTGCCCCCGACATCGCAAACCAAGACGGGAAAGGGAAACTCCACGGCGCCACCCTCGTCAGTTCAGGCCGGGTCCACCAGCCCTTGCAGCCGTCCCCGAGTTGCTTGGCGTCGATTAGGTCGCGGTGCTCTCGGCTGTCAACGTCATTTGCTGTCGCGCCGTCCCGCGGGAACTCGCCATCGTCCATTGATGCTGAGCCGAGCCGGATCTTCACGGCCGACGGCGTCTGCGCTAGTCTCGACGTCATCGAACCGATCGAGGCCCGTATTCAAAGAGCCCTTCCATGCCAACACGGTCTCTGCCAACACCTTCATGCTGCTGAGCTTCGGCAAGAACTAGGCTCCGGGTCGCACGGCGCGGCGCGGCAAGAAACGTCACATCGGCGCCGTGCGCCTGGGGAGACACCAATGGCTTACGCAAGGGTTCATGCTGCTTTGGGGGCCATCGCCCTGTCGTCCTGTCTGCTCTCCGGTGGAGGCGCCTCGGCGGCTGACAAGATCAGCATCATCGTGGGCGGCATGGAAAAGCAGATCTACCTGCCTGCCGTGCTGTGCGAAAAGCTCGGCTTCTTCAAGGAGCAGGGCCTCGACATCGAATTGATCAACAGCCGCGCCGGGGTCGAGGCCGAGAACGAGCTTCTCGCGGGCGCGGTGCAGGGCGTGGTGGGGTTCTACGATCATACGATCGACCTTCAAGCCAAGGGCAAATCCATCGTCTCGATCGTGCAGTTCAGTCAGGCGCCCGGCGAGGTCGAATTGCTGTCCACCAAGGCCGCCGACGCGGTCAAATCTCCGGCCGATTTCAAGGGCAAGACGCTGGGCGTCACGGGTCTCGGCTCGTCGACCGACTTCCTGACGCAGTTCATCGCGGGCCGGGCCGGGCTCAAGCCGGGCGAATTCTCGCTGCTGCCGGTTGGCGCCGGAAACACCTTCATCGCGGCCATGAAGCAGGATCAGATCCAGGCCGGCATGACCACCGAGCCCACGGTCGGGCAGGTGGTCAAGATGGGCGTCGCCAAGGTCATGATCGATCTGCGCACGCCCGAGAAGACCGCCGAGGCCTTGGGCGGTCCCTACCCGGCCGCCTCCTTCTACGTGCAATCGGCATGGCTCGAGGGTCATAAAGACGAGGCGCAGAAGCTCGCCAACGCGCTCGTCAAGACGCTGCACTGGATCCACGATCACGGTGCGGCCGAGATCGCGGACCAGATGCCGAAGGACTATTACGTCGGCGACAAGGCCCTTTATGTGCAAGGCTTGGCGGACGGCAAGGCCATGTTCACGACCGACGGCAAGATGCCCGCCAATGGCCCGGAAACGGTTTTGAAGGTGCTGCAAAGCTTCAGCAAGAACATGCAGGGCAAAACCGTCGACCTTTCGAAAACCTACACGACGCGCTTCGTCGACGCCGCGAAATGAGACCTCAACGGAACCTGCCATGACGTCCGCTTCGGCCTCCGACGCCCGCCCAGCCATCGAATTGCGCAACGTCACCCGGCGGTTCGTGACCCCCGACGCCAAGGTCACGACGGCGTTGCGCGATTTCACCATGACGGTGGGCAAGGGCGAGTTCACCTGCTTGGTCGGCCCGACCGGCTGCGGCAAGTCCACGACCCTCAACCTCGTGACCGGCCTCGCGCGGCCCAACCAGGGCGAGGTCCTGGTCATGGGCCAGCCCGTGGTCGGCATCAATCCGGATATCGGTTTCGTGTTCCAGGCCGACGCGCTGTTCCCCTGGCGCAGCGTGCTCGACAATGTGGCGGCGGGACCGATGTTCCGGGGCATGGGCAAGAAGGCCGCGCACGAGAAAGCGCGCGACTGGATCGCCAGGGTCGGCTTGCACCGGTTCGAGCAGCACTATCCCCACCAGCTCTCCGGCGGCATGCGCAAGCGCGTGGCCCTTGCCCAGACCTTCATCAACAGTCCCAAGATCCTGCTGCTCGACGAGCCGTTCAGCGCGCTCGACATTCAGACCCGGACCTTGATGCAGGACGAATTGCTGAGCCTCTGGTCGGAGGCCAAGGCCTCGGTCATCTTCGTCACGCACGATCTCGAAGAGGCGATCGCGCTCGCCGATCGGGTCTATGTGCTCACGGCCGGTCCCGCCACCGTGAAGGCCGTCTACACGATCGATCTGCCGCGCCCCCGGGTCACGGCCGAGATCCGCTACGAGCCCGCCTTCGTGGACTATGCCCGCACGATCTGGAACGATCTGCGCGAGGAAGTCCAGAAGAGCCACAATCAGGCCACCGCGGCCGCAGCCTGAGCCCCATCCCATGACCGTTCTCGCCCAGACCCTCGATCCGCCCGCCACGCTCACCGGCCCCTCGGCTCTGGAGATCGCCGCCCGCCATGCCTCGCGACAGCGTCAGCGGATCGTGGTTGCGGCCCGCATCGGCATCCTGGTCGTGGTCCTCGGGGGCTGGGAACTCGGCACCCGCGTGGGCCTGATCGACCCCTTCTTCTTCGCCAGCCCATCGGGTATCGCCGAGCAGATCTGGATCTGGGTGACCGAGGGCACGTCGCAGGGGCCTTTGTGGGTGCAGATCCTCGTGACCCTCGAGGAAACCATTCTGGGATTCCTGATCGGCGCCGTGGGCGGGGTCGTGTGCGGCATCATCCTGGGCCGGAACAAGCTGCTGGCCGACATCTTCAGTACCTACATCAAGGTCGCGAATTCCATTCCCCGCGTGGTGCTCGGGTCGATCTTCATCATCTCGCTCGGCCTCGGCATGGCCTCGAAGGTGGCGCTCGCGGTCGTGATGGTGTTTTTCGTGGTGTTCGCCAACGCCTTTCAGGGCGTACGGGAGGCCGACAGAGCCATGATCGCCAACGCGCAGATCCTCGGCGCCTCCTCATACCAGATCACCCGGGCCGTGATCATCCCCTCGGCGATGAGCTGGATCCTGGCGAGCCTCCACGTGAGCTTCGGCTTCGCGCTCGTGGGCGCCGTGGTGGGCGAGTTTTTGGGGGCCAAACAGGGGGTCGGCCTGTTGATCTCGACCGCTCAAGGCAGCTTCAACGCCAATGGCGTGTTCGCCGCCATGGTGATCCTGGCCGTGCTGGCCCTGGTGGTCGAGGGCATCATCACCGTGATCGAGAACCGCCTGGTGAAATGGCGCCCCGCGCCGTTCAACGAGCATTGACGGGCTCGATCCGGCCGGTCAATCGGGCCGGCGGCGGACCGTGACCGCAACACCGGGCTCACGCCCGATCCGAGTGACCGAGGTCGCGGCCGGGATCGAGCAGGTCGCGGACACGCTGTTTCAGCACCTTGGCGTCCGGAAAACCGCCATCGCGCTTGCGTTCCCAGATGACGCTCTCCTCGTAGTCGATGCGGAATAGGCCACCCGTGGCCGGCACCAGCGCTACCTCGCCGAGGTCGGTGCCGAAGGTCGAGAGCAGCTCCTGGGCCATCCAGGCGGCGCGCAACAGCCAGTGGCACTGCGTGCAATAGTGAATGCGGATGCGCGGCTTCGGACCGGACTGAACGGCAACGTCGCTCACGAGAGCTCCTCGACGATCTTAGCGATCAGCGAGCGGTCGAAACTCTCGAAGCCTTCGGCGGTCGACACGAAGGCCGCGGTGCCGCCGATCACGTTCTCGCGATAGTAGTTGGCAAGGCCCCCCGGGGGATGGGTGTGTTCGACGAGGTAGCGCGGCCCCTCCATCGAACTGAGGATCACCAGCCCGTTGATGGTCGTCACGCCATGCGCCAAAGCGGCGTCGCGCGCGGCCCGGATGTCGGTGCCGCCATTGCTGGCCCCATCCCCTGAAACGTCGATGATCTTGCGGATCGCTTTGAACGGCGCGTGGTCGAACTGCGCGGCGGCGAAATCGAGCGCCGACCCGAGGGCGGTGCGGTCGTAGAAGGAGCGCGGTGCCGCCAGGATCTTGGCCGCGAGACTTTTGGCATCGGCTTCGCCACCGATCGGGGTCCAATCCACCACGAGTTTCTGCGATTCCGATCCGGCCCATTCTACGAAGGCCACCGCGATGCGTCGGTCGGGATTGGACGCGATGGCGGCCAGCACGCGCGGATCCGCCAGGGCCGCCGCATAGCCCCTGCGCTGCAATTCGAATTTGGGTTCGTCGATGGAGCGCGACACATCGGCCGCGAGCACCAGCAGGACATCGACCTCGTCGGCGGCCGGCGCCGCGCTCTGGGCCTCTGAGGGGCACGGGGCCGCGAGCGCCAGAACGCAACCGATCACCAGGGAGGCTACGCGTCGCTTCATCGAAACCTCGTGCTCGATTGGCCGGATGGTGTCGCCCATGGCTACCCAACCATGCCGCTGTGGCGGGAATCAGGAAGAGGGATCATGGACAAAGTGCCCCAGAGCCGCGAATCCGCCGCCCCACAGGCGCGGGGATGGGCGCCGCGCGTGTTGGCCGCCCTCGCGATGGCCAGTATGGTGATCGGACCGGTGGGCGCCAAGGCGCAGCCGACCGCGAGACCGGCCGCCCCTCGCGACGGTTCAGGACGCCGCGAAGGCCCGGCGCATATAGGCGGCCACGAAGAAGGGCATGTGCGGCGTGATGTCGGCCTCGCGCCGCACGACATGCATGCGGGCCAGTTCCGGCATTTCTTCACGCGAAAGGGCCGTGTCGATTCGTTCCACCAGGACGGCGGCGGGCTCGGTCGTCTGGACGGGCTTCATGCAGCAAACCCGGAGGGCGTCGTGGATCAAGGTGAAGCCCGGTGCGAAGCAGCTGTCATCGAGCGCCAGTCCGGTTTCCTCGACGAGCTCACGCCGTGCGCTGCCCTCGATGTCGACTTTCCCGCCCACGACGTCGCTGAGGTCGGGTGTGCCCGACGGAAAGTAGATGCGGCCCGCATTCGCGGTATGGGCGGCCATCTCGCCGAGAACGAAGCCGCCGTCGGCACCGCGCAAGGCCGCCATGGCGAAGCAGTTTCGCACGTCCCTGGCGGGGTAGCCGAAATCGCGCCAGGCCAGGAACGCTTTGAAGTCCACGTCGCGATAGGCGCCGCGGAAAACCTGCCGGCCGGTCGAGTCACGCTCAACGCCGCCCCTGTGCAGCAGCAGCACGCGGCCATTGAACAGCTGGGGCTTGGCGTCGACGAGCTTGTCCCAATGAGCATCGATCGCCCCGGCGCGTTCGCTCGCAAAGGGCCACGGGCTGGGCTCGAACAGGCAGTCGATCGCGTCCACCTCCACGATCGCGAAACCCTGGTCGGTCAAAGCTCCAGCGTTCCCTGGCTCACGATCACGGCTGCGCCGCCGATCGAGGCCGAGATCAGCTTGCCGTCCGCGACGTCGAGCCCGAGCGTGATCAGGCTGGGCCGCTCCATCTCGATCCCTTGCTCGATGACGAGCGTATGGTCGCCATCCGCGAACTGCTCGAACCGCATGAGAACACCCGCGAAGGCCGCGACGGCCGATCCCGTCGCCGGGTCTTCGGCAATTCCCTTGTCGGGCGCGAACATGCGCGCGTGGAAGGCGCTGCCCTCGCGCGTCGACTCCCGCGTATACACGAACACGCTGCCGGTCTCTCCGAAGCCATCCTGCCAGCAGGTCAGGTTCGGCCAGGCCCGGCCGGCCGCCGCAAGATCGCGGACCGGCACGAAGGTGAACGGAACCCCGGCCGAGAAAATGGTCGGGACGTGGTCGTCGAACCCGATCTCGTCGGGCTCGAGATCGAGCGCGGCCGCCACCACGGCGGCGGTCTGCGGAATGCCGGCCAGCTCCGGCGCGCGCGGCAGGGTGAAGCTCGCGCGCGTCACGCCTTGCACCTTGCGGGCGATGCAAGCAACCGACCCAACCTGCTCCTCGATCACCAAGGCGAGATCCTGTCTGGCCAGGATGCCGGGGGCACGCAGGCCAGCGAGCAGGACTGCCGTCCCCACCGTCGGGTGACCCGCGAAGGGGAGTTCGAGCGCCGGGGTGAAGATCCGGATGCGTGCGGAGTTGATGGGATCCCGGGGCGGCAGAACGAAAACCGTCTCGGACAGGTTGAACTCGCGCGCCAAGGCCTGCATGCGATCGGTCTCGAGGCCTTCCGAGTCCAGCACGACCGCCAGCGGATTGCCTTGCAGCGGGCTGTCGGTGAAAACGTCGAGCGTGTAGAAGGCCCGCTTCATGCGATCTTGGGCCTGACCGCCTCGGCCAGTGCGGCTGCGACCTGATCGGACGAGAAGGGTTTGGGCAGTGTGGGACGGTCGCGCCAGCCATCCGGCAGGGCCGTGGACCCGTAACCGCTGGCGAACAGGATCGGGATCTTCCGGGCCGCCAACCTCGTGGCCACGGGGAAAATCGGATCCCCGCCGAGGTTGATGTCCAGG
Source organism: uncultured Lichenihabitans sp. (assembly GCA_964245915.1). Taxonomy (GTDB): domain Bacteria; phylum Pseudomonadota; class Alphaproteobacteria; order Rhizobiales; family Beijerinckiaceae; genus Lichenihabitans. The sequence continues at coordinate 5,690 of CAXTOT010000087.1, read as the reverse complement.
ATGGCAACATCGGCCGCGACCGTCTCGGTCTGCTCCATGGCTTGGCGAAGCGTCAGGGCCGAGCCCACGATCTCACAGCCGAGTTCCTCGAGAATGTCTTCGAGCAGCATCGCGATCAACGATTCGTCCTCGACGATGAAGACCTTGAGCCCATGCAGGTCGCTCTCGGCCGTCTTGTCGGCATCCACCATCAACCTGTTCCCGCTTCTCGGTTCGCGCGCCGCGTCGCTATCATCGTGGTTCACCGCTCAAGTTCAAGCCCTGCAAGCGCCGCACGCTTCACGATCCAGGCAGGATTCCGCCACGATCGAACGGCGGCTAAACCAATCTTGTTGACATTGACCGACTCGCCATCATGTTATCGGCTTGCGATATCCTCGCGGTCAATGGCCACGGGGATGTTCGCCGTAACCGTCATGAGGAGAGAACCATTCGCCGTCCAATGAAAGCAGCACCGGTCCCGCAGAAGGACGGGCCACGTATAAATTCTGACATTCGCGTTCGCGAGGTGCAACTCATCGATGCCGAGGGGCGCAACCGCGGTCCGACCGACACGCTCGAGGCGCAGCAGATCGCGATCGATGCGGGGTTGGATCTCGTCGAGATCGTCCCGAACGCCAATCCGCCGGTCTGCAAAATTCTCGATTATGGAAAGTTCCGCTTTCTTGAGCAGAAGAAGGCGGCCGAAGCCCGCAAGCGGCAGAAGATCGTCGAGGTCAAGGAAATCAAGCTCCGGCCCGGCATCGACGAACACGACTACGATACGAAGATGAAGGCCGTGCACCGCTTCTTCGAGGAAGGCGACAAGGTCAAGGTCACCCTACGTTTCCGCGGCCGCGAGATGGCCCATCAGGACATCGGTTACCGGCTGCTCGACCGCGTCAAAACCGAAACCCTCGGGATTGCCAAGGTCGAAACCGAGCCCTCGATGGAAGGGCGGCAAATGGTCATGATCCTGGCGCCTCGATAGGCGCACGATGCGGTCCGGGACCTTTCGACGCAGCGCCTCGCCGGCCCTCGCCATCGCCTCTCGAGCCTGCGCCGGGACTTTCTTGGACTCCGCGCCGAGTAGGGCGCAGCCGTGAAGCCCTCCTCGCGCGGCTGATCGGTCAGGCGGCCGTCCAGCCGCCGTCCATCGACAGATTGGCGCCCGTGATCTGGCTTGCCGAGTCGGAACAGAGGAAAACCGCGAGCGCCGCGACTTGGTCGACGGTGACGAATTGCTTGGTCGGCTGGGCCGCCAGGATGACGTCGCGGATGACCTCGTCCTCGGTCATGCCGCGGGCCTTCATCGTGTCGGGCACCTGGCGTTCCACCAGAGGGGTCCAGACATAACCCGGTGAAATGCAATTGGCCGTGATCCCGAATGTCGCGAGCTCGAGCGCCACGGTCTTGGTCAGGCCCACGACTCCATGTTTGGCCGCCACATAGGCCGATTTGAAGGGGGACGCCACCAGCGAGTGGGCCGAAGCCGTCGTTACGATGCGCCCCCATCCCCTGGACTTCATCCCGGGGACCGCCGCACGGATGGCATGAAACACCGATGACAGGTTCACGGCCAGGATGGCGTCCCAGGCTTCGGGGGGGAACTCCTCGATGGGCGCAACGCGCTGAATTCCCGCGTTATTGACCAAAACGTCGATCGATCCGAAATGGGCTTCGGCCCAGGCCATCATGGCCGCGATCTCGTCGGGCTTGCCCATGTCGGCCGGAGAATGGGCGCAGCGTACGCCGAACGCCTGCTCGATGCTGGCGCGCTCCGCTTCGACCAATTCCGGCGAACCAAAACCGTTGATCACCACATTGGCGCCCTCCCGGGCCAGCGCTCGCGCGATCGCAAGCCCGATGCCACTGGTCGACCCGGTCACGAGGGCATTGCGCGATGCGAGGCTCATGGCGGCTCCGAAGTTTTCGCAAGGATGGCGTGACCGGGTTGCGCCTTCTAGCACCCGCGCGCGACCCTACAACCCTCCGTTCTCTGACGATTGCTCAGTCCGGGGAGCATCGTCTAGTTTCGCCGAAGACGTCGTTAACCATGACGACAGCTTTTCGATCTCTGGAAAGCGTTAAGCGATGTTAACGGAGATGAATCATGTTTTAATCAATTTGTCCAAAATGCTCTCGCACTGGCTGGCCTGGACGACTTGGGGCCCGTGCTCAAGACTGGAGCCAAATGATGATCGACAAGATCAAACAGCTATCGCGCCGTTCCATGCTGTCCGCCCTTGCGGTGGGATCGGTCGCGCTCGGCGCATCGCTAGCGGTGGCCGACAATCTCGCTCCGGCAACGACGACCGCGCCGGCGCCCGCCGCCACGACGGCTCCGAGCACCGCGGCCACCGATACCGGCGACGCCCGCATCATCGTGGTCGAGTGGAAGATCAAAAAGGGTCACGAGCAGGAATTTCTCGACTATTGGTCGCAAAAATCCACCATTCCGGACCGCTCCGGGCTGATCGGCGAGTTCATGACCACCGCCGAGAGCAAGGACAAATACCCGTTCATCAGCTGGGCTTCGATCGACGCATCCGGTCCGGATACGACGGTGTTCTACAACGTCGGTTTTTGGAAGAAGGCGGACGCCTTCGTGGACCAGATCGGCAAATATGTCGATCTCAATCGGCCTCCGCTGCCGTTCGAGTCGGAAAAGCGGCATCGCGTGTTCCTTCAGCCGCTCCGCTGGCGCATCGGCATGAGCAGCTTTCCCACCAAGGACGCCGATGGGGTCAAGTGACCCTGGTCGCCGCCGCGGGCACCGAATCTTAACGGCCGCCTGACACTCTTCCCGCCGATGGTCGCGGATCGACCGCGACAGGGAGTGGGATCATGCACTATTTCGTTGCGCTTGCCGCCTCGCTGCTCGTCGCGGCATCCGGGCACGGCGGATCGAACATCATCCAGAAGACCGCCGACGTGTCGGACACGACGGAGGTCTACGTGGCCCAGCTCGACACCAGCTGGGATGTCGCCAGAGAGATTCGGGTGCCGTGCTCAATCGATCTCGGCTGCTCGGTCGATCTCGGGCTCGCGGGTTCGAAGCTTGCCCGCGTTCACGTCCAGTTCGACCCCTTGCGCAACGGCGAGATCGCGGTGAGCAGCGTAACCGAGGATCAGTCGGGCCGGGCCCTGCGTCAGCCCGACCTCTCGCTCCACCTCGATCGGTCCGGATTTGCGGCGGCCCACTACGAGGCCGGCCCCGCCAAAGCCGCCGTCCGCGACGCGCCCGATGCCAGCGACCAGCCCATCATCCTGATGGCCGTCAAAGCACCGGCCTGGGCGGTGCCTGTTGGCTCTTTGTCGAACGGCGCCGACCACACCTGAACGGCAACCGTTTCACGGCTTTCGCGGCCGGGCGGCCGGCTGGGGCGGGTCGTTCTTGCCCGTTGCCTCCCGCTCCCACCCGAACACGCTTCGGCCGCCATAGGCGTGGGATATCAGGCGCTCCTCGGCGATCACGTCCTCGACCGGAGGACCCGAGGCGTGCCGCTCGAGCCGGCGGGCCTGTTGGTCGAGCCGCTTGAGGGCGCCAAGTTCCTCCTCGCGGCCCAGTTTGGCCTTGGCGACCGCCGACTTCAGCACCTGGATGGTCTGGTCATAGACTTTTAGGGGCACTGGAAACGGGTGGCGGTCCTTGCCGCCATGGGCCAGCGAAAAGCGCGCGGGATCGCCGAACCGGTACGGCGCGCCGTGAACGACCTCCGCCACCATGGCCAGGGCCCGCACGGTTCGCGCCCCCACGCCCGGAACCAGCAAAAGGTCGGCAAAGTCGGCCGGGCCGCAATCGGCCGCGGCCGCCAGGGTGCCATGCAGGCGGCGCGCCATCACATCGCTCGGGCGCACGTCGTGGTGGGCCGGCATGACGAGATGCGGCAGCAGGAGCTGCTGCGGTTCGCTCCGCGCTGGCTCAGGAGCGGGACTCTCGACGCTCTGCAGCGCCCGCGCGATCCCGTCCGGCCCGAGAGAGTGCAGCAGATCGAGCTGCGTGCGGCGCGAGGCTTCGGCGCGACGGTCGGTCAGATTGACGATCTCGCCCTGTCCGAGCCCTTCGATGGCGGCATGCGGCTCTTCCACGAAGCTCTTCAGGTTCTCGGAGAGCCAGTGATAGCGGCGCGCCTGTTTGCGCTCGCCGTTCATGCCCTGTTGAACCACCACCCAGTGGCCGTCATCGGTGACGATGAAGCCGTGCAGATAAAGGTCGAAGCCGTCCTGCACGGCCGCGCTGTCCACCTTGGCGACGAGGCGGCTGGTCTGCGCCAGCGCGCCCCCATCGAAGCCGACCCGCTCGCCGATGGAGACCAGTTCTTGGGGCGTCTGCCGCGAATGGCGCCCGCGACCGCCGCAAACATGCAGGCCAAGCTCGCCCGACATCGGGGCCAGGCCGCGTTTGAGCGCCCCGATGACGCTGGTGGTGATGCCCGACGAATGCCAATCCATCCCCATCACGGCCCCGAAGGACTGGAACCAGAAGGGGTGTGCGAGACGGCGCAACAGCTCGTCGCGTCCATAGTGATGGACGATCGCTTGGCTGATGACGGCGCCCAGGCGGGTCATCCGGTCGGCCAGCCATTTGGGCACCTGCCCGCCATGCAGCGGCAGATCGGCGCTTCCCGCTCGTCGAGCCACGAATGATCCTATTTGCTGTTGCTTTGGAGCTATCCTAGCAGTTTGGCAGGGAGCGCTCCTGCCGCAAAACCTTGACCGCGCCATCTTTCTCCAACAAGACAGGCGCGTATTTTCCTTGACGGAGCCAGGCATCCCATGATCGACGCGGGCGTCATCGCCGACGACAGGGTTGGGCCGTCGCACCGGCGGCAGACCGTCGCGGTGCGGGTCGGCAATGTGACGGTGGGCGGCGGCGCCCCGGTCGTGGTGCAATCCATGACAAACACCGATACCGCCGACATCGACGGCACCGTCCGGCAAGTGGCGGCGCTGGCGCGCGCCGGCTCCGAGATGGTGCGCATCACGGTCGATCGGGACGAGGCGGCCGCGGCCGTTCCCTTCATCCGCGACCGCCTGGCCCGCATGGGGGTCGATGTGCCGCTGGTCGGCGACTTCCACTATATCGGTCACAAACTGCTGGCCGATCATCCGGCCTGCGCCGAGGCGCTGGCCAAATACCGCATCAACCCCGGCAATGTCGGCTTCAAGGATAAGAAGGACCGGCAATTCTCGGCCATCGTCGAGATGGCGATCCGCCATGGCAAAGCGGTGCGCATCGGCGCCAACTGGGGCTCGCTCGACCAGGAGATGCTGACCGCGCTGATGGACGAGAACGCCCGTTCGATCAGTCCGGTCAATGCCCGCGCCGTGACCCGCGAGGCCATGGTGCGCTCCGCCATCTATTCGGCGGAACGCGCCGAGGAGATCGGCCTGCCGCGCGACCGCATCATCCTCTCGGCCAAGGTCTCGGCCGTCCAGGACCTCATCGCGGTCTACCGCACGCTGGCGTCGCGCTCGAATTACGCGATCCATCTCGGCCTCACGGAAGCCGGCATGGGATCCAAGGGCATCGTGGCCTCTTCGGCGGCGCTCGGCATCCTGCTGCAGGATGGCATCGGCGACACCATCCGGGTCTCGCTCACCCCCGAACCGGGCGGCGACCGCTCGGTCGAGGTCAAGGTCGCGCAGGAAATCCTGCAGACCATGGGATTCCGCACCTTCGTGCCGCTGGTGGCGGCCTGCCCGGG
>CAXTOT010000086.1:0-21429 GCA_964245915.1 uncultured Lichenihabitans sp. | reverse complement strand
CATTGGCGGATTCGACCCAGGTCTCGTTCTCGAGGTTGGGCGTGCCGCGCGACAGAATCTGATAGGTCGAGCGGATGGTCGACTTGCAGTCGTTGCGGAAAGCGACGAAGTCCTTGGCCAGCGGATCGGTCTGGGCGATGTCGCCGCTCTGCAGGCTGAAGAAGCCGGGCAGGGCGTTGGAGTAGAGCTTGGCGAATTCCGGCGACGCCACCCAGGTCAGGAAAGTTTTGGCGGCTTCCGGGTTCTTGGTCTTGCTGTTCATGCCGAAGGCGATGTCGACATGGTCGGACAGGTAGCAGGGGTCGCCCGCCTTGGGCAGCGGCGCCGGGAACACGCCCATGGGGAATTTGGCCTGGGCATCGAACTGGGCGATTTCCCATGAGCCGGCCGGGTAGATGGCGGCTCTTCCGAGGGTGAACAGGTTCTGGCTGTCCGGATAGGACTGGGCCTTGAACCCGTCGCCCATATACGGGGCCCATTTGGCGAGCTGCTTGAAGGGCTCGACCCATTCCGGATCGGTCAGCTTCTCCTTGCCGGCGATGAGCGCCGCGCGGCCCTCTTCACCATGCCAATAGTTCGGACCGATGACCTGGTAGCCCATGGTGGCGGCTTCCCACTGGTCGGGCGTGCCCATGGCGAGCGGCACATAGGTGCCGTCGGCCTTGATCTTGTCGAGGTCGGCGAAGAACTCGTCGACAGTCTTCGGCGGCTCTTTGATGCCGACCTTGGCGAAGGCATCCTTGTTGTAGATGAAGCCGTGCAGCACGGCCGCGACCGGCACGCAGAACGAGGTCTTGCCGTCGTCGGTGCTCCAGCCCGCCTTGGCGACGGGGCCGAACTTGTCCATCCCCGGAATGTCGTTGACGCTGGTGATCTGGCCCTTCTTGAACAGTTCGAGCGAGGCGTCGAAGGGACGGCAGGCGATGATGTCGCCGGCGGTGCCGGCATCGAGCTTCGAATTCAGCGCGGCATTATATTCTTTGGGGGCCGTGGGCTGAAAGGTGACCTTGATGCCCGGATGGGATTTCTCGAAGGCCGGGATGATCTTGTCCTGCCAAATCTGCAGGTCGTCGTTGCGCCAGCTCTCGATGGTGAGCGTGCTATCGGCCGCGAAAGCCGTAGGGGCGCCGGCCAGAAGGCCGGCCAGGCTGGCGGAGGCCAGCGCCATCATGCGTGTCGACATTGCCATGAATTCAACTCCTGCCTGTTGGTTGGACGGTCGTTCGAGCGCCGTTCAATTCGGGGAAAGGGACGCGAGGGCGGCCCTGAGGTCGCCTCCGCTTCGGTCGAGCGCTTCGCGGGCCTGCCGGGCGTCCGCCGCCCCGGCACAAAGCAGCACAGCGGGCTTGATCCCGCCCGCGCGGTCGAGAGCATGGGCGGCTTGTGCCGCTTCGACACGCGCCGCCTTGGCCACGATGCCGACCGCCCGCTTGCGGAGCTTCGCGTTGTCGGGCTGCATGTTGACCATCAGGCCGCCGTAGGCATGGCCGAGGCGAATGCCGATCAGGGTCGACAAAGCGTTCAAGGCGCATTTCTGCGCCGTGCCCGCGCCCATCCGGGTCGAGCCCGCCACCACCTCCGGCGGAGTCGCGAGATAGACCGAATAGTCGGCCTCGTTCAGCAGCGGCGTGTCCGGATTGCATGCGATGCCGACGGTCGCGGCGCCGCGCGTCCGGGCGAACCGCAGCGCCGCCAGCGGGTAGGGGGTGGAGCCGCTTGCCGACAGCGCCACGAGCGCGTCGTTGCTGCCGAGCGCGAGGCCGTCGACGGCCCGCATGGCGGCATCTTCGTCATCTTCGGCTTCCGAGGGAATGTCCGACAGAGCCGCGAGGCCGCCCGCCAGCAGGACCGGCACGCGCCCGAGTTCGACCCCATAGGTGCCCGGCATTTCGAGCGCGTCCATTTGCGCGAGAAGACCCGATGAACCCGCGCCCGCATAGGCCATACGCCCGCCCGCCGTCATCACCGCCGTGACCGCATCCGCGGCGCGCGCGAGGGCCGGCCCGGCCGCCGCGACAGCGTCGATGGCGAGGCGCTGAACCTCGGTGATCGCGGCCACGATCTCGGCGGTCGACCACAGGTCGATGTCGCGATATCGCGTGTCTGCCTGTTCGGTTATGGGCAAGGCCAAGTCCTGATCCGGTGCGAATGCGTGTCGCTACAATACCAATACAAGACCTTTCGTCAATCCGGTGTCCATTGGGCGTGATTGAATTATTTTGACCCAACCGCGGCCGATATTGTTGCACTGCAAAACGGCAACTTGCCTGTTCTATTTGCGGTCACCGCTCAACACGAGGCAGACGGGAAAGGATTGCTAAACTGGTTTGCATTGGTATGATCGAGAACCGCCGCAACAGCGAAGGCCGTCATGGTGTTGTGCATCCGCCGGGGGGGAGCCGACTCCCTAGGGTATCGCCCGATCGCGCTGATTGAGGCTTGCCCATCGTGACCGCAGATCCGGGTCTTTTCGGCCAGGGCGGCTTGCAGGCGGGCGCCACGCCGCTCTATCTGCGTCTGCAGGCCCGCATTCGGGGCGCCATCGAGGACGGGCAGTTCAAGCCGCGAGAGGCCCTGCCCGGCGAGCGCGACCTCGCGGAGGCCTTCAACGTGTCGCGCGTCACGGTCCGCAAAGCCATCGAGGGGCTCGTTGGGGCCGGCTTGCTCGAGCAGCGGCAAGGGTCCGGGACTTTCGTGACCCGCAAACCCGCCCGCGTCGAGCAGGCCCTGTCGCGCTTGACCTCCTTTACCGAGGACATGCGGCTGCGCGGGCTCGAGCCTTCCATCGCGCTCCTGCGTTGCGAAATCTCACCGCCCTCGCCGCGCGAAGCCATGCATCTCATGCTCTCGCCGCAGGACAGGGTCTCGCGACTACGGCGCTTGCGCCTCGCCGGCGGGGTCCCGATGGCGATCGAGCTTGCGACCTTGCCGCAGCATGTGCTTCCCGATCCGACCGCCGTGGGCGCTTCGCTCTATGCCGTTCTGGAGGCCTCGGGCCAGCGCCCGGTCCGTGCCCTGCAGCGGCTCAGCGCCGCGAACCTTTCGGCCGAAGACGCCGCGCTGCTCGATGTGGCACCCGGTGCCGCCGCCCTGGCGATCGAGCGCGTGTCTTTTCTCGCCGACGGGCGACCGATCGAATTCACCAAGAGTTGGTATCGGGGCGACGCCTATGATTTCGTCGCCGAACTGACGCTGAGGCAGGACCGATGACGCAAACGCGCTCGCATATGGCGGCCGAGATCGCGCAAGTGCCCGATGTCGTCGCGCGCTTCCTCGATCGCGAGCTCGCGCAGGTGGAAGCCCTCGGCCATCGTCTGCGCGACCTGGCGCCCCCAGTCGTGGTGACCTGCGCACGTGGCTCGTCGGACAATGCCGCCGCGTATTTCAAATATCTGGCCGAAATTCACCTCGGCGTGCCGGTGGCCTCGATGGGGCCTTCGGTCGCCTCCATCTACGCGGCGCCGCTGCGGCTTGCCGGAACCGCCATCGTGTCGGTGTCGCAATCGGGGCAGAGCCCGGACATCGTGGCGTTGCAGGCGGCGGCGCGCCGGGCCGGCGCTTTCGCGATCTCGGTCGTCAACCTGACGGACTCACCGCTGTCGATAGAGGCGGATCTCACATTGCCGCTCCATGCCGGGGAAGAGAAGAGTGTGGCGGCCACCAAAAGCTGCATCACCTCGGCGGTCGCGCTCGCGGCCGTGGTGGCCGAATGGCGGGGCGACGATGCGCTGCGCCGAGCGGTTCGCCGCCTGCCCGAAGCTCTGCGCGCCGCCTTGGCGTGTGATTGGGGCGCGGCGCTGCCGGCCCTCCTCTCGGCGCAATCGGCCTATGTGGTCGGGCGCGGACCGGCCTTTCCGGTTGCGGCCGAGGCGGCGCTAAAACTCAAGGAGACCGCTGTGCTCCATGCCGAGGCGTTCAGCGGCGCGGAGGTCATGCATGGACCGCTGCAACTCCTGGAGGAGGGGTTTCCGGTCCTGGCTCTCCGCCAGGACGATGCCTCTGCCGCAGCCATGGATGCGGCGGTCAACCGGCTGCGTGGCGCCCAAGGCCGTGTCTTCGTGGCCGACCCGAGGGGTCCGGGCGAGGGGGTGCTGCCCTGCGCCCCGACGGGACACGGATCGCTCGATCCGCTCGCCATGCTGCTGTCCTTCTATGCCCTTGCCGAGCAGGTCGCCCGCGGCCGTGGTCACGATCCCGACCGGCCGAGCCGATTACGCAAAGTCACGGAAACCGTCTGATGCCGCCCCTCGCGCTCGCCCCGACCCGCCTCTTCACGGGGGAGCATTTTCTCGACCACCATGCCGTGATCCTGGCAGGCGGCGTCATTACGGAAATCCTGCCCACGGCCGACCTGCCGGCCGACCTGCCGCGGGCCGACCACCCAGGGCTACTGGTTCCCGGCTGGATCGACGTTCAAGTCAATGGCGGTGGCGGCGTGCTGTTCAACGACGAGCCGACTGTGGCGGGCCTGCATCGGCTTGCCGGGGCTTTCGCACGCTTCGGCACGACCGCCATGCTGCCTACCTTCATCACCGACCGGCCGGACCGCATGCGAGACGCCATCGCGGCCGTGCGCGAGGCGATCCGCCAAGGCGCGCCGGGCATATTGGGGCTGCATCTCGAAGGGCCGTTTCTTTCGGTGGCGCGCAAGGGCGCGCACGACCCGACCCTGATCCGGACCATGACCGAGGCCGATGCGGACGAACTGCTGGCCACCGGCATCGAGACGCTTCTTCTGACCGTGGCACCGGAAAATGTGCCGCCACATCTGATCCGCCGGCTGGTGGAGGGCGGTGTGATCGTCAGCCTCGGGCACAGCGACGCGCCCTATGAGGTCGCGATGGCGGCCGCGGAGGCCGGCGCACGTGGCGTCACCCACTTGTTCAACGCCATGTCGCAATTGCAGCATCGCGGCCCGGGCCTCGTCGGGGCCACCCTCGACCATGGTGGCTTGTGGAGTTGGCTCATCGCCGACGGCTTTCACGTCGCGCCGGCCGCCCTGCGCGTCGCGCTTGCGGCCAAACGCGGGCCTGCAAAGCTGTTTTTGGTGACGGATGCCATGCCGCCGGCCGGCTCACCCGGCGACTCGTTCGAGCTCAACGGACGTCGGGCGCATCGGAGGGACGGCAAGCTCACCCTGGAGGATGGCACGCTGGCCGGGTCGGACCTCACCATGGACCAGGCGGTGCTCTATGCCGTGAATAACCTCGACGTTTCCCTGAGCGAGGCCCTGCGGATGGCGAGCCTCTATCCGGCGCAATTTGTGCGACACGAGAACCGCCTCGGCCGCATCGCGCCGGGCTATCGAGCCGATCTCACCCTGCTTCGTGACGATCTCTCGGTCGCCGCGACCTGGATCGACGGGAGCTCCGTGAAGGGGTGAGCCGGCTAAGCGGACACGACGATCAGAGCCCGGCGGCTTTCTTGAGCACGTCGCCCATCCGGGTTTGCCATCCCTCGCCGGTCGCCTTGAAATGGTCGATGATGCTTTGCTCGAGACGCAGGCTGACCTTCGTCTTGGTCGGAGCTCTCTGAGGTCCTCGACCACGGCGGAGCGCGGCGGCCAGTTCGGGCGCGAAGGCCGACAAAGGCTTAGCGTTGGCAAGCTCTTCGTCCGTCCATTCGGGATTGTCGGATACCTGCGCAAGGTCGTCTTCTGTGAACCCTCTTGCTTTGGTCACAAAGCGTTCCTTTCCTTCGTGCTGGCCGGTCGAAGGCTGATCAATGAGATGCCCTCGCGGCCGAGCAAAGCAAACACCAACGCGACCGCAACGCCATCGACATATCCGATCGCCTTCAGCCGCCCATCCTTCGCCTGCTGAACGATCGCGGTATCGAAGATGTCCAGAGTGACGGACGCAAAGTCGAGCCCGTGCTTGGCTAGGTTCGCGATGCGCTTCGGCTCGTCCCACGTGATCCGCACCGGAGTATTTTGTACCCCCAAAATGGTCTATCGGCAAGCTTCGGCCCGCTCACCTGGCGCTTGATGATGGTCTGTGAAGCTCTCACGCAGGGCCTGGAATTAAGCCACCGCCCATCTGCCGCGCCCGCGGCCGCCAGCCGATGAACAGGGCCATCATGGCGGCCACTAGGCACAGCAGGCCGGCCGAGAAGAAGGCCGTGAAATAATCGCCCGTGTTGGTCCGCACGACGCCCGCGAGCCAGGCCGCCATGGCGGCGCCGACCTGATGGCTCGCCGCGATCCAGCCGAACATGAGGGCGGCATTCTCCTCGCCGAAAACATCGGCCGCGAGCTTCACGGTCGGCGGCACCGTGGCGATCCAGTCGAGGCCATAGAAGACCGCGAACAGCGACAGGCCGTAGAAGGTGAAGTCGAACGAATAGGGCAGGAACAGCAGCGACAGACCGCGCAGTCCGTAGTACCAGGCCAGCAGCTTGCGGCTGTCGAACCGGTCGGTCAGCCAGCCGGATGCCGTGGTGCCGATGAGATCGCAAAACCCCATCATGGCAAGGAGGCCCGCGGCCGCCACCTGGGGAATGCCATGATCCACGCAGGCGGGGATGAGATGCGTGCCCACCAGACCATTGGTTGAGGCGCCGCAGACGAAGAAGGTGCCGCACAGCAGCCAGAAGTCGCGCGAGCGGGCGCCTCGGGCGAGGCCCGATAGCGCTCGCCGGGCTGGGTTGACGCCATTCTTGGCGACGTGGTGGACCTCCGTGTCGCCGTAGCGCGCCAAACCGAGGTCCGAAGGCCGGTCGCGCATGAACAGGACCACGAGTGGAACGAGGAGCAGCGCGGCTCCGGCGACCGTGAAGGCCACGGCGCGCCATCCGAACCCCGTCGCAAGCGCGGCCAGCATGGGCAGGAAGATGAGCTGGCCGGTGGCGCTACTGGCGGTGAGAATTCCGAGGACAAGCCCGCGATGGCGGGTGAACCAGCGGTTGGCCACCGTGGCGCCGAGTACCGAGGCGATCATGCCGGTCCCCGAGCCGACCAGCACGCCCCACAGCAGGGTCATTTGCCAGGGGGTCTGCATGAGCGTCGTCGAGGCCACGCCAGCCGCGAGCACCAGAAGCGCCGCCGAGACACTCTTGCGCACTCCGAACCGCTCGATGACCCCGACCGCAAAGGGACCGATCATCCCATAGAGAAAGATATTGACCGCGACGGCGCCGCCGATCGTGGCGGCCGACCAGCCGAATTCATGCTCCAACGGCACGATCAGGATGCTGGGTGTCGCCCGAACGCCGGCGCCGACCAGCAGCACCAGAAAGGTGACCGCCACCATAATCCACCCATAGTGCAGGGGGCGGCGCGGGTCCTTGGTCGCTATGCTGGTCATATCCGGCAATCCATGGTCGTGGCGGGATGCAAAATCAGGAGGCGCTCGCCTGCCTGGCCCGGCGGGCCTCGTAGGCCTTGAGATGGGTAAAGACGATGCGGAGCAGGGGCGTGCCGTGTTGGTTGGTTTCCCCGCGACGCAACAGGTCACCAACGATATAGTCGGCCTCGATGCGCGCGTTTTGGTCGATGTCCCGCAACATCGAGGCCGTCATGGCGGAACCTGGCGTCGTGAACGTGGCCCGGTTGCGCTCGAGGGCCGCCTCGCTTGGCGCAAAACCCTGGCTTGCTGCGATGGCGGCACATTCGCCCAACAAGTCCAGGGCGAGCCCGGCGCCTCCCGCCGCCACGATGTCGCCGATCGTGGCCCGCATCAGGCTGGTCAGGCCCGCCGCGGTGGCAATGAAGACCCATTTTTCCCACATCTCCTGAAGAATGGTGGCGCTGAAGCGCGCGTCGAACGCCGCGCCCGCGAAGGCGGTCTGAATGGCGCCCGTGCGCTCGGAGGGCGAGCCGTCCCGTTCGCCGAACGTCAGCTGATGCAGATCGTTGAGGTGAAGGATACGGCCCTCGGGGTCGAGCACGGTCGAGATCAGGCATTGACCGCCGAGGACGGCGATGGCTCCGAACCGCGCCTCAAGGGTATCGAGATGGCGCATGCCATTGAGCAGGGGCAGGATCGCGGTCCGGGGTCCGACGGCCGGCGCGAAGGACGCGATGGCGCCGTCGAGATCATAGGCCTTGCAGCTCAAGAGCACGAGATCGAAAGGCTCGTGCAGGGCTTGCGCCGAGGTCGTGGGCGGAGCCGCGATGTCGATATCGCCCAACCGGCTGCGGATCACCAGCCCCGAGGCGGCGAGGCGGGCGGCGCGTTGCGGGCGGACCAGGAAGGTGACGTCGCGCCCCGCCTCGAGCAAGCGTCCGCCGAAATAGCCCCCGATGGCGCCCGCTCCAACCACGAGAATGCGCATGTCAGGCTCCTTCATCGATTTGCGCCGATCCTTGCGGGGCTTTCTGGAAACGCCCGAAATCGATGGACTCGACTCGGCCGAGTATTTTTCGAAGCTCGCCCGCGGCGGGCGTCCCGAAGACATGCTCGAAACGGCTCTGGGCGCTTGCCCAAAGCGGGCGCGCCATTGCTAGAAGCTCCGTCCCAGCCTCCGTCAACGCGATCACGCGGCTGCGGCGATCGGCCTCAGATGCACCCAGGGACAGCAGACCGCGCGCCTGCAGCGGACGCAGCAGATGTCCGAGCGTCGAGCGATCCATCACCAGGCTGGCCGCGAGCGTCTGGATGGTCTGCGGCCCGAGCCGATCGACGCGCGCCAGGATGGAAAACTGGTTGAGTCCGAGGCCGAGCGGCGCGAGGGCCTCGTCATAGTGACGGGAGACATGGCGGGCCGCCTGCCGCAATGCCGAACAATTGCAAGAAAGGGAGGCTTCCTGAGACATCGACCGGGCCCATTTGCGCATCTAGGGACGCCTGACGCGACATAAAGGGTAATTGCCCGTAATGTCAATTGAAGGCTGGGAGAATAGGCCGGCTTTAACGTCAGCGCTTAAAAGACGGCGCGCGTGCGCCGACCGACCGCAGTTTCAAGAGGGATCTGGCCTTGTCCCTTATAGGAACGCATCGCGCTTACTCTGTGGGGACGAGCGCGCTCCACGCGTGACGTTCGGCCCTCGCCGTCTCTGGTGGGTGCTCTTCCATTCCGGGGCACGGCGACCCTCAGGGTCGCCGTGCCCAATTATCAGTTCTCGTCGTCGTCGACCTGGCTCGCTGGCGCCACGAGGCCCGGGGCTGGCGAGAACCCGAGGTCCGCCGGCGAGGGCCAAGGCGTGTCGCGGTCGTCGTCCTCGGGCTCGTGATCGGTGATGTAGCGGCTGGCATACCCCGGCCCGAACGCCAAAGCGGTCGGCACGCCGTTATAGCCCACGTAGCTGTTGAAGGCGTTGCCCCAGTTCGGGTTGTTATAGCCGCTTTCGCCACGGTCGCCGAAGAGCTCCGTGCCGCCAAGACCGTCGAAGCCCGAGCCATAAAGCCCGTTGGTGCGCTCCCGGATGTCGGCATTGCGGAAGGCGCGTCGGGCCTCCTCGCTGCCCGGATCGCCGAAGCCGTAGCCATGAGCACTGAAGCCGCCCGGCGCGATGATCTCATTGCCGCGACGGTAGATCGGCCCGTACCGGCGATGCCCCCCGATGGTGAGTGGCCGGTCTCCGCCGACGTCGGCTTGGGCCACGTGATGCCGCACGTGATGGGCTGCGTTCTGGGCCTGAGCCGTAGGCATGGCCAGGAGCGCCAGGGGTGCCGCCAGGATGATGAACATCCTCGTTTGTGATCTTTTCACGCGATTTTTCTTTCGAGTGGGCCGGCGTGGTCGTTGGCGTCGGCGATGACTTGTCGACGTGACAACGTCTGCCGTCCCGATCGGTTCTGTCCCTTAAAGCAAAGATCCAGCTTCCCAAAGTCTTGCTTAAGTTGCTGCCAAAGTGCCCCGTGTGAGGCTGTGTTGGCTGCATGAGCGGAACCCCGGCGCGCCATCGCCGTTTCCGAAAAGGTTCAACTCGGGAATAGAATGATGGCCCGCATTCACGTTTTTGCGACGCTCGCGGCACTCGGGCTCATGGCGCATGCCGCTCCGGCCTTGGCCGATGAGGCCGACACCCTCATGAACCAGTATTTCGCGATCTGGTCCGACAACGCACGCATCACCCCACGCACGGTCGACTCCCTCTATGCGCCTAGAGCGGTCTACTACGGTCGCAGCATGACTCCTGACGAGGTCTATCGGGACAAGGTCCGGCTGATCCAGAGGTGGCCGGATCGACGCTATCGCGTCGTCCCTGGGACCGTCGCAAAGCGGTGCGACACGGGCATGACCCGATGCGGTGTCAGTGTGGTCCTGTCTTGGCAGGCTGCAAACCCGAGCCGAAGGGCCGCGACGAGCGGCCGAGCCGTCATAAATCTTGCCCTGGCCAATGAAAACGGCATCCTGAAGATCGTCCGCGAAAGTCAAACCAGAGTGCCAAGATCGGCACGCTGACGCAGCTATACCGATCGCCGCCCGCGCTGGGCAGCGACCGATCAGTTGGATCTCGATCACATCTTGTGATGCATCATCCGATGGTGACGCATCATCATGTGGCGGCGGCCCATCATGCCCATCGACTTATGTTCCATCGGGCCAGCCGTATTCGCATTAGTGGTGTTGCGATACCGGGTGGCCGCATCAGCCGTTCCGGCCAAGGCCGCAACGGAAATCAAGATGGCGATCGTCGCCGAAGCACATTTTTTCATGGTCAGTCTCCAGTTTCCCCCATCCTTGAACATAGCCGGGCCGTCAAAGTTCCGGGCAACCTGCGAAACGCGACCTGCGGGCTACTCGACAGGTCGACGCTCACCCCCATCGAGGTCGCGAAACCGTCATCGAGGAACCGATCGAACTGGCGCGTGTTTCCGGGCGAGGGGTGCCGCGAGGCAGAGGGCGCCCGGCCACCAACCCTTTGCGACGGAAGCGCCGATCTCGCTCGCGAGGACGGCCTTCAAAAGCCTCCGCGCCACCACGACGATCGACCGAGCAGCGAGAAGGAACCGGACCATGACCTTCGACAGCACAGACACTGGACGCCACAACCGCACCGTCAGCGCGTTTTTCGACACCCACGGAGCCGCCCAGAAGGCAACCGACGATCTGATCGCGGCGGGCATTCCCCGCGACCGAATTGCCTTGACGGCTGGCCAGGATGCCGGGGCCGCGGCAACCACAGTCGACACGAGCGACGACAAAGGATTTTGGGCGTCGCTCAAGGAGCTTTTTCTGCCCGATGAAGATCGCAACACCTATGCGGAAGGCTTGCGACGAGGCGGCTACCTGCTGGCGGTTCGCGTCGGCGACGCCGATCATGATCGCGTCCTCGACATTATGGACACCGACGGCGCCGTGAACATGGAAGAGCGCGAGACGGAATGGCGGTCCCAGGGTTGGTCAGGCTTCAGCGGCCAAGTCGAGAGCCCCGGCACCGGCGACATCTCCACGGGCTTGCTCGCCGCCGATCATGATGCTGCGATCATGGCCTCAACGCCGGTGTCGACGATGGCCGGGACCGGCGAGGAGAACTTTTGGGCAGGCAGGCGCGACCTCGATCGTGGCCGCGCGCGCGTGCGCAGCTATGCCGCCGAAGGAGCGACCTTGTCCACGGGCACGCAGCCTTTCTCGGCCGCGACCGACAGGGCGAAAATCGTCGAACATATGGACGTGATCGCCTCGGAGGGCACCAAGATCGGCACCGTGGATCACCTCGAGGGGCTGGACCAGATCAAACTCGCCAAAGACACTGCGCCGGATGGGCAGCATCACATGATCCCGCTGGTCTGGGTCGACCACGTGGACGCCCACGTTCACCTGAACAGAACCAGCGCGGAGGCCAAAGCGGCCTGGTAGGCGTCCGGCCGACCATAAGCCCGGCACGAAGCCGCCGGGCTTTTTCCTGTCAAAACTTGCCCAGTCACATGCGGTGGTCGGACCCGCGCAGGCTCTTGCCCATGTGCTTTCAGCCGTCTGCACTTCCTCGGCAGGCTGGTCCCGAGGACTGCGGCAGGGACGCCATTCCGCCCCCACTCTCGTCCTTGAGCTGAACACCGGTCAGCCCGAGCTTGAACGCGCGCTCGATGAGCCAGGCCAAGACGCCGGCCGCCTCCGCGGGCGGTAAGCCAGCGGCGCGGATATTGGACACGCAATTGCGCTCGGCGTCGCTGCGGCCAAGTTTGGGCGCGAAGGTCAGATAAGCGCCAAGACTGTCGGCTGCCGACAGGCCGGGCCGTTCGCCGACGAGCACCACGACGAGCCTCGCCCCGAGCAGCGCCCCGACTTCGTCGCCGAGTGCGACTCGAGCCTGGCTCGCCAGCACGATCGGTCCGACCGACATATTCCGCCCACCGAGCAGCGGAACGAGCGCGTGCAGCGTCGGGGCGGCATTTTCAGTGACGGCACGAGCCGAGAGGCCATCGGCCACGACGAAGACCACGTCGCGTTCCACTCGAGGCCGTGCCGCCAGCACGGTCCGCGACGCGCGCGACAGCCTGCGGCCGAAATCCGGCCGTCGGAGATAAGTCTCACGATCGGGCGCCGCGCTCTCGACCGCGATGATGTCGAGTCCGAGGCCGTCCAGGCAGAGCCCGAGTGCCTCTGCATCCACGGTGGCATGGACGGCGTCGCGGGCTTGCGCATGATCGATGCCGAAGGACAACACGGCTCTTGTGGGCATCCCCGATCCGGCTCGTCCGAGTGACAGACGCGCCGGGGTGAGACCGGCCGGGACGCCGAGGCCGTCGGGCGTGACGGGCGCAAGCGGCAGGGCATCGTCGCGGCTCATGCCGGGACGAGCTGCGCATCGAGCAGGAGCGGATGGTTGCCGGGCAGGGGGATCAGCCGGCCGTTCCGGTCCGTCATGCCCATGCGCTCCAGCCAAGCCGCGAATTCCGGGGCCCGCTTCAGCCCCAAAAGCTCGCGGATATAGAGCTGGTCGTGGAAGGAGGTGGATTGGTAGTTCAGCATCACGTCGTCAGCCCCCGGAATGCCCATCACGAAGGTAACGCCAGCGGTGCCCAGCAGCGTCAGGAGCACGTCCATATCGTCCTGGTCGGCCTCGGCATGGTTGGTGTAACAGACGTCGCAACCGAGCGGCAGGCCCATGAGCTTGCCGCAGAAATGGTCCTCCAGCCCGGCCCGGATGATCTGCTTGCCGTCATAAAGGTACTCCGGCCCGATGAAGCCCACCACCGTGTTGACCAGCAGGGGATCGAAGGCGCGCGCGACCGCATAGGCGCGCGCCTCGCAGGTCTGCTGGTCGACGCCGTGATGGGCCTCGGCCGAGAGCGCCGAGCCCTGGCCGGTCTCGAAATACATGACGTTCTGCCCGACCGTGCCACGCTCGAGCGACAGCCCGGCCGCATGCGCCTCGCGCAGCAGCGCGAGCGAGATGCCGAAGGAGGCGTTGGCGGCCTCGGTACCGGCCACGGACTGGAAGACGAGATCGATCGGCACGCCCTGTTCGATCAACGCGATCGAGGTGGTGGCATGGGCCAGCACGCAGGATTGCGTTGGGATCCCGTAGCGGCTGATCAACTCGTCGAGCAGATGGACCACTTTGGCGACCGCCTGCGGGGCGTCGGACACCGGGTTGACCCCGATCACGGCGTCGCCGCAGCCGTAGCTCAACCCCTCCAGAGTCGACGCGAGAATGCCGCGCGGATCGTCGGTGGGATGATTGGGCTGCAGGCGGACCGCCAGGGTGCCGGGCAGCCCGATGGTGTCGCGGAAACGGGTCACGACGCGCACCTTTTTGGCCACCTGGATCAGGTCCTGGTTGCGCATCAATTTCGATACCGCGGCCGCCATCTCGGGCGTGACCCCAGGTGCAATCCTGGCCAATTGCTCGGTGCTCGCCTGATCGGACAGCAGCCAGTCGCGGAAGTCCCCCACGCAGAGATGCGCGATGGGCGCGAAGGCACGGTCGTCGTGACGGTCGATGATGAGGCGCGTGACCTCGTCGATCTCGTAAGGGATGAGGGCCTGGTTGAGAAAGGTCTTGAGCGGCACGTCGGCCAGGCAATATTTGGCGGCTGCGCTCTCGGCCGCCGACTCCGCCCCGATCCCGGCCAGCATGTCGCCCGAACGGCGCGGCGTCGCCTTGGCCATCAGATCCTTGAGGTCGGAGAAGACCCAGGTCTGGCCCTGATGGCTGTGCTGGAACGCCATGTTGGTCCCTCGGTGGCGCGCTTGCGGACCTCGCCGTTCCCCAAGGCTAAGCCGCCGTCCAACGGCTGAACAGCAATTTCGATGCCGCTCCGGTTGGTCACGCCATTGCCACGCGGGCGCCACGATTGACATCGCGCTGTCAGAAAGGCGTGATAGCCGGCAGGCATTAACTCGAAGCAGGATCATGCCTCCGCATGTGCCCTGCCTCAGCTAAGGGGACATCATGAAGACTGCCTTGAAGATATCGACCGCCCTTTCGACCCTGACGCTTCTCGTCTCCGGGCAGATTGCCTCCGCGCAAGCCCCCGACGCTCTCGTGGCGGCCGCCAAGAAGGAAGGCCAACTGACGGTGATCGGCCTGCCGCACGACTGGTGCGGCTATGGCCCCATGCTCGATGCCTTCAAGGCCAAATATGGCCTGACCCTGAATGAGTTGAACCCCGACGCCGGCTCGGGCGACGAAATCGAGGCCATCAAGGCCAACAAGGGCAATACGGGCCCGCAGGCCCCCGACGTCCTCGATGTCGGCCTGTCGTTCGGTCCCACCGGCAAAGCAGCCGGCCTGCTCCAGCCCTACAAGGTTTCGACCTGGTCGACGATCCCCGACGACGCCAAGGATGTCGACGGCTCCTGGTACGGCGACTACTACGGCGTCGTGGCCTTCGAGGTGAACAAGGACATCATCAAGGATTCGCCGAAGGACTGGCCCGACCTCCTGAAGAGCGACTTCGCCAACAGCGTGGCGCTGTCGGGTGATCCGCGCGCCTCCAATCAGGCCATCCAGGCCGTCTATGCGGCCGGCCTCTCCGTCGCCAAGGGCGACGCCTCCAAGGCGGGCGAAGAAGGCCTGAAATTCTTCGCCGAGTTGAACAAGAAGGGCAATTTCGTCCCCGTCATCGGCAAGATCGCCTCGCTGACGCAGGGCGCGACCCCGATCATCACGGTTTGGGACTACAAGGCCTTGTCCGATCGCGACAACGGCAAGGGCACGAACATCGATGTTGTCGTGCCGGCGAGCGGCACTGTCGCGGGCGTCTATGTGCAGGCGATCAGCGCCTATGCGCCACATCCGAACGCCGCCAAGCTCTGGATGGAATACCTCTATTCCGACGAAGGCCAGATCGGTTGGCTTAAGGGCTACTGCCATCCGATCCGCTTCAACGATCTGGCCGCCACCAAGAAGATCCCGGCTGATCTTCTGGCCAAGCTGCCGCCGGCCGAAGCCTATGCCAAGGCCGTCTTCCCGACGCTCGATCAGCAGAACGCCTCCAAGGCCGTGATCACCAAAGGCTGGGACAGCGTCGTCGGCGCTGCCGTCAAGTAAGCGGTTCTCGGCATGGCCCGAGAGTTGCTAACGTTTCGCAAGGCCCTCACTTAGACGACAACTCGGAGCAGAAGGGCGGCGCAATCTCAGCCGTTCTGCTCCGAGTCTTGATTGGACGACGTCGATCGCGTGCTTTGCTCGTCCGGGTTTGGCCGGCACAGTGCCTTTACAATCCGCTTTCCGGTAAATCCATGTCATCGACCGTCCTGACGACCGCGCCACCCACGAATGCAAGTGCCACACGGCAGTCGCTCGTCCCGTGGGCCATGCTCGGTATGCTGCCTTTCGCCGCCTTCGCGGTGTTGTTCCTGGTGGTGCCGACGGGCCTCTTGCTCGTGCGTGCTTTTCAGACGCCCGAAGGGGCGTTGACGCTCGACAATATTTTTGAAGTGTTCCGCCAAGGACAGATCGTCAAATCGTTCTGGCTCAGCATCGAAATCAGTATCGTGTCGGCGATCGGGGGAACGTTCTTCGGCTTCTTCATCGCCTACGCGATAACGCTGGGCGAGTTGCCGGCTTGGGTGCGCAGCGCGGTTTTGACATTTGCCGGCGTCGCCTCGAATTTCGCGGGTGTGCCGCTCGCCTTTGCCTTCATCGCCACCTTGGGCCGCGTCGGCCTGGTGGCCTTCATCCTGCGTGACTGGTTCGGCATCAACTTCAACGCCACCGGGTTCAGTCTCTATTCCTTCGTCGGATTGTCCGTCGTCTATCTCTATTTCCAGATCCCTCTGATGGTTCTGGTTTTCGTGCCCGCCCTCGAAGGTCTGAAGCGGGAATGGCGGGAAGCCACGGCGATCCTAGGCGGCACCAATTTCGATTACTGGCGCTATGTCGCGATCCCCGTGCTGTGGCCCAGCATCCTGGGTTCGGCGCTCCTTTTGTTCGCCAACGCGTTCGGCGCCGTGGCCACCGCCTATGCGCTGACCGGCTCCTCGCTGACGATCGTTCCGATCGAGTTGTTCGCGCAGATCCGCGGCGACGTGCTCAACAATCCCGGCCTCGGCTATGCGATCGCGCTTGGCATGGTCGTGATCACGAGCGTGACCAGCGGCGGCTACATCGTGCTGCGGAGCTGGAGCGAAAGGTGGGTTCGATGAAAGCCAAATCCCTTTTCGCTTGGCTGATCATCGCCTGCGCGGTCATCTTTTTCGTCTTGCCGTTGGTGGCGACGCTCGAATATGCCATGCGCCAAATACCAAAGGACATGACGCCGGGCTGGTTCTTCCTGGGCAAGGCGCACAGCTTCGATGCGTTCGTCTCTTCGGTGGTCAGTCCGAATTTTCAAATCGCTTTTCTGCGCTCGTTGGTCTTAGCCGTTGCGGCCATCCTGCTCGGGATCCTGCTCGTGGTGCCGACCGCCTATTTGATCCGTCTCAAATTTCCGCAGTGGCGCTCTCCCGTGGAGTTCGTAACACTGCTGCCGCTCGTCGTTCCCGCCATCATCATCGTGTTCGGCTATAGCCGGCTCTATCTCGCCACACCCTGGTCGCCCTTCAACAAATCGACCTTCGCCACCGACATCCTCCTGACGTTCGGCTATGTGACGCTGGCGCTGCCTTATATGTATCGTTCGGTCGACACGGGTATGCGCTCGATCGACGTGAAGACCCTGACCGAAGCGGCGCAAAGCCTCGGCGCCAGCGGGGTTCGCATCCTGTTCAACGTCATTCTTCCCAACGTCCGCTCCGCCGTGCTCAGCGGCGCCTTTCTGACCTTCGCGATCGTGATCGGCGAGTTCACCTTCGCCAGCCTGCTAGCCCGGCCCGTGTTCGGGACCTACCTGCAGGAAATCGGGGCCAACCAGCCTTATGAACCTTCGGCCCTTGCGCTGATCGCCTTCTTCATCACCTGGGCCTGCATGGGCCTGATCCAGATCGTCGGCCGCTCGCGCGGCGTCGCCCCTGCGCGTTGAGCAGGCCCATAGAGGCTGACATGGCATTTCTCGAAATCTCGAGCTTGAAAAAAAGCTTTGGCGACAACCAAGTCGTCAAGAGCTTCGATTTGAAGGTGGAGCGCGGCGAGTTCATCACGCTGCTCGGCCCCTCGGGCTGCGGCAAGACCACGGTCCTGCGCATGGTCGCAGGCTTCGAGAGCCCGTCGTCCGGATCGATCCGCATGGACGACAGGGACGTCACCCACCTGCCGCCGAACCAGCGCAACGTCGGCATGGTGTTTCAGGCCTATGCGCTGTTTCCCAACATGACGATCGCAGACAACATCGCGTTCGGGCTCAAGATCGCCAAGCGCCCCGCGGCGGAGATTGCGCCGCGTGTCACGCAGATGCTCGACATGATCAAGCTGCCCCATATCCGCGACCGCTATCCCTTCCAGCTTTCGGGCGGGCAACAGCAGCGCGTGGCGCTGGCCCGCGCCATCGCGGTGCAGCCAAAAATCCTCCTGCTCGACGAGCCTCTGTCGGCGCTCGACGCCAAGATCCGCGTCTCCTTGCGCGAAGAAATCCGCGCCCTGCAGCGCGCGCTCGGCATCACCACCCTCTTCGTGACCCATGACCAGGAAGAAGCCCTGTCGATGTCGGACCGCATCGTGGTGATGAACGAGGGCCGGGTCGAGCAATTGGGCACCCCGTTCGAGATCTACAACCAGCCTCGCACCCGGTTTGTGGCCTCCTTCGTGGGTACCCTGAACCTACTGACCGGCCGGGTGGTCGACGCCTCCACGGGCCGGGTTGCGGTCGACGATCAGGAATTGCAGCTCGGTCGGATCGTGGCCGGTCAGGCGGGTGAGCCCTGCACGCTGGCACTGCGCCCCGAGGCCATCGCGATCGGGCAGGCGAGCGCGGCCTCCAACCATCTCGTCGGCACCATCGAGGAGGTCAGCTTCCTCGGCGCTGTGGTGCGCATCCGGGTGCGCTTCGGCGACAACACCATGATGCTCGACACGTTCAACTCGCCCTCCGCCCTACCGCCCGAACGCGGCGCCAGCATCACGGTGAATTTCATGCCGGCCGGATTGTTGCCGCTGGTGGAACAGCAAGCCGCGTAACAAGCCTCCAGCGGCCACGTCGGCGGGGTCGGCTGCGGTGATTCCGCCGTGCGGCATGATCGAGTGACCGTCATTGCGAGCCGAAGGCGAAGCAATCCAGCCGTCGTGCGCGCACCCCGTGGATTGCTTCGTCGCTGCGCTTCTCGCAATGACGGGTCGGCGGCGCCTCACCGGCAGAGCTTGGCGAAAGCCGCCAGCGTCTCCGCGCTGACGTGGTGCTCGATGCCTTCGGCGTCCCGCTCGGCGATCTCGGCCGAAACCCCGATGCTTTTGAGAAAATTCACCACCGTCTGGTGACGCTCCCGCGCCCGCGCGGCGAGCCACTCCCCTGATGCCGTCAGATGCAGGGCCCCGTAGCGTTCGGCGCGGACCAGGCCCTCCCGCTTCAACCGCGCCACCGTTTTGGCCACCGTCGCCTGTGTGACGCCGAACCGACACGCCAGATCCACCGAGCGGGCTTCCCCCCGGGTCGCGATCAGGTCGGCGACCATCTCGACGTAATCCTCCGTCAGCGCGCTGCGGCGCGCCTCTCTGCTCCGTCGAAATCCGTCCGCCTGGTCGGCTACCGCCGATTCGGAAGCGGCTTTGTTAGCGATTTCCCCCAACTCTGCTCCTTATACCGGATGCCGACTTGACTTTAGCACGGAACATCCCAACCTTCGACTTAGCCTCAGCTAACTTTAAGGACTCAGATTGGACACCAGCGCGACCGCCGGACTCGGCCGATCGGATCTGACCGACAAGACCAGGTTT
Organism: uncultured Lichenihabitans sp.; assembly: GCA_964245915.1. GTDB lineage: Bacteria > Pseudomonadota > Alphaproteobacteria > Rhizobiales > Beijerinckiaceae > Lichenihabitans. Next base: position 2,288 of record CAXTOT010000086.1, on the reverse strand, counting down.
GCGATCCGCGACGTTCTGGATGGCCGACGCGTGGGGCTCGGCGCGATCTTTCCGTTTGTCGGACCGGCCGTCGTGGCCTCGATCGCCTATATGGATCCGGGCAATTTCGCCACCAACATCCAGGCCGGCGCGAAATACGGCTATGGGCTGCTTTGGGTGGTGATCGTAGCCAATTTGATCGCCATGCTGTTCCAGTCGCTGTCGGCCAAGCTCGGCATCGTGACGGGCCGCAACCTCGCCGAGCTCTGCCGCGATCATTTCCCCAAACCTGTCGTGCTGACCATCTGGGTGGTGAGCGAGATCGCCGCGATGGCGACGGATCTCGCGGAATTCGTTGGCGGCGCGATCGGCCTATCGCTGCTGTTTCAGCTTCCGCTCATGCTCGGCATGATGATCACCGCCATCCTGACCTATGGGATTCTCCTGTTGGGTGTCCGCGGGTTTCGCCCGCTGGAGCTGGCGATCGGCGCGCTCGTTGCCGTGATCGGCCTTTGCTACGTCGCCGAAATGTTCATCGCCCCGGTGGATTGGCGCGCCGTCGTCCTTCATTCCGTCGTGCCGCATCTCGACAACGGTGCCCTCACGATCGCGGTTGGCATCGTGGGCGCGACCGTGATGCCGCATGCCATCTACCTTCATTCCGGCCTGACCCAGGACCGGACCGTATCCCGGGACGACGCCGATCGCGCCAAACTGGTGCGCTTCTCGCACCGCGAGGTGGTGGCGGCGCTCTCGGTCGCCGGGCTGGTCAATATGGCCATGGTGATCATGGCCTCGAGCGCCTTCCATGCGGGCCACCCGGATGTGGCCGAAATCGAGACCGCCTACAAGACGCTGCTGCCCCTCCTCGGCGCCGCCTCGGCCGTGTTCTTTCTGACCTCGCTCATCGCGTCCGGCCTCTCCAGTTCTGTGGTGGGCACCATGGCGGGCCAGATGATCATGCAGGGGTTCGTGGGTTTCCGGATTGCGGTCTGGCTGCGCAGGTTGATCACCATGCTGCCCGCCTTCGTGGTTGTGGCGATCGGCGTCAACGTCACGCAGGCGCTGGTCTGGAGCCAGGTCGTGCTCAGTCTCGCCCTGCCGATCCCCATGCTGGCGCTGGTGATCTTCATGCGGCGGGCGGACATCATGGGCGGTTTTGCCAGCGGACGACTGATTTCGGCCGCCTCGATGGCGGCGTCCGTGATCGTGGTCGGGCTTAACGTGATCCTGTTGCTGCAATTGCTCGGGGTCAGCCTGCCGTTCCTGCCGGCCGGCTGATCGGGCGGGCGCATTCAGCTCAGGCGACGCCGTGCTGTTTGAACCAGGACTGGGCGCGCACCCATGCATCGTCCGCAGCAGCCTTGCGGTAGCTCGGCCGGTAGTCGGCGAAGAAGCCATGCGGCGTGTCGGGGTAGACCACGATGGTGGAGGGACTGCCGCTCGTCTTGAGTTCCTCTTGCATCTGGGCGATCAGGGCGGGCGGGATGTTGTCGTCCTGGCCGCCGTAGAGGCCGAGCACCGGGGTCGTGATTTTGGCGCCGATGTCGACCGGATTGACGGGTTTTAGGGGCGAGGTGGGCGATCGCGCGCCGCCGAGGAGACCGTAGAACGCGACCGCGGCTTTGACGTCCTTGTTGTGTTCGGAAAAGAGCCAGATGATCCGGCCGCCCCAGCAGAAACCCGTCGCGCCGAGTCGGCTCGTATCGGCCTGGCCGCTGGCCTTGGCGAACGCCACCGTGTTGTCGAGATCGGCCATGACCTGCGCGTCAGGCACTTTGGGCACGATATCCTTCATGATGGTCTGAATGTCGGCCGTTGCCGGATCGCCTTGCCGCGCATAGAGCTCGGGCGCGATCGCATAGTAGCCGAGCTTGGCAAAGCGCCGACACACATCCTTGATGTGCTCGTGAACCCCGAAGATCTCCTGGATGACCAGCATGGTCGGGAAGGGCCCGCCGGTGGCCGGCATGGCTCGATAGGCGGGGATGTCGACGCCAAGCGAGGGCAGCTTGACCTCGCCCGCCACGAGCCCATCGGCCGGGGTGGTGATGGTCTCGGCCGCGACCGGCTGCACCGCGAGCGCAAAGCCCACCGCGAGCGTGGTTTTCAGGAAAGCGCGACGGGTGTCGCCGGACGGACCACGCTCGTTGGAAATGCCGTTCATGGATTGATCCTCGATCTAGTAAGAACCTGCGATGACCCCGACCTGTTGCACGCCAAGCGGCGTCATTGCGAGCCGCAGGCGAAGCAATCCAGCCGGCGTGCGTTCACCCTGGATTGCTTCGTCGCGGCGCTTCTCGCAATGG
>CAXTOT010000085.1:0-21818 GCA_964245915.1 uncultured Lichenihabitans sp. | reverse complement strand
GATCGCAACTCGAAACGCTACCCCGCCGATTCAATCAGCGCGCAAACCGCTCTAAAGTCCGGCCTGCTCGCTCCACCGCCGGGCATAGACCGTGAAGGCCGGGCCGAGAAGATCGCTGCGTGGTGCCATGTCAGGGGCGGCTGAGACCTGCCGCGCCGTCGGCCCCCGCACCAGGAGTGCGGCCCCGGCACTGGTCCCGGTAGCGTTGCGCGAGGCCGTCACCCGGCGCCCGGTCAGGGCCGAAAGGGCCGCTAGAAAGAGCGCGTTACGGGCGAATGGCCCTTCGACGACGGTCGGGCCCTTGGCCTGCAGCAGGTCGAGCGAAACGCCGCTGACCAGGGCGGTGTAGAGACTCGCGGCGGCGGCACGCTCGGCAGGGTCGAGGGTCTCGGGCGGACGTGTCCAGCGCCCGGCGCCATGCGGGAAAGGTCCGTTGCCGGGCGAGAAGGTGGGCAACACCATGATCTGGCGCTCGATCACCGAGGCGACCGTGGCCGGATCTGGCGTCGGGGCCTCCTTGCCGGCCAGGATCTCGAATTCGCGCCCGCCCATGAAGCGCGCCGAGGGGACCGGGTGGCCGAAGGCATCGACATTGGCGAGCGTGTCGCGCTCCTGGTCGAGGCTCGCGAGCGAGCCCCTCGAGGCGAAACAGATCACCCAGGTGCCGGTCGAGATCACCGACAAGGGCAACGGCTCGCCGATGATGTGGGGCAGCAGCGAGGCATTGGAATCATGGATGCCGCATGCCACTGGAAGGGGACGGTCGAAACCCAGCCTTCGGGCGAGGTCCGGCCGCAACGGCCCCAAAATGTCGAAGGCCGAGCGGACCGGCGCCATCCGGTTCTGCCAGCCCATCCTCTCGACCAAGGACGAGAAATGGCCGGTCTTCGGGGCCCAGAGATCGGTGTGCGACCCTAGCGAGGTGACCTCGTTGGCCACGACACCGGTCAGCCACCAAGCCCAATATTGCGGGTACATCATGAGCCAGCGCGCGCCCGCGAAGGCCTCCGGAAAAGTCTCGGCTTGCCAGAAATACTGCGCCCCGAGATTCAGGCCGCCCGGCAGGCGCGGCGAGAAGGTTTCGCCGAAGGGTGGCCGCACACGGGCATAAGCCTCGCTCGTCGCCTCGGGCCCGGCGAACTCGTAGTCGAGCACCGGCATGGCGAGATCGCCCTCCCCCAGCAGCACCCCGGAGCCGCCATGGGCCGTGATCGAGATGGCCTCCACGGTTTCGGCCCGCTCGCGCCGGATGTCGGCCAGCCCGTCGAGGAAGAAGGCCTGGATGGCGGCCGTGTCGAAATGCGGATAGGGGCCGCTCTGCCGCACCAGGTTGGGTGTCGTGCGAACCGCGAGATCGGTCGCGGTGTCGAGATCGTGCAGCAGCACTTTGACGTTGCTTTTGCCGACATCCAGCACCGCTACGAAGCGCGGATCCGCCATGACGCCCCGCTCAGGCAAGGTGGAAAACGGTGGTCAGCGTGGTGACCACCGGTTCGTTGGAAGCATGCGTCTCCATGATGTCCGCCATATGGGCCCACCAACGCTTCATGACGGGATGGCTTGGCAGCTCGTCCATGGCGTGATCGGCCCGCCGCCACAGCACGCCGAACAGGACGTTGCTCTCGGGGTCGAGGTGGATCGAATAATCCGAGACGCCGACGTGCCTGAGCAAGGTCACGAGTTCGGGCCAGATGGCGTCGTGGCGACGTTTGTATTCGGCGGCCTGACCCGGAAGCAGGCGCATCGTGAAGGCGATCTTTTCGCGCCCAAGCTCCGGGTTCAAGTAAGCCTCCGTCGGTTGCTGAACCGTCGGGCCAGGATCGGGGCCGCGATCACGGTAATCAGCATGAGCCCGATCACGATCGACATGATGATACCCGGCACGTTGAGGAGCCCGAGCCCGTAAGTGACGAGGCCCATCACGAAGGCGGCCAGCACCACACCCCCGATGGTGCCGGAGCCCCCAAGGATGCTGACCCCGCCCAGGACCACGATGGTGACGACATCGAGCTCCCATCCCAAAGCGATCGAGGGCCGCGTCGAACCGAGCCGGGACGTGAGCATGATTGCCGCAAATCCGCTCGCGACCCCACTTGCCAGGAACAGGATGAACTTGATGCGCTCGACCTTGAGCCCGGAAAACCGCGCCGCGAACGGGTTGTTGCCGATCGCCCGCACGGCGCGGCCGAACACGGTCTTGTGTAGGATCACGGCCGCCACGCCGGCAAGCAGCAGGAAACTCGCGAATTCGAAGGAGATCATCTGCCAGACATAGCCCTGGCCGAAATAGGCGAAATCATGCGGATACTGGGTGTAAGAACCGTCGCCCAGCACGATGTAGCTGATCCCGCGAAACAGGCTCATGGTCCCGATTGTGGCCACGATCGAGGGCAGGCCGAGCCGGGCGATCAGAAGCCCGTTGAAGAGACCGCACAGCGCGCCCGTGCCCAACCCCACCCCGACCAGAACCGGCGTGCCGGCGCCGGCCGCCGCCGCAGCGCCCATGGCGGTCGACGTCACCGCGATGATGCCGCCCACCGACAGGTCGATCTCGCCCGCCATGACGATGAACGCCATGGCGAGCGCGATGATGGATTTTTCGGTGAAGTTGAAGGTTGCGTCCGACAGGTTCCAGATGTCGAGGAAGAAGGGCGAGGCGAGCGAATTGGCGATGAAGATGAGGATTGCCACCACGATGAGCAGCGCCTCCCAGCTGGTGGCGAAGCGCCGGAGTGCCGGAACGGTCCGGTCCGGAATGGCGCGCGGCGCGCGGGCAGCCTCGAGCGTGGTCATGCCGGGCCTCCCTCACCGACCGGGCGCAGGATGATGCGGCCGGTCTTGCGTTCGGCTCGCGTGTTGAGCAGCACGGCCGCGATGATGATGGCGCCGGAAATGGCCATCTGGGCGAAGGGCGAGACGTTCACCACCGGCAGCGCGTTCTTGATGATGCCGAGGAACAGCGCGCCCAGCACCGCGCCCCCCACCGACCCGATGCCGCCGGCGATCGACACGCCGCCGATCACGCAGGCCGCGATGACGTCGAGCTCGAAGCCGTTGGCGACATCGACATAGGCGACCGCATAGCGCGACACCCATAGGTAACCGCACAGGCCCGCCACCAGTCCGGAGAAGCAGAAGGCGAGGAAGCGCGCGCGGCCGGTGTCGATGCCTGCATAGAGGGCTGCCACCGGATTGCCCCCGACCGCGAACCAGGCCCGGCCCGTGCCGGTGCGGTTGAAGATGAGCGTCGCCGCCGCGACGGTTGCGATCGCGATCCAGGACAGGATCGGCAGGCCCAAAAGCTCGGTGCGTGGGAATCCCAAGAAGGATGGCGACATCTGAAAGCTGTTCACCCAGGCACCGCCCGAGAGCACGAAGGCCATGCCGCGGTAGATCGTGAGGGTGCCGAGCGTCACCACGATGGGCGGGATGTCGAGCTTCCACACCAAAATGCCGTTGATGGCGCCGAGCAGCAGCCCGAGGCCAAGCGCGCCGGCCAACAGAAGGGCGAGCGGCAGGTCCGGATGCGCGACATTGACGAGCGCGATGGCCATGCCGGTCAAGGCGAGGTTGGCCGCGACCGAAAGGTCGATGGAGCGGGTGAGGATCACGGCCGCCTGTCCCATCGCCAGGATGATCAGGATGGCGGTGTCGTTGAAGACGTTGAGCAGGTTGCCGGGCGTCACGAAGGCCGGGAAGCGCAGGGCGATCACGGCCAGCAGCACCGCGCAGGCGGCGAGCAGCAGGAGTTCGCGATGGCGGAGGAGTTTGGAGAGGCTGGCACTCACTGGCACCGCCCTCCAGCCTTTATTGCGAGGAGCGCAGCGTCCTTAGGCCGACCCGCTTGGATGAAACAAGTGGCGGGGTTTGCGGGCCTCATCCGCTTCTTCTCGGGTCCAACGTCTCTGTGGTCGACCGGATGAGCATGCGAAGGCACTGCGGCAACTGTCACATCCGTCATGCCCGGGCTTGTCCCGCGTATCCACGCGGTCGGGCACCCAGCTCGTCGGAGGGAGGCCGCAATCGGACCGCGTGGATGGCCGGGACAAGCCCGGCCATGACGATCTACCCCGTCGGCCCGCTGGATTGCTTCGCTTCGCTCGCAATGACGGGCGTGGCTGTCCAAACCCATCAAGCCGCCTCCGCCACATTGCCGGTCGCGGCGCGCACCAGCGTCTCGGGCGTCAGCCCTTCGCGCTCGAATGTGCCCGCCGCCCTGCCTTCGCGCAGCACCAGCACCCGGTCGGCCATTCCCAAAATCTCGGGCAGTTCGGACGAGATCATGATGACGGCCAGCCCCTGGGCCGCGAGTTCGCTCATAAAGGCGTGGACCGCCGCCTTGGAGCCGATGTCGATGCCCTTGGTGGGCTCGTCCAGGATGATGACCTTGGGTTTGGTGGCCAGCCACTTGCCGATCACGACCTTCTGCTGGTTGCCCCCCGACAGAGTGCCGACCGGCTGGGCCAGCGAGGCGGCCCGCAGATCCAGTCGCTCCGCGTAGTGGCGCGCCAACTTGAACTCCTCCGCGGCCCTGATGAAACCGCGCCGCGAAACCTGACCGAGGGAAGCCAGGGTCATGTTCTCGAAGATGGGCATCGCCAGCACCACGCCGTGACGGCCGCGCTCTTCGGGCACGTAGACGATGCCGGCGGCAACCGCCTCAGCGGCGGAGTGCAAGGTCACGCCCTGCCCTTCGATGGTCACTTGCCCGGCCGAGGGGCGCGTGATGCCGAACAGCGATTGGCAGAGTTCGGTTCGCCCGGCGCCCACCAGCCCGTAGAGGCCCAGGATCTCGCCCCGGCGCAGAGTGAACGATATGTCACTAAATTCGGTGGGGTGACTGTAATGGTCGACCGTCATCACAGTCTCGCCGAGCTTGACCTCGCCTTTCGGGAAGGCCTGATCGACCGTACGGCCCACCATCATGCGGACGAGTTCGCGGTTGCTGACGTCGGCGAGGCGCCCTGCCCCGACGGTCCGGCCATCGCGGAACACCGCATAGTCTTCCGCGATCCCAAACACCTCCTCGAATTTGTGGCTGATGAACAGGATCGCCTTACCGGCGGCCTTGAGCCGTCCGAGGATGCGGAACAGGTCCTCGACCTCCTTGGCCGAGAGCGCGGCCGTGGGCTCGTCCATGATGACGATCTTGGCCTCGATCGACAGCGCCCGGGCGATGGCCACGAGATGCCGCTGCGCGATGGACAGGTTCTTCAGCACGGTCCGGGCCCCGACCGGCGCATCGAGGCTGTGCAGGATCGCGGTGGCTCGCGCCACCATGGCGGCCCAATCGACGAGGCCGAGCCGGGTTTTCGGCGCATGGCCGAGATAGATGTTTTCCGCCACCGTCAGTTCGTCGAACAGCACGGTTTCCTGGTGGATGGCCGTGATTCTGGCCGCCTGAGCGGCCTCGGCCGACTCCGCGAGGAGCGGCACGCCATCGATGAGGATTTCGCCCGCGTCGGGGCGATAAATGCCGGTGAGGATCTTGACCAGGGTCGACTTGCCGGCACCGTTCTCGCCGATCAGCGCCGTGATACGACCGGGGTAGAGTTTCAGATCCACGCCATCGAGCGCCTTGACGCCCGGAAACAGCTTTGAGATGCCGCGCATCTCGAGCAGCGGGCGCGGTTCTGCGGTGGGCGGGATGTCAAGTCGATCGGGGGCTGTGGCTACGGACATGAGGTTCAAAATTCGAGGGCTGGTCCCTTCTCCCGCTCGGCGGGAGAAGGTGTCGGCGCGAAGCGACGACGGATGAGGGGAATCCCGGTCCGTGTTTCCCCTCATCCGGCCTTCGGCCACCTTCTCCCGCGAGCGGGAGAAGGCTCACGATGCTCAAAAGATTTTGGCGAACTCGTCGACGTTGGACTTATCGTAGACGAAGGGGTCCGCCATCGCGGCCTCGTTGCCGGAGTCGAGTTTGGCTTTGCCCATGCGGCCCATCGGCAGTTCGGCGCCGGGCGCGGCCTTGGCGCCCTTGATGAGATCATCCGCCAGATAGGTGGCGGCGTAACCGAGGTCGATCGGGTTCCAGATCGCGAAGGATTTCGTGGCCCCCGAGTGCACCGCGCCCGCCATCTCGGACGGCAGTCCGAGCCCGGTCACGAAAACCTGGCCGATCTTGCCCGCATCCTTGACGGCCTGAGCGGCCGCAACGATGCCGACGCTGGTCGGCGCGATGATGACCTTCACGTTGGGGAATTTCTGCAAGAGACCTTGGGTCTCGCGGTAGCTCTTGTCCGACAAATCATCGCCGTAGACCGTGGTCACGAGATTGAGCCCCGGATATTTGGGCAGATCCTTCTTCATCTCGGCGATCCAGGTGTTCTGGTTGGTCGAGGTCACCGTGGCGGACAGGATCGCCACGTCACCCTTGCCGCCCGGCAGGGCGTCCGCCGCCAGTTTCAGGCACATGTTGCCGATGAGCTCGTTGGAGGACGGGTTGAGGTGCATCATCCGGCCTTCGGGGGCCACGGCCGAATCCCAGGAAATCACCTTGATGCCGCGCTGCATGGCCTTCTTCAGCGAGGGGGCGAGCGCGTCCTTGTCGTTGGCCGACACCTCGATAGCATCCACCTTTTGCGAGATCAGCGAATTGATCACCTCGATCTGGCCCTCGGCCGTGGTGGTGGTGGGGCCAGTGTAGATGATCTGCACGCCGCCGAGTTCCTTGGCGGCCTGCTCGGCGCCCTTGTGGGCGGCATCGAAGAAGCCATTGCCGAGCGATTTGACCACCATGGCGATCTTTACATCCGCGGCCTGTGCGGTGCTGGCCATCAGCCCCGCCACCAGCGTCGAGGCCAAAGCAACTTTCCTGAATACAGACATTCCACCCTCCCTTTGCTTCATTCTGGTCCCACCGGCGTTCCGCCGTCTGGGCCGTCGCGTCTACGCGGCGGTGCTCGCCTGCCTTTGACCGGCAAGCGAAGCGGTCTCCGCGATCAACAACTGGATGCCGGCGCCCTCGACCATAGCGCGCGCCGCATCCGAAATCCCCTCGTCCGTGATGATGGTGGCGGCCCTGTCCAGCGGCGCCAGGATCATGCTCGACCGCGTGCCGAACTTGCTGGAATCGATCAGCAGCACGAGTTCGTCGGCCTGGCGCATCAGCCGCTGCTCGGACTGGATGATGAGGGGATCACCCTCCATGATCCCGAGACGGGACACGCCCTGCGCGCCCATGAACATGCGGCGCGCCCGGAAATGCGCGATCCCGTCATCCTCGAACGGGCTCAAGATGATGTTCTGCTGGCGGTAGACCGCGCCCGAGGGCAGGAACACGTCGCAACGCGAATGTCGCAGCAGGTGCTCTGCAATGGAAAAGGAATTTGTGAGCACCTGCACGCGGATGTCGCCGAGCGGATGCACCATCTGAAAGGTCGTGGTGCCCCCATTGATGATGATGGAATCGCCTTCCTCGCAGAGCCGCACCGCCTCCGCCGCGATTGCGCGTTTCTGCGCGATGTTGATGGTTTCGCTGACGGCAGCCGGCCGCGCCATGAGGGCGCCGAGCGCCGCTGGATGCAGGGATTCTGCCCCGCCGCGGACTTTCCGAAGCCGACCCTGGAGGGCCAGCAGGGAAAAATCGCGCCGGATCGTGGCCTCGGAGGCGCCCGTCATGTCGACGATCGTGCCGACCGTCGCGACAGGTTGCGTCTGCAGCGCCGCGATGATGATGCGATGGCGTTCACGCTCGTGCATCTTGCCTCCCATGTCGACTTCGCTAGCAGGCAACCACGGAGGTGTCAATCAACTCCGGTCATAAGCCGTCTTATTGCAGCGCAACATGACCGGTTATGATTGATTTTGCACGGCACAATGATCGAATCTGTTGACGGCCGGCTCGCTTGCGACCATACAGGCGCGAAATCGAACGCAGCGGCGGCAGCCCAAGCGCCGGCGCGAAAGGGAGGCAGCATGGCCGCGACCGACACCGGCAAACAGCTCGAAAACCGTTGGGACGACGCGACAGCGGCCGCCATGGACGAGCCCAAGCGGCTGCTCTACCGCTCCAACCTGCTCGGCAGCGACAAGCGCATCACCAATTTCGGCGGCGGGAACACGTCGGCCAAGGTCTTATCGAAGGATCCGCTGACCGGCCAGGACGTCACGGTGCTCTGGGTCAAGGGGTCTGGGGGCGACGTCGGCACCATGAAGCTCGACGGCTTTTCGACCCTGTACATGGACAAGCTGAACCAGCTCAAGACCGTCTATCGCGGTCTGGAGCATGAGGACGAGATGGTGGGGTTGCTCTCCCACTGCACCTTCAATCTCAATCCCCGCGCGGCCTCTATCGACACCCCGTTGCACGCCTACGTGCCCTACCCCCACGTCGATCACATGCATCCCGATGCGGTGATCGCCATCGCGGCCACGAAGAACAGCAAGGCCCTCACCCGACAGATCTTTGGCGACGAGATCGGCTGGCTGGGCTGGCGTCGTCCTGGATTCGAGCTTGGGCTGGAACTGTCGCGCTTTGCGGCCGACAACCCTGATGCCAAGGGCGTGGTGCTCGAAAGCCATGGCCTATTTACCTGGGGCGAGACCGCCAAGGACTGCTACGAGACCACGTTGCGCATCATCAACAAGGCGATCGGCTGGTTCGATACCCAGACCGAAGGCAAGCCGGTGTTCGGCGGGCCCGTGCATCAAAGCTTGAACGAGCAGGAGCGCCGCAGCGTGGCGGCCCGCCTCATGCCAGAAATTCGCGCCCGCATCAGCGCCGCCGAACGCAAGATCGGTCATTTTGACGACAGCGCGGCCGTGCTCGATTTCGTCAACTCAAAGCGGCTCAAGGAGCTTGCGGCGCTCGGCACCAGCTGCCCCGACCACTTTTTGCGCACGAAAATCCGCCCGCTGGTGCTCGATTTCGACCCCGCCACCAATAATCTCGAAGCCGTGGTGGCGGGCCTAGACGCCGCCATCGCGGATTACGCCAAGGGTTACGCCGGATATTACGAGCGTTCGAAACACGCCAACAGCCCCGGCATGCGCGACCCCAATGCGGTCGTCTACCTGATCCCCGGGGTCGGCATGATCACCTTCGCGCGCGACAAGGCGACGGCGCGGATCGCGGGCGAGTTCTACGTCAACGCCATCAACGTGATGCGCGGCGCCTCCACGGTCGATACCTATGTAGGCCTGCCCGAACAGGAGGCCTTCGACATCGAATATTGGCTGCTCGAAGAAGCCAAGCTCCAGCGCATGCCCAAGCCCAAGAGCCTGGCGGGCCGGGTCGGCCTAGTGACGGGCGGCGCCGGCGGCATCGGCCGTGCCATCGCGGCAAAGCTCCTGTCGGAAGGCGCCTGCGTGGTGCTGGCCGACATCGACGAGAGCGCGCTTGCCGATGCCGAAGCCAATCTCAGCAAGGCGTTCGGCCGCGACCTCGTGCGCACCGTCGCCATGAACGTCACTTCGGAAGCTGCCGTGATGGGCGGTTTTGCAAACTCCTGCGTGGAATTCGGCGGACTCGACATCGCGGTCTCCAATGCCGGGATCGCGTCCTCGGAACCAGTCGAGACCACCACGGAAGCCATGTGGGACCGCAACATGGACATTCTGGCCAAGGGTTATTTTCTGGTCTCCCGCGAAGCTTTTCGGCTGATGCGGCGGCAAAAACTCGGCGGCGCCGTGGTGTTCATCGCCTCGAAGAACGGTTTGGCGGCTTCGCCCAACGCCAGCGCCTATTGCACCGCCAAGGCGGCCGAGATCCACCTCGCGCGCTGTCTCGCGCTGGAAGGCGCCGAGGCGGGTATCCGGGTCAACGTGGTCAATCCGGATGCCGTCTTGCGTGGCTCGAAAATCTGGACCGGCGAATGGCGCGAGCAACGCGCCGCCGCCTACAAGATGAGTCCGGAAGAGCTCGACGACCATTACCGCAAGCGCTCGATGCTGAAACTGTCGGTGTTTCCGGAAGACATCGCCGAGGCCACCTATTTCCTCGCCTCGGATCTTTCGGCAAAATCTACCGGCAACATCATCAATGTGGATGCCGGCAACGCCCAGTCGTTCACGCGCTAGGCAAAACCCTTCTCCCGCAGGGCGGGAGAAGGTGTCGGCGCAATGCGACGACGGATGAGGGGAGACACGAACTGTTGTTCCCCTCATCCGACCCGGCTTCGCCGGGCCACCTTCTCCCGTCAACGGGAGAAGGATGAAACGGGGGAAACACCATGACCATGCCGATCAGCGCGGATCTCATCGCGACCCACAACGCCAAGCGGGCCGCCGACCTTGCGACCGATTACGATGCGCTTGGGGTCAAACTCGCCCGGCGCGGCATCGACATCGCGGCCATCACGGCCAAGGTGGCGGCGTTTCATGTCGCGGTGCCCTCCTGGGGCGTGGGGACGGGCGGCACGCGGTTCGCGCGCTTTCCGGGCGGCGGCGAGCCGCGCGGCATCTTCGAAAAGCTCGACGATTGCGCGGTGATCAACCAACTCACCCGCGCCACCCCGACCGTGTCGCTGCACATTCCGTGGGACAAGGCTTTGCCGTCAGACCTCAACGCCAAGGCGGCGACGCTCGGGCTCGGCTTCGATGCCATGAATTCCAACACGTTTCAGGATCATCCGACCGATCCCAGCCAGCCTCTCTCCTACAAATTCGGCTCGCTCAGCCATGTGGACCGCGCGGTGCGCGACCAGGCGGTGGCGCACAACATCGAGACCATCGAGATCGGCGGCGCCATCGGCTCCGAGGCGCTCACAGTCTGGATCGGCGACGGCTCTAATTTTCCCGGCCAGAGCCACCTCGTCCGCAGTTTCGAGCGCTATCTCGACGCCATGGGCGACATCTACAAGGCGCTGCCCGAAGACTGGCGGCTGTTCTCCGAACACAAGATGTACGAGCCGGCCTTCTATTCGACCGTGGTGCAGGATTGGGGCACCAATTACCTGATCGCCCAGACGCTCGGCCCCAAGGCCTACTGCCTCGTCGACCTCGGCCACCATGCGCCCAACGTCAACATCGAGATGATCGTGGCGCGGCTGGTGCAGTTCGGCAAGCTCGGCGGTTTCCACTTCAACGATTCGAAATATGGCGACGACGACCTCGACGCGGGCTCGATCGACCCTTTCCGCTTGTTCCTGGTGTTCAACGAACTGGTCGATGCCGAGACCAGCGCGGCAAAAGACTTCCAACCCGCCCATATGATCGACCAGTCGCACAACGTGACCGACCCGATCGAGAGCCTGATCCGTTCCGCCAACGAGATCCGGCGCGCCTACGCCCAGGCCCTGCTGGTCGACCGCGCGGCGCTCGCGGCCGCGCAGGACGGCAACGACGCGCTGCTGGCCTCCGAACTGCTGAAGGACGGGTTCCGCACCGACGTCGAGCCGATCCTAGCCCAGGCGCGGCGGATGGCGGGCGGCGCCGTCGAACCGATCCACGCCTATCGCGAGAGCGGATATCGGGCCAAGGTCGCGGCGGTGCGCCCGGCCGTCAAGGGATCGAGCGGCGGCATCGTGTGACCGCCCTGGCCCCGCGATGGGCCAAAGCTGTGGTAACGGGTCTTGCCCCCGTTGACGGTCCGCGTTGCAGCCCCGACAGCTGAACCGCGGCGGCACGCCTAGCCTTGCCGGAGATGATCGTGCTGGCGCAGCCCACAGAACAAGACGCGCGAACCATCGTGGTGACGCACAAGCGTGTGCTCGCGCTCGCGTTGCCGATGACGCTCGCTCATGTGACGACGCCGCTGCTCGGTCTCGTGGGCGCAACCGTCATCGGGCGGCTTGGCGACCCCGGGCTGCTCGGCGCCATGGCGCTCGGGGCCGTGGTGTTCGACTTCGTGTTCTGGACGTTCGGATCGTTGCGGATGGCCACCGCCGGGTTGACCGCACAGGCCGTCGGAGCAAGCGATCTGCGCGAGGTGGACCGGGCGCTGGCCCGAGCGCTGGCCGCAGCGGTGCTGGTCGGCCTGGTCCTCGTCCTGCTGCAAGGTCCGATCGCGGATGCCGCCATCGCGCTGTCGGGCGCCAGTCCAGCCGTGACCGCGGCACTCGCCACCTATATCCACATTCGTATCCTGGCGGCACCCTTCACGTTGGCCAATTATGCGATCCTGGGTTCGACGCTCGGGCGTGGCCGGACCGATCTCGGCCTGGTGCTCCAGGTCGCCATCAACACGACCAACATCGTCCTGACGGTGTTGTTCGTGCTCGGGTTCGGGCTTGGGGTTCCGGGTGCCGCGCTGGCGACCGTTTGTGCCGAGATCATGGGTGTCGGGCTCGGCCTCGTGATCCTGGCCCGCCTCGGCTCGCGGCCCTGGGCCGTGCCCCGCCGAGAGATCCTGCACGCCGCCGCCATCGGGCGCATGCTGGCCGTCAACCGGGACGTGATGATCCGCACCGCGGCCCTGACTCTGGCCTTCGGCCTGTTCGCCGCCCTGGGAGCACGATCGGGCGACGTCACGCTGGCCGCCAATGCGGTGCTGGAGAATATGTTTTTGATCGGCGGCTATTTCCTCGATGGCTTTGCAACCGCGGCCGAGACCCTGTGCGGACAGGCGATCGGAGCGCGATCGGAAGCCTCGTTCCGCCGCGCCGTGCGTTTGTCGCTCGCCTGGAGCTTCGGCTTTGGGGCCGCGGTTGCGGTGCTCTTCCTCGTCGCGGGCGGCGCCTTCATCGACCTCGTCACCACGAGCCCTGACGTCAGAAATGCCGCGCGGCAATTCCTCGTGTTCGCGGCCGTCTCGCCGCTTGCCGGCGCGGCCGCCTTCGCGTTCGATGGCATCTATGTGGGCGCGACGTGGACCCGCTCGATGCGCAACCTCATGCTCGTCGCTCTGTCGGCCTATCTGGCGGTTCTGTTCTTGACGCAAGGCTTCGGCAATACGGCGCTCTGGGTCGCGCTCCTGATCTTTCTCGCCGCCCGCGGCCTCGGCCAGGCCTTGCTCTATCCAGCCCTGGCGCGGTGGACGTTCCAGGTAAAGTGACGGCGTTCGCGGCCGCTGCCTTCTCCCTGGCGAGACAAGGCAGCGACAAGTCTGCGAAACTTGGGTCTGCCTCAGACCTTGGGGATCTGCATGCCGCGCTGCACGGCCGGGCGCTCGCCGACGGCCTTAAGCCAGGCGTGCACGTAGGATTTTCCCGGCAGGCTCTCGGCCAACGGCTCTTTGAGGAACGTCGTCGCGGCCAAGGTCCAGGGATAGGCCGCAATGTCGGCGATCGAGTAATCCTCGCCCGCCAAATAGGGCGCCTCGAACAGCCGCCGGTTCATGACCTCGAGCAGCCGGTCGGCCTCGTCGGTGAACCGCTTGATGGCAAGGGGGGCCTTCTCCTCAGAACGCACCGCGAAGAAGCCGAGCTGGCCCAGCATCGGTCCGAGCCCGCCCATCTGCCAGTTGAGCCATTCCAGGGCCTTGTAGCGCGCGAACCCGCTTGGCGCGAGCAATTGTCCGGTTTTCTCCGCCAGATAGATCAGGATGGCGCCACTTTCGAAGATCGGCAGGGGTCCGCCTTCGGCGTCGTGGTCCACGATGGCGGGGATCTTGTTGTTGGGCGCAAGCGCCAAAAACTCGGGTTTGAACTGCTCATCCTTGCCGATGTTGACCGGCACGACCTCATAGGGAAGCCCGAGTTCTTCCAACGCGATGGGGATCTTGCGGCCGTTGGGCGTCGTCCAGGTGTAGAGGGTGATCATCATGCGTCCTCGATGAGCGTTTCGCCCGAGCTTACACTACGAAACGGAGAGACCTACAACGCGGTTGCTGCAGCGCACAGTTTGTGAGATGGTCCGGCCGTCGAAACGAAGATGCGGAAGAGACTTCGGCCGGGTAGTCCGGGCGTGGCGCCGACGGAGCAACCCCCCGGAAACTCTCAGGCAAAAGGACCGCATCGGGTCGACGATCTGGAGAGAGGTGCCTTGGCACCCACCGAAGGGGAACTCCGAAGGCTCCAAAAGCCTCGGGTAAGCTCTCAGGTATCCGTGACAGATGGGGGATCGCGCGACGCGGCCTAGCCGTGTCCAGGTCTAACCGTCACGGGAGCATCGTCCAATGGCCCATATCGCCGTCATCGGAGCCGGGATCACCGGCATCACCACAGCCTACGCACTTCTCGACCGCGGCTACTCGGTCACGGTTTTCGACCGTCAGCGCTACGCCGCCATGGACACCTCCTTCGCCAACGGGGGCCAGCTTTCGGCCAGCAATGCCGAGGTGTGGAACGGCTGGTCCACCGTGTTCAAGGGCATGAAGTGGATGCTGAGCGCCAGCGCGCCGCTGCTGGTCAACCCAAAGCCGTCCTGGCACAAGCTGTCGTGGATGGCCGAATTCGTGGCCGCCATTCCGCACTACGAGCGCAATACGGTCGAGACCGTGCGGCTCGCCATGCGGGCGCGCGAACACCTGTTCGCCATGGCACGGCGCGAGCGGATCGATTTCGACGCCGTGGCGCGTGGCATCTTGCACGTCTATCGCGACAGAGCAGGCTTCGAGCATGCCTCGGACGTCAACCTCTTGCTCAACCAGGGCGGGCTGCCCCGGAGAGCCGTTACGCCCACCGAGATTCGCGCCATCGAGCCGACACTGCACGGCGATTACTACGGCGGCTTCTTCACCGAATGCGACACCACCGGCGACATCCACAAATTCACCACCGGCCTCGCCAGGGCCTGCCAGCGCCGGGGCGCCCACATCGTCTATGACGCCGAAGTCAGTCGCGTCGCCACTGTGGATGGCGGGGTGACGGTCGAGTGGTCGCCCGCATCCCTGGCCGGCGTCCCCAACCGGGCCAGCGAGACCGTCCACGCGGATGCGGTGGTGATCTGTGCCGGGGTGGGTAGCCGCGCGCTGGCCGCAAGCCTGGGCGACCGGGTCAACATCTATCCCGTCAAGGGCTATTCGATCACGGTTCACCTCGACGACGAGGCGAGCCGCGCCTCAGCCCCCACGGTGAGCCTGCTCGATGACGCGACCAAGATCGTGGCCAGCCGCCTGGGCGACAGCCGGTTCCGGGTGGCCGGCACCGCCGAATTCAACGGCTACAACCGCGACATCCGGACCGATCGCATCAGGCCGCTGGTGGATTGGACACGGGCGCTGTTTCCCACGGTCGACACCGCAAAGGTCGTGCCCTGGGCGGGCCTGCGCCCCATGCTGCCCGACATGCTGCCGCGCGTCGGCCCCGGGCGCCGTCCGGGCGTGTTCTACAACACCGGGCATGGCCATTTGGGCTGGACGTTATCGGCCGCCACCGCGCAGATCGTCGCCGAGGCGGTCGCGGGCCAATTGCCGGTGGAGATCCGCGCGGCCGCGTGACCGCTTCCGGAACGGCCGGAACCTTGAGTGTCGCTCATGGTTCAAGTCCGGCAAGCGAGGATCGGACCGAGGGCGTCGGGCCCGAGCTTTGACCTGAGATGGAGAGGCGGGATGGGCGACTATGTATTGGCGATCGGCGACCATGCGCCCTACGGCTTCTCGGCCTCCACCGAGGAGGCCGCGACCCGGCATGCGGCCGAATATCTGATCGAGCGCCATTGGGCCGCCTATGAGGGCAAGCCCGGGACCGCCATCACGCTCGCTGGGCCGACCGGCCTGTTGAGCCGGCCCGATGAAGGCCTTCGCGCCTTTTGCCAGCGCATCAACCCGCCGCTCGCGGCCTCCAGCATGGACGACATCCAGCCCGGCGATCCGATGACGCCGGACTGCAATACGGGCTGAGCTCATCGAGTGCGCTCGATCAGCGCCATCGCGGCCGCGGGCGCCCTATGCTTGGCGCCCGAGATCACATAGGCGAAAACCTCCCGCTTCTTGGACTTGGCAAAGCCCTTCAACCGCGCCGCCCAATCGTCGAGCGCTGCGGGCGAATAGCCGGCCGGCTCCTCGTCCACCGTGCCTTCGAGGCGCAGGTAGACATGGTCGGCCGTGATGTCTTCCCGAGGCGCCACGCCCTCTTTCTCGAGGATCACTCGAGCGATGCCGCGTTCGCGCAACATGGCGAGCGCGGCGTCGTCATTGAAGCTTTCGTGTTGCGCCTCGACCGCGTGCCGCAGCTTCAGCCCATCCTGTTCGGGCGCCAGCAGGTCGAGGAAGCGCGGCAGGATTTCGGGATCGAAGCGCCGGCCGGCTGGGAATTGCCACAGGATGGCGCCGAGCTTTTCCCCGAGTTCGGTCAGCCCCGAGCCGAGGAAGCGCTCGACCGCGGGCTTGGCTTCGTTGGGGTCTTTGCGATGGGCGGCGGCTCTGTTGGCTTTGACCGAAAACACGAAGCCGTCCGGCGTGCCGTCGTGCCAGGCCCGAAACGTCTCGGGCGTCTGGGTTCGGTAGAAGGTGCCGTTGATCTCGATCGAAGTCAGGTGCGCGGAGGCATAGGCGAGTTCATCCGCCTTCTTCAGGCCTTCGGGATAGAACAACCCCCGCCAAGGCGCATAGTCCCACCCCCCGATGCCGATCCTGATGGTCATGGAATCCTCCCCTGCCCCGCAGGATAGGACAGGATGGGCTTGATCGGAACCCTGGTGGGTGGTGTGGCGATGCAATGCGTCGATACTTGAACCGGCCGATGGGGATGGCCGCACCGAGGCTCGGCGACCTCGAAGGAGCCCAGAAATCCTGGTGTCCAAGGGCCCGGCCCCAAATGGCTACAAGCGTAGCGCGTTCGACCCGCCAAGACATGCGGCTGAAATACCGGCCGATCAGAGTCTCACGGGAAGATAGCCTTTGAGGCACCAGCTTGAGACAGAGCAGCAGCATCCGCCACATTTTGCGCCTTGCCGTTGCCGCGTTCTGCGCGGCATTGGCGTTCCCGCCCGGCGGAGGGACGGCCGAGCTAGCGACCGAGCGTGGCCGCTACCTGGTGAACGGCATTGGCAGCTGCGGCAACTGTCACTCTCCAAAGGGAGACGACGGCTTGCCAACCGGACCGGAATTGATCGGCGGCGCCGCCATGGTGACACCGGGCTTCGTAGCCTTTCCTCCAAATCTGACCCCAGATGACAAGACTGGACTGGGTCGTTGGACCGCGGACCAGATCGTGACCGCCCTGCGCGAAGGACATACGCCGGCGGGCAGCGTCGTGCGGCCCCCCATGCCGGTTGTATTCTATCGAAAGATGTCCGACGACGATGCACAGGCTATCGCTGCCTACCTGAAGTCACTTCCAGCAATCGAGCACCAGGTTCCGGAAGCGCATTACAAAATTGCCATCCCGACCAGCTACGGACCGCCGGTCGGATCGGTTCCAGCCGTGCCGCGACAAGACGAGATCGCCTATGGGGCTTATCTCGGCCAGATCGGCCACTGCATGCTTTGCCACACGCCATTCGGCCCCGATGGCAAGCAAGATTATGAGAGTCGCCAGGGAGCGGGCGGGCGCATCGTCGAAGGGGTCATCTCCGCCAATATCACGCCCGACAAAGCAACCGGCATCGGCGCTTGGACGGACCGTGAGATCAAGCTCGCGCTAACGACCGGCGTTCGCCCCAATGGGGATCGACTTGCCCCGCCAATGCCGTGGTACTATTTCAAAAACATGACCGATGCCGATCTCGACGCAATCGTGGCTTGGCTGCGGAGCCTCAAGCCGGTCGTCAACGCGGCACGTTGACGACGCACTGTAGGCCTTAGGGTTCGCTCCGGCAGAGCGACTTCCTGCACCGGCAGAGCATACCACCGTCTATTCCGGTCGCCTGTAGCCGCCGGCCATGCCAGCCGGCGAGAGAACAAGCTGCCAGAGTTGATTGTCGCGGGCACGGAACGAGCCGGCGCAAGCGAGCAGATAATACCGCCACATGCGATAAAATCGTTCGCCATATCGACCGCGGAAGCGCGGCCAAGCGGCCTCGAACCGGTCGTGCCAGGCCATCAGGGTCTGGTCGTAGTCGGCTCCGAAATTATGGACGTCCTCGATGATGAAATGGTCTTGGACGCTGTCCGCTATGTCGCCCATCGCGGGCAGCGCACCGTTCGGAAAGATGTAGCGATCCGTCCAACGGTCGAGCGCGTCGCCGCGCAACCTCTTGCCGATCGTATGAAGCAGGAACAGGCCGTCGTCGACCGCGCTGCGCCGACACATGTCGAACAGCGCCCGAAAATTCTTGTGGCCGACGTGCTCGAACATGCCGACCGAGGCAATCCGGTCGAACTTCTCGTCACCTTGCTTGTTGAAGGCGCGATAGTCGGTGAGACGAAACTCAACCGGCAAACCTTCGCTATGTTTCTCACCGAAGGCCGCTTGCTCCGTGGAAATCGTCAGGCCCACGCATGACACGCCGTAACGGCGTGCGGCGTATTTCATCAGGCCACCCCAGCCGCAGCCTACATCCAGGAGGCGCATTCCAGGCTGGAGACCCAGCTTGCGGCAGATCAGATCGAGCTTGGCGATCTGCGCATCCTCGAGATCGTTCGCGGATTTCCAGTATCCGCAAGAATAGATCATTTGACTGTCGAGCATGGCTGCAAAGAAATCATTGCCGAGATCATAATGGGATCGCGCCACCTGCGCGGCCCGCCGGGCCGAGTTTGAATGTCATCTGCACCATGCAACGTTCTGACCAACCCGGAAGCCGACCGAGCGTGTCACAACTCATTCGGACCCAGGCAGAGGTTGCGCCGCGCGAGTCGACCGTTCCGTTCCGGTTGGAGCGGAAGTCATTGCTGCCGTGGGCTACGAAACGATTTCGGGCGCAGATGCAATGATTTCGAACGTAACCAGAGGATGGCGCTTGGCCTGACTTGGCGGTCGATCCGTGCCGGGGGAGCTTGACGGAGCCGGCCCCTTACGCCAGCTCTCGGGCGGAGCAGGCAGGTCCCGAGATTGTCGGCCAGGCATCATCTCGCAATGTGGCAGACTGTGAGAACAAAGAACTCTCGGTAACAGAAGTCCGGCTGAGCGATGAGGTCATCCACCTGCCCGGCGATGTCTCGCCAATAGGATTGATCCCCCGGACCGAGGTCGTACCTGTCCGCGATCGATGCGAAATACGACAGGAGATCAGCGACGTAGGCTCGGGTGACCTCGGACACGGGAGCCCAGCGCTCAACCAGCCAACCCTTGCGCCAAGCGGGAGCAAGTCCAGCCGCACGAAGCCGGGCCGGAAGCATCGACCCGCAATCGGTTCCCAGTACGCCGTTGTCGCGGAAGGCCTGGAGCCTTGCCGCCATAAAGCGCGAGAAGATTGCGCGATCGATGGGCAACACCTGCAGCATGGTCGAGTCGAAGTCCTTCACGGCCAGAGTGCCACCCGGCTTCAGAACGCGCTTCATCTCGTGACCAGCCTGGCTACACTGTTCCGGAGTGAAGTATTGCATGACGTTGGCGGACCAAACGCAATCGAAGGAAGCGTCCGCGAACGGGAGACACAGCAGGTCAGCCACCTGAGTTCGAACGGCAGGTCGCGGCTCGATGGTTCCGAGCGTCGCGTCTGCGCGGCCGATGTTTTCAGGCGCGAGATCGATGGCGTCGACAGAACCTTCGGGGCCGACGAGCTCGCAGATCAAGGGCAGAAAGCTACCGCCCCCGCAACCGCCATCCAGCACGGCCCATCCCCGCTCGATGCCGACGCTGCGCAGGGCATCCTCGTATTCCGAACGAGACGATTCGAAGTGCAAATCGAGCCATCCCGCGTTGCTGGCTTCGTGCCCTGTAGAGGTCGCGTTTGTCGTCGGCAAGGGAGGCTCCGAGGCAGTTTTGCGGCCGATTTAACCAACAGCCAACCGATCTGCCAAGCTCGGTCAAAGTCCCGAACCGTAGACGTTCCCAATGGTTCAGAGGGGCCGGAAGCGGCCTCGCCCTCTCTCCCCCGAGCGCGCCCCTTTCCATTGCGCCCGGTCCTGCTCTAAGACCTTTGGCCGTCACCTCGCCCCGAGAAACCCCATGCAGACCCGTGCCGCCGTAGCCTTTAAGGCCGAAGCCCCGCTCACCATCGAAACCGTCGACATGGAGGGCAAGATCAACATCGACGAGCTGATCCCCCACACCATGCGGCTCGACGAGATGAATACGGCCTTCGATCTCATGCACGAGGGCAAGTCGATCCGCTCCGTGGTGGTGTTCTGATGCAGACCGTCTCGATTTCCAAGGCCCACGGCGGCCATCAGGGCGTCTACAAGCACGACGCGCACAGTACCGCCTGCCCCATGACCTTCTCGGTTTTCGTGCCGCCGCAGGCTCAATACAGCAAGGTGCCGGTGCTGTGGTTCCTGTCGGGTCTCACATGCACGCCCGCCAACGCTACCGACAAAGCCGAATATCGCGCGGCCGCCGCCGAGGCCGGCATCATGCTGGTGGTGCCCGACACGAGCCCACGCGGGCCGGACGTTCCGGACGAGCGCAACAACTGGCAGTTCGGCTCCGGGGCCGGCTTCTACCTCGATGCCACCCAGCCGCCCTATGCCGCCAACTACCGCATGTATTCCTACCTGACCGAGGACTTGCCGGCTCTGATCGCGGCGCAGTTTCCGGGCGACATGACCCGGCAAGGCATCATGGGGCATTCCATGGGCGGCCACGGTGCGCTGACGATCGCGCTCAAAAATCCGCAGCGGTTCAAGAGCTGCTCGGCCCTGGCGCCCATCGTCCAACCCTCCACGTCCGGCTGGTCGAAACCGGCACTGGAGAAATATCTGGGTGCGGACCCGGCCGCTTGGCGGGCCTACGACACAACCATGCTGATCGCCGACGGCCACAGGTTCAAGGAATTCTTGGTCGACCAGGGCACCGCGGACGACTTCATCCAGGATGGGCTGAAACCTTGGCTGCTGAGCGAGGCGTGCTCTGCGGCCGGCATCCCGCTCACGCTCAACATGCGAGATGGTTACGACCATTCCTTCTTCTTCATCTCGAGCTTCATGGCCGACCATATCGCGTGGCACGCGGCTCGACTTTGAGGACGGCGTTGCAAACGAATGGAAAAATCGCTTTAGGCTGACCCTCGTCGCGAACCAGGCGCCTTCATGCGGCGTTCATCTCGATCAAGGGGAGCGATACACCATGGCGCACATCGAAATCATCGACGCGGAACACACCCGCAAGAGCAAGTCGGGCGAGCGTCATCTCGCCAAGGGCAAATCCATTTCCATGCGGATGTGGGACGCCGAGCCCGCCGGGATCGAAAAGAAGACCCTGCGGCGCGAGTATGAAACTGTCGGCTACGTGATCGCCGGACGCGCGGAGGTCATCATCGAGGGTGAGGCCGCCATGCTGACGCCCGGCACCAGTTGGGTGGTGCCCAAAGGGGCCGAACACACCTACGAAATCCTCGAGACGTTCACGGCCATCGAGGCGAATTCGCCGCCGACCACCAAATAGGGCTTACGAGGTAACGGCGTGCTGCGCCGCCATCCGGCGCAGCCGCGGCGCAGACAAGCTCAAGAGATAGACGGCACCCGACAGGAAGGTGATCCAGAAACTCGTGGGCCAGTCGGTGAACCAAGCGAGCGCGATGCCGCCCCAGGCCTCGGCGAGCGCCAGCATGGCTGCAAGACAAATGCCGACCCCGAAGCGCGTCGATAGGTTTTGAGCGGCTGCGGCCGGTCCCACCATGAGGGTGAACACCAGGAGCACGCCGACGATCTGCGCGCACTCGGCCACCGCGACGCCGACGACGGCCAGGAAGATGACCGAGATCAGCCTGATCGGCACGCCCTTGGCCTCCGCCAGTTCCGGCTGAAGGCTGCTGAAGAGCAGGGGCCGCGCGATGACGGCCAGGGCCGCGAGGCTTGCCGCCGCCAGGCCCGCCAAGCTCACGAGTGCCGATGGGCTCACACCCAGGACGTTGCCGAACAGCAAAGCCGTGGCCTGGGTGGCATAGGCCGTGTAGAAATGCAGGAACAGCAGGCCCAGGCCGAGCGCGAGCGACAGCATCATGCCGATCGCCAC
>CAXTOT010000084.1:0-21823 GCA_964245915.1 uncultured Lichenihabitans sp. | reverse complement strand
CCAACTACTTCGAGGCAGCCGGATACGATGCAACGTGAGCGGATTCCGCTCTAGCGATCGCCTCCCACCCTTCCAAGCCTCGGGAACACACGCGTGTGCATGGCGCCTGGGTTGCCGGGCGTGGGGTCAAGACTTGTGAGGGGCTTTTCTCGACCATGGGGGCATGGTTGAGAACATGACTCCGACCAAAAGCACGTTGAACGCGGCAGTGAACAATAACACGGCCAGCGCGTCGCCGGTGCCGAGTGCCCGAAGAAGAATCGCACCGATCGATGGGGCTGCCGCCTGTGCGATCAGACTTGGCATCGCGATTCGGCCCATGATGACGGGGTAGCGTTCGGGGCCGAAGATCGCGAGCGGCAGGGTGCCTCGGGCAATGCTTTCCAGGCCAATACCAGCCCCATAGAGGACCAGGGCAAGGGTGATCAGCGTTCCCCCAGCCCATAGTGTCGCCAAGCCTGCGGTGACCAGAAAGGTGGCCGCGAGCTTCGTCCAAATCGGATGATGGAAGCGGGCGATGAACATCTCGACCGCCCGCGCCGCGACCTGTGACGGGCCAACGAGAGCGCCAAGCGCGACGGCTGCTGTCAGGGTGAGCCCCTTGGCTTGCAGGATCGTCAGTAGATGGACCGACAACGTCGCCGAGACGACCGAGGCGAGGGTGATGGTGGCGGCCAGGAGGAGAAATAGCCCCGCTTGCGGAACTTCGGGCTGAAGCCGACCGAGCGCTGGCGAGGCGGAGGGTTGCGGCAAGTCTGGCGTTTGGGGTTTATTGGGCAGGACGAATAGATAGATCGGCAGCGAGACGGCAAGTTGCAGGGCGGCGTAAACCAAGCATGCCCCGCGCCAGCCCAGATCTGCCTCGAGCAGGGCAGAAAGCGGCCAGCACACGGTGCTGGCGAAGCCGCCGAACAGGGTCAGGCTGGTTATCGCTGTGCGACCGCCTTGCCCATAGAGCCGGCCGAGTGTGGCAAAGGCCGGATCATAGAGACCGGCGCCCATACCGAGACCGATCACCAGCCACCCGATGAGGAAACCAAGCACGGTGTGCGCGAGCGCCAGCGCCAGAAGCCCGGCTGCGAGAAGACCAGCGCTTAGCGCCAGGACCAGGCGGCCGCCCCGCCTGGCAATTGCACGGCCCACCATGGGAGAGACAAGACCGGCCGTCAGCAATCCGAGCGACAGCCCACCGACGACCCACGTCAATGACCAGCCCGTGTCCGCCACGATCGGTCCCGCGAGCACGGCCGGAAGATAGTAACTCGACCCCCATGCGAAGATCTGAGTGACACCGAGCGCCGTGATGACAACGGCGCGATTCGGTGCTTTGGAAACAGAGGCCCTCGCTGCTGAGGCGTCGTTCACGCGGCGGTGCCGCAACCGCAGCCCGTGCGTCCGGCTTCCTTTGCGATAGCGTCGGCCCCGCAGCAAGCCTGGACCTCGGTGGGTGCCGGACCGCCGCAACAACCCTGCGTGTCGATCTCTGCCCTTGGGGTCGGAACTGAGCAGACGCCTGTCTCGGGCAGCACGAGATTAACCTCGTTGGCTGCTGTGAGGTCGCCCGCGATGGCGGCAGCGACGGAACGCACCTGTTCATAGCCGGTGAGCAACAGAAAGGTGGGGGCGCGGCCATAACTCTTGATGCCGACCGTGTAGAATCCTGGCTCTGGATGCGTCAGTTCGCGATGCCCGTGCGGCGGGACCGAGCCGCAAGAGTGAAGGTTGGGATCGATCAACGGGCCAAGTGCCCTGACGCTTTCAAGCCAGGGATCGAGATCGAGGCGCAATTCTCGGGTCAGCGACAAATCTGGACGCTGCCCTGTCGCGGCAATGATGCGGTCGACAGGACCGATGTGGCTCACGCCATCGGCTGTGCTGCCTTCGACGATAATCCCGTGGTCTTGGGCATGGAGCGCCGCGATCGCAACCCCGGTCAGCAGACGGATTCGTCCGCTCTCGACGAGTTCGCGCACCTTGGCTCCGAGTTCGCCGCGCGCCGGCAATTTATCCGCATCGCCGCCACCGAAAATCCGCGCGAGATTAGTGCCGCGTGTCGCCCACAAGACCGACGTGTTCGGCTCCGTTCTGGCCAGCCGATCGAGGTCGAGCAAAGCATTCCCGGCAGAGTGACCGGAGCCTACGACAAGCGTCGTTTTGCCCGCGTAGAGAGCCCGGTGACGACCGAGGACATCAGGGATCCCATAGACGATCCGGTCGGAAAAATCGGCTTCACCTGTCGCCGGAAGTCCATTAGCTCCAAGGGGATTTGCCGTCGCCCATGTGCCGGAGGCGTCAACGACGGCGCGCGCCAGATCATGGCGGTCGCCATCGCGAGTCGAGACCGCAAGAACGAACGGACTCATTCCCCGATTTCGACTGACCACCTTGTCGATACCGTGTCGCGACACCGCGGTAACGCGCGCGCCTGTCTCGATGGCGGCCGAAAGCTCCGGTGTTGCCGCTAGAGGCTCCAGGTACTCGTCGGCGAGCTCGGCTCCCGTTGGGAAACCGTCGGGTGCTGCCATGCGCCAGCCGTATCGTTGAAGAAGCGCTGTCGCTGCCGTATCGACGCAATAGCGCCAGGACGTGAAGACGCGGACATGCCCCCAATCGCGGAGGTTAGCCCCGACCCTTGGACCCGCTTCGTAGATTTTGACTTCCAGGCCGCGGGCTAGGAGGTGCGAAGCTGCAGCAAGGCCAACGGGACCGCCGCCAATCACCGCAACCGGGAGGTTCTCGAAAAGCGCGCTCGTCATATTTCAATCCTTCCTAAAACACGGAAATAAACGAGAAAAAAATTCTAGGCCGCAGCCTCTCCATCGATGGCCGCACACTTGGCATCGAGGCAGCATTCGTCGACCATAAAGCCCACTAGGCTGTCCATCGCCGGATAGTTTGCACGACAGATCAACGTCGTCGCTTGGCGCTCCTGCGTGACGAGGCCCGTCAGAATCAGCCGATGCAGATGGTGCGACAGCGTCGAGGCCGCGATGCCGAGCTTTTCTTGCAACCGTCCAACCGGCAGGCCTTCGCGGCCGGCGCGAACCAGCCAGCGATAGACCTGGAGACGGGTCGGATTGCCGAGAGCTTCGAGTTGGCTGGCGACTGTTTCGATCTTCATGGAATTAGTATTGTGACGCCCCCTATGATCTGTCAATCGCTATTTCGACAAAGCTCGAATTAGAGGGAGCTGAGTTCGGGGGGCATCACCGCAGGTCCCTGGTCCGAGGCTCGTTTTTTTCTGCTGCCTCGCGACGCTCGCCATACCGATCGGTCAGATAGGCAGAGCGATCCCGCGTCAGCAGTGTGAACTTGACCAGTTCTTCCATGACGTCGACGACTCGCTCGTAAAAGGCGGACGGCTTCATGCGCCCCGCTTCATCGAATTGGTCATACGCCTTGGCAACCGAGGCCTGGTTGGGAATGGTAATCATCCGCATCCAGCGGCCGAGCACGCGCAACTGATTGACGGCATTGAACGACTGCGACCCTCCACTGACCTGCATCACGGCAAGGGTCTTGCCCTGCGTGGGCCGGACCGCGCCGACAGCGAGCGGTATCCAGTCGATTTGGGCCTTGATGATTCCCGTCATGGCGCCGTGGCGTTCGGGGCTGCACCACACCTGCCCTTCCGACCAGGCCGACAGCTCGCGCAGTTCCGTGACCTTCGGATGATCGGCCCCGACGCTATCGGGCATCGGCAACTCGCGCGGATCGTAGATGCGGGTCTCGGCCCCGAGATAGTTCAACAGGCGGGCTGCTTCCGACGTCAACAGCCGACTGTATGAACGCGCGCGCAAAGAGCCATACAGAAGCAGGATGCGCGGCCGGTGCTTGGCGCGATCGGAAGGCTCGAGGCGATCGAGATCAGGCTGCCCCAACAGGGCCGTATCGAGGTTAGGGAGGTCGTTCATGACTACGTTTGCTTCATCGCTGCATCAGCCCTCGGCGCATGCGCCGTACGGAAAAACCAATGCATCACCCCCAGGCCAGCGAGCGCACCTCCCAGTTGCGCGACGATGAACATGGGCACGTCACCAGGGGCGATGCCGGCAAAGCTGTCGGTCAGCGCGCGGGCGATGGTGACGGCCGGGTTGGCGAAGGAGGTGGAGGCGGTGAACCAATAGGCGGCCGTTATGTAAAGCCCGACCGCCACTGGAACGGCCTCATTTCTGAAACGGGACACCGCCAGGATGGTGACGATCAGTCCGAAGGTGGCGACGAATTCGGCAAACCATTGCGCCGCACCGCTGCGCGCCTTGATCGCAAACTCGAACAAGGGCATTTCGAACATGCCGTGTGCGACCACGGTTCCGATGCAACCGCCCACGATTTGCGCCGCGGCGTAGGGCAGTAATTCTCGCCAGGGATGCTCTTTGCGCAAACCCATGACCAGCGACACCGCCGGGTTGAAATGGGCCCCAGAAATCGGCCCGAGCGCAAGGATCAGCACCACCAGAATCGCGCCCGTGGGCAATGTATTGCCGAGCAGTGCCAATGCTACGTTTCCGCCGGCCAGCTTCTCCCCCATGATCCCGGAACCGACGACGGCTGCCACCAGCAAGCCCGTTCCAAGGCATTCGGCGACGAGGCGTTTGGCGAGTGGGAAGGTCAAGCTTCGGCCACCCGCTGCCCGTGCTCATCGACCACACGCTGGCCATCCTCCTTCACGAATTCTGCGCGCTGCGCCGGCAGCAGATCGAGAACGGCTTCCGAAGGACGGCACAGGCCCACGCCTTTCGGTGTGACCACGATCGGGCGGTTCATCAGAATTGGATGCGCGCCAATGGCTTCGAGGAGCGCATCGTCGGTCAAGGACGCGTCACCCAGGCCGAGATCATGAAAAGGCGTGCCCTTCTCGCGCAAAATCTGCCGGACGGTCAGGCCCGCTCGCTTGAGCAAGTGCGTCAGCAGCAGCCGCGTCGGAGGACATTTCAGATACTCGATGACGTGGGGCTCGATGGCCGCGTTGCGGATCATCGCAAGGGTGTTGCGGGACGTGCCGCAATCCGGGTTGTGGTAGATGATGACGTCGATCATACCGCCACCCCTTGTCCACAGCTGGCAGCATCAGACGCCAGTTCCTGAGATTGCTCTGCCGGTGAACAGCACATGAGATCGGCGATCAAAGGCCTGCAGACGTCGGGCCGTCCCCCACAACAATCTTTCACGAGAAAAAGCGTCATTTCCCGGAAGCGGTCGAGGTTCGCTCGATAGATGATAGACCGACTGCGCCGCTCGCCCCTGATCAGGTCGGCGCGGGCGAGGATCGCGAGATGGGCCGACATGGTGTTTTGGGGAACCTCGATCAGGCGCGCCAGCTCTCCGGCCGCAACACCCTCGGGCTCATGCTTGACCAGCAGCCTAAACGTCTCGAGCCGTGTCCACTGAGCAAGCGCACCCAGCGCTGCGGTAGCGCCTAGTTCGTCCATTAA
Source organism: uncultured Lichenihabitans sp. (assembly GCA_964245915.1). Taxonomy (GTDB): domain Bacteria; phylum Pseudomonadota; class Alphaproteobacteria; order Rhizobiales; family Beijerinckiaceae; genus Lichenihabitans. Next base: position 16,388 of record CAXTOT010000084.1, on the reverse strand, counting down.
TCCAGAATATACGATATGATGGCCTGCGCAAGGCTCGAAAGGTCAAGAACTGTGGGCAGGTCGGTGGCGCGTACGCTGGGCAAGGCAAACTGACGCCGACGCGTCAAGGCAAGGAACGTCTGGGCGGATGGTCCCAGACGGTCGCAAGCACATTTAAGCGAAGCCGTTGTGCATCAGTCTTGTGATCGATGTACGGGATGCAATCAAAAGTTACATAGGCTGACCAGCCTATGAGAACTTGCGGACTCTACCTTCGCAGGTCGCTCCGACTGGCTTGCAAAACTCAAAACTTTCGCAATGCTGAAAGCCGCAAGCGAAAACAGCACGTTAGCTCATGCAGAACATACTTGCTTAAGTCGGCCATGACCGTAACGTCGGTGCATGACAATCATTGGTTACGCACGAGTCAGCACCGACGGACAGGCCGTTGAAGCCCAAAGGCAGGCATTGCAAGTGGCTGGTGCCGACCGGGTCTTTGCCGAGACGGCCAGCGGGGCAAAGACGGACCGCAAGGAGCTGGCGCGCGCCCTAAAGGCCCTGGCAGGCGGGGATATCCTGCTAGTCACGCGTCTTGACCGGCTCGCGCGCTCGACGCGGGATCTGCTCAACATCCTCGATCAGGTTGCCAAAGCCAAGGCGGAGTTCCGGTCGCTCAACGATCAATGGGCTGATACCACCACCCCGCATGGGCGACTGATGCTGACGGTGCTCGGCGGTTTGGCTGAGTTCGAACGTGAACTGATCAGAGCCAGGACCGGCGAAGGCCGTCAGCGAGCACAAGCGCGCGGCGTGCACATGGGGCGTCCAGCGAAGCTAACCCGCCACCAGCGTGAGGAAGCACTGGAGGCGGTGAGCTTGGGGTCGGCCTCTCAGGCCGACTTGGCCCGAAGATTCAATGTCAACCAGGCCACCATCTCGCGGCTCATCCGGGCTGGCGGCTACGACCTACTTTGACCCATCCCGAACATCCGGCCGAGCATAGCTGTCACACCAGCTTCGGAAGCTGCACAACGCGGCACCGAAGGTCGGGGTCGCACCTGTTCCTCTTCCGGTTAGGATGCGCCAGGAGCGGTAATTGGTTCACTGCCGGCTAGCGGACATTCGGCTGCTGAATGCGAGCGACTTCCGAAGGTAGTCCGAACGACAAAAAGAGGCCAGATCACTGGCGGTCCCCGGATTAGGCCCTATCCCTTCGGCCGCCAAACCACACGCTTTCCCATTCGCGGCAGCCTGCAGAGACGATACCCCAGCAGCTTGCCTCCATGGAAGAGCGGCCGCCAGATCCCGCCCTCGGGGTCATCGAAATGCTTCTGAAGGTTTGTTAATAAACCGTCATATGCGTTCGACTCGGGCCGAAAGCTTAAATTAATTGCACTCTGCCAGCGTGGCATCATGGGACGGAACGAGCGCGATTGGCTAGTCGAAAGGGCGATGAAGGTTCGCAGGGGTCTCTCCTGGCTGGCAACCGTGCCCATTGTGGCGCTTCTCGTCTGGCTTGGATCAATCGAGCGAAACACGCAGGAGGAAATCCGCACTGCCTCTCATCGCGCGGTACGGGTTGCTGAGCTTCGGATAGCCATCGAATATCTGGACCAGTGGCTGGCCGCCTTGGCGCAAGCCGCTGCTGCGACCGGAGAGCAGCGCTGGGCTGACGGCTATGAAGAGATTGCCCCCAAACTGGACGATGCTATCAAAGAGGCGGTCGCGCTCGCCACGCCGACGGGACGGGCGGCGCTGGCAAGCACGATGGGCGAGGCTCATCGCGATCTCGCTGTCATGGAACGACGCGCGATCGGGCTGGCGGCCTCGGGCGACCGTCAGACCGCACGATTACTCCTGAACGGTCCGGAATATACTTATCTCCAGGACGTGTATTCAAACGGCAGCAATGTGTTTGCTGAAGAGCTGGCGGCTATTACAGACAAGCGGACGGCCGACCTGGACATCCGGACGTGGTTGGAGAGTGCTGGCCTCGCCCTCAGCGCGGTACTTCTTGGCGCCACAGCCCTGTCCATCAAAGGTCGCAGGCGCCTGCAGAGCGCGCTGGCGGACACCGCCGCCGTGGCACGCACGGACGCTCTGACCCTGCTTCCGAACCGCAGGCGTTTTTATGAGGAACTCGATACGGCGTTAGCGGCCGGTAGCCGAGCAGGACTCGATCACGCCCTCCTGTTGATAGACCTCGATCGTTTCAAGGCGGCCAACGATGCTCACGGGCACCCCGGAGGCGATGAATTACTTCGACTAGTGGCGGCCCGCCTGCGGACCGTGCTCGATGATGAACGATGCATCGCGCGTCTCGGCGGCGACGAGTTCGGATTTATCCTTGGCTGCGACCAGACTGGCATTCCAAGTGTCAATCCCGCTGCGATCGCGAACCAAATCGTGGACATCTTGGGCGAGCCATTCGTCCTGAAAGGAGGTGTCGTCGTCCAGATCGGAGCTAGCGTCGGGATCGGGATCAGCCGACCTGAGGACACCGCAGGTGAGTTGATGTATCGAGCCGATGTTGCGCTCTACCGCGCCAAAGCCGACGGACGCGGCTGCTCCCGCTTCTTCGAAGAGGGCCTGGACGCCGAAGCTCGATCCAGAGCACGCCTCGAAGGGGAACTCCGCCAAGCGATTGTGGAGGACGCTATCATTCCGTATTTCCAGCCGCTGGTGGAGATTGCAACTGGTCGTACGATCGGCTTCGAGATGTTGGCGCGGTGGCCGCATCCCACCCGCGGCATGATCCCACCAGCCGAGTTCATCCCGATGGCCGAGGATCTCGGGCTGATTGGATCGCTGACCGAGCACCTGCTTCGGTGCGCATGCCGAGTCGCCGCCGGGGGGTGGCCGCCCGAACTCACTCTCGCCTGCAATGTGTCGGCAATCCAATTGCTCGATCCTGGGCTGCCCTCCATGATCAGGGCGGTGCTGGTTGAAACGGGGTTCCCGGCCCGTCGGTTGGAAATCGAGGTGACGGAGGGCGCCTTGATCGGCGATCTCCACCTCGCGCGCACGCTTCTCGATCAATTGAAGGCGCTCGGCATTCGCCTCGCCCTCGACGACTTCGGGACTGGATATTCGAGCCTGCGCCATCTTCAGACGCTGCCATTCGACAAGATAAAGATCGACAAGAGCTTTGTCTTGGCCATGGCGACGGACCCCGAATCCGACAAGATCGTGTCAGCCATCGTCGGCCTCGGCCGAAGCCTTGGCCTTGCAATCGTCGCCGAAGGCATCGAGACGTCCGAGCTCGCCAGGAAGGTGCGCGATCTCGGCTGCGATATCGGACAGGGCTGGCTGTTCGGGCACCCGGTGTCGGCGGACCGGACCGAAGCTCTTTTGAGAGAGGAGCGGGCGAGCCAAGCCAACCTCAGCCTCGTTGCGTAAAGCCACGCCAGGCCCGAAGCTTTAGACCCGTCAACCTTCATGAGACGTACACCGGCGAGCCGCACGGGCTCAACATCACCGCAAAGGACCAGTTCAACCGCGACATAATCGAGTTCATTGGGGGCCCAACTTGACAGCGTGCGAGGCGATCCACTCCAGGATGTCTCTTTCGCCCAGCTCGCACTTTCGGTCTGAATGGTCATCGGCGAGGTCACGACGGGGCAACCCTCGCGGCTGATTGAGATGGAGCGCCGGGGCGCCGGTCGGTTTGGCGTTCTCCTGTCCGCGGCCCGTACGAGCGGCTTAAGTGGTCGGCCTCGCCGCGGGACCGGCGGGTCCTCCTCGGCGGCTTCCTGTTCGGGATGGTGTTCTACGTCGTCGCCGACGCCATCGTCCGCCCGGCGGTCGGGTTGACGCCGCCGATATGGCTGGTGCCGCCCCAATTCCTTCTTCTCGGCTTCGGCATAAATGCGTTCTTCGGCGTGCACGGTCCTGTTCGAGCGTCGGTGCCGCTGAATTGCTCGACCATGCTTGCCGCCGAGCGCTCAAAATGGCGGCTGCGTTGGCGACCACGATCGATTTAAAGAGGAGAGGTCCATGCCGGATGCACATGACGACCAGCCGGGAACCTCGCGCCCTGCGCCCGTTGCGGATCACGGCCTGGGTCGCCGCCTACCGCTGCTCGATCCCGGGGCTCTTAGGCCGGACCAGAAAGCATTTTTTACCAGGAACTGTTGCGCACCAAGATCGATTGGGCAGAGCGGTCCGGTTTCGAGGGCCGTCTCTCGGATGGTCGACTGATCGGGCCGTTCAATAGCTTCCTCTACGCACCGGCGATGGCGAGGGCCTTCAATTCGTGGGTGGACGCGGAGGCCGAGCAGACATCGTTTGCGGACGACGTCCGCCAGGTCATCATCCTAAACAGTTGGGGCCGTCTGGGGCGCCGCATATGAAATCTATGCTCACGCCGCCACCGGCCGGTAGGCGGGCCTGAGCGAGGCGGCGATCCAGTCGATCATCGGCGGGCATGAGCCGGCCGGGCTCGCGCCTGCGGCGAGTGTCGGTTACCGGTTCACCCTCGCATTGACTCGGGCGCAATCGGTGGACGACGGACTGTATGCAGAGGCGACGGCGGTACTCGGAATTCGAGGGGTCGTGGACATGGTCCACTTGATCGGTCTCTACCTCGCGACGTCGGCTCTGCTGAACGCGTTTCGCATTCCTGCGCCGGGTCCGCGCGATTGAGACACTGGTTGAGCGCTCCTTGCGTTCAAGAGCGGCGACTCTTCTCTCGGAGAGGAACGGCGGCATGGCTTCACGTTGAGGACTGCCTCGGTCTCAACGGCTGACCCGTGCGGTCTATGCCGAGAGCTAGAGTCTTCATCCCTGGACGCTGCGCGTGACGAAGGCCGCAAGCTCGCGATTAAAGCGCGGTGCGTCCTCGTAGAACGGGCTGTGCCCTATACCGGGGTAAATCGACAGCCGCGCACCTGGATGAAGTTCCTGGTTGTGCCGGGACATGGCCACCTTGAGCAGGCGGTCGCGGGCGCCGTGCGTCAACAGCAGCGGGCCCTTGTAGTTCCGGAGCGGCGGGTCGAGGTCGGCCCTAGCCAAGGCGAGCCCTTCGGTCACCGCGCGGGCCGTCATGCCATCCATCACGAGCAGCCCTTCGAGCTCCCGCCCTTTGGGAGGTTTTTCGTAGCACGAGAGGAGGAACTCCGCCGTTGCGGCGCTGCGCTCGGCAAGGCCGTGCGATGACGTCCGTTTGGCGAACTCGCCCGAGAGCGGGGTCAGGAATTCCGACGTGAATTTGGTGACCGCGTCCACGAGGTTGATCCCGGCAATCGCATCGCCGCCATGCCGCATCAGATATCCGCCCGTCACGGCGCCGCCGAGCGACCAGCCCACCAGCACAGGCCGGCGCAGCTTGGCCGCCGCGATCACTGCGGCGACATCGTCGCCCCATTGCTCCAGGTTCGAGTAGGCCGCCGTTGACGTGGGCTTGTCGCTGTCGCCATGTCCCCGCAGGTCGAACCTGACCATCCGGAAGCCCGCCAGGGCTGCTTCGTCGAACTGGCGCGCCCAGGAGAGGCGGCTCTGTCGGAGGCCGTGGATAAAGACGATCTCGGGGGCGTTCGAGTCCCCCTGCGCCTCTACGGCGAGGAGGACGCCGTCGCTCGACTTGGCCGTGAACTGCGACTTTGCCGGCTTGCCTGCGTGCGACGCGGCCACGGAAACCCCGCAGGTTGTGGCGGTGACCGCTGCAAGCCCACCTATAAAGCCGCGACGCGTGAGGTCGATCAGGCGTTGCATCCGGCCGCTCCGTTTTGTACCAAACACTACATTATCGACGGCTCTACGGGAAATCCATCGGGTCTGGTCGCGCGGCGACGGCCGGGATTGGCCATCGGCCTGTCGAGCTACTTCGCGGTCGGCCAAGCCCGCAACGCCGTCTCGACGACAGCATGGAGGTCGTCTGCGGTGGCACCGTCGAGCGCCTGGATGGAGATGCCCTGGCAGACAGAGGCATAGAACCGCGCAAGGGCCCTGGCATCGGTGTGGCTGGGAATGGCGCCCGCGTCGATGTCTCTCTGGATCTTCGACTGAAGGACCTCACGGAAGGAGGTGCGAAACTGCCGCAGTTCCTCGACCAGGCCGGCATGCTCCGGGCCCGAGGCCAGCATCCCGCTGGAGATCATGCACCCTCGTGGCCGACCGAGCTGCGTGACAACCCGAACACCGCGCTCCAGCGCCGCCTTCACGGTCTCGAACGCGTCCGCGCCGGGCGGGATTGGGGGCCGCCGCCCTCGTGCTCGCTGTAATGAGCCACGGCTTCGCGGAAAAGGTCGGCCTTGCTGCCGAAGGCGGCGTACAGGCTCGGCGGCGCAATGCCCATCGCGTCGGTGAGAGCCGCGATGGAGACGCCCTCGTAGCCGTGCAGCCAGAAGAGCTCGATGGCCCGGTCCAGCGCCATCCCGCGGTCGAATCTCCTTGGCCTCCCGGGCCTGGCCCCTCCAACGCCGTTGTTCATATGGGTTGCCGTTGGCACGTCCCTATTGTCGATCTGGAGCTTCGCACGCCGAGGCAATCGGTGCGACCCGATCGGAGCAAGGTCTGCTGTTCCCGCCTACGCGCTTCCGTGCACGACATCCGATCGGCCCACCGCAGAGGTGGCGCAGAAATCCGAGGCAACGAAGTCAGGCGAGGAACGCGTTCAACTGCTGCACGAGGTAGTCCGGCTTTTCCTCGGGGACGTAGTGACCGCAATCGGGGATGACTCCCCCTCTCACGTCCTCGGCGACGGTCTGCACCATGGGCACCATGAAGCGCCCCATCGTCTTCTCGGCGCCGAGCGCCAGCACCGGCATCCGCAGCTTGTTGCGCGCGCTCGCCAGGATAAACTCGATGTCCTTTGGAAAGGCGCGGTACCATTCGAAGCTGGCGCTCATGGCGCCCGGTTCCGAGTAGGTCCGGACATACTCGTCCTCGGCCTCCTTGGTGATAGCCTCCGGCCGGACGGAGATGTTGTCGAAGAACCAGCGCAGCAGGATGCGCTCGCGTCCGGCAGTCAGCTTTTCCGGCAGTTCGGGTGTCTCGTTGAAGCCAAAGTTCCACGATAGGGGATTACGGGCGAACTCGGTCCACATCGGCTCTATGCCGACCAGCAGGCCTTCCAGGATGACCAGGAGCTTGACCTCCTTGGGATAGGTCACCGCGTAGGCGTGTGCGACCAGCAGGCCGATGTCGTGTCCGACGACGCTCACCCGGTCGAAGCCGAGGTGGCGCATAACCCCGCGAACGTCCACGGCGAGTGTCCTGGCGTCGTAACCGGCCGAGGCCGGCGGCTTCGAGGACCCGCCGATGCCGCGCAGGTCGACTGCGACCACGGTGTGCAGCGCCGCGAGCCGAGGCATGACGCCCCTCCATGCGTACCAAGTCTGTGGCCAGCCGTGGATCAAGACGAGGGGCTCGCCGGACCCGCCTTTCACGTAGTGGATGGTCACCCCGTTCACCTCGACATAGCCTTCGGTGAAGCCGGGAGGCCGCTTCGTGAGCTCATGGGCGATGTACTTGGCATGGAAGTTGGTAAAGCTCATTCTCATCCTGCGTTCGCCGAGGCCCGGCTCGCCCGCCGCTCCGCCCATCAACTTTACAGTCCGGCCAGAGCGTGGGCCAGCTACCCGCACGGAAAAGGCTACACTCGCGAGGTCGCCGATGGTTAAGGGTCGGGGATAGTTTCCAGTCTGGCGCACCGACCAGCCGTGAAGCGGACATTCTCAAGGTCAGGAATGGGGTCAAAACCGGAATCACCGAGACCCAGCGCCAATGATCCGGAATGGGAGAACCACGCCGATGTAGGCGAAAGCGAGCGCGGTTGGAACAAATAGAGAACAAAATTGACAACTGGGCGGCAGTATGCTCCTATGCCGGCATGTTGGATGCTCACGTCCGAGCGTATTCGACAATCCAGCCCGCCCTCACCCGGCGGGTTTTTTTGTTGCTCGAAGGTCGCCATGAACCAACATGAGCTTGTGGCGTGGATCGCCGCCCTGGGCCCCTACATCTCGGGCTGCACCATCGGTTTGTGTGCCATCGTGGCGGCGCTGCTTGCGCGCAGTCGTTGAAAGGACATTTTGACCGTGTGCACGTCCGGCATGCACGCGTGGTGACCAGCACGCAGGCTCCGCCCCAGTTGCTCTTAATGCGACGTACCAATAGTGCTCCGCCAATGTGTCATGTGGCACGGCTGGTGGTTGACCGCGGCACTGCATGCCGTGCGTCGGCCACATGCTCACGCGACCGTTGAGCACCGGCTTGCATGGTCGAGCAGCCGTGGTGGCAGTGGTGGCGGCATCTACTGTACTGTTTTTACTACATTATTTTGGTTCAAACTGATAATATAAAACGGTGACACCGGTGACACCACTTGCCACCCCATGGCCATCACGGCATCACGACCATCGATGTTGGCGGCATTGCCAGAAGGCCCCCGCCGCCATGGTGTTGGCAGCACAACCGCCAACACCATGTCGATTTCGGGGGGCTGATCAGCCCTTGAGGCCTATGCCCGACCATTCCCGGTGGGTTTTGGTCTTCCTGTGCGTGAGGTCGAGTTCCTTGAGCTTGGTCGTGAAACCCGACGGCGTCATCGGCTTCTCGCCATGCTGAAGGCACCAAGCCTTGTAGCTCGCCATCAGCTGCGATGCTGCTGTTTTGGCTTCCTGGTCCAGAGTGCAGGCGTCGCTGATGAAGCGACCAACGTGGTCGGCAAAGCCCCGCCAACGAGCTGTGCCGTCGGACACCGCCTTGCACTCACCTAGTCCCTGCTTCTGCCAGTCGAGACAGCCCCGAACCGCCCAGGCCAGGATGCCGGGCATCTCGGCCACCAGCTTCTTGGTGAGGTTTAAATCGATCTGATCTTCGGGGATGTCGGCCTCAAACGGCAGCACCTGGACCCGCCGCCAGAAGGCCTCGGCAGTTCCCCGAACCCGCGGGAAGTCATTGGCAACCAGCCACAGCTTGAATTCCGGCAAAAAGGAGAAGAAATCCTGCCGCATGTAGCGGGCGGTGATCAGCTCGCCACCGGTCATGGCCTTGATCTTGGCTTCGTCGATCGGCCGATTGAAGTTGGCCTCCGCCGCGGTGACCATGCGCGCACCTTTCAGACGCGCCAGATCCGCCGGAATCGCGTTGTCATACTGCTTGACCAGCAGCGTTTCGGTCGGGGTGTGTCGGCCATACTCGCCGAGCATATCGCGGATGATGTTCACGAAGGTCGATTTCCCGTTGCGGCCCTGCCCGTAAACGAAGAAAAACTTCTGCTCCGTGATCAGACCGGTAAGGCAATACCCGACTGTCCGTCGTAGATAGCTGACGAAATCCTTATCCCCTCCCGTGATGGTATGCAGGAAGGCCTTGAAGCGAGGACACTTCGCGGCTGGATCGTAGGCGACGTCGAGCATCTTCGTTATAAAATCGGCGGACCGATGCGGTCGCAGTTTCCCCAGCTTGAGCTCGATGGTACCGGTCGGGGTATTCAGAAGCCCTGGATCGCGATCCAGGGCAGAGTCCTCGATTGCGAGCTGGTGCTGGGCCAGCGTTAACATGCGATCGATTGCCCCCGCGCTTTTCGAGCTCTCGCAAAACCGCAAGCGGCGGGTCTGATCGGCCGGCAGCTTAAGGAAGCGCGCTTCGCCCGCGATCTTGACGGCCGTATCGGTGGCCAAGCGGCGTCGTTGTTCAAGCTTGTCGGGTGCCCAGCGCTTGCCGTCATAGAGGAGCCAACCGACTCCCGGCGCATGGCGAACCAGTTCGCCGTAGCGCGTGATCAAGCGTTTGGCGTTGTCGGTGTCCGTCTCGCCGAGGTTCGACAGGGTTTCGGCAAGAGCATCGGCGGCGCCTTCGGCAAACGGAGCGGTCAAAGCACGAGCATCTCGCGTTCCGGCGTTGAAGCCGCTTTCGATCGTGGCATCAATCTCGGCTTCCGCCAGACCACTCGCTAGGGCCGCCAATGCCAGAGTCTCGCGAAGCCGTGGCCCCTTCTTGTATCCAGGACCAACCGCTTGACCGACTGCAAAGGCGGAGCGATTCAACTGGTCGTTGCGGGAGCCCTTCGGGGCGGCAGCGACCTTCTGCGCTTCCGCGCGCGCGAAGGACGCCAGGCGACCGCTTGCCTTGGACGACTTCTGGCGCTCAGTCGTGGACGCCAGAGTCAAAAGGTTCATCAACCACTTCGGAGCAGGAGCAATGGAAAGCGGAAAGAGGGCGTGAAATTTGTCGACCCTGTAGCTACCGCCCTCCGGATGACGCGACCCCGGCCCAACGACGTAGCCTCCTTGGCCGCGGACATCCACTCCTGCGCCCAACAGCTTGCCAGTGGAATTGCGAATGATCTTGCCCCCGCCCCGAAGATACAGGTGGTAACCGCGGTGCGTATTGATCTTCAGCGTCTGCGGCAATGGCCCATGGGTACGTGCAAGCTTCTGCAGGCTGGCGTCGCCCTTAGGACCGTCCACGTCCAACACAAGCAGATCGGTCTGGCCGCCCGCCAGGACGCCGTAATTGTGGTCAGGGTTACGGATGAAAAATTCCTGCACCTGATCAGGCGTCTTCAGCAGCTTTTCTTGCCAGCCAACGTAGGCCGGAGTTTTCGAAGTTGGCTTCAGCGGGACGATCAGCTCTCCCTCCGAAGCAAGATGTCGTGCGTTTCTAATCTTCTGCCGCTGAGTGCGTTCATAGCGGATTTTGGACCTATTTAGATTTTTCATGTTGTTCCTCGTTACGGTAAAAAAAAACCGTGGCGCTTAACGCCAAGGCTCACTTCGAGTAGCTCAACTACGATACGCGCCGGAGCTCGTATTCATATGAAAGAGCCTTAGATACTTCTGAAAGGCGAGCGAGTCGCCTACTTATAATCAGATAGTTCCTTCGACCCTCCTCACCGATCCAGCCATGACGGAGATTTTCTTGCTCATATTTCAAAATCTTCTCCAATCGGTACAAGTCCCGATTAGTCTGCCTCAACTGTCCGTTTACCACTTCATCTCCGTTCTTCTTTTCATGAAAGTCTAATGGATACTTCTCATTCTCGGCCGGCCAATTGGCTGCGCTGTTGCGCAGTGTTGACCATCTTGCGACTGAGGCGAGTTCGCGCCCAGCTTTCCAGATCTTCGACTTCGTAGATTGCCCGACCATTCCAGATGGCAAATGGCGGTCCCGACCCGGTCACTGCCTTCTTAGCCAACGTGGCTGCGGCAATGGGCAACCCGATATGCTCCAGGTGCAGGCTTGCACCCTTACGATCAACCCTCTTCATCAGAGATCTCCGCTATCTTGTTTTTCGATACATTACGCCTGTTGAGGGGTTTTCTTCCGATTCAGATGTCAAACAGCGTCTCAACACCACAATAGGTAAGTGGCGGGCTCAGGAATAAAATATCTACCTCGTAGATGATGAGGTATTTTTTCCTTGTATTTAAAGGCGGTGTTTTCCGAGCGGTGGTATCAAATGGCTGGGAGCTTTGCCGTCCGACGATTAATGGTCGAATTAAACGCGGAATTTATTCCCGGTCCGTGCTACGTCGCGCTTTGCGCTCACCGCACGACGATTGGTGATCGTGCCACCACACGAAGCTTTCCCGCGCCTAGGAGGCAGCGCTACACAAAAGGGAAAAGGCCGAGCTCAGGGCTGGCCGGTCTCGAACCTTGGGAGGACAGGGGGCGAAACAATTGCAAAGGAATCGCCTCGTCCGCTGGACGATCAAACTCCCAAGGCCAAACCATCAAGCCTGTGGCGCTTCTTCGCCCGGCGAAAGATCCGATCAGAAAAAGGCCGCGCAGGCCGCGGAGCAGGATCGTCCGACCATTTGAAGCGTCTGCAGGCCTGGTTCGACGGTCAACTCGATCCCGACCCGAAGCGGCCGGTGTTCATCGACGAGACCGGCGCGAGCAGCAAGATGGCTCGGCTTCGTGGGCGAGCCCTGCACCGTCAGCGCCTTAGCCGGCATGCCCCACGGCCATTGGAAACCACGACCTTCGCCGGTGCGTTGCGGCTCTCGGGCACGACTGCGCCCATGGTACTCGACGGCCGAGGCCGGGGGCCTGGTTCCTCGCCTACGCCGAGCAGGTTCTCTGCCCGACGCTGCGTCCCGGCAATGTCGGGATCCGCGACAACCTGCCCGCCCACAAAGGACCGGCCATCCGCAACGCTATCGAGGCGACCGGCACGTCGATCCGCTTCCTGCCGCCCTACAGCCCTGACTTCAACCCGATCGAGAACGCCTTCTCCCCACTCAAGGCTCTGCTCCGCAAGGCGGCCGATCGCACACTCGACGACCGGCGGCGCATGATCGGCCGAGCCTCGACGGCTTACCCCAGAGGAATGCGCGATTCATATCGAAGCAGTAGGATACGATGCATGATGATCGGTTCTGCTCTAGCGGCGTCTAGCCAACTCGAGTTGGCCCGCAGGTTGATCGAAGCCGGCGGAGCGCCTAATATCGGAAGCGCGAATTCACACACAAAACAAAAATCAAGAACGATCGCTTTTTTCTTTACCGCATTAATTTACGACCGGAAAGTCGTTTTATAATTTCGGTCACGATGCTGTCGTGATCTGCCTCAAACTTCGTTTTATCTGACTTATTTGGCCTTCCCCGCCGGCCTAAATGCGGAATTACTTTGCGTAGATCTTCGTCCGAAGGGACGCCTCCCAGGTTCCTTTCGTGAGATAGAGCGATCTCCTCCGCCATTTTTATGACATCCCTTTTGATAACTTTATAATTGCCAGCCGACGTATATTGACTTAAGACTTCCCCGACTACACGCCAAATCGCTCGTGGCGCGTCTTTCAAGTCGTCTCTCCTAAGCTCTTTGAGCCACTTAGAAAAACTATGCTCCTCAATCAGCACTGATCGCAATTGGTCGTTACCGCCAATATTTCGAATTACGACACCTGCATAGAAAATCGGGTTAAGTTGAGCGGCCCAGATGCCCTCATGGGTCAGCTGTACTAGTTTACCTGACCCAGGCTCCATCTCGAAAGCCTTCAAAGTTTTCTTGGACTCCAGACCTTTCACCAATTTTTTCCGGACAGCTACGTATAGCTGCGAACACGCCTTCCTCTCTCGATTTGACACTTCCTCGCTTCGCTCAATTAGTCGCTTTGAACGTCTTCCATTCTTGATCGAATATTCGAATCGGCAGTACTTTCCGCTCTTCTTTACAAAACGGTATGGCATCGAGTGCCATCCAGGAAGCATCCCCCATTCCGCGGGGTGTTCTCGCAAGCCAAGCTCGTTGATTGCCGATGCTAAACCCCTATACCCACCTGGAACTGCTTTTTTCGAAGTATTTCGGAAACTTAGACCTTCTCGCTTCGGTGTAGCTGCGCCCTCAGCATCTGGGGTCGACGAGTTTCCATCGGTGTCGGTGACTGCACTAACGTCGGTCATGTCTCACCTGGTTCGGCTTGATTATCCAGCCTGGCGCAACGTTCGATTATAGATATCAAAGCTTTTTCATCGCGGCAGAAATCAATCTGCCTGCCTCTGACGCCACGGCACGAACCGGCGACGATTGTAGATGAGCATACCTCTGCGTTGTCGCGGCCTGTCGGTGCCCAAGAACGGACCCCGTTAGATAGAGAGATGCTCCGGAATTGACTGCTTGTGAAGCGAAGCTATGGCGTAGGTCATGAAGCCGCACGCGGGGTAATCCGGCAGAAGTCCGCACTATGGTCCAAACCTTCTGAAGCCCAACGATTGGACCAGATCCGCGCCGCGAAGGAAATACCCACTTGCTGGTCGCAGCCTCCTGCAGCTGTTCGAGCAGGACGATTGCCTCGTCGCCGAGCGGCACGCTACGGGGACCGACTTTGGAGTGTTCTAACCTCAGGAAGCCGGCCGCAAGTTCGACCTCGGACCAGCGAAGACGGGTGATCTCGGATTTGCGGCAGCCGGTGATCGCCAATAGACCTATGGCATCAACGAATCCAACATACGATCCGGCCTCGCGCATAGTCCGCAGCGTATGTCCAAGCCGCTGCCACTCCTCATCCTTTAGGAACCGTCCCGGTGAGTTGCTTTTGGGCGGCTTGACGTGCTGAACCGGGTTTGTAGCGACGGCCTTGACTCGAATGCCGAAATTGTACGCGGAGCCGAGCACGGCTAGACACCGGGCTGCAGCTCCATCTCCACCTCTCACGATCGCCCTACCCCCCGGTCCCGTTCGTATGTCCTGCTTGGTCTTCCCGGCTCTTACGTCGGAAAGCAGCTTGGCCACGTCCCAGTCGGTTAGCTCCCCAGCTATCTTGCTGCCGATAAGAGGGATGATGTGACGGGTGATGTTAGAGCGATCAGTGTCCCAGCTCGATTGGCGTTTGTTAGGCTTGAAGATGGCTCCCTGAGCGAGGTAACGCTCGCAAAGACCAGCGACGGTCAGCACTTCGGACTTTGGCCCACCCACGGTCGATTTTTCAGCCGGATCCACGCCGGACGCGACTAGGCCGACAACCCGGCGGGCCTCATTGCGCGCCCCTTCGGCCGTGACTTTTCCGTGTTGGCCGATGGTGTAGAAGCGTTGTCGCCCACCGAAGTTAAATTTGACGACGAACGACGGGTCGCGCGTTTGGCGCCGGACACCGAAACCCTTGATCTCCGAATCCCAAACGGTTTGCCCGGCATCGAGCGCGTCGACCACCCTCTTGGTAATTCTTTGATTGATGCTGGCTCGTGCCTTCTTCGGCTCAATCATTCGCCTCGCTCCTGTGGGTGGAACAATGATAGCTACAAAATAGCTACAGCGCGAGCGCGATTGCGGGCTCATTCTGGCTTAGGATTTCTATCGACCGCATGCGCAGCAATCCTAATAAGCAAGCGATATCAATGGAAGTCAATCGATAGCTATCGACGGAGATCGCTTCGGCGCTTCAATGGCATTGAAGAGGTCGTCGGTTCGATTCCGTCTGGCTCCACCAACATTTTCAATCGTTTAGCCATAAAGAAGCTGCCCTTAAAGCACGCTGTGTCAGCGGGGTGTCAGCAGTTGCTGGGATCTTCGAAGCGCTTTGTCCCAGCATTTGGCACTCCCGGACCTCGATCTCCCGGCTGGATGACACGCTCGAGTGGCTTCGTTCACACGCGATTCGCCGCCCGCGATAAGCCGGTTGATCGGTTCAAAAGCCCCATAAACCTCGTCTCTCTGCAGACCAGGGGTTTCCGCAAGAGACAAACGTCGAGCAGTGGCGATTTGCCGATCTAAATCTGAGTCGCACTAAGATGTGCGATCGTGCGACCTTCGGCTGGACACCGCACGAGTCGTAGTGGCAGACCTGGATCTCCGAAAACGGCGGCCATAGATGTTAGTGGCGTGAGCGCGAAGGCGACGGGGCATAAGATCTGCCCTACCCTACCCTGCTGCGCGGCACGCCTATCGGCCAATCAAACCAGCTATGGGCGAAGCTGGCCGGAGCCATGCCAAGCACAAGAAGCCGATGCTCGAGCAGATCGAGGCGGCTGTCGCTGGTCGCAGCATCCGAATCCCAACTGCGAGGCGGTGGCTCGCCGCCAGGGCAAGCGACGCGGCTCCCGGCTTGACGCGCAGGCGGACTTCATCCTCGGGCTGGTCGAGGCAGGCACGAAGGACATCTCGCTGGCCGAGATCGCTGAGCGTCTGGCCGCCGAGCGGGGCCTCAGCGTTGGGATCACCTCGATCTGGACCTTCTCGACCGGCGCGGCCTGACGTTCAAAAAAAGGCCGCCCAAGCGGCGGAGCAACAGCGCGAGGATGTCCGCGAGGCCTGGCAGGCCTGGTTCGACGGCCAACTCGACCTCGACCCCGAAAAGCTGATCTTCATCGACGAGACCGGCGCCTCGACCAAGATGGCTCGGCTGCGGGGCCGGGCGAGGCGTGGCGAGCGCTGCCGAGCGGCCGTCCCGCATGGGCACTGGAAAACCACCACCTTCACGGCCGGCCTTCGTCTGACAGGCCTGACTGCGCCGATGGTTCTCGACGGAGCCATGAACGGGCCGGCCTTCCTGGCCTATGTCGAGCAGGTCCTCGTTCCCACGCTCTCGCCCGGCGACATTGTCGTGATGGACAACTTTCCGGCTCACAAGAGCGCCGACGCGCGGATCGCCATCGAGGCCGCCGGAGCCACGCTGCGCCACCTGCCGCCCTACAGTTCGGACTTCAACCCAATCGAACAGGCCCTCTCCAAGCTCGAGGCGATCCTTCGCAAGGCGGCCACCCGCACGATCCCAGAGCTCTGGGCCGCAATCAGCGAGCCCATTTCCCAGTTCAAGCCACGTGAGTGCGCCAACTCCTTCGAAGCCGCTGGATACGAACCGGTGTAAGGCGAAACAGCTCTAATGTTCCCAGTTACGGTCTTCCCACAACGTACTAATGGACCAAAGTCATGCCCGCAACGAACGTTGTGGGAACTTTCCGACCGACTCTGACCCTGGCTGTGTGAAAACGATCAGATCGGGTATGATCATTCCGCAAGTTGCG
>CAXTOT010000083.1:0-21903 GCA_964245915.1 uncultured Lichenihabitans sp. | reverse complement strand
GAGGCTGATCCGCAAGGCCTCCTCAATCCCGGCAAGATGATCGCCTGGGAGGACCCGAGCTTCGATTACCGCAGCGGCAAGACCTACCTGTTTCCCAGCCTGTCGGCCGTCTCGGCCGATGCGTGAGGGCGGCCGGCCATGAGGGTGCTGGTCGTCTATGCCCATCCGGTCGAGACCAGCTTCGTGGCCGGGCTGCACGAGCTTGTGGTGAGCCAATTGCGCGACCAGGGCCATGCGGTCGATGACTGCGACCTCTATGCCGAAGGCTTCGACCCCGTGATGTCGCGGCGGGAACGGCTCGATTACCATGACACGCATCTGAACCAAGCGGGGGTCGCGTCCCATGTGGCGCGGCTGAAAGCCGCCGAGGCGCTGGTCTTGGTCTATCCGGTATGGAATTTCGGGTTTCCGGCAATCCTCAAAGGCTATCTCGATCGCGTTTTCCTGCCCGGCGTCGCGTTCGACATCTCTGAAGATGGCAGCATCCGCTTCACGCTGGGCCACGTCCGAAGGCTTGCGGCGGTCTGCACCTATGGCGGCCAGCGCTGGCGCGCCCGGCTGATGAGCGATCCGCCGCGCCGCTCCGTCACCCGCATGCTGCGCGCCCATATCGCGCTCGGCGGCTCCTGCGATTACCTCGCCTGCTACGACATGAACCATACGACCGTGGCGCGACGCGCCGCTTTCCTGCGCAGCGTCGAAGCGCGGTTTGCGCGCTGGGGATGATGCGGGCCTATGGCCTAGGGTCTGGCGGTGATCTGTCCACCATCCACCACAAGACATTGCCCGGTAATCCATCGCGCCCGGTTCGACGCCAAGAACACCACCGCGTTGGCAATATCCTCCGGTTTCGCGAATCCGCCGAGCGGGATGCTTTTCCTGCCCGCCTCGTAAAACGCGAAATTTGTTTGCCTAAAACCGTCCCAGATGCTGCCGGGAAAATCCGTCGATCCAGCCACGACGCAATTGACCCGAATGCCCGACGGGCTCAGCCGAATCGCCGAGCTGGCGGTATATTGCTCCAGGGCGGCCTTCATGGCGGCATAAGGCAGGCGGTCCGGTTTGGCCTGGCGGGAGCTGACCGAGGAGATGTTGACGATGGCTGGGCAGTCGCTGCGCTCGAGGTAAGGCAGGACCGCGTTCGTTCCTCGGACGGCCCCCATCATGTCGGTGTTGAACGCCGCCATCCAGCCCTCTTCGTCGTCGACGATCGAGATGCTCGAGGCGCAATTGACGAGGACGTCGAGCCCATCCAAAGCCTCGGCCGCGCTCGCGATGAAATCCTTGACCGAGATCGCGCTGCCAACGTCGCAGACCCCGACATGGGACTTTGTTCCCCGCTTCGCCAAATCGCTCTTCAGGATCAGCAGCGGCTCGATGGTCCTCGCCGCGATCGCCACCGACGCGCCCTCGGCCGCGAAGGCCTCCGTGATCGCCCTGCCGATCCCCTTGCTGCCGCCCATGACGACGGCACGAACGTTATTGAAGTCATGTCTGTCAGGCATTCCGAGCGCCTTGCATCGTGGCAGGCGGGTCGCGCGGCGCCGATCCCATTCCGCGCTGCCCGATACCCGATCCCGGCTACAGCTTTGTTTCACTGCGCGTGCGATGCGTTACAACGGTAACGGGGTCAGGGAGCCGCGGCGCGAGCAGCGGTTCCCATGACGGATGACTTCCTTTAGATTTTGGTGCCGATCCGTCGCGGTTGTCCGCGCGAGCCACCCGCCCCTCTCGATTGCCGCCATGTCAGACCACCCAAGCTTACCGGCCCGCGCCGCCTCGGCCCTTGTCCTGTTTTCGGGCGGACAGGACTCCTCGACTTGCCTTGCCGACGCCTTGACCCGCTACGACCGGGTGGAAACCGTCGGCTTCGACTACGGGCAGCGCCATGCCATCGAACTTCAGGCTCGTCTTCGGGTTTTGGACGGCCTGCGGGCCGCTTTCCCCATCTGGAGCGAGCGGCTGGGGCCCGATCACGTCCTGGAAATGCGCGGCTTCGGGGCCGTGGCGGAGTCCGCCCTGACCGCGGAGCGTGCCATCGAGATAACCGAGCGGGGGCTGCCCTCCACCTTCGTGCCGGGCCGCAATCTCGTATTCCTGACCTATGCGGCGGCCCTTGCCGACCGGCGCGGCATGGACGTGCTCGTAGGCGGCATGTGCGAGACGGATTATTCCGGCTATCCCGACTGCCGCCGCGACACGATGGATGCCACCCAGCAGGCGCTTCGCCTCGGGATGGATCGGGCCTTCGTGATCGAGACGCCGCTCATGTGGCTCACCAAGGCGCAGACCTGGGCGTTCGCCCATGAGCTCGGCGGCGACCCACTGATCGACCTCATCCTCGAGGAGAGCCACACCTGCTATCTCGGCGAGCGCCTGCGGCGTCATGCCTGGGGTTATGGCTGCGGCACCTGCCCGGCCTGCGCGTTGCGGGCGAAGGGCTGGTTCGAATGGCGGGGCGACGCCGCGCCCCGATGAGCTACGCCGTCAAGGAGCTCTTCCTCACCCTGCAAGGCGAGGGCGGTCAGGTCGGCCGCGCGGCCGTCTTCTGCCGTTTCGCGGGCTGCAATTTGTGGTCGGGCCGCGAGGCCGACCGGGCGGCGGCCGCTTGCACCTTCTGCGACACCGATTTCGTCGGACTGGACGGCCCGGGCGGCGGCCGGTTCGCCACGGCCGACGCCTTGGTTGGCGCGGCATCGCGCCTGTGGGAGGGTGGGCCGGAACATCCAAAACTTGTCGTCTGCACCGGGGGAGAACCCTTGCTGCAGTTGGACCGACCCCTCATCCACGCCTTCCATGCCGCCGGCTTCGAGGTCGCGGTGGAAACCAACGGGACCCTTGCGGCGCCTGCCGGCCTCGACTGGATTTGCGTCAGCCCCAAGAGCGACACCGTGCTGGCCCAGACCTCGGGCCAGGATTTGAAGCTGGTCTACCCGCAGCCGGGAGTCGATCCCGCGCGCTTCGAAGCGCTGGATTTCGAGCACTTCCTGCTGCAGCCGATGGATGGACCCGACCAGGCCGCCAACACGCAAGCCGCGATCGCCTACTGCCTCGCCCACCCGCGCTGGCGGCTCAGCGTGCAGATCCACAAGGCCCTGGGCCTGAGATAGAAACACGCTTCGGCGCCGGTGCAACCCGCTTAAGCTCGCCGAACTTTCCTGTTACGGTGCCTCATGCAGTCTACGCCAGCGCCGCACACCTCCGCGATCCCCAACATCCTGTCGATCGCGGGCTCCGACCCCAGTGGCGGCGCCGGCATCCAGGCCGACCTCAAGACCTTCGCGGCGCTCGGTTGCTACGGCATGGCGGTGATCACCGCGCTTACGGCGCAGAATACGCGCGGGGTCGCCGAGGTCTTCGTTCCGCCCCCCTCCTTCGTGGCCGAGCAAATCGACTCGATCTTCACCGATATCGTGGTCCATGCCGTCAAGATCGGCATGCTGGCCGATGCCCATGTCGCGTTGGCGGTGGCGGACCGGCTCGGCATCTACCAATCGCCGAACATCGTGCTCGATCCGGTGCTGGTGGCGACCAGCGGCGACAGCCTGGGAACCCCGGAGGTCGTGGATGCCATTCGCCACTCCCTCATGCCGATGGCGGCCCTGATCACGCCCAACCTGCCCGAGGCCGCCCGTCTCGCGAGCCGTCCGATCCCGGACGACATCGCGGGCATGCGCGACATCGCCAGAGCCCTAGTCGACGCCGGGGCGCAGGCGGTTCTGGTCAAGGGCGGGCACCTCGGTGGCGAACGGTCCGTCGACGTCCTGTTCGATGGCCGGACCCTGCAGGAGTTCACCGCCCCGCGGATCGCGACGCAGAACACGCACGGCACGGGCTGCACCCTGTCGTCGGCCATCGCGTCGTATCTCGCCCTGGGCCATGACCTGCCGGCCGCGGTGGCGGCCGCCAAGGCCTACCTGACGGAGGCGTTGCGGCGAAGCGACGAATTGCGCGTTGGCGGCGGCCACGGCCCGGTCCATCACTTCCACGCGCTCTGGCGTTCCGCCGCGGCCGAGGTTTGAGCATGCGTTTAGCCGTTGTGGCCGACATCCACGCTAACGTCCTGGCGCTCGAAGCCGTCATCGCCGACATGGCGAGCCGGGAGGTCGACCGTGTGATCGACCTTGGGGACTGCGTGGCCGGACCGCTCTGGCCCCGCGAGACGCTCGCCCGTCTGAGAACCTTGCTCTGGGACCGCGTGCGCGGCAATCACGATCGGACCGTGGCGGACGGCACGCCACAAACGCTGTCGCGCTTCGACGCTTTCGCGTTCGAACAACTGGACGACGATGGGCGCCGCTGGCTGCGGGATCTGCCGGCCAGGCTCACGCTCGAGGACGGAATCGTGGCATTCCACGCCTGTCCGGACGACGACAGCGCTTACCTGACCGAGGACGTGGTGAATGGCCGCCTCGTAACCGCGGCGCCGGCCGTGATCGCGGGGCGGCTCGGCGGGCTCGACGCCCGCATCGTGTTGACCGGGCACAGTCATCTGCCGCTGGTAATGCGCCTGCCGGACGGGCGCTGGATCGTCAATCCGGGCAGCGTGGGCATGCCGGCCTACCGCGACGGCAGCGCGCCCGCCCATGTCTCGGAGAGCGGCAGCCCGGCGGCGCGCTATGCGATCGTCGATACCGGCTCCGGGGCAAGCGGGCCTCGCATCGAGCTCTTCGCCATCCCCTACGACCACGCCGCCGCAAGCCGGCGCGCCGCCAGCGTCGGTCATACCGATCTTGCCTATGGCATGGCGACCGGTTTCATGGCGCCGGACGAGGGCACGGCCGCCCGCTTCGAGGATCGCCTGTGAACATGTCTCCCGCCTTCGATCGCGCCGAGCGCATGGCCGCGACCGGCCCGCTGCCACCCAATCATCCCACCGTCAAGCCGCGCAAGGTGGGCGTGCTGCTCAGCAATCTCGGCACGCCGGACGCTACCGATTACTGGTCGATGCGGCGTTATCTCGCCGAATTCCTGTCCGATCGGCGCGTGATCGAGACCCCACGGGTGATCTGGCTGCTGATCCTCAACCTCATCATTTTAACGGTGCGGCCCGGCCGCAAGGGCAAGGACTACGACACCATCTGGAACCGCGAGCTCAACGAGAGCCCGCTCAAAACCACGACCCGCAGTCAGGCGGAAAAACTGCGGGCCGCGATCGCGGGTGGGCTGCTCGGCCCTGACGGCCGCGACAAGGTCGTGGTGGATTGGGCCATGCGCTACGGCAACCCGTCTATCAAGAGTGCGCTCGACCGGCTCGCGGCGGAAGGCTGCGACCGCATCCTGATCGTGCCGCTCTACCCGCAATATGCGGCCGCCACGAGCGCCACCGCTTGCGACAAGGTGTTCGAGGCCCTGATGACCATGCGCTGGCAGCCCAGCATCCGCGTCGCGCCGCCCTATCACGACGATCCGGTCTATATCGACGCCCTGGCGGATTCTCTGCGCGAGGGCCTCGCCAAGCTCGACCACGAACCGGAGGTGATCCTCGCCTCCTTCCACGGCGTGCCGAAAGAGTATCTGCTCAAGGGCGATCCCTATCACTGCCAATGCGTGAAGACGGGCCGGCTCTTGCGCGAGACGATGGGCATGGGTCCCGACAAGCTGATGCTCACCTTCCAGTCGCGCTTCGGGCCGGCCGAGTGGCTGCAGCCCTATACGGACGAGACCGTCAAAGCGCTGGCGGCGCGGGGGGTCAAGAGTCTGGCCGTCATCACGCCGGGTTTTTCAGCCGATTGTCTGGAGACGATCGAGGAGATCGGCGGGGAGAATGCCGAATACTTTCATCAGGGTGGCGGCGAGAAATTCACCCGCATCGAATGTCTCAACGACAGCCCGCTCGGCATGCGCGTCATCGAAAACGTGGTGCGGCGCGAGCTGATGGGCTGGGTCGAGGGCGAGCGGATGCTGGCCGAAGCGGCCGTTACCGCCTGATCGATCCGAGTGGCACAAGTCTTTTCCCTCTCGTACGTGAGTACGATCGGGATAACCGCAAATAACGTATTTTCTCGAAAGACTTCGTTTCGTCATAAGTGAGGGTAGCGCAGCGCGTATTGTTTACCTGTCGTGTGTTCGCCTGAAGCGAATCTCAGGTGAACCATGAACTTAGCACGCGAAACTGCTGTCCAGTCGGACACTCGGAACAATCCTATTCGCGCCTATCCGCGCGGCGCCGCGCGTCTCGCCTCGGTGGCGCTTGCCCTGGTCCTGGTTCTCCTCTCCGCATCCGCCCTGCTGGGAGCCTTTTTCAGCTATCGTGCCGGTGCCGGCGCCAAGCAGGCCACGGAAATAAACAGCGTCTTCGAGCAGGCGCGCTTTTCGGTCAGCGCCGAAGAATCGCTTGAACGAAAGTATCGCCTCGAACCGAGCCTCGAGGTCCGGAACGCGCACGGAAAGGCCGGAATGGCCTTGTTGCAAGCGCTCGACCAAGCGATTGCGTTCGGCGACGTCGCGGATATTCCGCTCATCAGGGACGTCACGGCCAAGCACGATCGCTATCTGGCGGCGATCTTTCGCATGTTCGCTGCGATCGACGCCGGCAACGCGACACTCGCCAAAGACATCGATGAGAACGAGACAGACCCCACGTTCGGCGCCTTGGAGAAGCAGATTTTTGTTGCCGCCGCGAGCCATCGCGCCGATGCGATGCAGAACCTCAACAATCTGGCTGAAATCCAGAGAACGGTTTTGGTCGCGACGCCAGTCGTGTTTCTCGCCGGCATGGGTCTCGTCGCCTTCTTTTCTCTCGTGCTGCGCGGCTACCGCCGCCGGGTCGAGGAAGGCCGGCTGCGCGAGGCCGCCGCCGTCCAGAGCAGCGAGCGGCGCTTCCGCTGGCTTGTCCAGAACGCCTCTGACGTCATTCTGATCTGCTCCCAGGCAGGGAGCATCACCTATCAGAGTCCCACGGCCGGCACGGCTTGGGGTTATCCACGAGACGGTTTGCTGGATTCACGGCTGAGCGCGTTGGTCCATCCCAGCGACGAGCCCGCGCTGCGGGACCTTTGGGGGCAGCTGCAGAGCGCTCCCGGCACGACCCGAAACGCCGAGCTTCGAATTCGCAATGCGTCCGGCGCGTGGCGCCATATCGATCTCATCCTGACCAACCTCCTCCATGAGCCGAGCATTGCCGGTCTGGTGGCCACGGCACGAGACATCACCGAACGCAAGGCCTTCGAAGAACAACTCACGCAGCAGGCGTTTTACGACTCGCTGACCGGATTGCCCAACCGCGCGCTTTTCCGCGACCGTCTCGACCAGGCGGTAAATCGCGCCGAGCGCCGCGACGGCAGCGTCGGGTTGCTCTTCCTCGATCTCGACAATTTCAAGCAGATCAACGACAGCCTGGGCCATCACACGGGCGACAAACTGCTCATGGAAGCTGCCCAACGCCTCCAGGCCTGCGTGCGCGCCGAAACCACGGTCGCCCGCCTGGGCGGTGACGAGTTCGTCATTCTCCTCGAACACCTCAACAGCGAAGCGGAAGCGGTGTTGGTGGCCGAACGCGTGGCCCAGCAGTTCAGCAAGCCGTTCCAGCTCGCCGGCCGCGATCTTCTCGTCTCGGCCAGTGTTGGTATCGCGCTTGCACACGCCGGGCAGGAATTGGCAGAGACCATCCTCCGCAACGCCGATGTCGCCATGTACCGGGCCAAGAGCGACGGCAAGGCACGCCACGTCATCTTCGACCCCTCGATGCAAATCAACACGCTGGCGCGTCTGGAGGTTGAAAACGACCTTCGGAAGGCGATCCAGGGTGGCGAATTGCGTGTGCACTACCAGCCGATCGTGTTCTTGGATACCGGTCACGTCGCCGAAGTCGAGGCGCTCGTGCGCTGGCAGCACCCGACCCGCGGTTTGGTCTTGCCGGCAGACTTCATCTCCATAGCGGAAGACAGCGGCCTCATCGTCCCGCTCGGCCTATGGGTGTTGCAGGAGGCGTGCCGGCAAATCGTAACCTGGCAAACGGCGTTCCCCCTCCACCCACCCCTGATGCTCAGCGTGAACCTGTCCCCGCGCCAGTTCCAGCAGCCGGACCTCGTCGATCAGGTCAAGCGGGTGCTGCGCGAATCCGGCCTGGCAGCCTCCAATCTCACGCTCGAGATCACCGAAGGCGTGATCATGCGCGATGTGGAAGCCACGATCACGATCCTCTGGCAGCTCAAAGAGCTTGGAATTCGCCTCGCGGTCGACGACTTCGGGACCGGCTATTCGTCGCTGGCCTATCTCAAGCGGTTGCCGCTCGACATCCTCAAGATCGACCGTTCGTTCGTGCACGGGATCGGCACCGACCAGGAAGACACCGCCATCACGCGGGCCATCATCTCACTCGCCAAATCGCTCAAACTGTCGGTCACGGGTGAAGGCATCGAGACGGCGGAGCAGTCGGCTTTGCTGCAAACATGGGCTTGCGATCGCGGCCAAGGTTTCCTTTTCGCGCGCCCCCTCACCGAGACGGGGATCGCCGATTTATTGCGGAAAACCAAGCGCGCGGCGGACGCCGAGCTGGGCCATGTCGCGGAACTCGTCATCGATTGATCGGGGAGCAAAGTGCCGGGGCCCGCTCATTGGACGCACCCGCCAAGAAGCGGGGAACATACGAGAGGGCGGCGACACCAGTATAGCTACGAGGGTTCAATGATTAGCATCGCTGACGTTGATCAACGCTGAAATCGCGGTCAAGATCTGAACGGGCGCGAAGGGCTTTTGAATGATGGTGCTATTTGGCACGCCATGTGAGGCCCATTCATGCGCGCTGGCCCCACTCATGTAGACGATCGGAAGTTCGGGACGAAGCTCCCGAGCGTGCCGAGCGATGTCCCACCCGTCGGGACCGGAGCCTAGATTTACGTCGGTTATGAGCCCGCGGAGGCTCGTGCTTAGCTCGTCCAGGATTGCAATGGCCTGGTTGCCACTTTCGGCCACCTTGACGTCAAACCCGCCGTCTCCAAGAGCCTCGCTCAGCATTATCCGAATGAGTTCTTCGTCATCTACCAAAAGGAGGAGAATTGTCGGTTGCATTTGACGCCTCCGCGACTCTGCGGAAGCTCAGGAGGATCCCAGACGCATTCCAGCGCCAGGGGCCGCTAGGAAGCCGACGATCCAATCACCTTACACCACTTGAAGAGACGAAGGCGCCTCATCGAGATCTGTCCAATGTCGCACCTTCCCCTAACGGAAAGCCAAAATTTCCAACTGACCCACGATCGGCGCTCGGGCCGGGCGGAAAAATCCGGATCGACCGAAGCAGGCTCTTGTGCCGTGCTGGTTTGCAGGTGAGCCGCCTCGTTCCTGGTGGCCGGCAGGCCGCCAACACCATGTCCGGAAAAAAATCGACGACGGCATGAACCTCGACTTCTGTCGAGGCGACCAATGATTGGAAGGGCCGCATCCCGCCGCCCTCCTGATCCTTGGAGAAACCGTCATGCTCAACCTCGCAATCCGCACCCGCAGGGCCCTCGCAATCGTCGTCTCCGCCACGGTGCTGGCCGGTGCCGTCACGGCCTCCACAGGCGCCAGCGCCAAGCCGATCTTCTGGCCGCCCATCCATCATCATCATCACTGGGGATTCGGCCCGGGCGCGCTGTTCGGTGGCCTGGCGCTCGGCGCCCTCGCGGCCGGCGCGACTGAGGCGGAATACGGTGATTGCGGCATCGCCCGCCGTGTCGTGGTCGACGAATACGGCAACGAATACGTCCGCAGAGTGCGTGTCTGCGATTGAGGTGACCGTCACTGGGCGGGAACGAGCAAGCCTAAGCTCGTTCCCAGGCCGGAGCACAGATCATGGCGTACCGATCCCTTTTGCTATTCTTCAATCGACGCGGCGTGCGCCGCAACGCCGACCAACGGCGCGGCCCCGAGCATATCTTGGCCGCCGAACTCGCGCGCGATACTTCCGGGTCGCCCGACCACGTGGATCGTGACCGTCAGGCATTCCTGGACGATATGCGTGCCAAGGGCATGCGGCATTTCGAGTTCAATCGCAGCCGGGCCGAGATGATCGGCGCCACCCATTACATCTGGCGAACGGCCCTCGGCCGCGGATGCTGCCCGACTTGCGCGGCTTACGAGGGGAAATTCTTCGCGTTCGACGTACCGCCGCCGTCAGGTCATCCGGGTCACGTTGGCGGTTGTCTTCCCGGCTATTGCCGATGCTACGCCGAACCCGTGCTGCCGGACATCATCATGTCCGGCGTTCCGCGCCAACACGGTGACCAGGCAGATCGAAATGCGTGAGAACGGCTCGCCGGTGCTCGATGGGTCGGTCGCGCTGGTAACGGCTCCGGCAACCCGGACCCGCTTGACCGCCCTTGTGCGCCGGACTGAAGCGCATAGAGTTCTGATTTTGCGTTTGGCCCCGAGTATTGTTCCCAATTTGTAGCGTGCGGAGTAGGCCTATGTCTGCAATTCCCGCTCGACAGAGATTTGGTTTTAGCCGTCTGGCCGGCGCCGCGATGGTGGTCGCGACTTTCGTCGCCCTGCCGACGGGGGCCGAGGCCCAATTTGTCCGGGGTGGAGGAATTGGCGGGGCTGGGCCGTTTCGCGGCCCAGGCGGTGGCTTCGGCATGCCGGGCTTGATGGGTCTTCCTGGCGCCCTCGGCGGCTTCATCCCGGCGCCCCGCCGTCCTCCGACCGTCACCGAAGTTCCAGACGACGAGATCATCTATCTTCCTAACCGGCGGCACCCGTCCCGGCCAAGGCGGCCAAAGCCGTCGCCCAGCAAGATCGTCGTGGTCCGTCCCGTCCTGCGCGCAAACTCGACCGCGCATGTGACGGCCCATGCCCGCCCCGCGGCCTTGGCGCGACCCGCCATCGCGACGCGCCCGGCGGTCGTGACGCCCGCGGGCGAGGTGCCGGGTGAGATTCTCGTGGTGCTACGGCCGGGCGCCCCGGCGGACGCCGCTGCCGTTCTTGCGCGTCGCCTAGGCCTGGATCGCGTTGCCGCTCAGACCTTCACCCTCGTTCCCACGACGATCGAGCGGTTTCGCATTCGCGGCCAGCGTTCCATCGCGGCCGTGGTGCGCGCGCTGACGGCCGATCCGCTGGTGCTCTCGGCTCAGCCGAACCACATCTTCACGCTGTCGGGTCCGACCACGCCGCCGGCGCTGGCCACGGCTCAATATGCGATTGCGAAACTCCACCTCGTCGAGGCGCATCGCGCCGCAACCGGACGCGACGTGGCGGTCGCCGTGATCGACTCCTGGGCAGACCCCAGCCATCCGGCGCTAGCGGGTGCGATCGCCGACAGCACCGACCTCCTGGGTTCGGATGTGACGCGGAAAGCGGATCCGCACGGCACCGCCATCGTTGGTCTCATCGCGGCGCGGGCGATACTGGACAGTGCGTCGCCGGAGGCGCGGATCATGGCGATCCGCGCCTTCGCGGGAAATGCCGGAGGCGTAGCACCCGGCGCCTCGGGGACGACGCTTCACGTTCTGCGCGCACTCGATTGGGCGGCGAGCCACGGCGCCAAGATCGTCAATATGAGCTTTGCCGGGCCCGAGGACGCCCTGCTCTCGAGTTTTCTCGCCGCGGGGGCCGCCAAGGGCGAGATTTTGGTTGCCGCGGCCGGCAATGCCGGACCCACCTCTCCTCCGCTTTATCCGGCGGCCGATCCCCATGTCCTAGCCGTGACCGCGACGGACGCCGACAACCATCTGTTTCCTGCCGCGAACCGGGGCCGCTACATCGCGGTCGCGGCGCCAGGCGCGGACATGTTCGTCGCCATGCCGGGCGGCGGATATGGATTTAGTTCGGGCACCTCGATGGCGGCCGCCGAGGTCAGCGGCATCGTGGCGCTGATGCTGCAGAAAAATCCGGATCTCACGCCTGCGGCTGTGCGCACCGCGCTGACCGCAAGTGCAAGCCCGCTCACCTCGGGCGGCGCGACCGAGGCGGGTGCCGGACTCGTCGATGCCGACCGCGCGCTCACGCTCCTGGGCGGTTCGCCGCCGGCGGACGGTACCGTGGCTGAGCAGCCTTCGCTGGAGCCACCCCGTTGACGCACGGCCCTTTTGGGGCCCGTGAACCTTTTGGCGCCCTGGCGCGACCAACGGATAGACCCGGTCGGACCGATCGATGAGCCTCCTCTCCGACGAGGATCTCATCGCCCGGATCGCGGCCGGGGACCGGGCCGCGATGCAGAGCCTCTACGCCCGTCATTCGACGCGCGTGTACCGCTTTCTTCTTCGCCTCGTCCGCAACCCGACAACCGCCGAGGATCTGATGAGCGATGTGTTTTTCGATGTGTGGCAGCAGGCGGGGCGCTTCGAAGCGCGCTCGACCGCCTTGACCTGGGTCTTGTCCATCGCCCGGTTCAAGGCCCTTTCCGGCCTTCGGCGGAAAAGCCCAGCGGCACTCGACGACACCATGGCCGACACCATCGAGGATAGCGCCGACACACCTGAAATCACGGTCCAAAAGGCCAGCAAGGCGGCCGTGATGCGGCGCTGCCTTGCGGCTCTCTCCGCCGAACAGTCCGCCGTCATCGACCTCGTCTACTATCACGAGCGCAGCGTCGAAGAGGTGAGCGAGATCTTGGGAATCCCGCAAAATACCGTCAAGACCCGCATGTTCTACGCGCGCAAACGCCTCTCCGAACTGCTGGTCGCGGCCGGCGTCGATCGGGGTTGGCCATGACCCGCGATCCCAACACGCCGCGCCCGAGCGACCTCGATCTGCCCTGGTATGTGATCGAGCGGCTCGATGCCGAGGAAACCGCCCGGCTCGAGGCGGCGCTGGCCCAAGACCTGGAGCTTGCGCGACATCTCGAGGTGACCCACGAGGAGCGCATCGCGACCGTGCGGCTGAACGAGGCGTTGGACGCGCCGCCGGCCGCGGCGCGCGAGGCGTTGTTCGCCCGCATCGATGCCGATGTGGCACGACGCCGGCCGATCGGAAATCTGCTGTCGCGTCTGTCCGCCTTCCTGGCGGGGCTTAGTCCCCCGGTGCTTGCCACAGCGGCGCTGGCCGCCTTCGCGATCATCGTCATCCAGGGTGCGCTCCTCTCTGGGGCGTTCCAGGGCGGCTCTGGCCCCGGCTACACGACGGCCTCCGCGCCGGGCGAGGCGATAGGCACGGGCGAAATCCTGCTCGTCGGCTTCGTGCCGACCGCCACCACGGCCGAGATCATCGCGCTGTTGGACGACGCGCATGCAAGCGTGGTCAGCGGCCCACGGCCGGGCGGCCTGTTCGAAATCAAGATTGCGGACCGGCGGCTTTCGTCCGCCGAGCTCCAGAGTGTGATCACGCGCCTGCGCGAGCGAACGGGCGTGGTGCGGTTCGTGGCCAGCGAGGGTGGCGGGCGATGAACGCCATTGACGGCGCGCCACGTTTGGATGTTCTCGTCATGCCATGAGCACGACGCTGGAAACGCCGCCATCGCGCGCCGGATCGCTGCCCTTGGTGGGTGGCGTTCTGGCGCTCGACTTCTGCAACACGTCCTCGGGTCGCGGAACGGAGAATTGCCTGGACCACCTGAAGACGGGCGCCGATCTTCTCGAATGGGCCCGACATGCGGGCGTGCTGGACGCCGCCAAAGCCGAACGTCTGCGCTACCTCTGCCATGAGCACCCTATGTTCGAACGTCGTCTTCTCGCCAGAGCCGTGACGCTGCGCGAGGCCATCTACCGACTCCAGACCAACCTCGCCCAAGCCAGGTCCGCCGATCAGGCCGACATCGACGCCGTCGCAGGATGCCACGCGGCTTGCCTCGCCAAGGGACGCCTGACGACGATCGAGGGCGGGTTTGGCTGGACATGGAACATCGAGGATGCGCCCGAGGAAGTGATCCTCGGGCCGATTGCGGCCTCGGCCATGACGGTCATCACGGTCGCCGACCGGGCCCGGCTCAAGCAATGCCAAGGCCATCATTGCGGCTGGCTCTTCCTCGACACGACGAAGAGCAATAATCGCCGCTGGTGCGAAATGGACGTCTGCGGCAACCGCGCCAAGCAGAAACGCCGTCGCGGGAAACAACCTCCTCAGGCTTGAAGCGGTCAGCTCTGCCAGAAATTCACGTCGAGATCGAGGTGCCGCACCAGCGGCTCGTGATCGATCAGGAATTCCTTGTCGCGCGGCAAGTCGTGGACTTGGGTGTAGTTCGCCCCGGCATAGCCTTTGATCGCCTCGATCGAGTCCCAATAGGAGATGACCGTGAAGTCGCCCTGTTCGGCAGTCTTCGACACCATCATCTGAACGCCCCGATTGCCGGGCAGCGTTGCGATCTTCTTGACGCCGACCTCGAACAGATATTGCCGATACTCTTCCGCTTTGTCGGCCGGCGTGCGTCCGTGCCAGATGCGGGCCACCATCGGGTGCTCCGCAAGAGCGGGGGTCCCGGCCGCAAACGCCTCCGTGGCCCATCCCGATGCAGCCAGTCCGGCCATCACTCCCATCATTCCCCGACGTGTCTGATCCATGACATCCTCCTGTGAAGGAGCCTACACTAACCTGAGAAACATGTTTTGCCAGTGTAAATCCGCGTTGCGTTTCGGCCTGACGCGGGAGCTTGCCTAAGCTCGCCAGACCTCGGTTGCTCTGCGGCAACACGGGCGTGGCGGCGCCGTTCGCAGACGCGAAAAAGCCACTCCCGACTGGACGCGTGGGCGCGCCCGCTCTAAGTTCCGGCGCATGCGCAAGATGATCCTGCTTCTGGCAACCCTCGGCCTGGTCGCCTCGTCCCCGAGTTGGGCGAACGGGTACGGCTATCACCACGTCCGAACCCTCCATGTTCGGGCGCTTCATGTCCGCTATCGCTCCCGCTTCGCGGCAGCCCGGCGGCTGATCCTCGGGCGCGACCTGCTGACGCCCGCGCAGCTTGCCTGTGCGGACATCGTTCGCGGCAACAAAGCGGCTGGACAGGTGGTGCAGGTGACCGTGATCAGCCGGCCCGAGACCGTCTGCCCGGGCAGCGCCGGCAGTCTGGCACCCTTCGACCTTTACATCGACAGAGCCAGCGGGTCGTATCAGTGGACCCCCGAAAACCCCGGCGAGCTGCAAGAAGTGCCCTACCTGGCCGATCTGGGCCGGCGCGCGCGCCGCTGATCGGACTCAGCGCAGGCAACCGGTCCATTCCGTGGCCCCCTGCGTGCGATCCATGTTGAGGGCCGCGAGGTCGCGATGACCGCGCCCGGGTTTCGCGGGATTGCGCAAAAAGGGGTTGGGCAGCGCCGTCGCGAGCAGCGAGGCCTCCTTCTGGGTCAGTTGGCTCGCGCTCTTATCGAAATCATGCCGGGCGGCCGCCTGCGCGCCGAAAATTCCATCGCCCCACTCGGCGATGTTGAGATAGACCTCCAGCACACGTTTCTTGCTCCACACCACATCGAGCAGCAGGGCGAGCGGGATTTCCAATCCCTTACGGATGAAGGACCGGCCGTTCCAGAGGAAGAGGTTTCGGGCGACCTGCATGGTGATCGTGGAGGCGCCGCGCTGCGGGCCCGCGGGACCGTCCAGCACTTCCTGCATCTGGTTCCAGTCGACCCCCTTGTGGATGCAGAACTGACCATCCTCCGACATCACCACGGCGTTGATCAGACGCGGCGAGATGTCGACCAGGGGCGTCCACTGCCGGTCGACCGGCTTTCCCGCGAGCCACCGGCCCATCATCAAGGTGGAGACGGCAGGCTGAGTGCCGTCA
The DNA here is from genome assembly GCA_964245915.1 of uncultured Lichenihabitans sp. Lineage (GTDB taxonomy): Bacteria > Pseudomonadota > Alphaproteobacteria > Rhizobiales > Beijerinckiaceae > Lichenihabitans. The sequence goes on along the minus strand of CAXTOT010000083.1, from coordinate 6,275 downwards.
TAGACCAGCATGCCTGTCAGGATCATCAGCGCCAGCACGACCAGCGCGAAGACCAGGTTCAAGACCCGATTGAGACGGCCGAAGACCCCGGGTCCGGCCACGATCAGGCCTGCCTCGGCGCGTGATCGGCCGCCACGGTCAGATCACGCCGAAGGTTTTGCCCGCATCCTTGAACGCCTCGATGGCATGTTCCACGTCGCTCTCGCTCAGCGCCGCCGACATCTGAGTCCGGATTCGGGCCTGCCCCTTAGGCACGACCGGGAAGAAGAACCCGGCCACGAATACGCCGCGCTCGTCGAGCGCGCGCGCCATGGCTTGCGCCCGCGCGGCATCGTGCAGCATCACCGGGATGATCGGGGTCTCGCCGGGCAACAGATGGAAGCCGGCGTCTTCCAGACCGGTTCTGAAGCGCCGCGTATGGGTCATCAGGGTGGCGCGAAGATCGTCCGCTTCGCGGCAGATCTCGATGGCCCGCAAAGCCCCCGCCGCGATCGGAGGCGCCAGACTGTTCGAGAACAGATAAGGCCGCGCCCGCTGGCGCAACAGATCGATCACCGGCTGGTCGGCCGCGACGAAGCCCCCCATGCCGCCGCCCAGCGTCTTGCCGAACGTCCCGGTCACGATGCCGACCCGCGCGGCCATTCCCGCACGGGCCGCCGCACCCCTGCCCTGCGGCCCGATGTGACCGGTGGCGTGACAATCGTCCACCATCACGGTGGCGCCGTAGCGCTCCGCGAGATCACAGATGGCGGCCAGCGGCGCCAGATGGCCATCCATGGAGAAGACGCCGTCCGTCGCGATCATCTTGAAGCGGGCGCCCTCTCGGTCGGCCTGCTTCAGCCGGTCCTCGAGTTCGGTCATGTCGCTATTGGCAAAGCGGTAGCGTTTGGCCTTGGAGAGGCGAATGCCGTCGATGATCGAGGCATGGTTCAGCGCGTCCGAGATGATGGCGTCCTGGGCGTCCAGCAAAGGCTCGAACAGCCCGCCATTGGCATCGAAACAGGCCGCGAACAGGATGGCGTCGTCCTTGCCGAGATAATCGGCAATGGATTGCTCAAGCCTGCGGTGCAGGGTTTGCGCCCCGCAGATGAAGCGCACCGACGCCATGCCGAACCCGAAGTGGTCGAGCGCCGCATGCGCGGCCTCGATCACCCGCGCATCGTCGGCAAGGCCGAGATAATTGTTGGCGCAGAGATTGATGAAAGGCCGCTCGCCGCCTTTCGATTCGACGCTGATGCGGCCGCCTTGCGGGCCGGCGATCAGGCGTTCGTGCTTGGTCAAACCGTCCCGTTCGATGTCGGCCAGCGTGGCCGTGAGGTGGGCGAGAAAGGCCTGGGTCATCTTGAAAAACTCCCTGGCCCACGAGGCGGGCCGGTCTGCGCGGGCAGAATATGCCGTGGCTCGGAGCCCCGCCACCCGGAATTCCGCGTGCGGGCAGTTGTAAAGCCGTCGCGCACGTCGCATCTTGGGAGTCGTATAGGATTCGAGCCGAATGCGGCATCGACGGTGCCGGCGGCTCGCCATGCGAGGAGCGCACACTGACGATCATCGACACGTTCGCCGCGGTTCATCCGCACGACAAGGCCCAAGGCGCCTCATCCGACCGCCTCGACCTGACATCCCACATCCTGAGCAGTCTCGACGACGCCAAGGCCGAGGATGTCCTCCCCATCGATCTCAAGGGAAAAACATCTTTGGCCGACACGATGGTGATCGCGACCGGGCGGTCCACCACCCATGTGAGTGCCATTGCGGACCGGGTTGCCAAGGCCTGCAAAGAGGTCGGCATCGTGGCCAAGGTCGAGGGACTGCCGCACTGCGATTGGGTGCTGGTCGATGCGAGCGACGTGATCGTTCACATTTTCCGGCCGGAAGTCCGCCAATTCTACAACCTCGAAAAGTTGTGGGGCACCGACCGGCCGGCGGAAGAGCGCCGCGCCGGCTGAACCGGGCCGAGACTCGCGATGCGGATCGTCCTGCTCGCGGTCGGACGTATGAAGCAAGGACCCGAGCGGGAGCTGCTCGCCCGCTACGCGGAGCGTGCCCAGGCGCTGGCCCGAAGCGTCGGGTTGACCGGCTTCGATCTCAGGGAACTCGACGAAAGCCGAGCGCGCCAGCCTTCGGAGCGTAGACGTGACGAGGCGTCCGCGATCCTCGGCGAGATTCCGCCCGGTGCCCGGGTGATCCTTCTCGATGAGCGCGGACAGGCGACCTCAAGCCAGGCTTTCGCGGAGATGGTCGGTCGCGCCCGCGACGAGGGGATCTCGGCGGTCGTACTGGTGATCGGGGGCGCCGATGGGCTTGGCGACGAGATCCGAAGCAAGGCCCATCATCGCATCGCCTATGGGGCCGCGACTTTCCCCCATCAGATCGTGCGGGTGCTGGCGGCCGAACAGGTCTATCGCGCCATGACGATTTTGGCCGGACACCCCTATCACCGGGCGTGAGCCACGATCGCTCAAGCTTCGTGGGGGTTCAACTGCACGGTCCGGAACAGACCACCTTCCTGATAGACGAGCGGGCGAGCCACGCCGAACAGGCGCACCTCGCGCACCTCGCCGATGATCACGGAATGGCTGTGATAGGGCAGGAGAGCGGTGACGGCGCAGAACAGGCTCGCTTGACCATCCTCAAGATAGGGCAGGCCCGTCGCCTCCTCCTCGCCCCAGTGTCCATGCGCGTAGCGGTCCTCGGGCAGCGCTTTGCCGCTGAAGACCGGGACAAGATGCTCGTGTTCGTGACCCAAGAGATTGACGCAGAACCAGCCGCTATCGCGGATCGGGTCATGGATGCTGGCGCTTTGATTGATGCAGACCAAAAGCGTGGGCGGCGTGGTGGTGACAGAGGTCACCGCGGTCGCGGCCATGCCATAACGTTTGCCGTCGTGGCGCGCCGAAATGATGGTCACCGTCGAGGCGAGACGCCGCATGGCCTGCTTGAAGGCGAGCCCAAGGTCGGGCACGTCGGCTCGCGGCTCCGCGCTCATCGGAAGGGTCCCCCAGGGACGAGCGATGGAACGAGCGGCCCAGCGGGGCGCACCGGGCGGATATCTCGTCCGGCCGGGGCTTCAGCGCCCGCGTGCGCCAGGGCCCATGATGCGGCCCACGGCTTCAACGAGGCCGGTCGCGAGCGCGCCCTTGACCAGTCCACCCACCACGAACGGCGTCACGCCCTTGGCAATCGCCGCGTCGAAGCCGATCAATTGGGCAAGCCAAAGGGCACCGATGACGAGGATCAGAAGGTTGGCGCCCAGCATGATGCCCAAGGCGTGGAACGGCGAGCGGCCCAGCCAGCCGCGGTCGGCTGTCCATCCCACCAAGGCCGCCGTCACCAGAAACGCCACGAGATAGCCTCCGGTCGGGCCCGCCATATAGAAAACACCGCTATGGCCGCCGGCCAACACCGGCATGCCGATGGCCGCTTCGACCAGCCAGGCCAGGACCGTGAGCCCGGCGAGACGCCACCCGTAGAAGGCGCCCACCATGGTAACGGCCAGAGCCTGCAAGGTGATCGGTACCGGCACCATGGGTACAGAGATCCAGGACGACGCCGTCAGCAGCGCGGTCCCGAACACGACGACCGCGATCTTGGTCAGAAGCGAGGTGGTGTTGGCAAAGGAAGGAAGGACTGGCCGTGTCGGTACGGCAGCTAGAAGTCGGCTCATGAAACACCTTGTCAGATTTCTCGAAAGCGAGATGACGGGATGTTGGGGGCTCCGTCAAGCAAAACGGAGCCAGCGGACCGTTCATGATTCCGTACCGGCAGCGTCCCGCCAGTAGCCGAGACTGCGGGCCGACACGGGGCGTCCCGCCGCCTCGACCCGCGCCATGATCGACTGAAGAAAGCGTCGCGCCGGCTCCGGGCCGCGAAGCAGCTTCAGCGAGCGGATGATGCGCGTGATCCTGAGGTGATTGTGATCGTGCGGCACCAGCCAATGCGTCTGGCGCGCATAAAAGCCGGTCATCATGGCGGCCGCGCGATCGATATTCTGCTTGGCCGTCACATCGCGCGCTATGCTGCCAATTTCCTCCAAGGCGAGGACCGGCGAGCCTGGAACGGCCTGGCTTGGCTCCGGCAAGGGAAACAGCCACTGGATGTAATTGTGGCTTGCTTCCAGGACATCGTCGCCGAAGGCCAGCACGGTCTCGATGGAGCGGCCGCTGCCGTCAGGGCCGCGGCCTGCTAGAAACGCCTGCAGCACGGGCTCCGCCATGTCGACCTCGCCATGCTTGGCCCCGGCGACGGAGATTTCGCTGGAACCGCAATTTCTTCGTCCAACATTCCGAAATATAGGATCTGATGACGATCTATCGTCGTCACACGACCGCGTTTTTAAACAAGTTTTTATACTCGCGCGGCTGCGAGCGCCAATATTGCTTGGGCGCCGAAACCGTTTCACCAAACTCGGCCGCAGCATGCCAAGGCCAGCGCGGATCGTAGAGAATCGCCCGTGCCAGCGCGATCATGTCGGCCTGTCCGGATTCCAGAATGGCCTCCGCCTGATCGGCTTCCGTGATCAGACCGACCGCGATCGTGGTCAGTCCGGTTTCGCGCTTGATCGCCTCGGCGAACCCCACCTGGTAGCTGGGACCGAGTTCGATCTTCTGGGCCGGCGTCAATCCGCCCGAGGAGACGTGGATGAAATCGCAACCGGCTGCCTTGAGCGCCTGCGCGAACGCGATGCTGCCCTCGAGCTCCCATCCGCCCTCCGCCCAGTCGGTAGCGGAAATCCGAACCCCGACCGGCACCCCGGCCGGAACCGCGGCCCGGACCGCCGCGAAGATTTCGAGCGGGTAGCGCATCCGGTTGGCGAGCGATCCGCCGAACTCGTCCGTCCGCTGGTTGGACAGCGGCGAGAGGAACTCGTGCAGGAGATAGCCGTGGGCGTTGTGGATCTCGAACCCTTGGATGCCGATGTCGAGAGCGCGGTGCGCCGCGTCGACGAACCCCTGCTTGACGCGGTCGAGCCCGGCTCTGTCGAGCGCCAGCGGCGCCCCGTCCTCGGGGTTGAACGGGATTGGTGAGGGAGCCACGCATGGCCAGCCGCCCTGCCCCACCGAGAGCTGGCGTCCGCCCTCCCATGGCAGACGCGCCGACGCCTTGCGGCCCGCATGGGCCAATTGAAGCATGATCGGAATGGACGAATAGGTCCGCACGGCCCGGATGACCCGGTCGAGCGCGACCTTGTCGTCCTCCGAATAGAGGCCGAGGTCCGACGGGGTAATGCGGCCATCCGGCGTCACAGCCGTGGCTTCGATGATGAGAAGCCCGGCACCCGAGATCGCCAGCTGCCCGAGATGCATCATGTGCCAATCGGTGGCCCGACCGTCCTCCGCCGAATACTGGCACATCGGCGCGATGACGATCCGATTGTCCAGCTCGAGGTCGCCGAGGCGGATCGGCTGAAACAAATGGCTCATGCTTTTGTCCTGGATCGATGTTGATGGATCGATAGGTGGTGCCGCGTCGCACCGCAACAAGCCGTCGGCCCCTCGCTCGAACGAGAAAGAGCCCGGCGTCGAGGGCGCCGGGCTCTTTGCATGTTGGCTTGTGTCTGAGATCAGCGGCAGTAGCGGCTACCGTGACGATAGTAGCAATGCCGGTAGTAGCGGCCATGATAGTAGGTGCGCCGAGGCACGCCCAAAACGCCTCTCACGCCGCCCTCGGCTCCACCGACCGCGCCACCCACGACGCCGCCCACGAGGCCACCAATCGGTCCCGCGGCCCGGTTGCCCGTGTCCGCGCCCTCCGCGGCGCCCTGGCCGATGCTCTGCGCGTGCGCGGCCAGCGGAGCGGCCAGCGACAACAGCGCGGCCGCTGCGATGATCGAGATTTTCAAGGATCTACCTCCCATTCGAGACTAGGTCGAAACGCCCGTCGGAAGCTAAACCACAAGCTGAGCCGTTGGTTGCGTTTAGAGCGAGACGCGTCGGCCGTCAGCTCGGGCGAGACCCTCAAGGCAGCCGACGCGACCGCCGGTTGGCCTGCGCCAGCACCACGACGCCCGCGATGGCCGCTATTACGCCGATGACCAGCCAGCTGGTCTGCCCGGTCATGAAGCTGCCGCCGATGTAGTTGAGCCCTTGCAGCGCCCATACCACGCCGACCAGCAGCAAGATGACACCGAGGAGGTTGAGACCGATCTTCATGGCTGGAGGCCCTTAGCTTTCGCGATCGCTGGATCGGCGCGCTCGTAGGTTCAGATATCATGTCCGAGGCCGTTGTCGCGTTCAGGTTCGCGGCGGCCCGGAGGAAACACGGGTCGGGCCGCGATA
>CAXTOT010000082.1:0-22206 GCA_964245915.1 uncultured Lichenihabitans sp. | reverse complement strand
TGCTCCCGTGCAACAAACACAGTGAATCACGATCATCGAATTTCGCAACGGTCCCCTTGCGGGAGAAGGTGCCCGAAGGGCGGATGAGGGGTCGCTGGCCGAGAAAAAACCCCTCAACCGGCGCTGCACGCCACCTTCTCCCGCAAGGGGAGAAGGAGACCCCTCCCTCGAGAGTTCGAGCGGCCGGAATATGTTACTGGCAATCCTTGACGGCGCGGTCGAGCGCCTGGGCGAGGCCGGACAGCGAATAGCTGTCGGTCGCGGTGCCGCCTTTGATGAGCGTGCCCTTCACGATGAGCTTGGAGCCTTTCTTCATCGCATCGATGAAGCGGGCCTCGTCGGCGGCATTCTTGACCCAGGCATTCTGCCCCTTGGAGACGAGATCGAAGCTGGCGGTTCCGATCTCCGCCTTGGCCTGGGCGTCGCCATCCTTGAGCGGCACGCCCATGATCACGGAAATCTCGTTATGAACGCCTTCGGCGGGCCGGTTCGAGATGAAGATGTAGGCCTGTTCCTTCTTGAGGCTGGACGGGGTCCGATCCTTCGGCTGGGCCAGCGCATAGCAGATCTTGGACTTGCCGCCCTGGGTCAGGTAAGCGCCCCAATCGCCGTAATTGCCGACCAGCATGGGCTTGCCCGGGGTCGTGGTGGCCCCGGCTTTGCCATCGCCCGTGGCGCTCAACGGCTTCCTGTGGGAACGCGCTTCGGCGAAGCTCGAAGGCAGCGCCAGGAGCGCGGCCGCGGCCAGCGTCACGGCGATCTTGGAACCCGTGTTCTTCGAGCGGATCATGAGCGAGCTTTACTCCAAGCGAAATCGACGCGCCACACGGGTCTAGCACGTCAGCGCTTAACGATGTTGAAACCAAGCCCGAGGATGGCGGCGAAATTCAGACCAGGCCACGCGGATCGGCGTTGGTTCACGAAAGGCCTTGCTCAAGCTTGCGGCGGGCCTACATGTCGGCATCAGGGGTTGGAGTGATCCGCATCCTGGGTTCGACGGGCCCGGGCGGGAGCTTTGGGGGAACCATCATGATCGCACGTTTTCGTCCGCTCGCGCTCGCGGTCCTGCTGGCCATGGGCCTGGGCCTGTCGGGCTGCGGCTACAACACCATCCCGACGCAGGAGGAGCAGGCTAAGGCAAGCTGGGCCGAGGTGCAGAACCAATATCAGCGCCGGGCCGACCTGATTCCGAATCTCGTCAGCACCGTGCAGGGCTATGCCAAGCAGGAAAAGGACGTGCTCACCGCGGTGGTAGAGGCCCGCGCCAAGGCCACTGCCGTGCATGTCGATGCCTCGCAACTCACCGACCCCGACAAGCTCAAGCAATTCCAGGATGCCCAGAACCAACTCTCGGGCGCGCTCGGCCGGCTTCTGGCCGTGACGGAAAATTACCCCGACCTGAAATCCAACGCCAACTTCCTGGCCCTGCAATCGCAGCTCGAAGGCACGGAGAACCGCATCGCGGTGGCGCGCCGCGACTACATCGAGAACGTCCGCGTGTTCAACACGACCTTGCGCACCTTCCCGACCGTGATCTGGCAAACCCTGGTGTTCCACGACAAGCCGATGGCCGAGTTCACCGCCACCCAGGGGTCGGAGACCCCGCCCCAGGTCAAGTTCTGATCGCGGCCGGGAAGGGCCGAGCATGATGGCGCGAATGCTGGCGCGGCAGCCCGGTGGACGGCCGCGCGTCGCCGCATTGGCTGCCAGCCTTTGCATCCTGCTGATGGCCCTGCTGGCCGGCATGGCGACTAGCCGCGCGGCCGACCAATATCCGGCGCTGACGGGCCGCATCGTCGACGGCGCCAACGTGATCCCGCAAGCCTCGCGCGACGCCCTCGAGGCCAAGCTTCAGACGCTGGAGGACAAATCCGGCATCCAGCTCGTGGTGGCGACGATTGCCTCGCTGGGTGGCAACGACATCGCGCCTTACGCCAACGGCCTGTTCCGCTTCTGGAAGCTCGGCGAAACCAAGAAGAACAACGGCGTCCTGCTGCTGGTGGCGCCCACCGAACACAAGGTGCGGATCGAGGTCGGCTACGGGCTCGAAGGCACGCTGACGGATGCGCTCTCCAGCGTCATCATCGCCAACGCTATCGTGCCGAAATTCAAGAGCGGGGATTTCGCCGGCGGCATCGAGCGCGGCACCGACGAGATCATCGCGGTGCTGACCACCGATTCCGCCGATTGGCAGAAACGGCCCGAATTGCGCGCGCAGGATCAAGGATCGAGCCTGGACAGCCTGATGCCCTTCCTGGTCGTGATCGTGTTCGTGATCATCGTCCTCTACCTCAACCGGCGTTCCGGGGGCGGTGGAGGACCGGGCGGCATGGTGTTCCTGCCCCCCATGGGCGGCGGCTGGGGCGGCGGAGGTGGCGGTTTTGGCGGCGGTGGTGGAGGTGGCGGTTTCTCGGGCGGCGGCGGCTCGTCCGGGGGCGGCGGCGCCTCGGGGAGCTGGTGATGACGAGCCCGATCGATGAGGATCGCATCGCCGAGGCGGTGCGCCAGGCCGAGGCCGGAACCAGCGCCGAACTCGTCTGCGTGCTGGCCCGAAGGTCGTCGGACTACGAGTTCTGGCCCCTGGTCTGGGCCATCCTTCTGGCGCTCGCGCTTCCCTGGTTCCTGATTGCCTTCACGCTGTGGTCGGTCGAGCGCCTTTTCCTCGTGCAGCTCGCGGTCTTCGCGGTCGCGCTTGTGGTGCTGTCGCAGGAACGGATTCGCATGAGCCTGGTACCGCGCTCGATCAAGCGGAGGAGCGCCCACCGGGCCGCCGCCGAACAATTTCTGGCGCGCGGCCTCGACCGCAAGCAGGACCGCACCGGCGTGCTGATCTTCGTGTCGCGCGCCGAACGCTACGCGCGCGTCATCGCCGACCAGGGCGTGGCGGCCCGGGTCGACGACACACATTGGCAGAAGGCCATCGACCTCCTCGCCTCCCATGCCGGCTCCGGCCGCATGACCGAAGGTTTCATCGAGGCGGTGGCGCTGTGCGGCGCCGTTCTGGCAGCAGAATTTCCGCCGGGGCCAGGGCCCGCCAACGAACTCAGCAACCGGTTCCATTCGATCTGACAGGGGGAAATCCTCGTGCGCACCCGCTACCGCGCGGCCTCTTGGCGCGACAGCATGGCCTGATCGGCGTCGCGGCCCACCACTTCCGCCAGGTGGTCGAAGCGCGCCTGGAACGTGCCGACCCCGGCCGTGACGGAGCGTAGCCCGACCACGAGGTCCGCCATCTCGGCTTCGGGGATCGCGGCCTGAACGACATCCCAGCCGTCCCAGCCCTCGCGCGCGTCAAAACCCAGGATCTGACCCCGGCGCGAGGAAATGATGGCGTTGACCCTTGCGGTCGCGTCGGAAGGCACCGCGATCGCCACGGCCAGCACGGGTTCCAGCAGCACCGGGGCGCAGCGCGGCAGCGCTTCGGCAAGCGCCAGCCGCGCCGCCTGCTGGAACGCCATGTCGGAGGAATCCACCGAATGGTACGAGCCGTCCGTCAAGGTCACGCGCACGTCGACGACCGGAAAACCCAGCGGCCCCCTCTTTAGAGCCGCCCGCGCCCCTTCCTCGACCGAGGGGATATATTGGCGCGGCACCACGCCCCCCACGATCCTGTCGTCGAACGCGATTCCGTCGCCGCGCGGCATCGGCGCCACGTCGATCACGACGTCGCCGAACTGGCCGTGGCCGCCCGATTGCTTCTTGTGCCGGCCCCGCACCCCGGTCACGGCTTTGCGGATCGTCTCCATGTAGGCCACCTGCGGCCGGTGGGTCACGGCCGCGATGCCGAACTTCGACGCCAATCGCTCGACGGCGACCCGCAGATGCATCTCGCCGCTGCCGCGCAGGATCAGTTCGCCGCGATCGGGATCCTGCTCCAGCGCCAGGGAGCCGTCCTCCTCGATGAGCTTGCGCAGCGCGGTGCCGAGCTTGACGTCGTCCTTGCGCTCGCGCGCCCGGACCGCGAGCGCCATCACGGCCTTGGCGGGGGCGGGCGCGCAGAGCCCGGGGGGCGGCTTGCCGACCGCCAGCGTGTCGCCGGTTCGCGCCGGCTCCAGCCTGCCGAGCGCCACCACCTCGCCGGTTGAGGCCTCGGCGATCTTTTGGGTGGTCTGTCCCATCAGGCGAACCAGGCCCGACAGCCGCGAGGTTTGCCCGGAGGAGGTCGTCAGCGTCGCGCCGTCCTTGAGGGCGCCCCGCAACACCCGAACCAGCGACAGTTTTCCCGCATGGGCGGTGTGCAGCGTCTTCATCACCTGGGCGAGCGGTTCGCCCTGCGGCTCGACGCCCAGGCGCGCCGCGACCTCGCCCACGCCCGGCACCTCGTGGCGCAGCGCCTTCATGAGCCGCCCGACGCCATTGCCGTTGAGCGCGGACCCGATGAGGACCGGGACCGCGAGGCCATCGCGCATTTCATGGGCGAGATCGTCGAACACGTGGTGGCGCGCCGGCTCGACGTCTTCGAGCAAGTCTTCCATCAGGCGGTCGTCGTGCTCGGAGAGGCGCTCCAGCAGGGAATAGCGGGCGCCCTTCTCCTCGGCCACGGCCTCGGCCGGGATGTCCATGACGCGTGAGGGCGCGTGATCCTGGTAGCGAAAGGCGCGCTCCAGCGCGAGGTCGATGAAGCCGACCGTGGCGCCCGCCTCGTGGATCGGCAGGTGCCGGAGCAGAAGCGGAACGCTCGAGGCCCGCTGCAAGCCTGCCACGATCTGATCGACGGGCCGATCGGTCGCGTCGATCTTGTTGAGGAAGATCAGCCGCGGGACGGCGAGGGCTTCCAGCGCCCGCAGGATCAAGCGCAGCGCCGGGACCTTCTTGTCGTCGGCGTCGCAGACCACGACCGCGGCATCCACGGCCGGCAGCACGGGCTCCATCTCGGCCAGAAATTCGATCGAGCCGGGGCAGTCGACGATGGTGTAGGGATCGCCCAAAAACCCGGCGCTAGCGACGTTGAGCTCGACCCCGATGCGGTGGGACCGGGCCTCCTCGCTGGCGTCCCCCAGGCTGGTGCCGGCCGCCACGCTGCCCTGGCGCTGCAGGGCGCCCAGGCGGGCCAGGATGGCTTCGAGAAGCGTCGTCTTGCCGGTCTGGAACGGGCCCACGAGAGCGACGCATCGCGGCCCCCTGCCCGCTCTCTCGCGTCCGGGTTCCCGGACAGAAGCAGCGATGTCGGTCATGGCGGTTTCCTCCAAAGACAGGAGTCAGCCTGTTCGGACGCAGGCTGTTGCCGGATGCTCGCGCGATTTGGGGTGGGCCGCAACAGGGTTGTGGCGGGTGGGCTGTGTAGCTCTGTAGCCCTCCTAGGCGCCTCGGTCGTGACCGCCCAGTTCACGATCGATTACAGAGGGCGGCAATCAATTCCAACCTACGCTTTAAGGCCTTCTTGCGCTGTCCTCGATTACGCTGGCTCTCGCGTTCCTGCGCTGTTGACCCTTACGCGACGCTTAAGAAGTCCCCTTAGAAGCGGTCTGATCGATCTGATCTGGGTGTCGGATCGTGGCCGGGAGCAAAAGGACCGCTTTGGGCCGGCGGAGCCAAGAAGCGTACTGCCCACGTTCCTTCGATCGCGACCTTAGTCGGACATTAGGTCTGATCGGCTGCTAAGTCGGATTCGGCTTATTGGCTCGGTAGCCTGGCGCAAGCTGAGGTAAACAGCCTGATCGGTATGCTTCACTGCGTCGACTCTGGACGGCGTGCTTCTGTCTGCCCCAGGCAAGTAGGAAGGAGAGGATTGACGGCCATCCTCGACATGGTCGATGAGCTGTGAAGTCTACATGCTATCAAGGAGAAAGCGTTGCCGCTCCCGATCGACTTAAAGCTCCTAGGCGCAGCGATACCGATCGAGCTTCGTGCGGCCTTGTCCACGATCGTCGTTGGCGCGAACGGGAGTGGGAAAACGAAGTTGGCGGTGGAATGCGAACGGCAACTCGGGGCCAGTGCGCATCGCATCTCCGCGCAGCGGATGCTGGCGCTTGATCCATCAATCGAGAAAATTGGGGAGCAGGCTGCTCGAAACCAACTTCGTTTCGGCTACGTTAGGCCGCAAGAGTTCGGCGGTTTTGAACAAGCTCGCACTGGCCAGCGGTGGGGTGATTCTAAACCGCGGTTTATTTTCAATGACGCTGGTGCATTGCTTCAAGTGCTCTTCGCAGAACAGGCAAACACTGCCGTTAAGGCCTATAATGGGCTTGCGGATGGCGCTCCGATCGTAAGCGGCGATACGTTCCTGCGCAGACTGAAAGCGATCTTTCATCGAGTGCTGCCAACCCGCCGTTTGGAGATAACGGCGGACGACGTCACTGTTTCTGTAGGAACCGATGACACGGTTGGCGAGCCCTACAGCATCACGCAAATGAGTGATGGTGAAAAGGCGGTTTTCTACATGATCGGCCAGACGCTGGTTGCCGACGAAGCCTCCGTGTTCATCATGGACGAGCCCGAAATCCACGTACATCGGTCCATCCTCGGCCGCCTATGGGACGAACTTGAAGCAGCGCGGCCGGACTGCTCCTTTCTCCTGATCACTCACGATCTGGAGTTCGCGGCTTCGCGGGCGGGTAAAAAGTACGTGGTGCGGAGCTACGCGCCCGCCACCGGTTGGATCATCGAAAACGTGCCGGAGGCGGAGGGCTTCAACGAGGAACTCGTCACACTGATCCTCGGCAGCCGCAAGCCGATCCTTTTCGTCGAAGGCGAGCAGGGCAGCCTCGATCTTGCCTTCTACCGCGCGTGCTATCCCGGTTGGACGGTCGTACCCCGCGGTGGGTGCGAAGGCGTGATTCACTCGGTAGTCACAATGCGGCGCAACGCGGCGTTCACCCGAATTCTATGCGCCGGCTTAGTAGACGCGGACGGACACGGTGAGGCCGACCGTTCGAGTCTTGCGAATAAAGGCATCCAGATCCTGCCGGTGGCCGAGATTGAGAACCTCCTCCTGCTGCCGACCGTGTCTCGCGCGGTCCTAGAAATGAACGACCTGGATGGCGGTGAGCTTGAAACGAAACTTGCCGGGCTAAAAGCAGCCATCCTCGCCGACGCGGCGATTGAGAGGAACGTAAGCGAGGTCGTCCTGCGTTACTGCCGTCGACGTATCGACAGGATGCTTAAGCAAATCGACTTTTCAGCAGACAAGTCGATCGAGGATCTCGCCGCTAGCTACGCTGCGCAAACGGCCCAACTCGATGTCGCCGCACTCGCGACCGAGATGAAAACCAAGATTGCCGTCGCCGTTGCCGACGGCGATATATGCAGTCTGCTGGCGGTCTACGATCGTAAAAAGCCGCTTCTGGCGCTGGCATCCTCTCACCTACGAAATTGGAACGTCGAGGTGTTTAGCGCTTGGACCACGCGCGCGATCCAGAGCACACGCGACAACCGACTCCGCCAAGCCATCATCGCGGTGCTTCCGGAGGTGACCGCCGCTTAGTCGACAGCCGCGTCCAGCGTCGGGCACAGACCAGCCGGGGAGCACGGTGCGGAATAGTGGATGCGAAGCCTGCCTCCAACCCTTGCCGTCAGCGGGCAGCCTTTCTGCCACCGCCCGGTCGTCGCTCCAAGCTCGGAGTGTCAGCTTCGGAGCGAGCGACACGACCGGCTGACGGCCGAAGAGGGCGCAATGCTGCAGCGTCGTTACGGCGGAACGATCTTGGCTTTAGTCAAAACGCGATGTCGCGGTATTCAATCGTATGCCGGCCTTGGGTCCCCCTCCCCGCCGATTTGAGTTGCGTTTCCGGCCGCTGTAATTCTAATATGCTGACTATAACAAGGCGTCCCGGGAAGGCATCAAGGTGAGCGTAAGCGCTGTGGCGCGGCAACAGGCCGTGCCGGTTCTGCAGCTGTCGGGCATCGGCAAGGATTTCGGCGCGATCCGGGCCCTGCACGACGTCGACCTCGTCATCAATCCCGGCGACGTCGTGGGCCTGATGGGCGACAACGGCGCCGGCAAATCCACCCTCGTCAAGATCATCGCGGGCAATTTCCATCCCACCCACGGCAGCATCCGTTTCGATGGCGCCGAGCACCGCTTCGACCGGCCGCTCGATGCTCGCTCGGTCGGCATCGAGGTGGTCTACCAGGATCTCGCGCTCGCCAATAACGTGAGCGCGGCCGCCAATGTGTTTTTGGGGCGCGAGATGACCCGCAAGGTGGGTCCCTTCTCGTTCCTCGACCACAAAGCCATGAACGAGCGCGCGCTGGCGCTGTTCAACGAGCTGAAATCCGAAACCCGGCCCCGCGATCTGGTAAAACAGATGTCGGGCGGCCAGCGCCAGGCGGTCGCCATCGCGCGCACCCGGCTGGCCAATGCCAAGCTCATTTTGATGGACGAGCCCACCGCCGCCATCTCGGTGCGCCAGGTCGCCGAAGTGCTCGACCTCATCCGCCGCCTGCGCGACCAGGGGGTCGCGGTCATGCTGATCTCCCACCGCATGCCGGACGTGTTTTCGGTCTGCGACCGTGTCGTGGTGCTGCGCCGGGGCGAGAAACGCGCCGACAAGCTGGTCCGGGATTCGAGCCCGGAAGAAGTCACGGCTCTCATCACCGGCGCCAAGGAATTTGCTTGATGTCGCAGGAGGTCGCAGGGCCCGTCTCGTTCAGCAATGTGGGGCAAGCCCGCTGGTATAAGCGCGGGCCGCTCGCCTCGCAGACCGCCTATGTGGCGCTGGCCTTCGTGGTCATTACGCTGCTGGTGATCGTGTTCGCGCATAACTTCCTGTCCCCCGGGAACCTGCTGAACACGTCCAAAAACTTCAGTTACATTGCGATCGTGGCGCTGGGCTCGACGCTGGTCATCATCACGGGCGGCATCGATCTGTCGGTGGGCTCGGTGATGGCGCTGGTGGCGGTCATCACCTGCATCCTGTTGAAGGTTTTGGGCGCCACGGCGCTCGGGTCGGTGCCCTATCTCTCCATGACGCTGGCGGTGCTGATCGGCCTCGGCGTCGCGGCCCTGGTGGGGCTGGTCAACGGCCTGCTGATCGCCAAAATCGGCCTGTCGCCCTTCGTGACGACGCTCGGCACGCTCTCGATCTGCCGCGGCATCACCTATGTGGTGACGCAAGGGCGCGGCCAGGCCCCGGCCGGCCCCTATGTCGATACCTTCTATTCGCTCACCGACGGCAAGCTTTTGGGCCTGCCGGTGCCACTCGTCTACCTGCTCATCCTGGCCGTCATCATGGCGGTGGCGCTGCGCCACACCCGCTGGGGCCGCTACGTCTTCGTGCTCGGCGGCAACGAGCGCGCCGCGCAATTGACCGGCGTCTCCGTGGTCCGGGTCAAGATCTCGGTCTACATGCTGTGCGCCATGAGCGCGGGCCTCGCCGGCATCCTGATCGCGGGCTGGCTCGGCTCGGCGCCCTCCAATCTTGCGATCGGCTACGAGCTGAAAATCATCGCGGCTTCCGTCATCGGCGGCGCGGATCTCGCGGGCGGCATCGGCGGCCCGGCGGGCGCCATCATCGGGGCGGCGCTCATCGAGGTGATCCGCAACGGCCTGGCGCTGTTCGGGGCCGATACCTATTGGGAGCAGGTCTTCGTCGGCAGCATCATCATCCTGGCGGTGTTGGTGGATCGCATCCGCACGCGGCAGCCCGAATAGGCCTGCTCGAAGATTCCGGCCCCGGGGCAGGTCCATCCGGGCGCCGTTCGTCAAAAGGACCCGTGTTTTGGAGGAATTACCCCGTGAAGAGCATTCTGCTGTCGGCCGTCGCGGCCATCTCGCTCATGTCGGTCGCCCATGCGGCCGATTCCTACAAGTTCGCGCTCATCCCCAAGGGGATGGACAACCCCTATTTCGATCTGTCGCGTGACGGCTGCCTGGCGGAAGCCAAAAAACTCGGCAACGTGACCTGCATCTACAAGGGTCCCGCCACCCACGAACCCGCCACCGAAGTGCAGATCATGCAGGACTTCGTGACCCAGGGCGTCGACGGCATCGCGATCTCGGTCGCGGATGCGGATTCGGTCATCGGCGTCATCAAGCAGGCGCGCGACGCCAACATCCCGGTCATCACCTTCGATGCCGACGCCGACAAATCGGCCCGTCAGGCCTATGTGGGCACCGACAACAAGGAGATGGGGCGGGAGCTCGGCCGCCAGCTCATCAAGGTTCACCCGCAGGCCTCGACCTTCGCGACGCAATCGGGCGGTCCGGCCGCTGCCAACCTGAACGATCGGCTCGCGGGGCTCTACGAGGTGCTCAAGGGCGCGGGCTGGACCGAGGTCAAGGGCTCGCCCGCCTTCTGCAACGACGACGCGGCGCTCGCGGCGCAGCAGCTCAGCGATTTCGCCACCGCCAACCCGGACATCGGCGCCATCATCCCGGTCGGCGGCTGGGCCTTGTTCGCCCCCAAAGCCTATAAGTCGTTCGTCGACGCCAATATGGACAAGGTGAAGGCCGGCAAATTCCCGCTCGTCATGCCCGACACCCTGCCGGTCGAATTGCAGACCCTGAAAGATGGCTACGCCCAGGTGCTGGTCGGTCAGCGGCCCTACGAGATGGGCCAGAAGGCCATGGACATGCTGGTCGCGCTGAAGAAGGGCGAGAAGGTGCCGGCCGTGAACATGGTCGGCCTCGACGTCGTGACCAAGGACAATGTCGACAAGTTCCTGAAGGCCTCGAACTAGACTCGGTGATCCCTTCTCCCGCTTCGCGGGAGAAGGTGTCGACGCGCAGCGGCGACGGATGAGGGGAAACACGGACCGGGATTCCCCTCGTCGATACCCTTGCAGCTTTTCCGTCTGCCGTAGAACGCTACACTCCGGAGCTGAATAGGACTGGATTGGTCCCATTACTCAGACGGCGATGGTCGGAGATGCGCGGTGGAGCAAACGTTTGCCCGTCAGGTCATAGCCAAACGGGTTATGGTTTCGGCATTCATCGCCGTCGTCTTTGGGGGCTTCTTTGTCCTCCCACTGCTGACCGCCCCCCAACTGATCGCAACTCTGTCGTGGCTCTCGATCGGCGGCCCTTTTTTCACCCTCGTCGGCGCGGTGCTGGTCATCCCGCTGGTCGCAACCGCCTTATTGACTGCGATTGTATTTCGAAAGAGCATCGAGAAACATCTTCGGCTTTGGTGTGGCATCGCACCAGTCACCATCTGGGCTTTTGTTTGCTTTGCCCTTGCGCTACTGCAAACAGATCAGCTCTACCATCCGAAAAGTTTGGCAACTCGGCTGAGCGACACGTTCTCGGATGTTGGCAATCTCCTGTTTCTAATAAGTCCTGCAGTTGCGGCATTGGCCTTTTACGTCTTGAGCGAGAGGAGAAGACGCAGGGTCTAGCTCGTGGAAGCTGGTTGATCGTTAGAATGAACCCTGCTTACCGCCCGTCCCGCAGCGCCTTGAGCACGCTGGCGCTGGCCCTGGGATTCTGCGGCAGGCCGACCCGGCCCTGGTAATCCGCGATGGCCTGCAGCGTTTTCACGCCCACCACCCCGTCCGTCTTCTCGATCGGATAGCCCTTGTCGAGCAAGCGCTGCTGCAATTCGCGCCGCTCGACCCGCGACAGGCCCGGATCATCGACCGGCCAGGGCGTCGCGAACGGCCCTCCGCCTTCGATCCTGTCGGCCAGCGAACAGATCGCCAGGGCATAAACCTCGGCCGCGTTATAGGCATAGAGGGCGTCGAAATTCTTGGTCACCAGAAAGGCCGGGCCCTGCGGCCCGGCGGGAAGCAACAGGCCGGTTTCGGGGCCGTTTGGCGCCGTGCCGTCCACCCTGGCGAGGCCTTGCTGGGCCCAGAAGGCGGCCGGGTGTCGCGCCTTGCGGCCCGATGGCCCGGAATAGCCTTGCGGCAGCTTGACCTCATAGCCCCAGGGCACGCCCGACACCCAGCCCGACTTGCGCAGGTAATTGGCCGTGGTGCCGAGCGCGTCCGGCACGGAGTCGACGATATTGGGATGGCCATTGCCGTCGATATCGACCGCATTGCGCAAAAACGTCGAGGGCATGAACTGGGTATGGCCGAAGGCCCCGGCCCAGGAGCCGGTGAACCGCTCGGGCGCGGCATCGCCCCGCTGCAGGATTTGCAAGGCCGCCACGAATTCGGATTTGAAATAGGCGGGCCGCTGACCCAGGCAGGCCAGGGTCGCGAGCGACTGGACGATGGGGCGGAAGCCAAACGTCTTGCCATAGTCGGATTCGACGCCCCAGACCGCCACCAGGATCGCGGCGTCGACCCCAAACCGCGCCTGGATTTGCTGCAGCGCGCCCGACCACTCCCGGTATTTCGCCTTGCCTTCGGCGACCCGCTCGTCGTCCACCAGGCCCGCCATATAGTCCCACACGGCGGTGTGGAATTCGGGCTGCTCGGTCTGGAAATGCAGCACGTCGTTGGGCTGCAGCGAGGGCGCCACGGCAGCGAACGTCTCGGCCGCGACGCCTGCGGCCAGCGCGGCTTGGCGAAGCCCCGCCACGCAGCTTGCAAAGCCATCATCGGCCCGTGCGGGCGTGTTGGCCCAGACCGCGGCGAGCATCGCCGACGCCAAAAGCGCGCTGCAACGTTTCATGGTGAGTCGAGGCCTGCACATCATGCGGCAATGTCGGGCAAACCGCGCCGGCTGGCAATCGGCCGGCGCGGCTGCAGTCAGGCCTTTTCCTCGACTTCGTCGGCCGAATCGTCCTGCAACAGGATATCGTCGAGCGAGTCCGCGATCACATCGAGCTGATCGCGCGAGGCGAGCAGTTCGAGTTTGTTGCCGCCGTCATCCTCGATGTGGAGGGTGAACTCCTTGCCGGAGCCGTTGACTTCGAAGCGCGTGAGTTTCTTGGTCGCCGCCATCTTGCTCCCCTTGGTTCGCCGTAGCCAACGCGAGACGAGGGTTTGGGTTCGTCCGAATACGGCGCCTTACGACCAGGGTCGCGCGGTGACGAGCTCGGTCTCGTAGCGGTCAATGGCGGGTTTCTTGGCCATGGTCAGGCCCACGTCGTCGAGGCCTTCGATCAGGCAATGTTTGCGGAACGGGTCGATCTCGAACGTCACCGTGCCGCCATCCGGCCCGCGGATCGTCTGACCTTCGAGATCGATCGTGAGCGTCGCGTTGGCGCCGCGGTCGGCATCGTCCATCAGCAATTCGAGCTGTTCCGGGGTGACGCGGATCGGCAGAATGCCGTTCTTGAAGCAGTTGTTGTAAAAAATGTCGGCGAAACTCGTCGAGATGACGCAGCGGATGCCGAAATCGAGCAGCGCCCAGGGCGCGTGCTCGCGCGACGACCCGCAGCCGAAATTGTCGCCCGCCACGATGATCTTGGCGTTTCGGTAAGCCGGCTTGTTGAGCACGAAGTCGGGGTTTTCCGAGCCGTCCTGGTTGAAGCGCAGTTCGGCGAACAGGCCCTGCGCGAGCCCGGTCCGCTTGATGGTTTTCAGATATTGCTTGGGGATGATCTTGTCGGTGTCGATGTTGACCATGTCGAGCGGCGCCGCGACGCCGGTCAGCGTAGTGAATTTGTCCATGGCGCGCCTCCTCGGGTGTCACGTGCTGACGGCGTAAATGCGCGCGAGCATCATGCCGGTCAAGTGTTGCGACGGCTTTGTGGCGCCACGCCTTGACGGCGTCCATCCACCCGCCCCCTGATGCGCCATGACTCCCGACGAGCGCAAAACCTTCATCAAGGCCAACACCCGCCTGCTCGCGGTGCCGAATGCCCCGGAAATCCGGCTGCACCTCGCCCATGAAGCGACGGAAATCTGGCAGAAGACCGAGGATGAACTCGGGGCGATCGGCTTGCCGCCGCCCTTCTGGGCCTTTGCCTGGGCGGGCGGCCAGGCCTTGGCGCGCTACCTGCTCGACAATCCCGAGACGGTACGAGGGCGCGCGGTGCTCGATGTCGCGTCCGGCTCGGGCCTCGTGGCGATCGCGGCCGCGCTGGCGGGCGCCCATCCAGTCGAGGCCAATGACATCGACACCTTTGCGGCCGACGCGATCGCGATCAACGCGATAAGCAACGGGGTCGCGGTGGCGGTGCGGCCAGGCGATCTCGTGGGCCAGGACGAGGGCTGGTCGGTCGTGCTGGCGGGCGACATCAGCTACGAGCGCGATATGGCGGCGCGCTTGACGGATTGGCTGGAACGGCTGGCTCTGCGCGGCGCGCTCGTGCTGATCGGCGATCCGGGACGCTCCTATCTGGCGCGCGATCGGCTGGAGGCGGTTGCCAGCTACGATGTTCCGGTGACGCGGTCGCTCGAGGATGCCGAGGTCAAGCGATCGAGCGTCTGGCGGTTTCGCGCGTGAGCCATGTCGGCGGGCGCCCTCAATTTAGCCGAACTCGCGCGGCATCTGCTTGATCGGCCTTGGCCTTTGCTGTTTTCCTGGCCCGGGGACCGATGCCGATGATTCGTGGGAGCGCAGCCCTGACGACAGGTTCGAAGCAGCCCATTATGGCCCTTGCCGCCATCGCGTGTCTGATCTCGGCCACCCCCGCATGGGCTCACCCCCATGTCTTCGTGGTGGCCAAGGAACAGTTGATCTTCACGCCCGATGGCAAGATCGGCGGTGTCCGCGCGGCGTGGACCTTCGACGACATGTATTCGTCCTTCGTGACGCAAGGGATCGGCGCCCCGGACCAGATCCTGACCCCCGAGCAGATGGCGCCGCTGGCCAAGACCAATGTCGAGTCCTTGGCCGAGTTCGGCTATTTCACGGTCGGCAAGGTGGCGGGCAAGCCGGTCGAGTTCGCGGCCCCGACCGACTATTCGCTCGACGAGAGCAACGACAAGCTCGTCACCCTGCACTTCACCCTGCCGCTGAAAGAGCCGGCCTCGGCCGCCAAAGCGTTCACGCTGCAAGTCTACGATCCCACCTATTTCGTCTCCTTCGATTTCGACAAGAACGATCCGGTGACATTGCAGGGCGCGCCCGCAGGCTGCTCGGCCAATGTCGTCAAGCCGCGCCAGCTCGACAGCGGCGACAACCAAAAGCTGTCGGAAGCCTTCTTCTCCAACATGTCGCCCGGCATGGATTTCGGCATCAAACTGGCGAGCCGCGTCCTGGTGGCGTGCCCGTGAGCAAAGGGTTTGTGCCCGGCGTTCTGGCTTTCGCGGCCGCGGTTCTGCTCGAGCTCTTCGCAGGCCCTGCCCTGGCCCAGGCCCACAACCCGTTCGGGGTCGGCATTTCCGAAGGGGGAGGCTATGCCACCGGCATCACGGGCTGGATCCTGCAGCAGCAGGTCGTGTTCGAGCACCAGTTGTCGGCCGCGGTGCAGGCCGCCAAGACCGACGGGTCCGCGCTGTGGCTGCTCGTCTCCCTGAGCTTCGCCTATGGCGTGTTCCACGCCGCGGGTCCCGGCCACGGCAAGGCCGTGATGACCTCCTACCTTTTCGCCAACGAACGGGCGCTGCGTCGCGGCCTGGTCCTCACCCTGCTGGCCGCCCTGCTGCAGGGACTGGTCGCCATCATGCTGGTGGGCATCCTGGCGCTCGTGCTGCATGCCACCGCGCAGCGCATGAAGGATGCCGCCTCCCTGGTCGAAAGCCTGAGCTACGCCGGGGTCGCGGTGCTCGGTGCCTGGCTGGTCTGGCAGAAGGGGCGGCGCTTCATCCAGGCGCTGCGTGGGCCAGCGCGCCTGCCCGCGGCTATCCCCCTCGCGCAGCGCGAAATTCCCGCCGGGGCCACGCTGGCGGCGATCGGTCCGAGCGGAGGCGCCTATGAAGCGGCCTGCGGGTGCGGCCAAGAGCACATGACGCGTGTTCCGCTGCGTTATACCCCCTCCTCGGCCCATGCGCATGGCCCGGACTGCGGCCATGTCCATGCGCCCGATCCCTCCACCCTCGGCGACGGCTTTTCCTGGTCGGAGTCGCTTCTGACCGTAGTGGCGGCCGGCGCCCGCCCGTGTTCCGGCGCCATCCTGGTGCTGGTCTTCGCGTTGGCCCAGGGCATGTTTTTGGCCGGCATCGCGGCCACCCTCGCCATGTCCCTCGGGACAGCGATCACCACCGGCTCGATCGCCCTGGTCGCGGTCTTGGCCAAGGGCATCGCGGTGAAATTCGCTGCCCCCGAAACACGGCGCGGCACACTTGTGATCCGCGGGCTGGAGACGCTGGCCGCCCTGGTGATCCTGGCGGCCGGTGTTTCCTTGTTCCTCGGTTATACGGCCATGGGCGGGGCTTAAAGCACTCGTTGTCCTTACCAACAAGCTGCCTGATCCCGCATGCGGCCGAGAACTGACGACCGGCAGGCCCGACACAAAGCTTGCTATTGCCCTCGTATGTAACTACATAATAGTGGCTACATATCGCATGAGGATGGCGTGAAGTGGGTTTGGACAGAGGAAAAGAACCGGATCAACAAACGGGATCACGGTCTGAGTTTCGAAACGGCAGCGCTGGTTTTCAATGACCCTTTGGCCGCCAGCCGTGTCGATACCCATTCCGACGGCGATCGTTGGCAGACACTAGGGTCGGTCGGCCCTGTCGTCCTGTTCGTTGTTCATACCTGGCCAGACCCGGACCCCGTAGCCGGGGAGGAAATCGGCCGGATCATCAGCGCTCGAAAGGCGACATCGCACGAAAGGAGAGCCTATGAAGAAGGACAATTCTAGTTCACTGACCCCAACGCAACGCGCCGAGCTTGAGGCTCTGGCGGCATTGCCGGACGATCGGATCGACACGCACGCGATCCCAGAACAGAGGGAATGGAGCGGCGCACAGCGCGGGGTTTTTTTTCGCCCCATCAAAAAGCAGCTGACCCTACGCCTCGATTCTGATGTCATCGACTGGTTTAAGACGCACGCGCCTAACGGGGAGGGCTATCAGACCAGTATAAACAGGGCTCTGCGCAAGTACGTCGCCCAACACGGACAGGAGTAACCGCCACCACCCCTGGAGCCAGGGCTGGGAGCTGCACAGAGGGTTGATCTCGTCGTTGCCATGTGACCGTGTGCCCAAATGACCCGAGAGCGCCAAATCCCCCTCGCGGGCTTGGCGCCGGCAGCCGTGCATTGCTCCCAACGACCCCGACTTGACGCGCCCCGCCCCGAGTGCGAGACGCGGCCCGCAAGGTTTCAGGGGTTTTGTTGCATGCCGTCCAAAGACATCGATGTTTTGTGCCTGGGTAACGCCATCGTGGACATCATCGCGCCGGTCGGCGACGATTTCCTTTTGGCCCAGAGCGTCGCCAAGGGCGCCATGATCCTGATCGACGAGCCACGTGCCGAACATCTTTATGCCGCCATGGGCCCCACAACCGTGATCTCGGGCGGCTCGGCCGCCAACACCGCGGTCGGCATCGCGAGCCTCGGCGCCAAGGCCGGCTATGTGGGCAAGGTGCGCACCGACGAGGTCGGCAAATTCTTCACCCACGATCTAAGGGCCACGGGCGTCAGCTTCCAGACCGCCCCCGCCCCGGACGGTCCAGCCACGGCGCGCAGCTACATCCTGGTGACCCCCGACGGCCAGCGCACCATGAATACCTATTTGGGCGCCTGCCAGAATCTCACCGTGGAGGACATCGACGAGGCCACGGTGCGTTCGGCCGGAATCGTCTATCTCGAAGGCTATCTGTGGGACCCGGCGGCCGCCAAGCAGGCCTTCACCAAGGCGGCCGGCATCGCGCACGCGAAC
Organism: uncultured Lichenihabitans sp.; assembly: GCA_964245915.1. Classification (GTDB taxonomy): domain Bacteria; phylum Pseudomonadota; class Alphaproteobacteria; order Rhizobiales; family Beijerinckiaceae; genus Lichenihabitans. The sequence continues at coordinate 4,656 of CAXTOT010000082.1, read as the reverse complement.
GGCAGCCGTGTGGCGCTGACCTTGTCGGATTCCTTCTGCGTCGACCGCTACCGCGCAGAATTCCTCGACCTCATCCGCAGCAAGACGGTCGACATCATTTTCAGCAACGAGAGCGAACTCCACGCCCTCTACCAGACCGCCGATTTCGACACCGCGCTGGCGGCCTTGCGCGACGAAGCCATCCTCGGGGTCGTAACCAAGGGCCCCGAGGGTTCGGTAGTGGTGACGCGCGAGGAAACGCTCGCGGTGGGCGCTTTCCCGATCGACACGCTGGTCGATTCCACCGGCGCCGGCGACCTTTTCGCCGCCGGTTTCCTGGCCGGCCTCACCAAGGGCCAGGATCTGCGCACCTGCGCGCGGCTCGGGGCCTTGGCGGCCGCCGAGGTCATCCAGCATATCGGCGCCCGCCCCGCCACCAGCCTCGCCGACCTCGCGGCCCAGAACGGATTGGCTTTCGCGGCCTGAGACCAAGCTGCGCAGTCTTCGATTCATCCGCTTGCTCCGCCGTCATTGCGAGGAGCGCCGCGACGAAGCAATCTAGGGGTGTGCGCCCGCCCACTGGATTGCTTCGCCTGCGGCTCGCAATGACGGCCCCCCAGCCTGCAATAGGTCGGCGTCATTGCAGGTTCTTATGAGCGTCAATCAGGCGCCCGCTCCACGGCGTTCTTCCACTCGTCCCGGCGCGCCAGCGCCAGACGGTCGGGATTGAGGACGTCGGTCACCTGTTCGGCGCTGAGCCCCGCCGCCTCGGCGAGATCGCGGACGGTGCGGCCTGTGGCGAGCGCCTCCTTGGCGATTCGTGCCGCGATCTCGTAGCCGAGCAGCGGCACCAGGGCGGTCGCGGCCCCGACGCTGCGCTCCATATGCATGGCGCAGGCCTCCGGCCGGGCCTCAATGCCCACCACGCAGCGATCCGTGAAGGTCGCGGCAGCATTGGTCAGCAGTTCCATCGAGACGAGCAAGTTGTGCGCGATCAGCGGCTCGAAGGCGTTCAACTGCAACTGCCCGCCCTCGGCCGCCATGGTGACCGCAAGATCATTGCCGATGACTTGAAAGCAGACCTGGTTCACCACCTCCGGGATCACGGGATTGATCTTGCCCGGCATGATGGAGGAGCCGGGCTGCATGGCGGGCAGCGCGATCTCGCCGAGACCGCCGCGCGGACCGGACGAGAGCAGGCGCAGGTCGTTGGCGATCTTCGACAGTTTCGAGGCCACGCGTTTCAGCACGCCCGAGAACATCACGAAGGCGCCCATGTCCCAGCTGGCTTCCACCAGATTGGCCGAGCGGACGAGCGGAAAGCCGGACAGTTCCGACAGGGCCTCGATGGCGAGCGGCCCATAGGCCGGATCGGCATTGATGCCGGTGCCGATCGCGGTGCCACCGAGATTGATCTCACGCAGCAGTAACGCGGCCTCGTTGAGGCGCAGCACATCCTCCCGGATCGTCACCGCATAGGCGTCGAACTCCTGGCCGAGGGTCATCGGCACGGCGTCCTGCAATTGGGTGCGGCCGAGCTTCACGATCCCGGCGCAGCGCTCGCCCTGCACCGCAAAGGCCGTCGCGAGCCGATCGAGCGCCCCCGTGAGGGCGCCGACCTCGAACAGGATGGCGAGCCGCACCGCGCTCGGATAGGCATCGTTGGTGGATTGGCTGAGGTTGACGTCATCGTTGGGGTGCAGATGCTCATACTGGCCCCGCGAAAACCCCATGATCTCCAGCCCGCGATTGGCCAACACCTCGTTCATGTTCATATTGGTCGAGGTGCCGGCGCCACCCTGGATCACGTCGATCGGGAACTGGTCGCGTAATTGCCCTGCCGCCACGGCACGAGCGGCCGCCACGATGGCGTCGCGCTTGCCGTCTGGCAATTTGCCGATCTGGCCGTTGGCGATGGCGGCCGCCTGTTTGACCAGGGCGAGCGCCTTTATGAGGGCCGGGTGCCGGCTCAACGCCTGCCCGCTGATGGGGAAATTGTCGATCGCCCGCGCGGTCTGGGCGCCCCAATACGCATCCACCGGCACCGCGACCTCGCCAAGGCTGTCGTGTTCGATGCGTGTCCGGTCCATCGCCCTGCCCTCCCTTGCCACGACAGCCGGCGTTAGCGCCGGATCGGGTTCGGTCAGCCTATCGTCCGGCAACGCGAAGGACCACGCGCAAGCCCAAGTTCCGTCTGTCGCCCGCTGGGCAGCGGGCGCCGCTTGCCGGGAAGCGGCCGGCAAGCTTGACTGTTTGGCTCGGGCCTGCCTCAAACCCTCCTGCCGCGCCCTGACGCCTTGGATCGCTCACCAATGTCGAAAAAAAACATTCTGGTCGTCATGGTGGACCAGCTGGCTCCGGCCTTCCTGCCGATCCACGGGCATCCGCTCGTGCAAGCGCCTCACTTAGCGGCCCTCGCGGCGCGCGGCACGGTGTTCGACAACGCGTACTGCAACTCACCGCTGTGTTCGCCCTCCCGCACCGCCTTCATGACGGGCTGCCTACCCTCGCGCACGGGCGGCTACGACAATGCGGCCGAGTTCCGGGCCGACCTGCCGACCTTCGCACATTATCTGCGCCGGCTCGGCTATCGCACCATCCTGTCCGGAAAGATGCATTTTTGCGGCCCCGACCAGATGCACGGGTTCGAGGAGCGCCTGACGACCGACATCTATCCCGCCGATTATGGCTGGACGCCCGATTGGGACCATCCCGACGAGCGGCCGAGCTGGTACCACAATATGAGTTCGGTCACCGATGCGGGCCTTTGCGTGCGCACCAACCAGATCGACTTCGACGAGGAGGTGGTGTTCGCCTCGGAGCGGGCCATCTACGATCACGTGCGCGGCCGGGACCAGCGCCCCTTCCTGATGGTGGCCTCGCTCACCCATCCGCACGACCCCTTTTCCATCACCCCTGAATTCTGGGACCTCTACGATCATGCCGCGATCGACCTGCCCCGCGTGAGGGCCGGCGAGGTGGCGCTCGATCCGCATAGCGCGCGCGTCCGCCACGTCTGCGCCATGGATACCGTCATCCCCACCGAAGAGCAGGTCCGCAACGCCCGGCACGCCTACTATGGCGCCATCTCGTTCTGCGATCGGAATCTTGGCGTGCTGATGCGCGCCCTGGAGCGGTGCGGCATCGCGGAAGACACGATCGTGGTCTTCTTGGGCGACCACGGCGAGATGCTCGGCGAGCGCGGCATGTGGTACAAGATGAGCTTTTTCGAAGGTGCCTCGCGCGTGCCGCTCGTCGTCTCGGTCCCGGGTCTTGCGGGCACGGCCCGCGTTGCGGCCGCGGTATCGCTGATCGACGTGCTGCCCACTCTGATCGAGCTTGCGGGCGGCGAGCCGGAGCGCGAGCTTGCGGGGCCGATCGACGGCGGGAGCCTGATGCCCCACCTTCGGGGCGAGAGCGGTCATGACGAGGTATTCGGCGAATATCTCGCCGAGAGCGCCGTAGCGCCGCTCGTGATGATCCGGCGCGGGCGGCACAAGTTCGTGCATGCGCCCGGCGATCCCGACCAACTTTACGACCTTCTCGCGGATCCCGACGAGCGGGTGAACCGTGCCGGGCATCCGGAGCATGCCGATCTCGTGGCGGCCTTCCGGGCCGAGGTGGCGCGGCGCTGGGATTTGCCGGCGCTCGATGCCGCCGTGCGGGACAGCCAGCGGCGGCGGCGGCTGGTCGATGCCGCGCTGACGACCGGCGCCTCACGGCCGTGGGACTTCCAGCCTTTCCGCGACGCCAGCAAGAGCTATATCCGCAACACGACCGATCTCGACGACCTCGAAGCCATGGCGCGCTTCCCGCCCGTCAGATCCTGAGGTTGAGCGCCCGCTTTGTCGGTCGCCCTTCTCCGTTGGCGGGAGAAGGGCAGTATCCTGGTGCCGCCGATCGAGGCTTGGCTTACATCTTGCCAGCTTTGCACTTCGAGCGGAACGACTTCCGGGCTTTGCCGTGCAGGCCCTGCTTATCGGCCTCAATCGAACATTCTTTGGCTTTCGCCTGTTTGTCGGTCGCGGGTGCCATCTTGCTGGGAGCCATCTTGCTAGGAGCCACCGTGGCGGGAGCCGGCGCGACGGGCGCGGCCGGTGTGGTCTGAGCGAAAGCGCTACCCGAGAGCAACAAACCTGTGAGGCTCGCGGCCGCGATGATGCGAGTGAACGTCATGAATCCATGTCCTTGTTGACCAAGTCATGACCCGGCACGTGACCGCCACGCGAGCCACGGTCGGGTCGGTCAGGACCATAGTCCCCGAAGCGTCGTGGACAAAGCCTTCCCGCGGCCAACACGATCTTGCCATGAAACCGCGGCATCACGGACGCGACATCGGGACGGAACCGAACGGAGACACATCGATGACGAGGGCCGTGCGGATCGGGCTGGTATTTTGCATGTTTGCCCTGTCCGGGGCTTTGGCCAAGGAGGATCCGCGCAGCCGGACCGCACCGCGCCCGACGGGATGCGAGGCCTTCGGACCGGGCTTTCGCAAGATCGAGGGGAGCGAATCCTGCCTGAAGATCGGCGGCAGCGTCCGGGTCGAGTCAACTTACGGCAGCGGTGGCGGTGGCTTTGCCCCCTCGGGATCGGGCTTCGGGAAATAGCCTCGAGCGGCTCTCCCCACGAGAGCTACGATCGCTAGAGCGTGATGAGCTTATGTTTGGGCATATC
>CAXTOT010000081.1:0-23194 GCA_964245915.1 uncultured Lichenihabitans sp. | reverse complement strand
TGCCGGAAACCCAACCCGCGTGAGGCGGCGGTATCCGCCCGGAATCGTCTGCGACCGCAAGCCATCGCTGGCACGCTCCGCCCCCACTGCGGAGTTTTTCAACGGAATAGGCGCGAGGCGGACAAGTGTCGGTGGGATCACGCCGGAGCTAAAGTTCGAGCGCTGATGCCTTACAACAACTTGTCTAGCGTGATCGGCAGGTCTCGCACCCGTTTGCCGGTGGCGTTGTAGATCGCGTTAGCGACAGCCGCGCCGACCCCGGTGATACCGATCTCGCCGATGCCGTGCGCGCCCATCGGCGTGTGCGGATCGGCGATGTCGGTCCAGATCACGTCGATCTCCGGCACGTCCAGATGAACGGGCACGTGGTACTCGGCAAGGCTGGGGTTCATGATCCGCCCGTTCCGTTCGTCGAACTGTGTCTCCTCCATCAATGCCATGCCCAGCCCCATAATGATTCCACCGCGGAACTGGCTGCGGGCCGTCTTGGCGTTGAGTATGCGCCCGGTGTCGAACGAGCCCAGGAATCGGCTGACCCGCGGCTCGCCGGTGATCGCGTTGACCCGCACCTCGCAGAACATCGCGCCATGCGAATGCATCGACCAATGCATCAGCTCGAGCGGTTGCGTCGCCTCCTCCGCTACGGTCACACTGTCGCGTTGCGCCCGCGCCAGGATCGAGCCGTAGCTCTCGCGCCGCGCGGGATCGTCGAGCTTGGCGAGGCCGCCATCCTGGCTTCCGACATCGTCGGGAGACAGGCCTGCCAGCGGTGAGTCGTTGCCGGCAAGCTTGATCAGCTCGGTCACGAGCGCACGATGGGCCGCAATGACGGCTGCCCCGATCGCCGCGGTCTGCTGCGAGCCGCCAGCGAGGATCGCGCCGGGGATGATCGAGTCGCCATACGCGATCTCGACATGGTCAAGTGGCAGGCCAAGTCGCTCGGCGGCGACCATCGCGGTTGTCGTCGCGGTGCCCATCCCCATCTCGTGCGCCGCCACTTCTACCTTGGCGTGGCCGTCACGGCTCAGCGTGATCCGTGCGGCACTGCCCGGCATCCGGTAATAGGGATAGGTCGCGGTGGCGCAGCCCATGCCAACCAACCACTCGCCCTCACGCTGCGTGCTTGGCGTCGCGCTGCGCCGATCCCAGCCGAACTGCTCCGCCCCCATGCGCCATGCCTCGACGACGTGGCGTGAGGAGAAGGGCAGGCCCGAAGTCGGATCCTTCTCCGGCTCGTTGCGCAGGCGAAGCTCGATCGGATCCATTGCGAGCTCGAGCGCCAGCTCGTCGATGGCCGATTCCAGGGCGAACGTACCGACCGACTCGCCCGGAGCGCGCATGAACGTGTTAGCGAGCATGTTCATGGTCACCGTCTTGACTGACAGTTTGAAGCTGCCGGCGGCATATCCTCCGCGCGTGCCCATGATAAAGGGCTCGGGCATGTTGTTGTGTGGCGACATCGCGACCGTGCCCGTGTGGATGAGCGCGTCGAAGCGGCCATCGGGCTGTGCGCCGATCGCGACGCGCTGCTCGGTCAGCGTGCGGCCCCCGACGATGCGGTATACCCCCCTCGCGTGACAGCGCGATGCGCACCGGCCTTCCGGCGAGACGGGCCGCCGCGGCCCCTAGGATCTGATGGTCCCACAGGCATTTCCCGCCGAAGCCCCCGCCGACATAGGGCGAGGTCACGCGCACCTGCTCGGGCTTGAGGCCGAACACGTCGGCGATCGTCGCTGCCTCGGCGGTGACGAGCTGACTTGCATCGTGGATGCTTAACTGACCGTCAACCCAAGCGATCGTCGCGGCGTGCGGCTCGATGGCATTGTGATTGTGGCGAGGCGTCCGATAAGTTCGATCGACCCGGTGCGGCGCGCTCGCCAGCATCGCCTCGGCATCGCCGATCTCGTTCACTAGAGGCTGGCCCATGAAGACGCCCGGCTGAGGGCCGCCCGCCTTCGCCGATGCGAACGCCGTCGTCGACGGCTCGGGAGCGTAAGTGACGCAAATCAAAGACGTGGCATGGTCCGCCTGCTCCTGCGTCTCAGCAAGGACGACCGCGATCGGCTGACCGTTCCAGTGGATGGTGTCGTCTTGCATGATCGGAAGATCGCTCGGTCCGGCTGCCGTGGGCGAGCTGCCGAACACGGCGGGTTTGTTCATCCGCGGTGCGTTACGGTGCGTCATCACCAGGATCACGCCTGCCGCGCCCTCGGCAGCGCTGGTGTCGAGCGTCGTGATACGACCGCGCGGGATTGTCGCATAGGCGAGCGCAGCATAGACCATCCCGTCGAGCGGAAACTCGGCGGCGAACCGCGCGGCACCCTGCACCTTGAGCGGGCCGTCGAGCCGCGATACGGACGTCCCAATCAACCCGTGCTTGCGGCCAATCAGCGGGTCGGGCACCCCACCCGGGATCCAGCTGTTGGGCGCAAGCGGAACAAGCTTGGACATCACTGCTTGGGCGGCGGTCTGCGCGGCCAGTTTGGCATTTTCGAGAATGTTCATGCGCCTGCTCCGGTGAGGTCGCCGAGAACGGTGGCGATGGTACGCTTGGCGAGTTCGACTTTGAAGCCGTTGTCTCGCAACGGTGCGGCGTCGGCGAGTTCGGCTTGCGCGGCGGCGCGAAAAGCTTGCTCGGTCGCAGGGCCTCCACGCAGGCTCGCCTCGGCCTTCAGCGCGCGCCACGGCTTGTGAGCAACCCCACCGAGCGCGATACGCACGTCGGTAATCCGATCACCGTCCAACTCAACCGCTGCTGCAACCGATATCAGCGCGAAGGCGTAGCTGGCCCGGTCGCGCACCTTGCGGTACGTCGATCGCGCGGCAAAGGGCAGCGACGGCAGGGTCACGGCAGTGATCAGTTCGCCTGGCTCCAACACCGTCTCGACTTCCGGCGTATTACCCGGCAAGCGGTGCAGGTCAGTGAAGGGCAGCGTGCGCGACCCCGCTGGTCCCTGCAAGTGCACCACCGCGTCCAGCGCCGCAAGGGCGACGCACATGTCGGAAGGGTGCGTGGCGACGCAGGCGGCCGAGGCACCGAGGATAGCGTGAATTCGATTGAAGCCGTCGACAGCGTCGCAGCCCTCTCCCGGGCTGCGCTTATTACAGCGCGCGCCGTCATCATCGTAGAAATACGTGCAGCGGGTCCGCTGGAGAATGTTTCCGCCCACTGTCGCCATGTTGCGGATCTGGGCAGAGGCGCCGGCGAGGATCGCCCGTGCCAGCATGGGATAGCGGGTGCGCACCAGACGGTGTTCGGCCACAGCCGTGTTGCGGGCCGCGGCGCCGATCATCAGCCGGCCGTCGCCACTCTCCTCGATCGTGGCCAAGAGGCCGGTGACGTCAACCAGCGCGGCCGGCCGCTCCAGCGTTTCGCGCATGAGGTCGACGAGGTTGGTGCCGCCGCCGAGGTACTTCGTACCCGCGAGAGCTATGCGCTCGACGGCATCGGCGGCATTGGCCGCTCGAGAATAGGTGAAAGGTGTCATTCCGCGGCCTCCGCATAGGTGGAGGCGATCGCGTCGATGATGCCGTTGTGGGCGCCGCAGCGGCACAGGTTGCCGCTCATGCGCTCCCGCATCTCGTCGCGGCTAGCTTGCATAACGTCGACCGACAGGTCCCCCGTCACGTGGCTCGGAACACCGCGCTTGATCTCGGCCACCATGCCGATCGCCGAGCAGATCTGTCCAGGCGTGCAGTACCCGCACTGAAAGCCGTCGTGTTCAATGAAAGCCTGCTGAAGCGGATGGAGAACCCCACCCTCTGTGAGACCCTCGATGGTAGTGATCGAGCGACCCTCATACTGCACCGCGAGCGACAGGCAGGCGATGATCCGCTTGCCGTCGGCCAATACGGTACAGGCGCCGCAAGCGCCTTGGTTGCAGCCCTTCTTGGTGCCGGTAAGGTGAAGGCGCTCTCGCAGGAGATCGAGAAGCGAGACGCGGGGGTCATCGGGCGGCGGCACCGAGGCGCCGTTGATAATGATGGGCAAGGACATGCTCCTTTTGGATGGTCGTCGGTCTGCCCCGCCGGCAAGCGCTCGCGCGTTAGGGGGGTGAGATCGTGGCGAATGCACATATTGCCTTCGCCCGACCGCACCCTGCCGCGGATCGGTGTGATAACGCGGTGCTGTTATTCTGGATGCGTTCTAAGCTTTGCCTTCATGCTTGTGCATCGGGGCTCCCGGAACCCATGTTGCCTTTGCGCGAGTTAAAGGTCTCGGTTCCAACCGCTGAGCGAGTGCAAACGTCTGCTTCCGGGCAATACTTGAATGTCGGCTTCTGGCGCGATCCAGGCTCTCGGTAATGGGCCTGCACCTCAGTCCTGGCCGGGCCGGGATGACCTGAACCCCGGCTTCAACCTTGGAGCACCAGCTTCTGGATGCGCCAGTTCAGCAGCTCCGCGACATAGAGCACGTTTTCGGCCGGGCAGGCCATTTCATGAATCCATCCGAACTGCTTGAGCTGCTTGCCTGAGCGCCCGAGCACGCCAGGGAGCTTGCCATCGAGCGTCAGCTTGTAGATGCGGCCCGGGAAGGCATCTGCGCAGTACAATACCTGGTTCGGCCAGGGCGAGATCGCGATCGCCCATGGCGAGCCCGGCGCAAAGGTCCCTGCAGCGATGGCCCCCGTCGGGCATGTTGCCAATAGCGGGGCGGTGCATCTTCTGGATCGTCTGCCCGTTAGCTCACGCTCTGGTAGACGTCGCCGATCGTCTCTTGTGCTCACGGGAGGCTTCCGCGGCCCCGCGGCCGCGGTAGCTGTGCGTCAGTGGGCTTCGTAGACGCCCAAGCAGCCCGTCTTGCAAAGGTCGCCAACCGAGAGGGGCACGAAGACGCCGTTGGTCGTGGGATCGGCTGCGACCGAGTGGGAGTTTTTCACGGTCGCGGGATTACCGACCCATTTATTTGTGCTCGCATCGATCACGCCAAGAACCGGCCCACTCGAAAAGTCGCGCGCGGCCAGGAAATACATCTTGTTGCCTGGATTATACCAGACCTCGTCGCTGCCGCCGACCTGCTCAACCCTTGCCACGAGCTTCTCGGTCTTGATGTCGACCACCAACGAATGGGCGGGCATGTCAGGCGCGGAGGCCCCCGATTTGCAGCCCATCAAGATGTTGGTCCCGGGCCCGTGGGCGGAGCCGGCCGGCTCGCACTGGTCGAGCTGGATGATCTTGTCGAGTGTGCGTTTGACGGGATCGATCACGGCGATGCCGCCCGTCTTTTCCTCCTTGTAGATCGGCACCGACTGGATGAACTTGCCGATTTCGGGGACGTAGGTCGGCTGCTCGATCCCGTCGCTGCCCTCGGGCATGTCTAGCTTGCCGAGCACGGCATGGTCGCCCTCCGATGAGATGAAGGTGTCGAAGGCAGGCTTGTCACTGTCGTTGGCGACGATCACCACCTTGTGCTGGGGATCGTAGGCCATCTCGTCGACGCGGAACTTGCCGCCGGTCGCAATGGTCTTGATCAGTGCGGGCGGGGTCTTCTTGAGATCGTAGATCTTTAGGGTGCTGTCGCCGTCGCCGACGTAGAGCTCCTGGGTGTCCGGCGTAACCATCACGCCGTTTGGTCCGCCGATCGAGCCCGGCTTCTTGGTCCCAGCGAAGCCTTCGATTCGGTAGAGGAACGCCTTCTTGGCCGTGTCCACCACGTCGACAGAAGCGTTGGATCGGTCCGCGAGGTAGTAGCGGCTCGTCGCGCCGTCGACCCAGCCGATGTCGAAGTTGTCGAGCGGTTTGCCGCCAAGGTCGATCGTGGATGTGCGCGTGACCTCCACGGCCCGAGCTGCATGCGTCGAGACCAAACCGGTCGCCAGCATCGTCGTCGCGAAGAGCAGACTGGATACTTTCATCATGTGTGCCTTCCTCCCTGTTAGCGCATAGGGTTGGCTCATGCGCAAAGCCTTGCTGTCGTGGCCGAGCCACGGCCACGCCTCGTCTGGCGGCCGCCGAAGAGCGGTCGCGCGAAGTCTTCTAATTGAACCACGGTCCCTGCCCGACGAGCGGAGACTTCGCGGCGAGCCGGGTTACTCCTTTGGCATCACGGCCGGAAGCTCGGCGTCGTGCCACTTGGCGTAGACGGTGCGCAGCTTGCCATCCGCCAAGTCCTTTTCGACCCAGGCGTTGACCGCATCGAGCAGCGTCTTGTCGTCCTTGCGGAGGCCGACCGCGTAGCCGTTCGTCCGGATGACGAATTTCTGTTCCAGATGCTTGTCCGGCGCCCGCTTGTTAATGTCGTGCATCTGCGCCTGGGCCGAGATCATGATGTCTTGCTGGCCGGAGGACAGGGCGGTGATCAGGGTCGCGTCGTCGTCGAACCGAACGATGGAGATCTTGTCGTCCTTTTTGACGAGCTTGGTGGCATCCATGTCGGCTCCCGTTCCCCGGGTGACCGCGACCGTCTTGCCTTCGAGGTCCGCAGCGTCCTTGATGGCCATGCTCGCGGGCGCCGCGCAGACGATCGAGATCATCCCGTAGGGAAGCGAGAAGTCGACCACCTTCTTGCGGGCTTCGGTGACCGAGAACGACGCCATCACCGCATCGATCTTGTGGGTCTGCAGGAAAGGGATGCGGTTGGCGCCCGTCGTCGGCACGATGTCGAGGTCGACCCCAAGGTCCGCCGCCAGCAGGCGGGCCGCCTCCACGTCCGAGCCGGTTGGCTGCATGCTTGCATCGACGGTGCCGTAGGGTGGCACCCCGAGGTCGATGCCGACCGAGAGCTTATGCTTTTCCTTGATGTCGGCGAGCGTATCGGCCCGGGCCACGCCCGTGAACGCCGCAATGGCAAGGCATAGGGTTGTCATCGTCGTGCGCCAGATCATGTTGTCCTCCTTGTTGCTCGGGTCCTCCTCGGTCGGGCTCTTACAGGCCCACGCCGACGAATTGCTGCAGTTCCGGTGTCTGTGGATGAACAAGCATGTCGCCTGTCCCTGTCTCGCGGACGAGGCCGCGGTGCATGAAGATGATCTTGTCCGCGACCTGTTTGGCGAAGTTCATCTCGTGGGTCACGACCACCATGGTCATACCGCCGGCCGCGAGATCCTCCATCACCTTCAGGACCTCGCCCTTGAGCTCCGGATCGAGCGCGGAGGTCACCTCGTCGAACAGCATGACCTGCGGCTTCATGGCGAGAGCGCGGGCAATGGCGACGCGCTGCTGCTGACCGCCCGAAAGCTGCTCGGGATAGCTCTGCACCTTCTCGGCCAGCCCGACCTGCTCCAGCACACGGAGCGCCATGTCGCGGGCCTCGCCTAGACCGATCCGCTTCACCCGGCGCGGCGCCAGGGTGATGTTCTGTTCGACCGTGAGATGGGGGAACAGATTGTAGCTCTGGAACACGATGCCGACGTCCTGGCGTACGGTGCGCAGGTTCGGACGGCTCGCGCCTCCGACCTTGTGACCGCAAACGTCGATGTCGCCCGAATTTATAGGCTCGAGCCCGTTGATGCAGCGAAGGGCCGTGCTCTTGCCAGACCCGCTTCGTCCGATGAGGCAGACCACCTCGCCGCGGGCGACCTCGAAGCTGATCCCCTTGAGGACTTCGACGACCCCGAAGCTTTTGTACACGTCGTTGAAGCGCACGACAGGGGCGGGGGTTGGGGTGGCCGATTGTGTCTGGGCGACCATGATCAGGCCCCCCGGGCGCGAAGGCGGGCTTCGAGACGCCGGCTTGCGTTCGACAATGGCGAACAGAGCAGGAAGTAGATGACGCCCACGATCGTGAAGATGATGAACGGCTCGTAGATGGCATTGTTGATGATCTTGCCGGACTGGGTGAGCTCGATGAACCCGATCACGACCGCATAGGAGGTATTTTTGATGATCTGAACGCTGAAGCCGATCGTCGGCGGAACGGCGAGGCGAACGGCCTGGGGCAGGATCACGTCGACCATGCGCTGGGTGCCCGACAGGGCGAGGCTATCGGCTGCCTCCCATTGCGTCTTGGCAATGGCCTGGATGCAGCCGCGCCAGATGTCGCCCAGAAAGGCCGCAGCGTTCACGGCAATCGATAGGGCGGCGGCCGCCAGGGCGGGCACGTCGAAGCCGGTCACGCCAAGGCCGAAATAGGACAGGAACATCAGCACCGGCAGCGGTATGCCCTGTACCACCTGGATATAGGTGCCGGCCAAAAACCGAAGGATGCGCCATCGCGAGACCCGCAGGAGCGCGATCACAAGCCCAAGTAGCGCGCCGCCGGCAGAACCCATCAACGCCAGAACGATCGTCCAGACGGTTCCTTGCAGCAGGTAGATGAAATTATTTAGAGAGAAGGACATTGCGGCGGCGCCCCTCAGACCGGGGTGCCGAGGCGCCGGCGCCGCGGGAACGCGACCCAGGCCAGCACTGCGAAAAAGACGCGCAGCAGAACCGACAAGACCAAGTAGACGACCGCGACCACGATATAGATCTCGAAACCCCTGAAGGTCTCGGACTGAATGCGGCTCGCCGCTGCCATCAGTTCTTCGGTCGAGATCTGCGCCATGATCGAGGTGGCGAGCATCATCAGGACAAACTGGCCTGCGAGCGCGGGGATCACCCGCTCGATCGCGGGGGGCAGCACCACATCGAGCAGCAAGTGGAAGCGCGAAAGGCCAAGGCTCTCGGCGGCTTCGATCTGTCCCTTGCGGATCGACTCGATACCGGCCCGGATGATCTCGCCTGTATAGGCCGAGATGTTGAAGGTGAGCGCGATAATGGCCGCCGTAAAGGCCGAGAGCTTGAAGCCGAGCGACGCGAGGCCGAAGAACAGCCAGAACGTCTGCACCAGCAACGGTGTGTTGCGGATGATCTCGACATAAGCGGCGATTGCCCGCCGCAGCAGCGCCGAATGGCTGGTGCTCGCCAGCGCGCAAAGCGTCCCGAACACGAAGCCGAGCACGATCGCTACGAACGTGAGCTGCACCGTGAGAAAGGTGCCGTGCAGCAGGTCGCGCCAATACTCGTTTTCCGGATCCCAAAGGAAGCTGAAGTCGAAGTGGTACTTCATTTATGGCGCCGGCCCGTGCCGGGGCGCGCAGCCGCGCGCCGGGACAGTCTCGCTCCGATGCCGATCGCACGTTTGCGGTGATTGTCACGCACGCCATCCGTCCCTCGACCCGAGCGCCTCTTCTTGTGGCGAATGACCGCCGGAGCGCTTTGCAGGAGCTGTTAGAGCGGCTTGCGCCGCTGTTGATCGAAATCTGTCAGTGAATGCTCGGCGAAGACGGTGTCCGCCGCCCCATCCGTGCCGCCAGCAGGAGCGCCTGACGGGTGGCGCCGACATTGGCGATTCCCTTGCCGGCGATCTCGTAGGCCGTGCCGTGGGCCGGGGTGGCGATCGGCACGGGATAGCCGCCCAAAAGCGTGACGCCCACGTCGAAACCCATCAGCTTCATCGCGATCTGGCCCTGGTCATGGTACATCGTGAGCACTGCGTCGAACAAGCCGGCTTTCGCGCGAAGGAAGACCGTGTCGGACGGGAATGGACCCTCGACCACGAAGCCGCGGCCCCGCGCCTCTTCAATGGCAGGGCCGATCACCTCGATCTCCTCGGTGCCGAAGTTACCCCCGTCGCCGGCGTGGGGATTGAGGGCCGCCACTGCGATGCGCGGCGCCGCGAAGCCGGCCCGGATCATCGAGTCGCGGGTGCGTTGGACGGCCTGGAGGATTCGCTCCCGCGTGATCAAGGCTGCGACGCCCTTGAGTGGGACGTGTGAGGTCACCCTGGCATTCCAGATCGTGTCGAGAACATTGAACTCGCTCGCGGTGCCGCGTGTGCCGAGGACCTCGTCGAGGAAGACGATCTCGTCCGTGTAGGTCGGATGAGCCAGCCGCATTGCGGCCTTGTTGAAAGGGGTGAAGCAGAGGGCGTCGACCCGGCCCGCCCTAGCGAGGTCGATCGCCGTCCGAAAATTCTGCAGGGCAGCAGTCCCGCCGGCGCGGCTCACCTCGCCCGGCGCGATGCTGGCCGGGTCACAGTTCGCCGCGTCCACGAAAGACGGCTTGTCTCCGCCTTGAAGTGCATGCTCGATCGACGAGGCCATCGCAACATCGGGATCGACGCCGCCGGTTCGCGCGCCGGCATCAAGCAGGCGCCGATCACCGATGACGATGAAATGGGCTGCGGCGCGTACATCCGGCAGGCTCAGAACTTTGGCGGTCAGTTCGGGGCTGATCCCAGCGGGGTCTCCCATGGCCAAAGCGATCTTGGGAAGGTCGATGTCCATGGCGCTTTTCAACGGGGGTAAACGGTCCATGAACCCTTGCACAATTGCCTACAACACACAACACATTAAATGCTGTATGCAGAATGCCGTCGTCCTAACACGTTTTGCGCTAAACCGAGTCGACCACGCGCTCCCAGGTGCGCTTCAGATGGAGTTCGACGACCGCAGAAAGCCGCTCCTCGTCCCGAGCCTCAAGGGCCTCGATCATATCTTGGTGCTCGGCAACGGCGCCGTCCCATTTGGACTGCCCCTCGTTGCCGATAAACCTTATGCGTTTCAGGCGGAGCTGGATCGTCTCGTGAGTCTGTGAAAGGCAATCATTCCCGGACAGGGTAGCGATACCTGAATGGATCGCTTGGTTGAGCTTGTAATATTCGAGCCGGTTGCGTTCTGCGTAGAACCGCATCATCGCGTCGTGCAGGCCCCTGATGCGGGCGATCGCATTGGCGGTGGCATGACGGCAGGCGAGACGCGCGGCCAGGACCTCCAGCGCGCTCAACACATCGAGCATGCCGCGTACATCGCGACGCGAAAGCGTCCGGACCACCGCACCCCTCCCTTGCACCAGATCGATCAGCCCTTCGCTCGCCACATACTTCAGCGCCTCCCGCAACGGTGTCCGGGACACGCCGAACGCGGCACAGAGCTGCCCCTCATGGATTCGCGCACCCGGCGGCAACTGGCCCTCGATGATCATGTCTCTAATCCGCTCGACGAGTTCATCGTGCAAGCTGCGCCTTTGGACCGGAAGAACGGCGTCGAAAGTTCCAGGCGCAATCATGTCAAACCTCGTGGCAACAAAGGCCAGCAGCGATCCGGTAGTCGAGCTGACTTATGATATATCGTATGCTGCATGCAGGTGCCATCCCGGGTGGCCGGTTGAGGCACGACGCATGGCCCGAAAAACAGGGGTTTTCACACATCCTGTTCCGATCGACACATCCCCGGCCCTTATGCTTTTTGCCGGAAAGCCACACAGCCGCCCGGCAATAGAGCCGGGCTCCAATGTCGTTTCCACCAAGGCTGCGCGGATCAGGCCGCCACTCGGCGGGCGGACTGCAGGATCGTTGCCGCGTTCCGCGACCAGTGTGAGTGCCAGATAAGGACCCATGCCATGGATCTGCGCCCAGTCCTTGCCGAGCAGCCCATACAGCGCACCGCGCATACGGAACCCGGGTCCGTTCGACTGCCGGCTTCGCCGCTCGTGCGGCAATGACATCGGTCCCCGCGCCGATCCCGAAGTGTACCCAGCCTTTGAAGGACGGCCTCGATCCGAAAGTCGCAAGCGCGACCTTCTCCTGATTGGCGTCTTAAAGGCCAGAGCCTGTTCGAGCGCGAAGAGGTGCTCGGACCTATAAAGTTCGATCAGCAAGCTGACTGCATGTGGCTTGATGCGGACATTAGAATCCGTCACTCGAAGGCCGTGCTGCTCGATATTGTTTAAGCATTCTTCAACGTCGACGCCGGGCTGGGTTCCACCGCGCGCGACTGTGAGGGACTTCTAAACAGTGCCGATGCGCCACAGTGCAATTCTACGCGAAGACCCCCGCGGCTCTGGGTTTCTAGCCGGAGGCTGAATTGATGCAACCGCGCGATTGCTGCCACGAGGCTCAGCCCGAGGCCTGATCCGGGCTGGTGGCGGCTGCGGTCGAGGCGATAGAAGCGTCTGAGAACGTTGTCCCGCTCTTCAGCGGGTATACCCGGGCCCGTGTCCCAGACCGCGACGAATGGGCCGCGTGAATTCGCCGCCACCTCGATGCCGACCTCGCCGCCTTCGGGCGTGAACTTGATGGCGTTGTCAACGAGATTGGCGAGCGCCTCGAACAACAGATCCCCATCACCGAGGATCGGCGCGACGGGAGTTGTTGCTACCTCGAAACGAAGTCCCTTCTCGTCCGCGATCGGCTCGTAGAACTCGGTAAGCGCGGCGACGAGATCTTTTAAGTCGACCATCGAGAAGTTTTCTTGCCGTCGGCTCTGTTCCACCTCCGCTATGCGCATCAAGGCCGCGACCGTTGTCAGCAACTGGTCGACATCGATCAGTGATTTTTGCAGCGCGAGCTTGAGGGAGGGGTCCTCGGTGCCGGCCTTGAGATTGCGTTCGAGGCGTGCGCGAAGACGGGTGAGCGGCGTCCTGAGGTCGTGAGCGATGGCGTCTCCAGCGCCTTTGACCTCGGTGACCAGGCGTTCGATCTCGTCCAGCATGGTGTTGACGATCACCGAGAGCCGGTCGAACTCGTCCGGCCGGGCATGAACGGGCAGGCGCTCGTCGAACCGGCCCGCCACGATGGACTGGCAGGCCTCGTGGACGGCAGCGACGCGCCGCGATGTCGCCCGGCTCACCACGACGGCGCCGATCAGCGACAGCCCAAGCGCCGGCACGATCGCCAGCACCATAGCCCGGCTAATGATCTCGGTGATCTCCTCCAGCACGTCGGTGGTTCGGCCGATGATCAGGGCCGAACCATCCCCGAGTTTTTCCGTTACCAGTCGCACCGCGACCGAGCGGTCGGGCTGGCCATCCTCAATCAGGACCACCCGCGAAGAGACCGGGTGATCCGGGCTTGGGAGGTCCACGGGCCCGGTGCTAATGTTGCCCGCGAGCCGCACGCCATCTTTGGAAAAGATCGCGTAGGCCTTGCCTTCTCGTCGGTCGGTGGTCAGGGCATGATCCAACCGGGCCCGCAGCGCAGGCGGGCTTTCGTTCGCGAAAGAACGCGCGTCGGCCAGTAGGGTGTCGTCCATCTGTTTAGTGAGGTAACCGATGGTCTGCCAGTAGAAGAAACCGGCCAGCGTTAGAACGGTCAGGCAGAGAACCGCCGTGGTGGCGGCGACGCGCCGCACACGGGAGGATCGGAAAACCTCAATCAGGCGCACGAAGCACGAATCCCAGACCGCGCACCGTGTGGATTAGCGGCACCTCGTTAGGCTCGTCGATCTTGCGGCGCAGGCGCCCGAGGTGGACGTCGACTAGATTGGTGCCCGGATCGAAGCGATACCGCCAGACCTGCTCGAACAGCATCGTACGCGTGACGACCTGACCGACATGGCGCAGCAGGTATTCGAGCAGCTTGACCTCGCGCGGTACGAGCTCGATCGACCGCTCGCCTCGGTGCGCGGACCGCGTGAGAAGATCGAGCTCAAGGTCGCCGACCCTGAGGGCCGTTTGCCGGCCGTCTGGCGCGCGGCGCGCCAGAACCTCGACGCGAGCGCGAAGTTCTGCGGGCGAGAAAGGCTTCACTAGATAGTCGTCACCTCCGGCCCGCAAGCCCCTGATGCGTTCATCCACGCTCGACAGGGCGCTAAGGACCAGAACCGGTGTGTCGACACCATCGCCGCGGAGGCGCTCCAGCAGGCTCAAGCCGTCGAGGCCTGGCAGCAAGCGATCGAGGGTGATGACGTCGAACGCTTTGGTCGCGGCCTTGGCGTAACCATCCGGTCCCGTGGCAGCGCGCTCGACATGGAAGCCGGCGGCGTCGAATTCCTCGACGATCTCGTTCGCGGTTTCCATGTCGTCCTCGACGACCAGCACCCTGATCAACGCAACCTCCCGTTTATTTATTCAGCCGGCAACGGATGCGCGGCGGGCGGACGGCTCCAAAGCCTGGCCTTCAAGGTGCCGAGCTCTTGAACGATCCATTCCATATAAAGGTAGATCACCGGCGTCGTGTAGAGGGTGAGCAGTTGCGACACGCAAAGGCCGCCCACGATCGCAATGCCGAGCGGGCGGCGCAGCTCCGATCCCACCCCCGTTCCGAGCGCCAGCGGGAGCGCACCGAGCAGGGCGCAAAGGGTCGTCATAGTGATGGGCCGGAAACGCAGCACGCAGGCCTGGATGATCGCGTCCCGTGCCGACATGCCCTGGCCCCGCTCGGCCGTCAGCGCGAAGTCGATCATCATTATGGCATTCTTCTTGACGATCCCGATCAGCAGGATGATGCCGACAAGCCCCATGACGTCGAGCTGGCCGCCCATCAGCAGCAGCGCCGCGAGTGCACCGACGCCCGCCGAAGGCAGCGTCGACAAAATCGTGAGCGGATGGATGAAGCTCTCATACAAAACGCCGAGCACGATATAGACCGCCACCAGCGCGGCCGCGATCAGCATGGGCTGCGTCGACAGAGAGGCCTGGAACGCCTGAGCGGTGCCCTGGAAGCCGGTCTGCACCGATCCTGGCAGGCCGATCCTCGCCTTCATGGCATCGACGGCTGCCACCGCGTCGCCAAGCGCGACATTCGGGGCGAGGTTGAAGCTGAGCGTCACCGATGGGAATAGGCCCTGGTGATTGATGGCCAGCGGCGCCACCGAGGAGCCCACCTTTGCAAACGTGCTAAGGGGGATTTGCCTGCCCTGATTATTGCCGACATAAACGCTGTCGAGTGCGCCGGCATCAACCCGGAAACGGGGATCGACCTCCAGCACGATCTTGTGCTGATCAAGCTGGGTGAAGATCGTCGCCACTTGGCGCTGGCCGAAGGCGTCGTACAGCGTGTCGTCGATGGCCTGAGGGGTCACGCCTAGTCGAGCCGCTGTATCCCGATCGATCACGATGCTGGCGTGCGGCGCGGCCGATTGAAGGTCACTCGCCACATCGCGCACTTGCGGCAGCTTGCCGAGTTCCGCCACCATCGTGCTCGACCATTTGTACAGTTCCGGCAGGTCCGGATCCTGTAGCGTGTATTGAAATTGCGTTTGGGCGGTACGGCCCCCCACATTGATGGCCTGCACGGCCTGCATGGCGAGGCTGATCCCGGAGATCGACGCCATTTGCTTTCGGATTCGGGCGATCACCTGGTCGGCGTTCGCGGTCCGTTCCGATTGCGGCTTGAGGAGGATGTTGAGGTTGCCGGCATTCATGCGGCCCGACCCGCCCAACGTGGATCGAACGGTGTCGATGGCCGGATCCTTCAACACGAGGTCGACGACCTCGTGTTGCTTGGCCGCCATGGCCTGGAACGAGATGTCCTGCGCGGCCTGAGTGGCGCCCGAGATCAGCCCGATGTCCTGCTGCGGGAAGAAGCCCTTCGGGATGATCGTGAAAAGATAAAAGGTGAGGGCCAGGGTCGCTGCAAAGGACAGCATCACCAGCCGCGGACGCGCGATGACGCGCAGCAAGGAAGCCTTGTAGCCGACCTCGATCGCCGTGAAACCCGCTTCGAGCCAGCGCGACAGACGGCTCGGCCGACGCTCGGGCGCGTGGCCGCGCAGCATCAGGGCGCACATGGTGGGCGTCAGCGTCAGCGACACGATGGCCGAAATGACCAGCGCGACGGAGACCGTGACCGAAAACTCGCGGAAGATGCGGCCCACCATACCGCCCATCAGCAGCAGCGGGATGAAAACCGCGATCAGCGAGACCGTCATCGACACGACGGTGAAGCCGATCTCGCTGGCGCCCTTCAGGGTTGCCTGAAGCGGCGAGTCGCCATCTTCGACATGGCGCACGATGTTCTCGATCACCACGATGGCGTCGTCGACCACGAAGCCCACCGCGATTGTCAGGCCGATCAGCGAGATATTGTCGAGGCTGTAGCCGAGCAGGTACATGACCCCGAACGTTCCGATCAACGACACTGGAATCGTGATCGCTGGAATGATCGTGGCGCTGATGCTCTTCAAGAACACGAAGATGGTCAGCACGACGAGGCCGATCGTGATCATCAGCGTATATTGAACGTCGTTGACTGCCGCACGGACCGCCACCGTGGAATCGCCCGCCGTGCTGATGGTGATCGACGGGGGCAAGCGCAGCCGCAGGGTCGGCAGAGCGTCCCTTACCCCCTTGACGACGTCGACCGCATTGGCGCCCGGCTGCAGGTGCACGTCGATCATCGCGGCGCGCTTGTTGTTGTACCAGGCCCCCAGCGAGGTGTTCTCAACGCTGTCGATCGCATGGCCGACGTCGCTGACCCGCACAGGCGATCCGTTGCGGTAGGCGATGATCGCGGTATTGGCGTTGGAGGCCGATAGCAACTGGTCGTTGGCATCGAGCGTCACCGAGCGCTCGCTGCCCTCCAGCGTGCCTTTCGGGCCGTTCGTGGTCGCCACCACGAGGGCGGCGCGGACATCCTCAAGGCTCATGCCCATGTTGGCGATCTTGGTCGGATCGACCTGGATGCGGATCGCCGACTTTGACGAGCCCGGCAGATCGACGAAGCCGGCGCCTGGAATCTGTGACAGGCTCTGGGCGATCAGGTTGGTGGCGTCGTCGATCACCTTGGGCAGTGGGATCGTGTCCGACCGCATCACGATCGAGATAGCGGTGAACTGGGCTGGGTTGACCTTGTGATAGGTAGGTGGGTTGGGCATCGATTTGGGCAGCAGGCCGGCGGCCGCGTTGATTGACGTCTGCACATCTTGTGCGGCGCTATCGATGTTCTTGTTGAGATCGAATTGCAGCGTCAGATTGGACAAGCCCAGCGTGCTTGTCGAAGTCATTTGGGTGAGGCCCGGGATATTGGCGAACTGCTGCTCGAGTGGGCTGGCTACCGTGGCCGCCATGGTTTCGGCGTTGGCGCCGGGCAGGTTGGCGGCAACCGCGATGGTTGGGAAATCCACCTGCGGCAGCGACGCGACCGGCAACAACAGGTAGGCAACCGTCCCGACCAGGATCACCCCGAGAGTAAGCAGGGCGGTGGCGACCGGGCGTTCGACAAAGCGCTGGGATAAGGACATGCGGGAGAACCATCCAAATAATTGTCCGACGCTCGGCGCCGGCGAGGGCCGGCTTCTATTGTGTGGCGTCCGTCCGGTCCGCGAAGGTGTTGCCTGTAGATTTGGTCGCCACCGTCATGCCCGGCTTGAGGCTGTATTGGCCGTCGGTCACCACCACGTCACCCGCGCCGACGCCCGATCCGATGATGGCGCGGTCACTCGCGGTCCGTGTCACCGTGACGGGTCGCTGGGCGAGGGTCATGTCGGCCTGGACGAGGTAGACGTAAGGTCCCGCGGTCGATTGCTGGACGGCACTCGACGGCACCGTAAGCGCATTGTGCAGAAGCAGGGTTTGCATCCGCGCGTTCACGAATTGCCCCGGCTTGAGCAGGTGGTCTGTGTTGGGGAAGGTCGCTTTGAGCTTGATGGTCGCGGTGGTGGGGTCGATGTGATTGTCGACCAGGCTCAATGAGCCTTGGCCGAGGGTACGGGCGCCGTCAGGCGTCAAGGCCGCGACCGGCACGGTCGCGGTCGGGCGACCCACCGCCCAGTGGCCAATCGACTCCGAGGGAATGGAAAACACGACAGAGATCGGCTCGAGCTGGTTGATGACCACGAGGCCGGGATCAGACGGTGTAATAATGTTGCCGGCATCGATCATCCGGATGCCCGCTACGCCGGAAATGGGCGAAGCAATGGTCGCGTAGTCGAGCTGGGTCTGGTTGCTCTCGATGTTGGCCTGGTCCGCCACAATGGTGGCCTGCAGGCCCGACAGCAGGGACTTTTGAGTGTCGAGCGCCTGGCCGGTGGCATAACCGTTCTGGGCCAGACTCGTGGTCCGCTGCAGGTCCGCCCCGGTATTTTTGAGCTGCGCTTGATCCTTGGCCAGCGTGGCCTGGGTCTGGTGCAAGGGCGCCAGAAACGGTCGCGGGTCGAGATGCGCCAGAACATCGCCGGCCCGAACCACCTCGCCCTCGGTGAAGACGATGTCGCTGATCTGTCCGGAGACGCGAGGCTTGACGGTCACGCTGTTGAAGGGCTGCACGGTGCCAAGGCCGGTAACCTCGATCGGAACGTCCTGCATGGTCGCCTGGACGGTCTGGACGACGACTGGCGGGGCCTTTGCCGCTGATGTTACGGGTGCGGGCAAGCCGGGGTGGGTGGTGGTATAGGCATAAGCGCCGTAGCCGGCAGCGCCCAACAGGGCTAGCAAGAGCAGGGACCGGACTCGCCTGCGGCGCGGAGCTGGTTGCTGCCGTTCCAGCACTACGGCATCTTTGATCAAATCCTTCACGAACGAATGCTCGTTCAAGGGCTTCTCTCCATCGCATAGATCGCGGGGGCTGCCGATCGCAGCGGCCGCCTTCGCGGTGCAACATTGGGTGGAAGGGCCAGCCCCGCCATTAAATTCGCTTTTAAGAACGCCACGCGGCCTTCGAATGGTCGATGCGGTCCGTGTCGGGTTGCTTAACCCGATCACGATGTGTGGGCTCGATCCGTGAGCCGCCCAAAGCCTCAAACAAAAAAATCTAATACCGCTTTGCTGGCGCGCCTTCGATGGTCCAAGAAGCTTGGAAGCTCCTGTTTGGCTTTTCGCTTCGCTGAGCGGGTTGGACGACCGGCACATATTCGCGCGAGCTGCAGTGACCTGGCGCGGGAACGAAGGGCCGCTTGCTAGAGGAGCCGCAAAACCGCTGAACGACTTCGATAGGCGCAACAGCGAACGTCCGCTTCCTGGTACCGAGGCAGTGTCTGCTCATGGCGCGAGACAGTGATTCGCGTATTGGCACGAAGAGCGCGCGCGTGGTGTGTTCCGAAAGGAGCGTACCATGACAACAGTTCAATCAGGCACCGCCCGCATTTCGTGGAACCAACGCCGGATCGTCGGGCCAAAGTCGCCGCTGAAGCCCAAGCACATTTCGGCCATCCGCACCCGCCTTCAGCACGATGGCCGGATCCGCGACCTCGCCATGTTCAACGCCGCGATCGACAGCAGGCTGCGCGGCTGCGACCTCGTCAAGCTGCGCGTCGCCGACATCCACTTGGGTGACAGCGTGCGGCTGCGCATGACCGTCATCCAGCAGAAGACCGGTCGACCCGTACCGTTCGAGCTCACCAGATTGGCGCGCGAAGCGCTCGCCGCGTGGTTGAAGAAGCGCGGCCTCCGGTCAGGCGACTGGCTGTTCCCGAGCCGGAGCCACGCCGCTCATTCTTGTGCTGTTCCGTGACTCGAGTCACGTTGCCCTGCCGACTATGGGCGAGGTGATGAGGGTCCCCCGGTTTCTCCTCCAGTTTGAGAGTGAGTATCCGGCGTTCATTCGGCGGCCTTTTGGGCCGCCGCTGCGGCGTATTCGGCTGGTGTCATCCAGCCAAGCGACGTGTGAGGACGGCTCTCGTTGTAGTGCCGTCTCCAGGCTTCGATCTTGGCCTGGGCGTCTGCCAGCGACAAGAACCAATGGACGTTCAGGCACTCGTCGCGAAGCCGACCGTTGAACGATTCGATGAACGCGTTGTCGGTCGGCTTGCCTGGTGCGATGTAGTGCCAACCCACGCCGGCCCGGTCGGCCCAGGCCAGGATCGGGTTGACGAAGCGAAGGGCAACGATGGCTACCAGAGTGGTCTGGCTGATCATGTAGATAACCGCCATGGCGTCGATCGACTGGCCGGCCCGAACCCCAGGTGCGAAGACGGAACAGTAGAGCGCCACGACGAGGGTCTGACTGCTTGGTCCGGCGGTGGGTACAGATGCTTTCCATCTCGCGAACTCACTGGCATTGAAACCCCTCTGCAACCGGTTGCAGGACCGGCTACATCAGCATTGATGTCATGAGCCTCTTCATTGTGTGGCGTTCATAGGTCGCGGGCTCCGGCGCGTGCAGCGGCGGCATTGACACGCGCACCTGCTGTCGGGCGGACCAATCTCCTGGCTCTCCGTGGCGGCCTGATCGCCTGATCAGTAGTCCGTCGACTATGTTCATGCATGCCGCTGCCGAGTTGAAGCTTGCTCCGCAACCAAAAAGCCGGCCGACGAACCGGCTGCACATGATTCATGTTTTCGGTAGCTCTGGTGTCTGCCGTTTCACGCTCGCACCCAGTTTGGTCCGGGCGGATGATTTCCGGTCGTGAGAGAGATGCAGCGTTGCTCCCGCGCACCTATCGGGTACGTTCACTGGTTCTCCTTGCTGTGGGCAAGTGTCACGCCTTTGGTCTCCTGATCCTCGGCCCGAGGAAGCCAACGTTGGCTTCCGGGTCGAGCTCTGGTTGGCCGGACGCGCGGGTAGCCTGCGCCATCGGAGCTTCTGATGTAGGCTGAGACAATCAGGTCTATGAGGATCTTCCCCTCTAGCCCTGGCCTGCTTCTCTACTCTCCTAGCAGCGTATCCGGCTCGATTCAGCCCCAATCAGCTGGAAGCCCTTCAGAGGCTCGCTGAAGGGCTTTTGCCATCAGGCACTCAAGTAACCCGGGACCCTGACTTGCCTGCCCTGGGCTGTTTTTGTTTCATTGCGGCGCAGTCTGAATCGACGTTCAAGGGCTTGAGTTTTTCGTCGCAATTCTGGCTTCCGAAGCCCCCGAATTGCAGTTTGGAAACACCCGAACTTGCACCGACCGAATCGCGACTGTCGGCACGAGGTTGGGCTCATCTATTCGGCCAAGCGGTGTTGGGTTGCTATAATTCTGTGGGTCCGGTCGTGGCCACACGCCTGCCCTGGCCCCGTCGCCTTTGCGAACAGGCAACTTGCCTCGATGGGTGTCTTGCAGGACTTGAGCGGAACCAGCGAGCTTTGACCTCGACGAAAAAGCGCGAGTCGTCATAACCATGCAGGCGACCCCTAGAACGCCGGCAAAAAGCAACCCAACACCAAGGCAGCCAGAACGGCGGCGCCCATTTGACCCAGCAACGGGTCTCATCGACGGTGGACCAACGTGTCCCGCCACCGGTGGCACGACGCAAGCCCGGGTGGAGTTGGACAAGTTCTTCTACCACCCCTAGCGATAGCTCTTCAGAGACGCCCGCTGAACGCAAACCGGCATAGTCGATCGATAGGAAGCCCGGGTAAGCCGCAGTGCGTTCCCACCCAGACTTCAACTCGGACAGCCATCACAATTCGAAGGCCTCCACGGCAGGGCGGAGCTAAAGCAAACGCTTCGTGCCGCGCTATGGGAGCCGGTCAGGCCCTGGACAGGGTGTTTGCGCGAATGACAATGGTCCGGCACTCGTTATAGAGCTGACGGGAGGCTGCGGTCACACCACGAGTGACACTCAGCGCGGCGCCTTTGTAACCCTTCTTACGGCCCGCGAACGAGGAGGAGTCTTCTAGCCGCTGGCGTTGCTCTTTCGTCACCCAATCAAACTGTTTCACGACGTACGATCCCCATCTGGCATTGGGGTTCGCGCTGGTCTTGGCTTGGTGATTACGATGCTCTGGCCATTCGCCAGCGGCCTTTCGGAGGGCACAGCGGGCACTCTTAGCTTCGTCCTCGGCAATGCCGAAGCAACCATGGAAATGCAACCGGCCGGTGTCTGATTGTTCGGCCGCGAGGTAGAATTCAACCTTACGCCCAAGCGCAATTTTGAGCTCACGAGCCACTCTGGCTCGGAACCAATCTACGGCGCCCTCCTTAGTCATAGCCTCGGCTTCGTTCTCGTGGTCTAGATTGATCGTAAGTGCGCATACGGACCCGAGTTGAATGAGGCCAAGGAGGTACCAAAGGGCCTTGGCCTGATCCGTTGCCTCCCTCCATTCAGGAGGAACACGATGCCGCCGGCGCTCTCCAGTGAGCAGGTTCCTCAATCGTCGGTCATCGAGGAGCTTTCCGTCCCACCAGGCCGGCATATAGCGGGTTCGTTCGGCCTTGGTCTTCTTTGTAGCGGGAGCTGCACCCAAGGCCTCAAGCAGTGCTTTGGCTTCGCTGATCAAGTCACGAAAACTGGCTTGTTCACGGCTCGCACGACGAAGGTTTCTGTCCAGCAAGTCCATGTAGCCTCTCTGCAGCGTTGGCTCGAGGTCAGTCCTTTGCTGCAGGTTATGACGGCGCCGAGAGTAGCTCTGGCTTATCTTTTTTGCGTTGTTGAAATCAGCCCAGCATGAACCGAGGACGTCCTTCATCAAAGACACCGTGAGGCCGTCCAGATCATCCGGTGTGAAGTGGTAGCTGGGACCGCGGTAGGATGATGTGAGCGGTGCCGAGGCTACCCTGGCTGGCGCGGGGTTGTAGGAGCTTGGTTGTAAACGGTTAGTGATATTTTCACTAACCGTGGAAGAAAGGCCTTCCAGGTGGCTGCTTGAGCCAAGTTCTTGCAGCTGCTGGATGAAGTCCGCGTCCCGGGTCAGCGATCTTCTCCTGGTTGTTTTGCTTTTTGGCAAAACCCTGCAGCGGGATCCTGGCGACGAATGAGTATTGCGATCCCGCCTTCCGGCAAACGAAGAGGCACGCTCAGCGCGAGCCAGGTCTGCCACTGATGGATCTTCCATGGACTCGGGTTTATCACTTCCGCGCCGCTCGGCTCCACATGCTGAATTGTAGGCTGGAAGCTGCTTGCCTGTCTCGGTCTGGATCTTCGAGGCGCTCATTCGGTTGTCCTATAAGAAAGATGGTCCTACTATGATTATTGCAGGGGGCCGGTCGGAGACGCCGAAAAGCCTTGCAAAAAATGTAGAATGCGGCGGCATGTCGCACCGGCCCATCTTCGTCTAGGGCGCACCACGACTCTCGCCCTGATGAACGCGCAATCAGAGTCAACACGCCCCCTTCAGAGCCGAGCCGTCAGGCTGGCCGCTGCCTTCGCGGAGTTGGTGTAGGCAGGCTTGAGAATTACGACCTTTGCGGCTGATGCATAAGCCTTCTCGACCTGTTTCGAGCACCGCTGTCTGATCGAACTGGCTGGCGGACCGCTTTGCTGGTTCCGGACCCTGGACACAGAGCGTGCGCGTGATCGCACCATCACAAACCGCGATTAGTCGGACGCACTCGGTTGGCAAAGGTGAGATAGGTCCAGGCCGGGGAAGGAAACGGCGTTGATCATTTCGACACGGAGCTTGAGATTGCCTTCCTGGAGCCGGCCGTATCCCCGCGTCATGGATGTGTCGGATCGGGAGTGACCGACGATAATGGCAATTTGTGCGTCGAGGTAACCGGCCTCACGCAACGCGTCGGTCAGCCCATGCCTCAGTCCATGGAAGTTCCGCTTGCGGTCGACCTTGATCCCAATTTCAGAGAAGTAGCGGGCGAAGAACCTCGATGGGGCACCCGAGAGCTGCCCCCGGGTGTTTGGCTTTAGAGCGGAATCCGCTCACGTTGCATCGTATCCGGCTGCCTCGAAGTAGTTGGC